>NZ_JBICVV010000001.1:161799-726747 GCF_043199295.1 Streptomyces sp. NPDC048612
GTCCTGTCGCCGCCTTCGTGGTCCCCGAGGGCACCCCCGGCTCCCGTACGGTGCCCGCCCGCTGTACGGTGCGGGCGCCGGACCGGGCCGGGAGCGCCGCCCGGGTCAGCGGTGCGCTGACCCGTAAGGAGAAGCAGTCGTGACCACATTCGACCTGACCGGGCTGCTCGCCGAGCGCGGCGGCGAGCGCTATGCGCTGCACACCCGCCACCTCAACCACCAGCTGCCGCGGATGCTGCACACCCTCGGCTTCGACAAGGTCTACGAGCGGGCCGAGGGCGCCTACTTCTGGGACAGCGACGGCCAGGACTACCTGGACATGCTCGCGGGATTCGGGGTGATGGGACTCGGCCGGCACCACCCCGTCGTCCGGCAGGCGCTGCACGACGTGCTGGACGCCCAACTGGCCGACCTCACCCGCTTCGACTGCCAGCCGCTGCCCGGACTGCTCGCCGAGAAGCTGCTGACCCACACGCCCCACCTCGACCGGGTCTTCTTCGGCAACAGCGGCACCGAAGCCGTCGAGACCGCCCTGAAGTTCGCCCGCTACGCCACCGGTCGCCCCCGCGTCCTCTACTGCACCCATGCCTTCCACGGTCTGACCACCGGCTCGCTCTCCGTCAACGGTGAGGACGGCTTCCGGGACGGCTTCGCCCCGCTGCTGCCGGACACCGCCATCGCACTGGGTGATCTGGCCGCCCTGGAACGGGAGTTGAAGCGCGGCGACGTGGCGGGATTTGTGATCGAGCCCATCCAGGGCAAGGGCGTCCACCCGACCCCGCCGGGCTTCCTGCGCGCCGCCCAGGAACTGCTGCACCGGCACCAGGCCCTGCTGATCGCCGATGAGGTGCAGACCGGCCTCGGCCGCACCGGTGACTTCTTCGCCTACCAGCACGAGGACGGTGTCGAGCCGGATCTGGTGTGTGTGGCCAAGGCGCTGTCCGGCGGCTATGTGCCGGTCGGGGCGACGCTCGGCAAGGACTGGATCTTCAAGAAGGTCTACTCGTCCATGGACCGGGTGCTGGTGCACTCCGCCAGCTTCGGCGCCAACGCCCAGGCGATGGCCGCCGGTCTCGCGGTGCTCTCGGTGCTGGAGGACGAGCAGCTGGTGGCCGGCGCCCGGCGCACCGGCGAGCTGCTGCGCTCCCGGCTGGCGGAGCTGATCCCCCGGTACGAGCTGCTGCACGACGTACGGGGCCGCGGCCTGATGATCGGCATCGAGTTCGGCCGCCCCAGGTCCCTCGGGCTGCGCAGCCGCTGGACGATGCTCCAGACGGCCCGCAAGGGGCTGTTCGCGCAGATGGTCGTGGTGCCGCTGCTGCAGCGGCACCGCATTCTGACCCAGGTCTCCGGAGACCGTCTGGAGGTCATTAAGCTGATTCCGCCGCTGATCATCGGCGAGCGGGAAGTGGACCGTTTCGTCGAGGCGTTCACGGCCGTCATGGACGACGCCCACGGGGGCGGCGGCCTGATGTGGGACTTCGGGCGGACGCTGGTCAAGCAGGCGGTCGCCAACCGCTGACGACGCTGGGGGAAGGCCATGGTGGCCGGGGCGACGGCGCGGGCCGTCAACGACATGACGGCGCGCTGGGCGCGCGCGGCGGTGGGGGAGCGGAACTCCGTCCTGACCGCGGCCGGAGTCTGGCCGCTGCTGGCCCTGCTCGCCGGGCCGGCCGACGGCCCGGCCCGCAAGGAACTGGCCGCAGCGCTCGGCACCGAAGCGGAGCGCGCGGTCCGCGAAGGCCGGGAGCTGCTCGCCGCACTGGCGGCGGCGGACGGCGTCGATGCCGCGGTGGGACTGTGGGCCCGCCGCGCCCTGGCCCTCCACCCGGAGTGGCTGGGCAGCTTGCCGCCCACTACGCACGGCGAGTTCACCGGCGACCTCGCCGCGGACCGGAGCGCGCTGGACACCTGGGCGCGGCGGCACACCGACGGCCTGATCGAGCGGATGCCGGCCCGGCTCACCCCGGACACCCTGTTCGTGCTGGCCAGTGCGCTGCTGGTGCGCACGACCTGGACCGAGCCGTTCGGCGAGTTCCCCGCCCGGCCGTCCGAAGGGCCCTGGGAGGGGCGGGAGTTGACGGCGCTGAGCCGTTCCGGGCGGGACGTGGAGCAGGTGCGGGTGCACGACACCCCGGCCGGCCCGCTGACCGCGGTGCGGGTCGCGGGCGACAACGGACTCGATGTCCATCTGCTGCTCGGCGGGCCGGAGCTGCCGGGCGGCGAGGTGCTGCACCACGGTCTCGCGGCGCTGGCGGGCGGCTATCCGACGGTGTCCGGGACGGCGCTGACCGACGGCGCCGGTCCGGGGCTGCGGGTGACGACCGTGCCGAGCCATGACACGGACCCGCGTCTGCACCTCACCACCACCGGGTTCACCGTCGGCGCCGAGCACGATCTGCTGGAGCGGGCGGACCTCTTCGGGCTCACCTCCGCCACCGACACCTCGCGCGGGCACTTCCCCGGCATCAGCGACCAGCCGCTCGCGGTGTCGGCCGCCCGGCAGACGGCCACCGCGACCTTCGGTCCGCTGGGCTTCCGGGCGGCCGCGGTCACCCTCCTGCCGGCGGCCGCGGGGGGCGTGCCACCGGCCCCGCCCTACCGGGCCCAGCGGATCTCGGCCCGCTACGACCGGCCCTTCGGCTTCCTCGCGGTGCACCGGGCGTCGGGGCTGGTGCTGGTCGCGGGCTGGGTGGCCACGCCGTGAGCGGGTGCCGCGCCGTCAGTCCGTCAGCAGCTGTTCCCGCAGCCGCTCGCGGACGGCGGGGGTCAGCCGCAGACCGTCGGTGAGGTAGGCCTCCGTGGAGCCCCAGGTCTGGCGGATCGCGTCGTAGGCGGCCGTGAGGTAGTCGGTGTGCGCCCCGAACAGCGGCGCGAGCAGCTCCATGACCTCCTGCGACATCCCCACAGCGGAGTTGTCGGAGCGGCGGATCTTGTAGCGGCGGTGGGGGTCGTTGGACATCAGGTAGTCCGCCTCGATCGCGTCCCGCTCCACCCCGACCGCGAGCAGTGTCACGGCGATGGACAGGCCCGCCCGGTCCTTGCCGGCCGCACAGTGCATCAGGGCGGGGACGCTGTCCTCGGCGAGCGCGTGCAGCACCTTGCTGTGGTCCTCGGTGCGGCTGGTGATGATGTGGCGGTACGTCGCGGCCATCCGGGCCGCGGCCTTGCCGTCGCCGAGCGCGGAGCGCAGCTGCTCCAGCTCACCGTCGCGCACCATCGTCCAGAATTCCGCGCCGTCGGCCGGGTCGGTGAGCGGGATGTTCACATTCCGCACGCCGGGCAGCGCGACATCGGGGCCCTCCAGCTTGATGTCCGAGGCATTGCGGAAATCGAAGATGGTGTGCAGCCCGAGACCGGCCAGAAAGGCGGCGTCCGTCTCGGTCGCATGGGCGAGATGGCCACTGCGGAACAGCCTGCCCTCCCGTACGCGACGCCCGTCCACGGTCGGCAGACCGCCCACGTCCCGGAAGTTGCGGACCTCCGTGAGCTCGGGCTGGGCCTGTGGGACCTGCGGCGTCTGCTGCGTCACGGGCGCGCTCCTCGGGTTCGGCCGCCGACGCTTGCTCGTCGGCGAGGCGGGGCACCTCCGACAATACGACATTGGTGCAATAGGCAATCAGGTCATTGCGGGGGCGGCCCGGCGCGTCACGGAGCGCCCGGGAGTGAGGGACGCCCGCCCCGTATTCCAACTTGAGCAGAATTTGACCTGGTGGCATAAATCACCCCTCGTCAACCCCTGGTTACGGTGGCGTAAGTCACTTCATGAGGTGAAGTATGTCCTGACGTGGCAGACGATTCGAAATACTTCAGCAACGGCGCCCCTGGCGCCATCGGGTCGTACGCAGCCGTCGGGGACAGCTTCACAGAGGGGGTCGGGGACCCCGGCCCTGACGGGGCGTACATCGGTTGGGCGGACCGGCTCGCGGTCCTCCTCTCGGACCAGCGGGCCGAGGGGGAGTTCCGCTACGCGAATCTCGCGGTCCGGGGCCGGCTCCTGGACCAGATCGTGGAGGAGCAGGTGCCCCGGGCGAAAGCCCTCGCCCCTGCGCTGGTGACGTTCTGTGCCGGCGGAAACGACATCCTGCGGCCGGGCTCGGACCCGGACGCGGTCGCCGAGCGCTATGACGCGGCGGTCGCCGATCTGCGGGAGGCGGTCGGCACGGTCCTGCTCTGCACCGGCTTCGACACCCGCGACATCCCCGTCCTCAAGCATCTGCGCGGCAAGATCGCGACGTATACGGCACACGTCCGGGCCATCGCGGACCGGCACGGCTGTCCCGTCCTGGACCTGTGGTCGCTCAAGTCGGTGCAGGACCGGCGGGCGTGGAGCGACGACCGGCTGCATCTGTCCGCCGACGGGCACACCCGGGTGGCGCTGCGCGCGGCGCAGGTCCTCGGGATGGCGGTGCCGGCCGACCCGGACCAGCCCTGGCCTCCGGAGGCGGAGCGTTCGGCCGCCGACGCGCGGCGGGACAACATCCACTGGGCGCGGGAGCACCTCGTCCCGTGGATCGGCCGCCGGCTGCGCGGGGAGTCCTCCGGCGACCATGTCGAGCCCAAGCGGCCCGATCTGCTGCCGCTGTAGGGCGGCCGCGGGCCGGGAAGGGCCCGTGGCGTGACGGAGGCCCCGGTCCCGCGGATGCGGAACGGGGCCTCAGTGGGCGAGGGAGGAGTACGGCAGGTCCGCCCAGACGACCCGGCCCTGGCCGCTGTCGGTGGGCCGCGATCCCCAGCTCTCGGACAGCGCGCCGACGAGGAACAGCCCGCGTCCGCACTCCTGGTCCACGCTGCCGGGCTGGATGTGCGGCGCGGAGTCCGCCGGGCCGCCCTGGTCCGTGATCTCTATGCGGATGTGCGCGCCGAAGAGGGCGAGCTCGCAGCCGACCTTCTCGCTGTCGGTGTGCCGTACCGCGTTGGTGAACAGCTCGGAGACCACCAACTCCACGTCGTCGCGGACTTGTTGATCCGCGCCCCACTCGCACAGCAGCGCACTGACGCGTCTGCGCGCCTCGGGAACGGACGTGCGTCGCGCCGGCAAGTGGAACGCGTCCTGCGGGTACTGGGCGACAAAGCCGCCACAGCGCCCTAACGAAGGAGCGTTGTTGGAGGAAGCCACGCCGCAACTATGTGCGATGTCGGTCACCGATGGCAAGGATCAGTCTGTAATTTGCAGAATCGTAAGTGCAGTCTGTTCGTTCATGCTGACGGCATGACACACTGCTGACAATTGAAGTCAGTTGGAGGCGATCGGACGTGGCGGACCCACGGTCGGCAGGTGCACCCACCGTCCTGCGGGTGGTGCTCGGCAAGCGACTGCAGGACCTGCGCGAGAAGGCGGGCCTCTCCTTCGAGCAGGCCGCCGCGGCCCTCGACGTGACCCACGCCACCATACGGCGGATGGAAAAGGCCGAGGTCGGCCTCAAACTCCCCTACGTCGAGAAGCTGCTGGCGACCTACGGCGTCACCGACGAGGACGAGATCGAGGGCTTCGTCTCCCTCGCCCGCGAGGCCAACAAGCCCGGCTGGTGGCACCGGTTCCGCGATGTGCTGCCCGAGTGGTTCAGCGCCTTCGTCAGCCTGGAGAGCGAGGCCAACCTCATCCGGGCCTACCAACCGCACTACGTCCCCGGGCTGTTGCAGACCGAGGACTACGCCGCCGCGGTGCTCAAGGCCGGGATGCCGCACGCCTCCACCGCGGACATCGACCGCATCGTCGCGCTGCGCATGGAGCGGCAGTCCCTGCTGACCCGTGACAACGCACCGATGCTGTGGGTGGTCATGGACGAGACCGTGCTGCGGCGCCCGATCGGCGGCCCGAAGGTGATGCGCGACCAGGTCACCCGGCTGATGGAGGCCACCGCGCTGCCCAACGTACGGCTGCAGATCATGCCGTTCGCCGCGGGCCCGCACCCCGCCATGTACGGACCGTTCCACCTCTTCCGCTTCCCGATCCCGGAACTCCCGGACATCGCGTACGCGGAAAGCCTCGTCGGAGCCGTGTACTTCGACCAGCGCAACGACGTCTCGCAGTTCCTGGAGGCCCTGGACCGGATGTGTGCGCAGGCCGCGCCGGCACACACCACCGAGGCCATTCTGGGTGGCTTTCGCAAGGAGATCTGAACCATGGATCGCATACGCATCTACAACGGCATGCCCGCCAAGGAGCTGGGCTCTGAGGGCTGGCACAAGCCGTGGAGCGGCGGAAACGGGGGCGAGTGCGTCGAGGCCATGCGGCTGGGGGACGGCCGGATAGCGCTGCGGCAGTCGACCGACCCGGACGGCCCGGCCCTGATCTACACCCACCACGAAATGGTGAGCTTCATCGAGGGGGCGAAGGCCGGCCACGCCGACTTCCTGCTCGCGGCGGCGCCGGGCCGGCGCACCGAACGGAGGACGGCATGAGCGCGCAGGACATGTCCCAGGGGACACCGGACGAGGTCCCGGAGATCGGACCGTACGTCCAGGGACCGGAGCACTCGGGCTTCTCGGCCGCGGAGATCGACACCAGCCGGCCGCACCCCGCCCGGATGTACGACTACTACCTCGGCGGCTGGGACAACTACGAGGTCGACCGGGTGGCCGCGGAGCGCGTCATCGAGGTTCACCCGCAGGTGCGGCTCAGCGCCCGCGCCAACCGCGCCTTCCTGCGCCGCGCGGTCCGCGCGCTGACCGCCGACGGCATCCGCCAGATCATCGACATCGGCACCGGCATCCCCACCTCGCCCAACACCCACGAGGTGGCCCGCGAGAGCGCCCCCGGCACCCGCGTGGTGTATGTGGACAACGACCCGATCGTCGCCACCCACGCCGGCGCCCGGCTGACCAACACCGAGGGCACCGGGTTCGTGCTCGGCGACGCCCGCGACCCGAAGGCGCTGCTGGACCACCCCACCGTCCGGGAGCTGATCGACTTCGACCGGCCGGTGGCGGTGCTGCTGGTGGCCGTACTCCACTTCATCCGGGACGACGAGGACCCCGCCGGGCTCATCGCCGCCCTCGCCGAGGCGCTTCCCGCGGGCAGCCATCTCGTGCTGACGCACGCGACCGGCGAGCCCTACGAGGCCTATGAGGCGGGCCGTACGGACGAACGGGCGCGTGACGGCGTGGTGAACGTCTACAAGAGCGCCACCGCCACCCTCAACCTGCGGTCGAAGGCCGAGATCGAGCCGCTCTTCGGCCCGTTCGCCCTGCTGGAGCCGGGCGTCGTACGGGTGCCGCTGTGGCGGCCGGACGACCGGGTGCCCGGTGCGGAGGAACTCAACAACACCATCTTCTACGGCGGAGTGGGCCGCACGGGCTGACCGGCCGGAGGCCCCGGCCGGTCAGCCCGTCACGCGGACTACGCCCCTGTACGGGACACCTGCGGGTCCGGTGGGCCCGGGATGCGGCTGCCCTCACCGGCAGGCTGCGCCGGGGCGGTGGCCGGTGCGCCGAGGGCGGCGCGCAGCTCCTCCGGGCCGACGAGGGAGGTGTGGGGCCCCCGCGAGGTACAGGCGTGCGCCCCCGCGACGGCGCCCAGGCGCGCGCACTCCTCCAGGTCCCGGCCCGTCAGCCTGCCGTAGAGGAACCCGCTGGTGAAGGCGTCGCCCGCGCCGTTGCTGTCCACGACGGGACCGGGCGGGACCACGGTCGGCACCAGACGCGGCGTACGGTCGTCGGCGCTGAGGAGGTAGGCGCCGCCCGCCCCGGCCGTGGCGATCACCGCCTCGGCGCGCCCCTCGCGCAGGATCTCCCGCATCACGGCCCCGATCCGCTCACCCGCCCCGGCCGTACTGAGGAACACCAGGTCGGAGCGGAGCGCGAACTCCCGGTGATGGTCCGTCAGCCCGTCCCAGTCGTGCAGATCCGTGGAGACGGGCAGGCCCAGGGCCTCGATGTCGTCGTACAGGAAGCGGGCGAAGTGCATGATCGACAGATGCACATGGCGGGCGCGCCGCAGCGGGGGCAGATAGTGCTCGGGCGGCATCCGCAGCTCGGCCGGGTCCCGGGCGTCGTAGAACGACATCCGGCGGCCGTCGGGGGCGACGAGGTTGACCGCGCGCCGGGTGCCGTGCGGGGAGATCAGCGGCCGGAAGTCGACACCGGTACCGGCCAGCCGCTCACGGACCAGCGTGCCCGGATGGTCGTCGCCGACGAAGTCCACGAATCCGGTGGTGAGCCCGAGCGCGGCGCAGCCGAGCGCGACACCGGTGCCGGTGTGCCCCGCCGCCTCGTAGAGGGGTGGCACCGGGTGGGAGTCGGCGAGTGGTACGGGCAGTGCGCCGACCGACACGACGGTGTCCACGCCCGACCCGCCGACGACGAGCACGTCATAGGCGTCATACGGCTCAGAAACCTGCTGGAATGTCACAAGCGTCCCTGAATCCCTTGCTGGTGAGACGAATCCCCTGCTGGTGAGACCGTTTGCGGACGGGGTGCATCCGCTGCGGGGAGTCTAGACGCACGCTCGTCCCATGACGGGATGTCAGGGGGTCCGGTGACACGAGTGAGGGACGAACACGCCCGGTCCGGGCCGGTGACCAGGGCGCGAGGGGCGCACAACGGCGCGAACGGCTGAGGGGTCCACAGATCGGTTGGCGCAAAGGGCCGTTGACACGGCCCCCGGGGGCACTGAAGTCTGTGGCCGACGGTGATCGGTTTCCGCCGACGGCGCCCGGACAGCGGGCGGGGCGAGCGGTCCGGGGACAGAAACGAGCGGTGCGTCGGCGGTCGGACCACGCCGTCGGGGGAGCGGGGCAACGGTGGCAGAGCACTCCAATGGCGGGCGCACCGCGATCGTGATCGGCGGCGGGCTCGCCGGGATGCTGGCCGTCGCCGCCCTGATCGGGCAGGTCGAGACGGTCACCGTCGTGGAGCGCGACCGCTACCCGGAGGGGCGCGCCTTCCGCAAGGGTGTCCCGCAGGCCCGCCATCTGCACGTCCTCCTCAGCGGCGGCCGGCACGCCCTGGAGGAGCTGCTGCCCGGTACGGCCGCCGCACTCGGCGAGGCGGGCGCCCGCGGCCTGTATCTGTCCCGCGATCTGCTCACCCGTACCCCCACCGGCTGGCAGCGCCGCTTCGACGAGCGCCGGCATCTCACCCTCAGCGTCACCCGGCCGGTACTGGACTCCGTCGTGCGGGAGCGGGTGCTGGGGGCGGCCGCCGAATCGGCCACCCGGGTCGAGGTCCTGGAGGCGACCGAGGCCACCGGGCTGACCGGGGACGCCGGCCGGGTGACCGGGGTCCGGGTGCGGGCACGGGACGGTGCGCCGGGCGCGCGGTCCGGGCGGGAGCTGCCGGCCGGGCTCGTCGTGGACGCCTCGGGCCGCGGCTCCCGCACCCCGCAGTGGCTCGCCGAACTGGGCCGGTCCGTGCCGCAGGAGGAGACCGTGGACGCGGGCATCGCCTACGCCACCCGGATGTACCGCCCCAGGGACCCGGCCACGGCACCGGATGCGGGCATCAACGTCCCGGGCTGGCCCGAGTGCCCGCGCGGCGCGGTGTACGTCCCCGTGGAGGACGGCAACTGGCTGCTGACGATGTCCGGTGTGCGCGGGCACCACCCGCCCACGGACGCCGCGGAGTTCACCGCCTTCAGCGCCACCATCGGCGACCCGTACATCCATGAACTGCTCGCCCAGGCCGAGCCGCTGTCGCCCGTGCACGGCTTCCGCGACACCCGCAACCGCCGCCGGCACTTCGAGCGGCCCGGTGCCCTGCCCGACGGTCTGCTCGTCCTCGGGGACGCCGCGTGCACCTTCAACCCCGTGTACGGGCAGGGCATGTCGGTCGCCGCCCTCGGGGCGCTGGCCGTGCGCGGCACGTTCACGGACGGCGGCGGGCTGCGCCCCGGGATCACCGCCGAGGCGCAGCGAGCGGTGGCCCGCGCCGCGGAGCCCGCCTGGCTCGCCGCGGTCGGCGCGGACCGCCCGTACGCGGACTCCGGCGACAGCAGGGCGGGCCTCGGGGAGCGGCTCTCCACCTGGTACCTCGACCGGCTGGTCGCCCGCGCCGCCATCGACCCGGTCGTCGGCGCGGCCTTCCGGGACGTCTTCAACCTCACCGCGCCGCCCACGCGTCTGGTCGCCCCGCAGATCCTCCTCCGCACCGTCTTCCTGCCCCGCCGCCCCGGACTGCCCGGCCCGCCGGCGGCCATCGAAGCGCTCTGACCGCGGGCCCCCGCGAGAGCCTCGGCGAGAGGCGCCGCGCCGCGGAAAAGGGAGTGCGGCCGCCCACCGGTTCGGAGCAGGCTGCAGCATGACGTGGACAATGACCCGGGATCTCCCGGTATATGACGCGGCGGCGGGCGCGTTCTTGCGCAGCCGGCCGGCCGTGCACACGGTGCCGTTGTCGGTGGTCTCCTCCCTGCGGTCGCTCGGCGCCGATGTGTACGGGGACGAGGCGCCGTTGTGCGGATGGTGGCGGCCGGACGGCCGGGACGCGGTGGCGGCGGCGTTCGTGTGGACACCACCGCGTCCGCTGCTGCTCACGCCGATGCCGGACGAGGCTGCGACCTCGCTGGTGGAGGCGCTGGCGGCCGAGGGCGTGGCGGTCCCGGGGGTGAACGGGGGCCGGGCGGCGGCGGAGGCGGTCGCGGCTGCCTGGCAGCGGCGGCACGGCGGCAGGGTGACCCCCACGAGGCGCGAACGCCTCTACCGGCTGGGCGAGCTGACCCCGCCTGCGCCCGCGCCGCCCGGCAGGGCCCGCACCGCCACCACCGCCGACCGGGAACTCCTGCTCGACTGGTTCACCGCCTTCGCCGCGGACATCGGCGGCTCGCTACCCCGCGACGCCCGTGCGGTCGACGCCCGGATCGCCGACGGCCGCTGCCTGCTCTGGGAGACCGACGGGGGACCCGTCTCTCTGGCCTGCCGCACCCCCGCGCTCTCCGGCACGGCCCGGATCGCCCCCGTCTACACCCCGCCCGGACTGCGCGGACGTGGTTACGCGGGCGCGGTGACCGCCGCGCTCTCGCGCCGAGCCCGCGACGCCGGCGTGCCCGAACTGCTGCTCTTCGCGGATCTCGACAACCCCACCAGCAACGCCCTCTACCAGCGCCTCGGGTACCGAGCGGTCGAGGATCACCTCGTGTTGGCGTTCATGCCGGAGGGGTGATCCTCGGGGCTTGGGCGATCGGGGTGGCGGGGGGTGGCTGGGGTAGGCGGTCCGTCCCGGAGCGCCGGTCGGTGAAGTCGGCCTCCACGGGGGCGAGTTCGCCGTGCCGTTTCGCCGTGCCCAGTTCGCTGTGCCGAGTTCGCGGCGTCCGGCCCGCGGCCTCAGCGGGCGCTGCCCATGTCGCGGTCGGTGTCGGCGCCGTGGAGGAGCAGGGTGGTCTCCTCGATGCGGGCGAAGCGTCCGTCGGGCGCGAGGTCGGCGAAGACGTAGACCTCCATACGGACGGCCGAGCCGTCCTTCTTGGTGAGGTGGGCGGTGTGCCGGTCGGCGTACCTGCTGCCGTCGTAGAGCTCTTCGTGCACCTCGACGTGGCCGTCGGCGACGACGGTGCGGAGGTGGCTGATGTGCTCCATGAATGCGGCGCGGTCGGCCCAGTCCCCGTCGGTGCGCTGGCGGTACTCCGGGGTGAAGTGGCGGTCGGCGGCTTCCTGGACGGTGAGTTCGCGGCTGAAGAGCAGGTCGTTGAGGGCGGCCTCGATACCGGTGCGCGTCATGGGAGTTCCTTTCACAGAGCCGGTCACAGAACAGAAGTGCGTGCGTTTCGCACGCATATCCGTCACTGTAGCACCGGACGCGTGCGCAGCGCACGTTATTCTTCTGGTGTGACGAACGACGTGGGACACGAGATCGCAGACGCGCTGGGCATCCTGCTCCGGCGCACCACCCGCACCCAGCTGCACCAGCGGCTCACCGAGGGCATGGGAGAGGCGGTGGACGAGGTGACGTACCCCGTGCTGAGCGCACTGGCCCGGACCGGGCCCCGTAGTGCGGCGGACCTGGCGCCCGATGTCGGAGTCGACCGCTCCGGAGTCACCCGCCGTGCCTCACGGCTGGAGGCCGCCGGTCTCGTCCGGCGTGAGGCCGACCCCGCCGACCGGCGCGCACATCTGCTCGTCCTCACCGACCAGGGCCAGTCCGCCGTGGCCGAGCTGCGGAAACGGCTGGCGGCCCACATCATGGCGAGCCTGTCCTCCTGGCCGCCGGGCGAGGCCGAGGCGTTCGCCCGCCAACTGCGCCGCTTCACCCAGGAGGGACCGTTCGGCTGACGGGCGGCTCCTGGGCGGGGGCGCGACCGGCGGTCGTACGTGTCCGCGGACGGCCGCCTTCGGCCTCCGTCACCGCAATGGGCGCGTCCCGGTGGCCGGGCCGGGAGGCGTCTCCCGTGGGGCCGGGAGAGGTCACACCCCGTGCCGGGAATGCGACGGCCGGTCGCGCGGTTTGTCTCTGCGGGTGATGGTGTTGAGTCCGGGTGTCGTGGTGCGGAAACCGTACGGCGGCGCCGCGGGGCGCGGTGTGCCGGAACCCCTCGCTCGTGCGGCCCGTTCCCTTCGCGACCGCCCTGACCATGGAGGTGCCGTGACCGGTTCCCGACCCCGCCGCACGCGACTGTCCGCGCTGCGGCCCGCGAGCTTCGGAATCGAACCCACCGGGGAGCGGCTCGCCAGGATTCGCAGGTCGCCGCAGTTCGTGGACGGCCAGTTCCGCAATCCCGCGCCGACCAGGCAGCTGCTCCACGGCTCCGCCCTGCCGATGGCGCGCACCCAGCTGAGCCGGGAGGGCCGGCTGCGCCGGGCGCCGGTCGGCCGGATTCCGGTGTACCGCCCGACCGCCGCGGAGCGTGGCCAGCCGCCCGCCTCCGGGCTGCGGCTCACCTGGATGGGGCATTCGAGCGTGCTGGCCGAGATCGACGGGCAGCGGGTGCTCTTCGACCCCGTCTGGGGCGAGCGCTGTTCGCCGTTCACCTGGGCCGGACCCAAGCGGATGCACCCGGTGCCCCTCGCCCTGGACGAGCTGGACCCGGTCGACGCCGTGGTCATCTCGCACGACCACTACGACCATCTCGACATGTCGACGGTCCAGGGCCTGGCCGGCACCGGCGCGGCCTTCGTCGTACCCCTCGGCATCGGCGCCGACCTGGAGTTCTGGGGCGTCCCCGCGGAGCGGATCACCGAGCTCGACTGGCACGAGTCCACCCGCGTCGGCGCGCTGACCCTCACGGCCACCCCCGCCCAGCACTTCTGCGGCCGCGGACTGCGCGGCCCGCAGCACACCCTGTGGGCCTCCTGGGTGGTCGCCGGACCGGAGCACCGGATCTTCCACAGCGGTGACACCGGCTACTTCTCCGGCTTCGCCGAGATCGGCGCGGCGCACGGCCCGTTCGACGCGACGATGATCCAGATCGGCGCGTACAGCGACTTCTGGCCGGACATCCACATGACCCCGGAGGAGGGCGTGCGGTCCCATCTCGACCTCCAGGGCGGGAGGCCGCACGGTGTCCTGCTGCCGATCCACTGGGGGACCTTCAACCTCGCGCCGCACCCCTGGGCCGAGCCCGCCGAACGGACGCTGGCCGCCGGCCGGACGTCCGGGGTCGGCACGGCCCACCCCAGACCGGGCGAGCCCTTCGAGCCCGCCGAGCCGGCGGCCGTCTATCCGTGGTGGCGGGCGATCGCGGTGCCGCCCGTCCACGGCTGGCCCGCCTGGCCGCAAGCCGTGTCACCCACCGACGTGGGCCTCGCGGCGGACCGCTGAGCCGCACGCAACGGGCCGGGCGGCAATGGTCTGGGCATCCAATACGGACGGGCTGCGGTTCGCGCGACGGTACGGATTCGTCGAGGTGGAGGAGTATGTGCTGCCGGGCGACAGCGTGCCGTGGTTCACCCTGCGCCTCCCCTGAGCACACGGCCGGCCCGGCCGCCGCACCAACCCGGCCGGGACCAGGGGCGCTTGAGCGCCCCGGAGGCAAACCTCTTGCCATGATCGTCACCGACGGTGAGGATGACGGCCATGCCTTCCTTCGCCGCTCCTGACGGGACCGAACTCGCCTACCACGTCGTGGGCGAGGGCGAGCCGCTGCTCTGTCTGCCCGGCGGGCCCATGCGGGCCTCCGGGTACCTCGGCGCTCTCGGCGGACTGGCGCAGCGGCGGTGCCTGATCACCCTGGATCTGCGCGGCACCGGTGACTCCGGCACCCCCGCCGACCCGGCGACCTACCGCTGTGACCGGCAGGTCGCCGATGTCGAGGCCCTCCGCGCGCATCTCGGACTGGGACGGGTCGACCTCCTCGCGCACTCGGCGGCCGGTGACCTCGCGCTGCTCTACGCGGCCCGGCACCCGCGGCGCCTCCGTACCCTCACGCTGATCACCGCACGTGCCCGCGCCCTCGGCATCGACTTCACCGAAGAGCACCGCCGGGAGGCGGCCGCCCTGCGCACCGCCGAGCCATGGTTCGACGCCGCGTACGACGCCTACGAACGGGTCTGGGCCGGTACCGCGGCGGACGCCGACTGGGACGCCATCGCGCCCTTCTTCTACGGCCGTTGGGACGCGGCCGCGCAGGCGCATGCCGCGACCGAGGTGGCACAGACCCACGAGGAGGCCGCCGAGCGCTACGCGTCCGCCGGCGCCTTCGCCCCCGACGCGGCCCGCGCGGGGCTGGCGGGGCTGGACGCGCCGGTGCTGCTGCTCGCCGGCGAACTGGACAGCGGCCCGCTGCCCCGCGTCGCCGAGGACATCGCGAAACTGCTGCCCCGGGCCGAACTCGTCGTTCAGCCGGGCGCCGGCCACTACCCGTGGCTCGACGATCCGCAAGGCTTCACTTGGACCGTGGCGACGTTCCTTGAGCGGGGGCCTGCTGGCGCCGCAGTCTGACGCCCCCGCACCCCCGCAGGACTACGGCACTCGGCGGCATCCCCAGTCCTACGGCGCCCGGCGCGGCGCACGGTTGACCGCCCGCCGCGCCCCGACGCTGCACACGGCCGCCGCCCACGGCACCCGCCTCACCCCTCTGCACGGGCATCTTCACGTTCGCCCGCCGCCGGACCGGACCCGTGTCTGCATCCGATCCGCCGCTACTACGGCGCCGTGGTCGCCGTCGACGCCGCCCGGCTGCCCGTCATCCGGCCCGAACGGGAGGACGGACAGACGCAGTTCATCGTCCGGACCCCTCCGGCGGCCCTCCACGATCGCCCCGAACGCGCCACCGGCATCAGCCCCCGGACCACCGGCACACCCGTCCACTGAGCGGCCCGCCGCAGACGGTCATGGAGCGGCTCTCAGCCCATTGACGTACCCCCGCCCGGACCGATGGACCCGGCGCGCGTCGTGTGCGCGAGCGCCGTTCGCGAGCCATCGGAAGGGGCACCGTCGGAGGAACTCAACTCGCCCTGAAGGAACGGAAGTTCGGTTCACCTCGTACTGATGTGCGGGTGGCGTCCACTCAGGGAGGTGGCGCGGGGTAGCGAAACCCCGAAGTGGCTCCGGACCCCACCCCGGCAACAACTAGCGTGCGTGCTCCGCGAACTGCCACGGCCGATCCGGAGGGCGCCGATGCCTACCGCATTCCCCCAGGGGACCCAGATGTCCCAGGAGGCTCAGAGATCCCCAGGGTCCCAGGGTTCCCCGGGGGCCGCCCCCGTACCCGCCGCCGCCCGGCGGCGGGAGCGTGAGGGCGGACGACACGGCCGGGCCGCGTTCCCCGAGTCGGCCGCCGACTCGGCGATACGGTCCCGCCTGGTCAGGCTCGCCGCCGTCCCCTGTCTCCTGGTCGCCGTCCTCTGCACGGCCGTCGCCGCCTTCGTCGTCCAGGCCGGGGGCGCCCGGGTCACCGGCCGCGAGTGGGTGGTGCTGTGCGGCGGGCTCGCCCTGGTCTGCGTCATCGTGCTCACCGCGGGCGCCGCCGCCAACTCCGAGGCCCGCGCCACCGTCGCCCGCTACGCCCGGCTGCGCCAGGTCTGTGCCCGCAGCCAGTCCGACCTGTACGACCTCCTGGACCGGGTACGGCAGGGCGAGTGGATTCAACGCCGCGAGCCCGAACCCGGGCCGGTGCCCACGGGCGACACTCTCGACCTGCTCGCCCATGAAGTGGCCGCCGCGGGCCGGGCCGCCGAGTCCGCCGTCATCGACGCGGTCGCCATCGCCCGCAGCAACGCCAGCGGCAGCGAACAGAAGGTCGAGGTCTTCGTGAACCTCGCCCGGCGGCTGCAGTCCCTGGTGCACCGCGAGATCGAGCTGCTGGACGAGCTGGAGAACCAGGTCGAGGACCCGGACCTGCTCAAGGGCCTGTTCCACGTCGACCACCTGGCCACCCGCATCCGCCGGCACGCCGAGAACCTCGCCGTCCTGGGCGGCGCCATCTCGCGCCGCCAGTGGAGCCGCCCGGTGTCCCTGACCGAGGTGCTGCGCTCCTCGATCGCCGAGGTCGAGCAGTACCCCCGGATCAAGCTGGTGCCGCCGATCGAGGGCACCCTGCGCGGACACGCCGTCGCCGACGTCATCCACCTGCTCGCCGAACTCGTCGAGAACGCCACGATCTACTCGGCCCCGCAGACCCCGGTCCTGCTGCGCGCCCAGCTCGTCACCGCCGGACTCGCGGTCGAGGTCGAGGACCGCGGTCTGGGCATGTCCGCGGACGAGCAGCAGCGGATGAACGGGCTGCTGGCCGACCCCGAACACATCGATGTCGCCGAGCTGTTGAGCGACGGCCGGATCGGGCTCTTCGTGGTCTCCTCGCTCGCCCGGCGGCACGGCATCGTCGTCCGGCTCCAGAGCAACATCTACGGCGGTGTGCAGGCCGTGCTGATCGTGCCCCAGGCGCTGCTCGGCGCGGACTCGGGCGAGGGGGACACCAACGGCGCGGGTGCGCCGCTCGCCGCCGGAGCGGCGGACACCGGCCCGGCGCTCGAACACCACGGGGCGGACGACGGGGAGTACGTGCGCGGATACCCCGGCGACCACGGCGCCGCGCAGGAGCGTCACGACCGCCACGACCCCGGCCCCGACGCCTCCCGGACACTCGCCATCCCGGCGCCGGGACCCGCCCCCGACGACGCGCTCGGCATGCCACCGGGCGGCTACGGCGGCGCTCCGGACCCGGGGCATGCCCCGGCGCCCGCGGACACCGACTCCGGCGTCGGCGCCACCCGGCGCCGGCTGGTCCGCGCGTCCGGAGCCCACACCCCCGACGTCCACCTCCCCGAGGCGCACACCCACGAGACCCCCGCGCCCGACCCCGCGCCGGCCGACCACCCCGCCGCCCCCGGCCCGGTCGTGCTGCCGCCCGCACCGCCCGCCGTGGACAACGGCGCCCGCCCGCGGCTGCCCCGGCGGCGCAAGCAGACCCATCTCGTTCCCGAGCTGCGCGGCGACCCGATCCTGCCGTCCACGACGCCCCGTCAAGGCCCGGAACCCGAGCACGACCCCGGCCTGATGGCCGCCTTCCGGCGCGGCTTCAGCCTGGCCGACGACACCTACGCGGCGAACACCGCGGACGGCAACGGCACCACCCCGGCTCAGGGCGGCGACCTCAGCGGCCCGGCCGGCAACGACCTGCTCTACGACCGTGACCATGACGCCCCGATGGCCCGCCCCCGAGGAGACGACCGTAACCATGGTGAGTGATGTGCGTACGCAGGCGCATTTGCAGCCGCAGGGAGGCCAGCACACCGATCTGTCCTGGCTGCTGACCGGGCTCGTACAGCGGGTTCCGCACGCCCGGAGCGCGCTGCTGCTGTCCTCCGACGGCCTGGTCAAGGCCGCCCACGGGTTCGACCCGGACAGCGCCGACCACATGGCCGCCCTGGCCTCCGGCCTCTACTCCCTCGCCCGCAGCGCCGGAGCGCGCTTCGGGGAGGGCGACGACGTGCTCCAGGTCGTCGTCGAGCTGGAGTCCACCTTCCTGTTCGTCTCCACCGCAGGATCGGGCGCCTGTCTGGCGGTGCTCGCCGGCCGGGAGGCCGATGTGGCGGTGCTGGGCTACGAAATGTCGATGCTGGTCAAGAGCGTCCGGCCGTATCTCTCCACTCCCGCACGCCAGCAGGCGCCCGCGGGCGGTCGATGACCATGACCGTGCGTCGCCGGCGGCGGCAGGGCGGCGAGCCGTGGTACGACGACGCGGCCGGCAGGCTGGTCCGTCCGTACACCATCAGCAACGGCCGGACCCGTCCGACGGCGCACTTCGACCTGCTGACCATGGTGATGGCCACCGGCCGGCGGCCCGTCTCCTGCCAGGGCCCCGACTACGCCCAGGTGTTGGGGCTGTGCGGCGGGCCGGTCTCGGTCGCCGAGATCGCCGCCCACATACGGTTGCCCGCCGTGGTCACCAAGGTGCTCCTCGCCGACCTCGTCGACTGCGGGGCGCTCACCGCGCGGGCCCCCGCGGCCGTTTCGGCAGGGCCCGCGTCCCGTACCGACCGTGCCCTGCTGGAGGCGGTGCTGCATGGACTTCGCAAACGACTGTGACCCCCGCCCCCAGGGGGACACCACGGCCGACCTCTTCCCCACCGCGCTCAAGATCCTGGTCGCGGGCGGCTTCGGGGTCGGCAAGACGACCTTCGTCGGCGCGGTGAGCGAGATCGAGCCGCTCAGCACGGAGGAACTCCTCACCCAGATCAGCGTCGGCACCGACGACCTGGCCGGGGTCGAGGAGAAGAACACCACCACCGTGGCCATGGACTTCGGCCGGATCACCCTCAGTCCCGCGCACGTCCTCTACCTCTTCGGGACGCCGGGGCAGCAGCGCTTCTGGTTCATGTGGGACGAGCTGTCCAACGGTGCGCTGGGCGCGGTGATCCTCGCCGACACCCGGCGGCTGGACCAGTGTTTCGCCGCCGTCGACTTCTTCGAGCGGCGCGGCATCCAGTTCATCGTCGCCGTCAACGAGTTCGAGGGCTCCTACCGCTACGACCCGGACGAGGTCCGCAGCGCCATGGACGTCTCCCCGGACATTCCCGTCGTGCTCTGCGACGCCCGCCGGGGCGGCTCGGCCACCCACGTCCTGGTCTCGCTCGTCCAGCATCTGCTCACCCCCGCCCTCGCCGCGACCCCGGAGCTGCCATGAACCACCCCGCCTCCCGCGTCCCGTACCTCTCCTACGACCCGACGCGCCATCTGCTGCTCACCCCGCAGGACGACGAGGCCCCGGCACGCGTCGCCCGGCTGCGTGCCCTGGGGATCGGCGAGTCCCCGCTGCCGGCGTTCGACGAGTTCGCGCGCAAGCTCGCCCGGACCACCCGGGCGCCCTACTCGATGGTCAACTTCATCGACGAGCGGCGGCAGTACTTCGCCGGTCTCTACACGCCTTCCCAGGACCAGGCCGTCGAGCTGGGCCCGGCGCCCGCCAGCGCCCAGCCGGGCCGGGTGATGGACCGTGACCACGGCTACTGCCCGCATGTCATCGTCCGCCGCAAGGCCCTGGTGCTGGAGGACGTCTGCGACTATCCGCGGTTCGCCGGCAACCCCGTCGTCGATGAGATCGGCATCCGCTCCTACCTGGGTGCGCCGCTGATCGACCGTACGGGGACGGCGCTCGGCACGGTCTGTGTCGTGGACCTCGAACCGCGGCCCTGGGGGCGGGAGGGGCTGGAGACCATCAAGTCGATGGCCGCCGAACTCGTCGAGCAGATCCACCAGATGGAGAAGCAGCAGAGCGAGGTCTGACGCGTCCCGAAGACCGGGCCCGGCCCGAATCCGGACCTGGAATGATCGGTTCATGCGCGCGGCCCGGCTCCTCTCCCTCGTCCTCCTGCTGCAGAACCGGGGCAGGCTGACGGCCGGTGAGCTCGCCGGGGAGCTGGGCGTCTCGGTCCGGACGGTCTATCGGGACATCGACGCGCTGAGCGGTGCGGGCATCCCGGTCTACGGCGACGCCGGGCACGGCGGCGGGTACCAGCTGCTCGGCGGCTACCGGACGCGGCTCACCGGACTGCACGCCGACGAGGCCGAGTCGCTGTTCCTGGCCGGACTGCCGGGCGCGGCGGCCGACCTGGGACTGGGCGAGGTGCTCGCGGCCGCGCAGCTGAAACTGGCCGCGGCGCTGCCGCCCCCGCTGCGGGACCGGGCCGGCCGCATCCGCGAGCGGTTCCACCTCGACGCGCTCGGCTGGTACCGGGAACAGGACACACCGTCCGCTCTCGCGGCGCTCGCCGACGCCGTGTGGAACCAGCGGCGGATTCAGGTGCGCTACCGCCGCTGGGCCGAGCCGCAGGAGGTCGAGCGCGCGCTCGACCCCTACGGGCTGGTCCTCAAGGCGGGTGTCTGGTACCTCGTCGCCGCGGTGGACGGTGCGGTGCGGACCTACCGGGTGTCGTCGATCCTCCGGCTGGAGGTCGGGGAGGACGGCTTCGAGCGCCCCGACGGCTTCGACCTGGCCGCCCACTGGCAGGACTACCTCACCGCCTACGACGCCCGCAGGCTGCGGCTTCAGGCCTCCGTACGGATCTCTCCGGCGCTGCTGTCCGCACTGCCGGACCGCCTGGACGCGGTGCTGGTCCGCGCCGTGGAGGACTCGGCGGGGCCGCCGGACGCCGACGGCTGGGTGACGGCGACGGTGCCGCTGGAGTCGGTCGGCCTGGCGGTGCCGGCGCTGCTGTCGCTGGGCGCGGACATCGAGGTGCTCGCCCCCGAGGAGTTGCGCCGGGGGATCGCGGAGACGGCGGGAGCCGTGGCCGACCGGTACCGGTCGGCGGACGCGTGCGGCGGGGCGGCGGGCGCCCGCAGCAGCAGTCCGGCGGACAGTGTGGCCGGCAGGGCGACGGCGGCGAGGGCCCCGAAGCCGTAGCGCGTGTCGCTGTGGTCGGTGACCGTCGCGACCAGGAACATCACCCCGACCGTGGCCGCCAGCCCGCCACCGTTCGCCAGCCCGAAGACCCTGCCCACCGATGCTTCGTCGGCCGAGGCCATCAGCAGGGTGCGGGAGGCGATCCTGGCCTGCCCGAAGAAGAACGCACCCAGCGGCACCCCGACGAGGTAGCCGGCGATCCCGAACTGGCTCTGCAGCACCAGGCCGGCGCCGCACAGCAGGAAGCCCACGACGGCGATGCGGAGGTCCGGATGGCGTCCGCTGACGATCCGGTAGGCAACGGTGGCCGCCAGGAAGCCGAGACAGCCGAGGGCGTCCACGAGGCCGAACACCCCCGCACCCAGGTGAAGTTCGCCGATGACCGCGGTGGGCAGCAGCGCGTTGAAGACCGTGACGACCACGCTCCCCTGGGCGTAGAGCAGGATGAAGCGGCGTACCCGCAGGGGCCGGATCGGCGCTGCCGGGACCGGTGCCTGCTCCCCGGCGGTGGCCGAGGCGGCCGCCCGGTCCGGGCGGCGCCCCGTCGCGGCGACGCAGAGCGCCGAGACCAGGAAGGTCCCGGCGTTCAGCACCAGCAGCGGCACGGCGCCGAAGGCCTGGACGGACAGCCCGCCGACCGCCGCGGACAGCAGCATCCCCGCCTGGGTCCCCGTCTCGTAACGGGCGTTGAACCGGCGCAGCCGGCCCGCCGGGACCCGTTCCTTGATCAGCGCGGAACTGGCCGGAAGGAACAGGGCGCTGACGACGGCCAGCCCCAGATTGGCGCCGTAGATCCCGGCCCCCGGGGCACCACCACAGGCCAGCCACAGCGGGAGCCCGAGGGCGAGCACCGCGCTGACGGCATCGCAGCCGATCCACAGGCCCTGCCGGTCGAAGCGGTCGGCCAGCCGGCCGAAGAAGGGCGACAGCAGGGCCTGCGGACCGGCGACGGCGATGAAGAGCCAGCCGACGGCCATCATGGTCCGCTGCTCCCTGATCATGAGCAACGCGCCGACGATGAGCTGGACGTTGTTCCCGAGGGCGGTGGCGAAGGCGGCGGACACGAGCAGCCGCTCGGCCCGGCGGGGGTGGTGGCTGAGGATCATGGCGCCAGTGTCCGGAGGCTCACTGACATCTTCTGTCAGTGAAGTCCACACCACCCGGGGGGACTTCCGGCCGCGGTGCCGTACACCTGCCGCCCTCCTCAGCTCGGCCGGGCGAACCAGGACTGCCGCTGCACCGGTCCGGTGCGCTGGCCCGGCACCGTGGGTGTGGGGTCCTCGGGCCGTACCGCGACGGGCGGCTCGGCGCGGGCCCCGTCGGGGGCCTGGTCGAGGACCTCGTCCTCCTCGGGCCACTCCGAGGGCTCCAGCCGCAGCAGATCCGCGAGCCGGGTGGACCACTCGCCCTGCGCCCGGCCCAGGGCGAGTTCGCCCAGCCGCAGCAGCTGGATGTCGGAGGTGCCGGCCGGCGCGAAGATGTGGTGGGCGTCGCGCAGGAAACGTTCCACCGGGCGGTCGGTGAACAGCCCGCACGCGGCGTGGATGTCCATCGCGTCGCGCGCCGACTCCAGCGCGGACTCCACGTTGACCAGCTTGGCGTTCATCAGCTCCGCGTCGCACGGCAGCCCCTGGTCCAGCAGATGCACCGCGTGGTACGCGGACAGCCGGGCCAGCAGCAGCCGGGACTGGATGCGCCCGAGCTTCAGCTTGATGGTGCCCAGGTCGGCCAGCGGCTTGCCGTAGCGCTGCCGTTCCGTGCAGAACCGGGTGGTCTCGTCCAGGACCGCCTGATGGATGCCCAGTGAGACGGCGGTCAGATTCGGCCGTCCGTACAGCACGCTGGAGGAGTAGGCGACCGCCAGTCCGTCGCCCTCCCGGCCCAGCAGGTTCGCCGCCGGGACCCGGCAGTCGTCGAAGAACAGCTCGCCGAAGCTGAAGCCGTGCAGCCCCATCGCGGGCTGCTGCGGCCCGACCCGGAAGCCGGGGGTGCCGGACTCCACGAGGAACGCCGAGAGGCCCTTGGAGCCTTCACCGGTCCGCACCACGACGCCGTGCAGATCGCCGACATGGCTGTTGCCGACGTAGGTCTTCCGGCCGTTGAGGACGTAGTCGTCGCCGTCGCGGACCGCGGTGGAGGTCATGCCCAGCACATGGCCGCCGGACTCCGGTTCGGTGACGGCGATGGTCGGCAGGCAGTCGCCGGAGGCTATGGCCGGCAGCCAGGTCTTCTTCTGCTCCTCGTTGCCGAAGTGCACGATCTTCGCGACGCCCAGCTGGGACGCCTGCACCATCGCGCCCATCGCGGCGCTCACCCGTGACAGCTCCTCGATGATCAGGGTCTTGGCGACATGCCCGGCGCCCATGCCGCCGTAGGCGCGGTGCACGGTCGCGCCTATCCATCCCTGGCGCGCGATCAGGCGTGACAGGTCATGGCAAACGGACCGGTTCGCCTCCATCTCGGCGATCCGGGGGCGGACCTCGCTCTCGGCGAAGTCCCGCACCCGGTGCCGGAGTGCCTCATGTCTCTGGTCCGTGAAATAGCGGTGCAAGACGAGCCCCTCCTTCGCGATCTTTCCCGCGCTGGTCGCACCCCGCCTTGGGACGGTACCGGCGGTGCCGTCTGCAGCGAACGTTTCCGGAAAGTGATCTGTCGCTTACCCCGTGCAATACCCGTTGGCATACCTACTGCGGGGCGCATGAAACATCAACTGGTGGCGTTCGACGGCGCAGTTGGAGCGCGCGGTGGGCGCGCACCACCCCCTGTGTCACAACGGCGGTGGGGGGGGGGGGGGGGGCGCCCCCCCCCCCCCCCCCCCCCACCCCACGCCTCCCCGTGGCCCACGGGTGGTGGAGCCGTCGCCCAGAAACCACCACGGGTCCTCTTCCGGGTGAGAGGCGCCAACCACGCCCGTACGCAGACGGCCTGAGAGGAGAGTGTCAGCAGCAGAATCAGGCTCACCACGGAGGACGCATGCTCCCCACGATGGCGGAACACGGGTGCCCGCCCGAGCACCACACCACCAACATCAAGGCGGACGGAACCCACGTACAGCACTGTCACTCCTGCGGCTACACCATCACGCACGAGCGGCCGGGAGGGGACGCCAACGCCTTGCCCGGCGCCCCGGCGCGGTTCTCGGCCCGGAACACCCACGGCGGAGACAGGCCTTGACCGGCCGCCTGGGAGGGGGAGTTGACGCACCGACGCCGGGCAGGGACCGCCCGTTCGTGACACGTCGCGCGGATGCCGGGTCACCTCCGCGTCACCTCCGCCACGCGCGCCCCATGGCGCACGGCCGCCCGGCGCGGAAGAGTGGGCGGCGACGCGTCAGCCATCGCCCCGGCAGTCAGGAGACCACGCCATGCAGGCCGTGCAGCAGGACGTCCACCAGGCTCCGGACGGTGCCCGGATCGCCACCTACACCTGGCTCCCGGAGTCCGGCCATCCGCGTGCCCTCGTCCAGATCGCCCACGGTGCCGCGGAGCACGGCCGGCGCTATGACCGCTTCGCCCGCTTTCTGGCCGGCCACGGCTATGCCGTCGTCGCCTCCGACCACCGTGGCCACGGCGCCACCGCCGCCTCCACCGGCGGCCGCGGGGTGGTCGGCGAGGACGCCTGGCGGGCGATCGTCAGCGACCTCAAGGGCATCGGCAATCACGTGGCGGCCGCCCACCCCGGCCTGCCGCTGGTGCTGCTCGGCCACAGCATGGGCGCGATGCTGGCCCGCGACTACGCCCAGGAGTACGGCGCCGATCTCGCCGGGCTGATCCTCACCGGTACCTTCCGCACCCTGCCCGGTCTGGACATCGACGGCGCGGTCACCGGACTGGAGGAGGAGATCGCCGCGCACGGCCGTGGCGCGGAGTCCGCCTTCATCCCGCGCACCTTCAGCTCCTTCAACGACGCCTTCACCCACCACACCGGCTACGAATGGCTCTCCCGCGACACGGACGAGGTCGCCGCCTATGTCGCCGACGAGGACTGCGGCTTCCCCTTCTGCGCCGGACTCGCCGCCGACTGGGTGCGCGCCATCCGCAAGATCAACGACCCGGCGAACCTCGCCCGGATGCCGCGCGGCCTGCCCGTTCATGTCGCCGTCGGCGATCAGGACCCCTGCCACCAGCGGATGACCCTGGTCCATGAACTCCTGGAGGACTTCCGCTATGTGGGCACCCGCGATCTGACGTGGAAGGCCTACCCGGACGCCCGCCACGAGATCCTCAACGAGACCAACCGCGACGAGGTCCAGGACGACCTGCTGGCCTGGCTCGACAAGCACATCTGAGCCGTAACCCCCGCTGAGGCCCCGTCCCTAGCGCCCCCGTCAGGAGCCCGCCGTCACGAACCCGGCGATCCGCTCGCGCAGGCCGCGCGGATCGAGGCCGTGCGCCGCCAGGTGCTCGTCGAGCCGCCCGTAGCGGCGCAGCTCCCGGCGGCCGACGCCGAGCCCCAGCAGCCGGTGCGGCCGGTCCTCCAGCGCCTCGGCGGCCGGCCGGGTCGAGGTTCCCGCGAGGTACGGCTCCACGATCACCACGTCCGAGGTGCCGGCGGCCGTGGCGGCGGCACGCAGCGCGGCGCCGTCGAAGGGCCGCACGGTCGTCGCGTAGAGCACGGTGACCGCCAGCCCCTCGGTCGCGGCGAGCACGGGGTCCAGCATCGGGCCGACGGCGATCACCACCCCGTCGCGCCCCTCCCGCACGGCCCGGAAGCGCGCCCCGTCCACCGCCCGGGGCGCGGTGTTGGTCTGCAGGGACAGCCGGACGTAGACCTTGTCGTCACCGGCCGCGGCGGCGTGCCGCAGCAGGGTCTCGGCCTCGTCCGGGTGCCCGGGGACGTGCACGGTCCAGCCGTCGAGCGTGTCCAGCAGCGCGATATCGCCGGGCGCCATATGGGTGAAACCGCCGCTCGGCCAGTCGTAGGAGGCCCCGGCGCTCACCAGCACCCCGCCCATGCCCTGGTGGCCGAGGTCCAGCTTCACCTGCTCGAAGGGGCGCTCCACCAGAAAGCTGGCGAAGGTGTGCATGATCGGGCGGAGTCCGGTGAGCGCCAGCCCGCCGCCCACCCCGATCAGCAACTGCTCCCGGATGCCGACGTTCACCACCCGGTCCGGATGTTGTTTCTGCGCTTCGGCGAAGCCGGCCGCCCCGATGTCGGCGAGTACGAGTGCCAGCCGCGGGTCCTCCGTCAGCAGCCGCGAGGTGACCGAGGTGAAGCGCTCACGCATGGTGTCCATCACTGAAAACCTCTCGAAGTCCTGTTCCTGTACGGGGAGATGGCCCGGCCGCTCAGTCGTCCTTGGGCTCGACGCGGGCGATCACCGCGTGCGGGCGGCCCGGGTGCGGTGCGCTGAAGGCCGTGTACAGCGCCTCGTGGTCACGGCCGTCCACGGTGGCCGCCGACCACCCCGCGGCCGTGAAGCGGGAGGCGATCCCGCCGGGCCACCCATGCGTCGCGGAGGAGTTGTCGATGACCAGGGTGTGCAGCCGGTCCAGGCCCGCGGCGGCCGCGTAGGCCAGGGCCTCGTGATTGCTGCCCTCGTCCAGTTCGGCATCGCCGATCAGCACCCAGACGGCCGGTCCCGGCCGGCCCTGCGCCCGCAGGCCGAGGGCGGTGCCGACGGCCAGCGGCAGCCCGTGCCCGAGCGAACCGCTGCCGATCTCGGCGCCGGGCACCAGCATCCGGTCGGGGTGGTGGCCGAGCGGGGAGTCGTACGAGCCGAAGCCCGCCAGCCAGGAGACGGGGAAGAAGCCCTTGGCGGCCAGCACCGCGTAGTAGGCCATCGGGCCGTGGCCCTTCGAGAGCAGAAAGCGGTCCCGCCCCGGGGCGGTGGCCGTACCGGGGGAGACCCGCAGCACCCGGTCATAGAGGACCCAGAGGGCGTCGAGCGTGGAGGTGGCGGCCGGGCCGTGCTTCTCATCGCCTGTCATCAGGCGCATCAGGTCCGGCAGTTCGGCGAATCCGCTCCGCTCACCGTGCCGGGCGGTCGCCGCCGGCCGCTCCGCCGCCGGCGTGGTCGACGTATCCGTTGTCGCGTCCGTCGTCAGGTGTGTCATACGACAGAGCGTGCAACCTCAAGTTCGCTTGAGGTCAAGTGTGCGGGCCGCGGGCCGCGAGATCCGCGGTCCGCGGCCGCCGGGTCAGACCTGCCCCGGCTTGAAGACGTCCTGCTCGATGAGGAGCTTGTCGATCCGGGCCTTGTCCACCCGGTTCGTCACCTCCTCGACCTCCTGGCGGTCGCGCACGCACTTGGCGAGCGTGAACGCGGAGGACACCACGAAGATCAGGCCGAGCGCGAGAAACCCGCGCTCCCACGGCCCCACCGGCAGCTTGATGATCCCGATCACCAGCGCCACCAGCGACAGCCCGAAGGAGATCGCGGCCTGCACGAAGAAGGCCGTGGTCGTCGGCCGCTGAATCGATGGAGTAGTCATGCGCGTAGCGTGGCCGGGCGGTGACGCCGGCACATGAGTACACGTACTCATCTCGCCCCTCCCGCCCCGCCCCGGGGCGGGAAAGTGGCAGCACCCACCCTCTGACATGCGGTATTGTTCTCGTGCGCGGTCAGCCGGGACATCCCGGCCGGATCGGGCACCGGGACGTGGCGCAGCTTGGTAGCGCACTTGACTGGGGGTCAAGGGGTCGCAGGTTCAAATCCTGTCGTCCCGACGGTGCGAAAGGCCCGTTGGCCGGGAGAGATCCCGTGTCGGCGGGCCTTTTGCGATGCCCTGGTGGGTGTCGCCGTGGCTGGACGCGGCGGTGGGGGCGCGGGGCGGGCAGGGCAGCTCCCGGGGCGGTCTGGATAGCTCCCGGGGTGGTCCGCTCGGCCGTGCAGGTCGGGAAAGTGCCTGGTAGGACGGTCTTCCGCGGTGCTCGGCCGCCTCAGACCACCCCGTCACGGAACACGGAACCGCCGCGCCAGTTCCACCCGCGAGCGCACGTCCAGCTTCCGGTAGATCTGGCGCAGGTGGTAGTTGACCGTGTGGGGGGAGCGAGAGATCGCGCGGGCCACCTGTTGGTTCGTCATGCCCTCCGCCACCAGCAGCGCCACTCTCCGCTCCGCCCCGGTGAGAGCGGCCGTGCGGAGCTGGCGTGCCACCGCCTCGGGCTCCGTGGCGGGCGGCGGGGGCGCGGGCCGTGCCGCCGACGGGGAGAGGGCGGGTGGCGCCGACCGGTGTGCGGTGGGCCCGCCGCGTGCACCGGTGGTGTGTTCCGAGGGCGGCACGCTCATGCGGAGCCGGGCCACCTCCGCCTCCGCGCCGATGTCCGCGTACCGCTCCAGCGCCGTACGGAGGTGCCGCCGCGCCGCCTCGTCCCGGCCCCGGCGGCTCAGCAGCAGGCCCAGGTCCTCGCCGGCCGATGCCGAGGCCCAGGAGCAGCGGTGTTCCTGGGCCGCGTACTCCAGGGCGTCCGCGTCGTCGTGCAGTACGCCTCGCGCGTGCGCGGCGGTCGCGGCGAGGGCCGGCCGGGCCGCGTTCCGTCCCGCCAGCCACTCCGCCGTCCGGACGACCGTCGCCGCCAGCGAGAATTCTCCGGATCGCCGCGCCAGGCGCACCAGGTGGGCGGCGGCGCCGTTGTCGCCGACGAACAGCAGCGGTTTCGTCAGCAGACCGGAGCGGCCCGCCAGCAGGTCGAGGGCGTTGCGCGGGTCCAGCTGGGTGGACGCCACCTGGAAGTCGGTCCAGTCCCGGCGGACCGAAGGGAACGCAGCCTGACCGGAGGCATGCTCCCTGCGGGCCCGCCAGAGGTGGTCGACCGCCTCATCGACCCGGCCGCGCCACAGCGAGGTGACCGCCAGCAGGGAGACCCCTTGGGTCACCGAGTTGCCGACGCTCAGGCGCTCGGCCAGGGAGACCCCCGACACCAGCTCCGCTTCCGCCTCCGCGGTGCGGCCCGCCGCGATCAGCAGCCGGCCCTGCGTGATCATGGAATCGGCGAGCGCCTCGCGGTTGCCGAGGCGCTGTGCCTCGTGGCGGATGTGGCTGAGTACCGCGCCGCCCTCGGTGAGTTCGCCGAGATGGATGAGCTTCATGGCAAGCGCCAGCCCCGGGTACGGGCGCCACGGGGCGGGCAGCGCGTCACCGGCGAGGCGCAGCGCCTCGTGCCCCCAGCGGAGGCCGTCGTCGAGGCGCCCGGACAGCCACTCCAGGTTGGACAGGACGGCGGTGGCGACGACCGCCGCGGGGCCGGTGCCGCGCTCCGCGAGGAGGGCGGAGGCCCGGGCCCGTTGCTCCCGCTCGTCCGGCTGGAACAGGCCCAGGAGCAGGTCGGCCTCGGCCGCCGCGTCCCGTTCGTCCGTGCGCGGGGCCAGTTCGGCCAGGAGCGCCTTGCGCAGCGCCGTAGTGGAGCCGGGGGAGAGCGGCCTGGAGAGGCTGTCCTGGGCGAGGAGGAGCGCGGCCACCATGTGCTGGGCGAACGTCCGGGAGTCGGTGCCGGGTGCGCACCCCGTGGGCGGTTCGCCGGTGGCGTCCGCGGTGGTCACGCCGCCGCGCAGGAGGTGCCGCAGTGGACCGGAGAGGTCGTCGCCCAGCGCCCGGTGCACCTCGGACGAGCGGAAGGCGAGGCGGTCGCCGCGGATGTCGCCCCCTTCCTCATGGAACATGTTCGCTTGCCGGTGCCGTCGGGAGATGCGCCGACACCGAGCCCCTCCGGTCTCCACGTGAGCAGTGATGCCAATGGCCAGTCGTGGGGAGTGTCATCGGTGCCACGGGGGCCGTCAAGGAGGGGGCTGTCGGGCGAGTGATGCCGTGGGCGTGCCCACGCCGTGACGGCGTGGTGTTGCGTCGCTCCACAAGCCGGTCCGGCTCAGCCGGGCGATGCCGGTGGCGCAGCACGCGAGGGCGCAGAGGCAGAAGGAGAAACCGGCCGTGGGCAGGCCGTATGCCTTCTCGATGAAGGCCAGGGCGATGACCGGGACGGCCGCGCCGGTGTACAGCGCCACGTAGTAGAGATTCACCGCGCTGACCCGCTCGGCCCGTGCCGTACGGGCGGAGATCTGCTGCACGGACCGGCCGATCGTCAGTCCCTGACCGAGGCCGGCGCACACCGCGGCGCAGGTGTACAGCACGCCGCTGCCGACGGAGATGCTCACGCCGAGCAGCAGCAGTCCGGTGCTCATGACGGCGGTGCCGGAGGCGAGTCCGCGGGTGATCGTCAGCCGCCGGAAGGCCAGTTGCGCCAGCGCCGAGCCGCCGAAGGCGCTGCCGACGACGAGCCCGGAGGCGAGGCCGCCGGGGTGTGGGGCGAAGGTGCCGAGGACGTGCGGGGTGAGGCCGGCGAGCAGGCCGAGCGTCGCCATGCCGGAGACGCCGATCAGCGTGAGTCCGGCGTAGGCGGAACGGTCCGCTGACGGTGGTTTCGGGGCCGTCCACCGGAACGGCACCCGATCGTCGCGGGACAGCGGCTCCCGCGTGGCCAGCAGGAGGCCGGCCAGTACCACGACCACGGCCAGATGGCACAGGAACAGCTGGTGCTCGGGGTCGTCGAGGGCCCGGGTGCCGAGGCCGCCGGTCACCGGGCCGATGCCCAGGCCGAAGACGGTGGCGGCGGTGGCCCATACGGCGGCGTGCGGGGCGAGCCGGCGCGGTGCGACCTCCACCGCGGCCACGGTGGCGGTGCCCATGAAGGTGCCGGCCGCGAGCCCGGTCAGGAGGCGGGCCGCGAAGAGGGAGCCGAGCGAACCGGCGCTCAGGAACACGGCGTTCGAGGCCGCACTGCAGAACAGGCCGATGAGGAGCAGGAGGCGGCGGCCGATCGTGTGGGAGAGGGAGTTGAAGAACACCAGTGCCGCGGTCACGCCCAGCGCGTAGACCGCATAGACCTCGGTCACCTGAAGAGTGGAGAGCCCGAACTCCTCGCTGTAGAGCGCGTACAGGGGAGTGGGCAGCGCCGTGTGCGCCATGACGGTCACGATGCTGACGAGGATCACCGAGAAGGAGAAACTGCGGGTCCTGTCTTTTGCGGGCATGGAGAGATCTCCGCTTCCAGATGACTGCGGTGTGGTCCGGCATGGATGGGCGTGTTGTCCGGCGGCGCACGTCGACCGGCTTCCGTGGGATCCCGTGCCGATCGCGGTGTCCGCCAGGAAGTCAAGCGCCCCTCGGCGCCTGCCGGTACTGCTTGAACGGGTAGGTGCGCACCACTCGATCGATCGAGTAGGGAGTTGCCGGCGGAGTCCCTTCGCCGCGCGGTGCGGCAGGAGCGTGTGGGCCCGTGTGACGCTCTGTGAGCTGCGGCCTTGGGTGCTCAACTCCCGGTTAAGTCCGGCGATCCCTACTGTCCGTAAGTGGACTGGTGCACCCTGTTCCTGGCATGACAGGATGACTGTGAGGTGACGGAGCCTTAACTGTTCGTTGGGCTCAATCAATGGGGGACGGTAGACATGGGCGTGGGGGGAGACGGCCGGTCCAAGGGGGCGGGCAGTGTGCTCGCGGAGCGGCTCAACCATCTCTTCGCCAACATGCATCCGCCGGGGGCCCCGTACACCAACGCCTTCGTGGCCGACGAGATCAGCGGGGGAGCGGCGGAGTACGGCGGGGTCGGGGTCACCGAGCAGTATCTGTCCATGCTGCGCAACGGCCGGCGTACGAACCCGAGTCCGGAGCTGCTGCGGGCGCTGGCCAAGTTCTTCGCCGTACCGGTCGGCTATCTGCTGGGGGACCTCTCGCAGCCGCAGGCCGCGCGGGTGGAGGAGGAGGTCCGCTTCCTGGCCGCGATGCGGGACCAGCGGGTGCGCGCGATCGCCCTGCGCTCCGTCGGGCTGCCGCCGGAGGTGCAGGACAGCCTGACGACGATCATCGGCCAGTTCCGGCAGCAGATGAACCTGCCGGCCGATCCGCCGGAGCAGGGCGGTGAGCGCCGCGGTGAGTGACGTGACGCGGACCGCCGAGCGCGGCCAGATCTTCTCTTCCTGGCAGCGGGCCGGACACGAGGACGGGACGAGCATGCGAGTGGGGCAGATACGCCGGCGGTGCAAGCGGCTCATCAAGGAGCTGGGGCTGCCGGCCACGACGGACCTGCACGGCATGTGCGACATCGTCGCCGCGCGGGTGGCGCGGCCCGTCCACCTGGTGCCGATGAGCCTGGGCGGGGTGGTCTCGGGGATGACGGCCGTCACCGACGACGGCTACTGGGTCTTCTACGAGCTCAAGACCTCCCCGTGGCACCAGGCGCACATCGTGCTCCACGAACTCGGCCATCTCCTGCTGGGACACGGCCAGGACCCGGCGGTCACCGAGGACGCGCTCAAGCTGTGGACCCCGTCGGTCGATGTCGCCACCGCCATGCGGCGGATGGGCCTCACCACCGGCTTCGCCCGGCACCACGGCTACGACAACCTCGCCGAGCGGGAGACCGAAGTGCTCGGCACCCTGCTGATGGAGCGGGTGGCGCCTTCCGCGGCCGAGCGTGAACTGCCCCTGGAGGGACGGGCGGCCGAGCTGGCGGCGGCGCTCGGGCCCGCGCTGCAGCACATCCGGCGGCGGGAGAACACGGCCGGTGACGAGGGGACCGGCGGCGTCGGAGCGGGCGCAGCCGGGGACGGGGGACCGCGTGTTTGACGTCATCTATCTGTCCTTCGGGGTCGCCGCCTGGGCGATCGTCGGATACAAGTCCGTGGCCTGGTTCCGGGACCGCAGCAACGCCGACCTGGGGCTGGCCTGTGTGATGACCGGCGGGGTGGCAACGGTCTTCCTCTTCTCGGCGCCCAGCCTCTACCGCGCCTTCGACCGGCTCACGGGCGTGGCCAACCTCGCCATGGTCTTCCTCTACTCCTCCGTCGTGGTGTTCGCCGCGGGGGCGCTGGTGCTGCTGCTGCGGTGGACCGCGGGCGAGGGAGCGGCGGCGCGGGCGCGCGCCCGTACCAGGGCGCGGGCGGCCGTCGGGACGGTGGCCGCGCTGTGGGCGGTGGCGGTCACCGGCTTCGCGGTCGGCCGGCCGGACGCCGTCGAGCACCCCCGCGACTTCAGCACCGCCTACACCGACTCCCCGGGCGTCATGCTCTTCCTGGTGCTGTATCTGGCCATTTTCGGACTGAGTTCGGCGGCCCTGGGGACGCTCTGCCCCCGCTACGCCGCACAACTCGGCGGTACGCACCTGGCACGCGGTCTGCGCGTACTGGCCGCCGGCTGCTGGCTGGGCCTGGTCTACTGCGCCTGCAAGGTCATCGGCTTCGTCCTGTCCTGGACGGGCCACCCGGCGCTGTGGCTGTCCAACGGTGTCGCCCCGCTGAGCGCCTCGGTCGCGGCGCTCATGGTGCTCGCCGGATTCGCGCTGCCCGCGGCCGGCCCCCGGGTCGCCGCGTGGCGCCGGCTGCGCCGCCTCTCCCCGCTCTGGCGGACCGTCACCGCGCAGACCCCCGAGGTCACGATGGGCTCGGCGGCGTGGTCCGTACGGTGGCCGTTCGCCGATCTGGAGTGGCGGGCCAACCGGCAGATGGCCGAGATCCGGGACGTGCAGCGCGGCATCCGCCGCCATGTGGAGTCCGACGCCGTCGACATCGCCCGCGAGCGGGCCCGCGCGGTCGCCCTCGACGACCGGCAGCTGGCGGCCGTCGCGGAGGCCGCCGCGCTCCGCCGCGGCCTGGAGAACCGCGCGGTCGGCCATGTCCCCGACCACGGCGCCGACAGCGTGGTGGTCGCCGAGGGCGCCGGACCGGCCGAACTCACCGCGGAGTACGAACACCTGGCACTGGTCGCGGACGTCTACCACTCGCCGCTGATCGAGACCGTGCTCACCGAACTGCGCCAGCGGAGCGCGGTGGCGCACGGCTGAGGAAGTACCACAGACGGGGTGGCCCGGCACGGGGGTCCGGGCCGCCCGTTCCACCCCGGGCGGCACCGGCCCACAGGACCGGTGCCGCCTCCGTGAAGGTCGCTGGACGGCGTTCGTCGGAGGGGCGGTTGGGCCATACGCCCTAGGGTCGGCTCATGCAGAACACCGCCGAGACCGGCTCCGACGCCCCCATCGACATGACGCCCCTCCTCGACGATCCGTACGGTGCCTACGCGGCGCTGCGTGACGCCGGGCCGGTGCACCGGATCACCGGAACCGACGGGAACCCCGCCTGGCTGGTCACCCGTTACGACGACGTCCGCCGCGCCCTCGCCGACCCCCGGCTCTCCCTGGACAAGCGGCACGCCGCGCCCACCGGCTACCGCGGCTTCGCGCTGCCGCCCGCGCTGGACGCGAACCTGCTGAACATGGACCCGCCGGACCACACCCGGGTGCGCCGGCTGGTGGTCAAGGCCTTCACCCCGGGCCGGGTCGAGGCGCTGCGCGCGCCCGTGCGGCGGACCGCCGACGCGCTGCTGGACGCGATGGCGGAGCGCGGCCACGCGGATCTGATCGCCGACTACGCGGAGCCGCTGCCGATCGCCGTGATCTGCGATCTGCTGGGCGTCCCGGAGCGTGACCGCCGTGACTTCCGGGCCTGGTCGGACGCCCTCCTCAGCCCGGACCCGAGCCGGCCGGAGCTGATGAAGGAGGCGATCGGGGCGATGCTGGAGTTCTACACCGGCCTGATCGCCGCCAAGCGCGCCGAGCCGGGCGAGGACCTGCTCTCGGACCTGACCGCCGTGCGTGCCGAGGAGGCCCCCGGTGAGGAAGGCGACCGGCTGACCGAGGACGAACTGACCTCGCTCGCCTTCCTCATCCTCTTCGCCGGGTACGAGACCGCCGTCCACCTCATCGGCAACGGCGTGCTCACGCTGTTCGACCACCCCGAACGGCTCGCCCAGTTGCAGCGTGATCCGGCCGAACTGCCCACGGCCGTCGAGGAGTTCCTGCGCTTCGATACACCCTATCCCCTGGCCATCCGCCGCTTCCCCAAGGAGGACATCGAGATCGGTGGCGTACGGATCGCGGCCGGGGAGAGCGTGCTGCTGTCGATCGCTTCCGCGAACCGTGACCCCGCGCGCTTCCCCGAAGCGGACGCGTTCGACCCCGGCCGGGACCTCTCCGGGCAGCTCGCGATGGGCCACGGCATCCATCACTGCCTCGGCGCCGCGCTGGCCCGGATGGAGGTCGTCACCGCGCTCGACGCGCTCCTCGGCCGCTTTCCGGGGCTTCGACTGGCCGTCCCGCGTGGTGATTTGCGGTACCGGAGGTCGCTTCGGGTGCGTGGCCTGATTTCGCTGCCCGTCACCTGGTAATCGACGAACGAACAGGTTTTTGAGGCATAACCGTTCGCTCATGAGGTAGAAAGGTTCCTGAGACCCGCCCGGTGTGCATCCCCCGTCGCACCGGGCGGGTCCTTCTTTGCACCTGTTGCAGTTGCGACACGCCCGGGTGCCCGGCGTGGTCCTGAGCCGACTGGCTCAACCGCGCTGCGGACCGCGGCAGCACTTCTTAGCGTGACGCCATGGCAATTGACGCGCGTGTGTCCAGGAAGGCCGGTGCGGTGGCGCTGCTCGCCGCCGCCGGTGTGTCGCTGACGTCCATACCGGCCGCGGCCGACGGGGCGACGGCCCGTCAGCCCGCGGCGGTCCGCAGCGGTGTACAGGCACCGACCGACCCCGGTTCCGCGAGGCTGCCCAGCGGGCTGTCCGCGCTGTCCTGGATGGTGGCCGACGCGGACACCGGCAACGTGCTGGCCGCCAAGAGCCCGCACCGCAGGCTCGCCCCGGCCAGCACCCTCAAGACGCTGTTCGCGGTGACCGTCCTGCCGAAGTTCTCGTCCGGCACGGTGCGGCGGGTCAGCTCCGCCGACCTCGCGGGGGTCGGCGCCGGCAGCAGTGTCGTCGGCGTCCTGCAGGGCCGCCGCTACACCGTCGGCGACCTGTGGCGCGGGGTCTTCCTCCGCTCCGGCAACGACGCGGTGCATGTGCTGGCCGCGATGAACGGCGGCTGGCGGACCACGGCGGAGGAGATGCAGGAGACCGCCAGGAAGCTCGGCGCGCGTGACACCACCGTCAAGTCCCCGGACGGCTACGACGCACCCGGTCAGGTGTCCTCCGCCCACGACCTGACGGTCTTCGCCCGTGCCGGGCTCGCCAACGAGGACTTCGCCCGCTACTGCTCCACCCCCAGCGCCACGTTCCCCGGCGCGGGGGGCGCCACGCGGATCGAGAACACCAACCGCCTGCTGGTGGGCTCGCACGGGATGGCCCGCTACCCCGGCATCATCGGCGTCAAGAACGGCTACACCTCCCAGGCCGGCAACACCTTGATCGCCGCGGCGCGCCGGAACGGCCGCACCCTCCTGGTCACCGTGCTGAACCCGCAGTCCAAGGAGTACAACGGCGTCTACAAGGAGGCCGGGGCCCTGCTGGACTGGGGCTTCCGTACCGCCGGCACGGCCCAGCCGGTGGGCACCCTGCACGCCGTGCGCGCCACCGACGAGGACGGCGGCCCGCTCCGTCCGGTGGCCGCCGACGTGACCGGCGCCCGCGGCGCCTCCCCCTGGCGGGCTCCCCTCGTCCTGGGGGCGGGCGGCGCCGGTGTCCTGGCGTTCGGGCTGGGCGCGCTGTTCGCCCGGCGACGGCAGGCACGTGACCGCGGCGGACGGGCGGGAGGCACCGCGTAGGCCCGTCGCCCGTGGCGCGTACGAAGCGGCGCCGGGCTCCGCGTGTCCCCGCGGAGCCCGGCGCCGTCGGCTGACCGCGGCGGTCACCGCCCGACATCGCCGGCGCCCGCGGCCTCGCGGTTCAGACCTCGTTCCCCGTGGGGCGACTTTCGGTCATGTCTCCCGTTCGCCCGTCGCCCGCAGCCGGGGCGCGCTCTCCGTCGCCGACACCGTTCCGGGGCCGTCCAGACGCCCGGACAGGTCCCGGGCCCAGGCGGTCAGTCCCGCGATGTCGATCCCGTAGGGGGCGGCGTCCGCATACGGGGCGAGGGCCGCCGTGCCCCGGTCCAGCAGCGCCCTGCCGCCCACGGCATTGCCGCGCGCCGCATGGGTGAGTCCCACCGCGAGCTGGGCGAGCCCCCGCCACAGCTCGCGCTCCGCGTCCGGCGCCGTCTTCCAGGCGTCCTCCAGGACCTCATGGGCGTGGAAGGGCATCCCGTCGTCCAGCAGCCGCTGCGCCTCGGTCAGCGACTGCGCGGGCGTCCGGACCACCCCTTCGGGCTGCCGCGCCACGCCCGGGGAGCCGTACGGCAGCGGCCGGCCGAGCCCGTCCCGCGGGCGGGCGCTACGGGCCCGCCCCTCCTCGTCACGGTCCCGCCGACGCGAACCGGTGTCGCGGGCGGGTTCGTGCGCGGGGGCGTCACCGGCCTCGGCGTCCGCCGCGCCCCCGGCGGCCGCCGCCCCGGCGCCGCAGTGCTCGCAGACCGCACCGCCGGGCCGTTCCCTGATCCGGCCGCAGGCGTCACACACCTGGTCCAGCCAGCAGGCCGGATCGCCGCCTTCGTCGTCCGTCCGCCGCGGGACGGACGGCCGGGGCGGGAGGGGCTGGTCCTGGGGGCGGTCCACGTCGTTCACCCTTCGATTGTGCGCCGTGCGGCCGGCCCGCGTCGCCCGGGCCCCCGGCTCAGGCCAACTCGGCCTCGTAGAAGCAGAAGTGGTCCTTGATCCGGGCGACCCCGGGTTTCGGCTCGGGGTAGGCCCAGACGACGTCCTCCGGGCCACCGGCCAGCGACCAGTAGGAGGCGGTGCCCTTGAAGGGGCAGACGGTGTGGGTCGAGGACGGGGTGAGCAGCTCGGTGCGTACGTCCTCGGGCGGGAGGTAGTAGCGCACCGGATAGCCGGTCTCGGCGAGCAGCAGCGGGCGGCGGCTCTCGGCGATCAGCTGTCCGTCGATCTCGACCCGGACGTGGTCGGTGCCTTCGGTGACGTCGATGTGATGGCCTCGGGTGGTGCTCATGGTCACTTCCCTCCGGTGGCGGGGAACGGTGCCCCTCCCGGTCCAGCATCGCACCGGGAGGGGGCGGAGGCTGGCCGGGAGGGAGCGGGCGCCGGCGACACGCCCGGGGCCGGACGGTGGCCCGTGCGCCTCCGCTGCCCTCACACGTCGCGGATTCCCCGCCCCGCCCACGCCGGTGCCGGAGCGACGAGGGCGGAGAGGCGGGCGCGTGCCGTGTCCGGCAGGGCGGCCGAGCGACCGGCCGCCTGGTCGACATGGAGGGTCAACAGCTCCTCGGTGGCCACCGGTTCACCGTCGGGGTCGCCGGCGAACATCTCGTGGACGAAGCGGAGCTTCTTGCCGTCCACCCCCAGCACCGTGGTCCGCACGGTGAGTTCGCTCTCGCGGGCGACCTCGCGGAGGTAGCGGACGTGGGCCTCGACCGTGTAGAGGGAGCAGCCGGTGCGCGCGCGGTAGGCGGTGTCGAGGCCGGCGGTGTCCATGAGGGCGTCGGTCGCGTAGCCGAAGACCAGGACGTAGTAGGCCTCGCTGAGGTGGCCGTTGTAGTCGATCCACTCGTCGCGGACCGTCTGGCGGAAGAGGGGCGGGCCGTCCGGTGTGCCGTCGGTCATCGGGTGCTCCCCAGCCGTCCCGTGGCGCGGAGGACGTCGATGACGCCCTGGTCACGCGCGGCGACCAGATCCGCGTACGTACGGTCGCCCGCGGCCTCCCGGCAGCCGTCGACCATGGCATCGCGCAGCGCACGGTCCAGCTCGGGCGCCTCCAGCCGGGTCCACGGCGACTTCAGGGACGGCCCGAAGTGGTCGAGCATATGGGCCATTCCGCCCTCGCCGCCGGCCAGTGCGAACGTCAGGCAGGGGCCCATGAACGCCCAGCGCAGGCCCGGTCCCTCGGTGATCGAGGCGTCGATGTCCTCGACCGAGGCCTCGCCGTTGGCGACCATGTGCAGCGCCTCGCGCCAGAGCGCCTCCTGGAGGCGGTTGGCGATGAAGCCGGGCAGTTCGCGGTCCATGGTGATCACGGACTTGCCAGCCACGTCGTAGAAGCGGGAGGCCCAGGCCACGGCCTCGGGGGCGGTCCGCTCGCCGCCGACGACCTCCACCAGCGGGATGAGGTACGGCGGGTTGAAGGGGTGGCCCACGACGAGGCGGGCGGCGTCCTCGGCCGCCGTCTGCAGGTCGGTCATCGGGTAGCCCGAGGTGGAGGAGGCGATGATCACGCCCGGCCGGGTCGCGGCGGCCAGTTCGGCGAGCAGGGTGCGCTTCAGTTCCAGCTTCTCGGGGGCGCTCTCCTGCACGAAGTCGGCGTCGGCGACGGCCTCGGCGAGGGTGGGGGCGAGCGTCAGCCGGTCCGGCGAGGCGCCCTCGGCCAGGCCTATCTGTTCCAGCGCGGGCCAGGCCGCCGCCACCAGGCGGCGCAGCTTGTCCTCGGCGTCCGGGGCCGGGTCCCAGGCGGTGACGTCGTAGCCGCGGGCGAGGAAGTGGGCGACCCAGCCGCCGCCGATCACTCCGGCGCCGATACAGGCGATGCGGCGCACGTCTTCGGGGGCGCAGGGGGCAGGGGTGGTCTCGGGCATGGGGGAGCGGCTCCAGGGGGCGAGGAGGGGAACGGGGGTGAGCGCGGCCGTGGGTCAGGCCCGGGGCTTCAGGCCCAGCCGGGCGCGTGCCTGGTCGGGGGTGGCGACCGTGGCGCCGAGCAACTCGGTGATCTGGACGGCGCGTTCGACGAGCTGCCCGTTGGTGGCCTTGACGCCCTTGCTGAGGTACAGGTTGTCCTCCAGGCCCACCCGGACATGCCCGCCGAGCAGGATCGACTGGGCGACCCACGGCATCTGCATCCGGCCGAGCGCGAAGCTCGCCCACTGGGCGCCCTCGGGCAGCATGTGCACCATCGACTGCAGTACCCCGGGGTCGGCCGGTGCGCCCCACGGGATGCCCATGCAGAGCTGGAAGACGGTCGGGTCGTCCAGCAGCCCCTCGTCCAGCAGCTGCTTGGCGAACCACAGCTGACCGGTGTCGAAGATCTCCAGCTCGGGCCGCACGCCGAGTTCCTGGATGCGCCTCGCACCCGTCCGCAGCATGTCGGGGGTGGAGACATAGAGGCTGGAGCCGTCGCCGAAGTTGAGCGAGCCGCAGTCCAGGGTGCAGATGTCGGGCAGCAGTTCCTCGACGTGCGGGAGCCGCTCCAGGCCGCTCACCAGGTCCGTACCGGGCAGCTGCCGGAGCGGGCGGTCGGGGTCGATCACCAGGTCGCCGCCCATGCCGGCGGTGAGGTTGATGACGACGTCGGTGCCGGTCTCCTTGATCCGCTCGACGACCTCGGCGTACAGCCGCGGGTCCCGGGACGGATCGCCGGTCTCCGGGTCGCGGACGTGGATGTGCACCACCGCGGCGCCCGCTGCCGCCGCCTCGACGGCCGACGCGGCGATCTGCTCGGGCGTGACGGGGACGTGCGGGGAGCGGCGGACGGTGTCGCCGGCGCCGGTGAGCGCGCAGGTGATGATGACCTCGTGGTTCACGGGTGTCCCTTCGCTGGGGTGGGTGCCTCGGTCGGCGGGGAACGGTGGCGTCAGGCGGCGGAGGCGGGGGTGAGCTCGCTCTCGACGAAGGCCAGCAGGGCGGCGTGCATGGTGTCGGGGCCGGTGCTGTCCGGGGCGGTGGCGAGCACCTGGGTGGCCAGGCCGTCGATCAGCGCGGTCAGCCGGAGCGCGGTGAACTCCGGGTCGACGGTCCGGAAGACGCCCTGGTCGACGCCGCGGCGCAGGACCTCGGCGACGGTGGTGCGCCACTGCCGGTAGTAGTGCTCGTGCAGTCGTCCCACGGCCGTGGAGCGGGCGGCCTGGGCCCACAGGTCGAGCCAGACCAGCCACTGGCGGCGCTGCTGCGCGGTGCGCGGGGTCTGGAGCGCGATCAGGTGCAGCAGCTCGGCACGGGCGTCGGGGGCGGCGGCCAGTCCCGCGGCGCGGCGTGCGGTGTCCTCGTCCATGCACCAGCGCACGGCCGCCTCCAGCAGCTCGTCGCGGCCGGGGAAGTGGTAGTGCACGGCGGCCGGGCTGGTGCCGCAGGCGGCGGCGATGTCGGTGACCCGTACCCCGTGGAAGCCGTGCTCGGCGATCAGCCGGACGGTCTCCCGCACGATCTGCAGCGGCCGGCCGCCCTCGGGCACCGCGGCCGGCTCGCGTCCGGGCGGCGTCGCGGGCCGCTCCGGGGCACCGAGCAGCCAGCCGGTGCCGACCGCGCCGATATCGGCGATCCGCACGATCTCGGCCAGCGTGAAGCGCCGGGTTCCGCCCAGTGACCTGGACAGTTTCGACGGGTCCATCACGATCCGGCGGGCGAACTCGCGCTGGCTGCAACCGAGCCGGCCGATCACCTGCCGGACACGGTCCGTGACCTCTCCGGCATCGTCGGTGACCCGCTCTCCGGGGGCGTCTTCCATGGTCCGGGACCGTAACAGTGCGTTGAGAACATCGCAATGGACGAGAGGGCGGCGGCATGGAGGCAATCCAGTCATGGCCGGGTTCGTGGTGCGGAATTGCGGGGAGCCTGAGAGTTGAGTCAGTGACTTCGGTGCGGTTGCCGCAGTGATGCCGGGCGCAGGGGCTGAAGACGCCGCAATCCGGGTGAATGTGGCAAAGTGACGACATGGCTGAGCGGGGAGCGAAGCGGCCCACCGTGTCGGTGCCGGACGACTGGCCCGCCCACCCGGACCTGACCCTGGCCCTCAACGGCATGGGCGGCTTCGACTGGGACCTCGACAGCGGGCTGATGCACATGGACGCGCCCGCCCTCGAGGTGTTCGACATGCTCCCGGCGGAGTACGACGACCACCCGGCCACCCTCAACACCCGGGTCCCGGCCCATGAGGCGGCCCGTCTGGACGCCCTGGTCGCACGGGCGCTCAAGGACGGCAGCGACTCCTACGGCGCCTACTTCCGGGTGCGGCTGCGCGACGGTGAGCTGCGCTGGACCCACAGCCAGGGCAGCATCCGCCGGGACAGCACCGGCAGGCCCCGCCGGATCATCGGGGTGGTCCGCGACGCCAGCCACGAGTACACCCACGCGGCCGAGCGGCTGGCCGGTGACGAGGAGCGGAGGCGGCACACCAGCGTCGTCGAGCGCACCACCGCGGCGCTGGCACACGCCAGGACGGTCGGTGAGGTGATCGCGGTGCTCGCCGACGAGCAGGGGCTGAGCCGGCTGGGCGCGGAGAACGTGATCCTGGGCCTGGTCGAGGCCGGACGCATCCGGCTGATCTCCGAGGGCAAGGCGGGCAGCTTCGTCCCCGACCTCGAATACACGCGGGTGGGGGACGAGTTCCCGATGAGCGAGGTCGTCCGCACCCTCACCCCGCGCTATGTGGGCAGCCGCGCGGAGTTCCGGCACAAGTACCCCCGGCTGTGGCCGGCCATCGAGCCGCTGAACGTCAACTCCGCCGCCTATCTGCCGCTGATCGCGCAGGGCCGCCCGATCGGGGTGATCGGCCTGTTCTTCGAGCGGGAGAGCGACTTCCGCGACCAGGAGCGCAACGTCCTGGTGGCGCTCGGCAGCAGCATCGCGCAGAGCCTGGCCCGCGCCATGCTCTACGACCAGGAGCACGACCTCGCCGCCGGCCTCCAGCAGGCCATGCTGCCGCGCCGCATCCCCGGCATCCCCGGCGCCCAGATCGCCGTCCGCTACCGCTCCGCGCGGATGGGCCGGGACATCGGCGGCGACTGGTACGACGTGATCCCGCTGCCCGACGGCCGGGTCGCCGCCGTCATCGGCGACGTCCAGGGCCATGACACCCAGGCCGCGGCGCTCATGGGCCAGCTGCGGATCGTGCTGCGCGCCTACGCCGCCGAAGGGCACGCCCCCGCCACCGTCATGGGCCGCGCCTCCGCCTTCCTCAACGAGCTGGACACCGACCGCTTCGCCACCTGCACCTACGTCGACGCCGACCTGAGCACCGGCTCCGCCAGGATCGTCCGGGCCGGCCATATCGACCCGCTGCTGCGGCACGCCGAGGGCATCTGCCGCCGGCTGCCGGTGGCCGGCGGGCTGCCGCTCGGGATCTCCTCCGAGTTCCGGCGGCTCGACTACCCGGTCACCACCGTGCAGCTCGCCCCCGGCGACACCCTGCTGCTGTGCACCGACGGCATCGTCGAACAGCCCGGCACCGACCTCGACATCGGGATGCGCGAGCTGGCCCGCGAGGTCCGCGACGGCCCCCAGGACGTCCAGCAACTCGCCGACCGGCTGTGCGAGTCGGCGGATGACCGCACCGGCGAGGACGACATGGCGCTGCTGCTGCTCCGCCGGCTGGGCACCCCGCAGCACGACATCGTCGGACGGTTCCGCCAGCACATCGCGCCCGCCGACCCCGAGGGCCTCTCCGCCGCCCGGCACATGATCCGGGCCGCGGTGCGCGCCTGGGGCGCGGCGGACCGGGCCGAGGAGATCGAACTCGTCGCCGACGAGCTGATCACCAACGCGCTGCTGCACACCGACGGGGAGGCCGTGGTCAACATCCGTATGCCGCACAGCGTCGGGCGGCTGCTGCGGCTGGAGGTCGAGGACCACTCCAGCAGCCTGCCGCGCCGCCGCGAACCGGGCGAGGCCGGTGTCTCCGGCCGTGGCCTCCTCCTCGTCGACCGCCTGGCGGACGTCTGGGGTGTGGAACCGCGCGGCAGCGGAAAGTGCGTATGGTGCGAGTTCAACTGCTCCTGACCGGCGGCGGCGAGACGTACCGGCAGGGCGATCAGCGGGCACGGGTGCCGAGGCCTCGGCACCGTCGAGTGAGGACGGCTCTATGGGAACGCGGGCTGCGGAACAGCGCGAGGAAGCCCGCCGGTCGGCGGCGCGGCTGACGGCGGAAGGCGTCCTGAACACGGCGCTGACCTGGGTGGACAACGCGGGCATCACCCGCGTCAAAACCGTTCCGGCGCACCGGCTCACGGCCGTCGCCGAGCGCGGCGTCGGGATGTCACCCGTCTTCGACGTCTTCACCTCCGACGACACCATCACCGCATCCGAGCACCTCGGCGGGCCCGACGGGGACCTGCGGCTCTTCCCCGACCTGGACCGGGCCACCGTCCTCGCCGCACAGCCCGGCTGGGCCTGGGCGCCGGTGGACCGCTACGACCAGCTGGGCCGGCCGTACCCCGGCTGCCAGCGGCAGTTCGCCCGGCGGATGGCCGAGCGGGCCGGTGCGGCCGGTCTGGACGTGCGGATGGGATTCGAAACCGAATGGGTGGTCACCCGCGCCCCGGCCGGACCCCGGTCCGCCGCCACCGACCCGGACGACCCGCTCGACTACCCCTGTGCGGGCCCCGCCTACGGCATGACCCGGGTCGTCGAACTCTCCGACTACCTCCGCGATGTCACCGAGGCACTGACCGTCCAGGGCATCGACGTCCTCCAGCTCCACCCCGAGTACGCCCCCGGCCAGTTCGAGGTCACCACCGCCCCGGCCGACCCCGTCCGGGCCGCCGACGACGTGGTGCTGGTCCGGGAGACCGTCCGCGCCGTCTCCGCCCGGCACGGACTGCGCGCCTCCTTCGCCCCGACGGTCGTCGCCGGGCAGGTCGGTAACGGCTGCCACCTCCACCTCGGCCTGTACCGCGACGGCGTCAGCCTGCACCGCAGCCCGGACGCCTCGTGGGGCCTGGCGCCGGACGCGGTGGCCTTCCTGGGCGGTGTCCTGAACGCCCTGCCCGCCCTGCTCGCCCTCGGCTGCCCCTCACCCGCCAGCTATCTGCGGCTCCAGCCCTCCCAGTGGGCCGGGGTCTACCAGTGCTGGGGCGTGGAGAACCGGGAGGCGGCGCTGCGCCTGATCACCGGCGCTCCCGACGACCCCGACGGCGGGCATGCCGAGGTCAAGACCTTCGACGCGGCCGCCAATCCGTACCTCGCGGTCGGCGCGGTGCTCGCCGCGGGGCTGCACGGCATCGAGTCCGCTGCGCAGCTGCCGGAACCGCACGCCGGCGACCCGGGCACCCTCGGCGTCCGCGAGCGCGCCCGGCGCGGCATCGTACGGCTGCCCGCGACCCTCACCGAGGCGGCCGACCGGCTGGAGAAGTCGGCCCCGCTGTACGAGGCGATGGGTGAGGTGCTGCACGGGGCGGTGCTCGCGGTCCGGCGGGCCGAGGAGGCGCACTTCGCCGGCTGCACGGCGGAGGAGATCGCCGCCGCCACCCGCTGGCGCTGGTGAGGCGGGCAGCAGGCCGGCCGGGGCGCCGGAGACAGCGGCCGGGCCGGCCTGCTGCCCGCGCCGCGCGTAAGGGGCAGGCGCCCGGGGTGCCTCTTCCCGCCCCGGCCCCCACGGCCGCCCCGTCCCGTGCTTAAACTGCCGCGTGCCCCCTACAACGACCGCCGAAAAGGGCGAAATACCCCTGCGCTCCCGGATATTCGCCGATCTGACCCCGCTGCGCGCCTCTCCCGACTACCGCCGTCTCTGGTGTGGCAACACCATCTCCTGGATGGGCCAGCAGATGACCGCGCTCGCGGTCTCCCTCCAGGTCTACGCCCTCACCCACTCCACCTTCTCGGTCGGCCTGGTGGGGCTGTGCTCGCTGGTCCCGCTGGTCGTCTTCGGGCTGTACGGCGGTGCCATCGCCGACACCGTCGACCGCCGCAAACTGGGCCTCTACAGCGCCCTCGGCGCAACGGCGCTGTCCGTGGTCCTGGCCGCCGCCGCACTGGCCGGATACCACCGGGTCTGGCTCCTCTACACCGTCGTCGCCTGCCAGGCCGTCTGCTTCGCGATGAACTCACCGGCCCGCTCCTCGATGATCCCGCGGCTGCTGCCCACCGAGCAGCTGCCGGCCGCCAACGCCCTCAACTCCCTGACCACCAACCTCGGTCTGATGGGCGGGCCGATGCTGGGCGGCGTCATCGTGGGCCTGTGGGGCTATCAGACCGCGTACCTGATCGACGTGGTGGCCTTCGGCGGTTCGCTGTACGCGATGTGGCGGCTGCCGGCCATGCGGCCCGACCAGGGGGAGGGACCGCAGCGCCGGGCCTCCGTACTGGACGGCCTGCGCTTTCTCGCCACCCGGCCCAACGTGCGGATGACGTTCTTCACGGACCTGGCGGCGATGGTGCTCGCGCAGCCGCGTGCCCTGTTCCCGGCGGTCGCGGTGCTCTGGTTCGGCGGGGACGCCAAGACGGTCGGCCTGCTGGTCGCCGCGCCCGCGGTGGGCGCCGTACTGGGCGGGCTGTTCTCCGGCTGGCTCGGCGGCATCCGCCGGCACGGCCTGGCCATCCTGATCGCGGTGGCCTCCTGGGGCGCGGCCATCGCCTGCTTCGGGCTGTCCCGGCAGCTGTGGCTGGGGCTGTTCTTCCTGGCGGTGGCCGGGTGCGCGGACACCGTGTCGATGGTGTTCCGCAGCACCATGCTGCAGGCCGCGACGCCGGACGCGATGCGCGGCCGGCTCCAGGGCGTGTTCATCGTCGTGGTCGCGGGGGGCCCACGACTCGGTGACTTCCTCGCCGGTTCGGCGGCCGACCTGACCTCCCTGGCCACCGCGGTGATCGGCGGCGGCCTGGCCTGCGTCCTGGTCGTGGCCGCCCTCGGCCTCGGCCGCCGCTCCTTCGCCCGCTACGACGCCCACGACCCACAGCCGTGAGGCCGGGGCCCATTGACCGGCGCCTCCGACGGCCGTGAAGCCGGGACGGTCAGGGACGCCCCCTCAGTAGCGGGTGAGGGCGGTCGGCCCGGACACGGTGCCGACGGCGAGGTGCGGATGTGCGGACGGCCGCACCCAGGCCAGGATGCGTGCCATCGCCCCGGCCGGTACGGACACACAGCCGGCCGTGGCGCCCTTCCCGTGGACATGGAGGAAGATCCCGGCACCGCGGCCGCGCACCGGGCGGTGGTAGTTGAAGCCGGTGACCAGGGCCCGGCTGTACTGCGTCGGATAGCCGGCCAGCCGCTCGGACTCACCGGCCGCGCAGTCCGCGGGCAGCGGTTGCACCCAGCGGTTGTAGGAGGCGGAGGCGTTGTCCTCGCACCACCAGGAGTCCGGGCCGACCCTGCGGTAGGGGATCGCGGTGCCGGGCGGTGGCGGTGCGGTCCCGAAGCCGAACGGCAGGTCGTAGAGCCCGGTCGGGGTGGTCGAGGTGCCCTGCACCCGGCTGCCGCCCTCGACGAGCCCGCCCGCTCCGAAGCGGGCCGGCGCCGAACCCCGCTGCCGCCAGCGGCCGTTGACCCGCTGCCACCACTGCACGGTCCCGGTGGTCGCGGCGGTGGTACCCGCGCGGGCGGTGATCAGCTGGGTGCCGCCCCCGGTGTCGGCCATCGCGGCGGGGAGCGGCACCCGAGGGGCGGGGGAGGCGGCGGGCGGCCCCGCCGCCGCGACCAGCGCCGCACCGGCCGCTGACAGCAACGCCACGGCACGGGCCCCGGTCCTGCCGCGGGCCGCGACCGGGCGCCGCACCGGAGGCTCCGCCGGGCCCGCCGCCGTCCCGGTCCTCGTCCACGTCATGGGCATGCCCGCAAGGTAGCGGGGGACCGGTGCGCCCGGCGCCGCCCGATCGGGTCACATACGCCGTGCCCGGCGCCCACGCAACCCGTCCGCGGCAATCCGCCGTGCGCCGGGGCCATGGACGGGCGAAACTCGGGTACGGGGGCTGATGTGCCACTAGCCGTCTCATTCTGGAGGCCCGCAGTGCAGCGGCAACCGCATACGTGCAGTGAGCGCACGCTCGACCGTGATCGGCAGCCCGCGCCGGAGCCGGGGGACCCGCCGCCGAACCCGGTCCCCGACCCGCTCCCCGGCCCGCCGGTCCCGCCCGCGCCACCGGAACCCATCCCGCCGGAACCGTCGCCGATACCCCGTCCGCCCGGACCCGATCCCGACCCGGTCCCGGAGCCGTCCCCGGCCCCTTCGCCGCTCTCCTAGGAGCCGCCCGGACTTCCGCCCCGCACACCGCGGGGACCACGCCCCCGCACCATCAAGGAGGTGCTGATCATGGCCATCGCCACGGTCAACCCGGCCACCGGCGAGACCCTGAAGACCTTCGACGCGCTCAACGCGGGCGAGATCGAAGATCATCTGGTCCGGGCGGAGCAGGCCTTCCAGGAGCACCGCACCACGAGCTTCGCGCGCCGCCGGGATCTCCTGCTCGCGGCCGCCGACCTGCTCGACGCCGACCAGGACGGCATCGCCCGCACCATGACCACCGAGATGGGCAAGCCGCTGACCCAGGCGCGCGCGGAGGCCGCGAAGTGCGCCAAGACCATGCGCTGGTACGCCACCCACGCCGAGGCGCTGCTCGCCGACGAGCACCCCGACCCCGGCGACGTCAGCGACTCCGGTGCGCGCCGCGCCGTGGTCCGCTACCGCCCCCTCGGCACCGTGCTCGCGGTGATGCCCTGGAACTTCCCGCTCTGGCAGGTCGTACGGTTCGCCGCGCCCGCCCTGATGGCGGGCAACACCGGGCTGCTCAAGCACGCCTCGAACGTCCCGCAGACCGCGCTCTACCTCGAAGAGCTCTTCCGCCGCGCCGGTTACCCCGAGGGCTGTTTCCAGACTCTGCTGATCGGCTCCGGCGCCGTCGAGGACATCCTGCGTGACCCGCGGGTCGCCGCCGCGACCCTCACCGGCAGCGAGATCGCCGGCCGCGCGGTGGCCGCCACCGCCGGCGACGAGGTCAAGAAGACCGTCCTCGAACTCGGCGGCAGCGACCCGTTCCTCGTGCTGCCCTCCGCCGACCTCGACAAGGCGGCCCGCGTCGGCGTCACCGCGCGCGTCCAGAACAACGGGCAGTCGTGCATCGCGGCCAAGCGGTTCATCGTGCACGAGGACGTCCACGACGCGTTCGCCGAGCGGTTCACCGCCCGGATGGCCGCGCTGACGGTCGGCGACCCGATGGACGAGAACACCGACATCGGCCCGCTCTCCAGCGAACAGGGCCGCTCCGACCTGGAGGAACTCGTCGACGACGCGGTCCACAAGGGCGCCACCGCCCTGTGCGGCGGACAGCGCCCGTCGCAGCACCGCGCGGGCTGGTTCTACGAGCCGACGGTGCTGTCCGGCATCACCCCCGACATGCGCATCCACCACGAGGAGGCGTTCGGGCCGGTCGCCACGCTCTACCGCGTCGCCGACCTGGACGAGGCGGTGCGGGTCGCCAACGACACCCCGTTCGGGCTCAGTTCCAACGCCTGGACCCGGGACCCCGGCGAGCAGGACCGCCTGGCCCGCGACCTGCAGGCCGGCGGGGTCTTCTTCAACGGGATGACCGCCTCCCACCCGGGCCTCCCGTTCGGCGGCGCCAAGCGCTCCGGCTACGGACGGGAGCTCTCCGGCCACGGCATCCGGGAGTTCTGCAACATGACCACACTCTGGTACGGGCCGGAGGACTGAGCACCCGTGCGCGGCACGGGACTTGGGACCGACGGCCCCTGTTCCGGCGAGGTTTTCGTCCGGGACATGAGGGTGTACGTTCCGGACAGGCCGAGTCGGCCAACGGCCAGGTTGGTCGGCTCGGCCCCCTGTGGCGCCGGGCGCGGAAGGACGCCACCCGCCGCGGGACCTGTCCGGGCATGGCATTGACGTATCGTCAGCCACCTTTCCCCGTACGCGAGTTCAGTGCGCCAGATCCGACGTGTCCGGTACCGCGAACTCGCACCACAGGGCCTTGCCCGCGCCCCGCGGCTCCGCGCCCCATTCGTCGGCGAGCGCCTCGACCAGCATCAGTCCCCGCCCCGAGGTGGCGGTCTCGCCGGGACTGCGCCGCCGCGGCCAGCGGCTGGAGCGGTCCTCGACCTCCAGCCTGATGCGGCGCGGGGTGCCGGCCAGCAGCTCCATGGAGACCAGGGCGCCGCTCTCGGTGTGGGTCAGCGCGTTGGCGATCAGCTCGGAGGCGGCGACCTCGATGTTGTGCATGACGGCGCCCGCCCGCCACTGGTCCAGGGTGCGGCGCAGCGCCGAGCGGACCTCGGCGGCGCCCGACGGATCGGCCTGGTGGACATGCAGCCGCAGCCGCGGCGTGGTGGCGCCCCCGGGACCGGGCAGCCGGTGCAGCAGCAGGAGAGCCATGTCGTCCTCCGAACCGGGATCGGCCCACAGGTGAGCGGAGAGCCGGTCGGCGAGCGCCTCCAGGTCGGCGGGGCCGGCGCGGACCGCGGCGGACAGGGCGTCGATGCCCGCGGAGATGTCCCGGCCGGGCTGTTCCACCAGGCCGTCGGTGCACAGCAGCAGCGTCGAGCCCGGCTCCAGGAACAGCTGGGTCTCCGGGAAGTGGTCGCGCCCGAAGTGCGTGGCCAGGCCCAGCGGCAGCCCGCCGCGGATCTCGGGCCAGTCGATGTGCCGGGAGCTGTTGCTGATCAGCGGGCCGAGATGGCCGGCCCGTGCCAGGTGCAGCGCCCCGGATTCCAGGTCGGCCTGGACGTACGTACACGTCGCGAAGCGCTCGGTGTCCAGCTCGGCCAGAAAGCGGGAGGCCCGCACCAGCACCGTCTCCGGGGAGTGCCCCTCGCTGGCGTAGGCGCGCAGGGCGATCCGCAGCTGGCCCATCACGGCCGCCGCATGGGTGTCGTGCCCCTGCACATCACCCACCACCAGCCCGGTCCGCCCCTGCGGCAGGGCGATCACGTCGTACCAGTCGCCGCCGATGTCCCGCCCGACGCTCGCCGGGTGGTAGCGGACGGTGACCGCGCCGCCGGTGAGGGGCGGCAGCCGGCGCGGCAGCATCGTCGCCTGGAGGCCCGTCGCGAACTCCCGCTCCTGGTCGAAGAGGGTCGCCCGCTGCACCGACTGCGCCACGACACCGGCCAGCGCCAGCGCCAGGTTCCTGGCCTCCGGCGACTGCACCGCGGGCTCGGCGTTGAACAGCCCCAGCGCACCGATGACGGTGTCCTGCGCGACCAGCGGGAGGAAGGCCGCGCTGCCCGCCGGCAGTACGCCGGTGTACGGGCGCAGCCGCGGGTAGCGGGCGATCAGCTCACCGCGGCTGCCGAGGAAGATGGAGCGCCGGGAGCGCGCCGCGTCGGCCAGCGGCAGGGTGTCGTCCAGCCGGGAGGTCATCATGTCGTCGGGCACCTCGCCCTCCAGCCCGGCGGTGGCGATGACCTTGAACCGGTCGTTCTCGACCAGCCCCAGGACCAGCCCGTCCGCACCGAACCGCCGGGCCCCGCCGGACCCGGTGAGCACCCGGGTCACATCCCCGACGGACAGCGCACGGGCCAGCGCGGCGGTGGTCTGCTGCACCATCACGGTCTGCCGCTGCCGCTCCTGCTGGAGCGAGCGCAGCAGCGCGGAGTCCGCCAGCTCGCCGGTCGCCTCCCGGACGATGCCGATGATCCGGTACGGCTTCCCGTCCGCGTCGTGCAGAATCCGCCCCTGGGAGTGCGTCCAGCGCTGGGTGCCGTCGCGGCACTGGACCCGGAAGTACGCGCCGTACGACGAGTGGCCGTCCTGCAGGGCCTGGGAGAGCGCCTCGTCGAGCCGCAGGCCCTCCTCCGGGGGCACGCGGGCGACCAGGGACATCGGCGCGCCGTCGTACTCGTCCGGACGGAGGTCGAAGACCTCCAGGGCACCGGGGTCCAGGTTCATGAAACCCTCGTCCAGATCCCAGTCGAAGGTGCCCGTCCGGTTGAGCGAGAGCCGCTCACGCAGGCCGATGGGCTCACGGTGCGACACCCCGGAGTCCTCCGGGACATGGCGCCACTCCCGGTCGGCCCGGGGGTCGTAGGCCCTGTCGGACGGTTCCAGGGGCGGGCCGGTCATGGTGCGCCGCGCCTCATGGCCCGGACGCGCGGGACATACGGGCCCGCTCCCGGCGGGCGGCGCCGGGGGACGGCAGCCCGCGAGGCCGCGCCGAGCACACCTCGTGCCCTCGGTCGCGGGCCGTTGACCGGGGCCGATATCCACCGGAACGCGGCCATGCGAACACCCTAGGCGCGGGCCGGAAGCCCCGCATGTCCGGTACGTCCGCAGGGCCGCCGTGCCGCCACCACGCCAGGAACGTACAAGAAGAGGAGGCGGGGCGGTCGGCAGGCTCGGAGCATGACCACCGAGCACACCTCCCCCGTACGCTTCGACACCAAGATCGCCGTTCTGCTGCGCGAGGACCTGGAGCCCTGGCAGCGGCTGAACGTCACCGCGTTCCTGGTGAGCGGTTTCGGCTCCCAGCTCCCCGAGGTGATCGGCGAACCGTACGCCGACGCCGACGACACCCCGTATCTGCCCATGTTCCGCCAGCCCGTGCTGGTCTTCGAGGGCACCAAGGAGGTCCTGACCGCCGCACACGGCCGCGCCCTGTCCCGCGCGCTGCCCCGGTCGGTGTTCACCTCCGACCTCTTCGCCACCGGCAACGACCGGGACAACCGCGCGGCGGTACGTGCCGTGCCGACCGGCCGGTTGGACGTCGTCGGCCTCGCCGTGTACGGCCCCCGCAACGCGGTCGACAAGGTACTCAAGGGCGCCCGGATGCACCCCTGAGCGCCGCCGTACCCCGTGAACGCCCGTCCCGGGAGCGCGCCCCCGGGACGGCCGCTGCCGTCAGGCGTGCGCCCCTGCCGGGGCCGCGACCGGCCGGGTCTGGCGGGTCCGGTGGGCGAGGGTGGCCTTCCGGGTCGCCACATCCACGGTGTACGCGTCGATGGTCAGCCGCGCGCCGGAGACCTTGAGCACCATGAAGCCGTGGTCGGAGAAGTTCTGCCAGGCCGCCGGGTGCCCGAAGTGCGCCGTGCCGTCCTCGGTCTTGGCCGAGGCGCCGCACACCACCTGCCGGGTGCCGCCCGTACGGGCCGTCGGCTCCAGGATCTGCAGCGTGTGGTCATGGCCGGACAGGATCAGATCGGCCCGTCCGCAGACCACGTTCTCGTACATGTCCTTGAGGTGGACACCGCTGGTGTAGTTCCCGATCTCGAAACCGTCGTAGGAACCGGCGCTGCCGTGCTTGCCGTTGTTGAGGTACGGGTGGTGCCCGATCACCACCTTCCAGCGGGCGCGCGAGGCACGCAGCGCACCCTCCAGCCAGCTCCGCTGCTCGCGCATGTACGGCCCGTCCCAGCGGTAGTGCGGGTCGAGCTGGGCCACGTACGACGACCAGGGGATGGTGTCGAGGGCGAAGAACTCCACCAGCGGGTCGGCGGCGGGCAGCGGCACGCTGTAGTAGCGGCTCGGCATGTACCAGCGCTTCGACGTGGCCGCGTAGGCGACCTCGCGGTCACCGCGGGAGGGGTCGCCGCCGCTGCCGGGGATCAGCCCCGAGCAGTCGTGGTTGCCCAGCACCATCAGCCAGGGCACGTCGATGCCGCTGTTCGGCTTCTCGAACTTGTCCTGGAACTCCGAGTCGTCGTCGGACTCCGGCCCGTTCTCGTAGATGTTGTCGCCGAGGCCGACCGCGAGGCCTATCCCCTCGCTCCGGCAGAGGTCCCGGGCGGCGGCCGCCACCGCGTACTGCGCCTCGTCCCCGGTGCCGGCGTCGCCGGTCACCAGGATGGCGAACTCGCCCTTCTTGTTGGGGTGTTCGGGGAACGGAAAGGCCCCCGGGCCGCCGCGGCGGGGCGCGGCGGACGCGGGCGACTGGCCCGGCGACGGCAGCACCGTGAGCGCCGCACCGGCCATCGCGCCGCCCAGCAGGGTCCGCCGGTTCACCCACTGCGGAACGCGCCCCGTCGTCCGCATCGACGGCCCCCCGGCCGTCGCCTCCGACCCGGTCCGCAGCCACTCACGCTCGGTCATGTCCGCCTGCGGCGGGATCAGTTCGTCATCACACATGTCTGGTTTTCTTTCACGGTCGCCAGAGGTGATGGTGACGAAATGATGAAGCCGAGGTGGACGTATGGCGATCAGCGGGCGTCATGCTACGCGCCGGTAACTACCCGTGTTCCGCAGGTCATCAGGGGGTGAGCGGGCGCCGTGCCGGGAGGCCGGTGAGCGGTGTCAGGTGCGCGCGCCGCCGCCCGGTTCGGGCGGGCGGCGGGGTGGCGGCGACGGGGTGACAATGGCCGGTTCCCGTCACCCGGAGTTCACGGACGGTTCGCCAGGCGGCGGAGGGTGCGGCCGAGGTGGCGGACGTACTGGCGCTGGAAGACCGGAACCAGCGGGCCGGCGCCACGGGTGAGTGTCCGGGCGGGCCGGCTGAAGGCGGTCACCGTGAACCACACCGACCCGTCCGCGCGCAGCTCGGCGACGAACGCCTCCTCCCCGCACATGGGATGCCCCTCCCGTGCCCCGTAACCGAACCCGATCCGGTCCTCCTCGGCCACCGTCCACACCACGGTGCACGGCGCCCGCAGCCGCAGCGGGCCGAACCCCAGTGAGACCTCGACCTGCACGCCCTTCGCGGCCCGTGGGGCGTCGGCGCGGATTCCGGTGCCGGCCGCGCGGTGCATCCGGAAGGTGGTGATCGCCTCGCCGGCCGCGCTCAGCACCGTGCGGCCGTGGCCGAGCGGCAGCTCCTCGTGGAGGTGGCGGTAGCCGGACGGCAGCGGGGTATGCCGAGTGCCGCCCGCCTCGGGGTAGTTCAGCTCGTGCACGGGGTACTCCTGGCGGACGGGCGGCGAAGGCGGGGCAGGGTGACGGTACGCGGAGCGCCGCGGGCGTTCAACGACGCCGGCCGGCCGCGCGGGGGTGCCTGCCGTCAGCCGGGGGGACCGGTGCGGGCGCCGGGGGAGTCCGGAGCGGCCCCGGGGCGGTCCGGCTCCGTGGGCGCGGCGGCTCCCGGGTCCGGGCTCCGGTCCGGTGCGCCGTGCCGCCCCGCCCCCGCGGCGAACCGGGCCGCGCCCTGGGTCGCCCCGGGCAGGACGGCACGCCCGTACCGGAGTTCCGCGGCCATCGCCGCCTCCTCGTCCCGGCCCTCCTGGTCCAGCAGTGAGGCACGGTCGCTGCGCAGACAGTCCTGCGGGAAACGGGCCAGCTCCGCCGCCAGCTGCTCCGCCTCCGCGCGCGCCGTACCGGGCGGCACCACCCGATGGACCAGGCCGATGTCCAGCGCCTCGGCGGCCGGGACCGGACGCCCCGTCAGCACCAGGTCCAACGCCCGGCTCGCACCGATCAGCCGGGGCAGTCGGACCGTACCGCCGTCGATCAGCGGCACGCCCCAGCGCCGGCAGAACACCCCGAACACCGCGTCCTCCTCCGCGACTCGGAGGTCGCACCAGAGCGCCAGTTCCAGGCCGCCGGCCACCGCATGCCCGGCGACCGCCGCGATCACCGGCTTGCCGAGCCGCATCCGGGTCGGTCCCATCGGCCCGTCCCCGTCCGGGGCCACGCGGTTGCCGCGCCCGGTGCCGATCGCCTTCAGATCGGCACCGGAGCAGAACGTCCCGCCCTCGCCCCACAGCACCGCCACCCGGGCCCCCTCATCGGCGTCGAACTCCCGGAAGGCATCGGCGAGTTGCCGGGCCGTGTCACCGTCCACGGCGTTGCGGGAGGCGGGCCGGGACAGCACCACCGTCGTCACCGGCCCGGCCCGCTCCACCCGTACGGACATCAGGACGCGCCCGCGGCCGCCGGGCGGCTGCGCTCCAGGATCGAGGCCAGATCGGCGCCTGGGTGCAGGGTGCCGAAGGCGTGGCCCCACTCCCCGTCGAGCCGTGAGGCGCAGAACGCGTCGGCGACCGCCGGGTGGCTGTGCCGCACCAGCAGCGAACCCTGGAGGACCAGCGCCATCCGCTCGGCCAGCGACCGCGCCCTCAGCTGCGCCTGCTCCGGATCGCCGAGCCCGCCGAGCATCTTGCGGACCCCGGCCACCGCCGCGTCCAGCCGCCGGTCGGCGCCCGCCGCGGTCTCCACCTCGGCGAAGAACGCGTCCAGCGCGGCCGGTTCCCTGCCGATCGCCCGCAGCACGTCGAGCGCCGCGACGTTCCCCGAGCCCTCCCAGATGGACAGCAGCGGCGCCTCCCGGTAGAGCCGGGGCATGCCGGATTCCTCGACATAGCCGTTGCCGCCCAGACACTCCAGGGCCTCCGCCGCGTGCGTGCTGCCCCGCTTGCACACCCAGTACTTGCCCGCCGCCAGCGCCAGCCGGCGCAGCGCCGCCTCCCCGGCGTCCCCGGCCTGCGCGCGGTCCACCGCCGCGGCCAGCCGCATCCCCAGCAGGGTCGCCGCCTCCGACTCGACCGCCAGATCGGCGAGCACCGAACGCATCAGCGGCTGGCGGTCCAGCTCCCGCCCGAACGCCCGGCGGTGCGCGGTGTGGTGCAGCGCCTGCCGCAGCCCGGCCCGCATCCCGGCCGCCGACCCCAGCACACAGTCCAGCCGGGTCATGTTCACCATCTCGACGATGGTCCGCACCCCACGCCCCGGCTCACCGACCGGCCACGCCACCGCCTCGTCGTACTCGATCTCGGAGGACGCGTTGGAGCGGTTGCCCAGCTTGTCCTTGAGCCGCATCAGCCGCATGCCATTGAGCGAGCCGTCCGGCAGCACCCGCGGCACCAGGAAGCAGCCGAGCCCCTCCTCGGTCTGCGCCAGCGCCAGGAACACATCGCTCATCGGCGCGGAGGTGAACCACTTGTGGCCGGTGAGGCGGTAGCTGCCGTCGCCGGCCGGCACCGCGCGCGTGGTGTTGGCCCGTACGTCGGAGCCGCCCTGCTTCTCCGTCATCGACATACCGGCGATCAGGCCCGACTTGGTCAGCGGCGGCCGCAGACCGAAGTCGTAGCTGCGGGCGGCGAGCAGCGGCTCGTACTGCGCGGCGAGATCCGGCGCGGCCCGCAGCGCGGGCACTGCGGCATAGGTCATCGAGACCGGACAGCCGTGGCCCGCCTCGGCCTGCGACCAGACATAGAACTTCGCGGCGCGCACCAGATGCGCCCCGGAGCGGCCGTCCGTCCAGGGGGCGGCGTGCAGCCCGTGCTCCACCGCGACCGTCATCAGCTGATGCCAGGCCGGATGGAAGGTGACCTCGTCGACGCGGTGCCCGAAACGGTCGTGGGTGTGCAGCCGTGGCGGCTGCTCCTCCGCCCAGCGGGCCTGCTCCTGCACCGCGGCGGAACCGGCCAGCGCGCCCAGCTCGGTCACCTCCCGCACGCCCCACTCGGCGCCCTCCCGGCGCAGCGCCTCCAGCAGGGCCGGCTCGTCCGCCGCGCTGAACCCGGTCAGCGGCGGGGCCTGATTCACGACTTCATGGGTGACGGTCATACCGTTGACGTTACAGAACCCATACAGCCGCGTGAAGGCTGTAATGCCCGATGGGGCCGCCCTCGCTAGAATTTCCTGCACATATGAACGACGACCCCACCCGCACCCTCGACGACGCCGAGGCCGCCGCGCTCGCCCTGCGCCCGCTCACCGCCCGCTCCATCGTGCTGAGCACCCTCCTCGGCCACCACCCGCCGCGGCTGCCCGCCCGCGCCCTGGTGCGGGTCGGTGAACTCTTCGGCATCGCCGAGGGCACCGTCCGGGTCGCCCTCTCGCGGATGGTGGCCGCCGGCGACCTGCGGCAGGCCGACGGCTCGTACGCCCTCACCACCCGGCTGCTGGCGCGCCAGACCCGGCAGGACGAGAGCCGCACACCGCGGACCCTCCCCTGGGACGGGGACTGGGAGATCGCCGTCGTCGCCACCCCGGAAGGCCGCCCGGCGGCCGAGCGCACCGCACTGCGCCAGGCCATGGCGACGCTGCGGCTGGCCGAGCTGCGCGAGGGCAGCTGGCTGCGCCCCGCCAACCTCGACCGGCCCCGCCCCGCCGTCGTCACCGACCAGTGCACCTGGTTCACCGGCGCCCCGGACGGCGACCCGGCCGCCCTCGCCGGCCGGCTGTGGGACCTGTCCGGCTGGGCCCAGCGGGCCCGCGCTCTGTCGGCCGCCCTGGAGCGCGCCGCCACCCACGCCGACCGCTTCACCGTCGCGGCGGCCGCCCTCCGCCATCTCCTCGCCGACCCCCTGCTGCCCGCCGCGCTCCTGCCGGACAACTGGCCGGGCGACCGACTCCGCCACGACTACGCGGAGTTCGAGACCGAGCTCAGCGATCTGCTGCGGCAGTACCTGGGCGGCTAGGTGTTCTGTCCCGGCGGGTTCGCCGCCGGGCCGGCTCAGCTGCCGGACAGCTTCTCCTGCAGCCAGTCGAAGACGACCTCGCAGTGCTGCTGCGGGGCCATCGGGGAGCAGTGCAGCTGCGCGCCGGTGGCCGCGGTGAGCTTCACATAGTCCTTGGGGGCCGTCAGCTTCTCGAACATCTGGCGCGGCTGCCCGGGGTAGAACTGCTCGAAGTCGTAGTCGAGCACCAGCGTCGGCATCGTGATGCGGCTCACCACGTCCGTGATGTCCAGCGACTTGATGAGGGTGGCCGGGGTCCAGAAGTCGGTGAACATCTTGCCCTGCCGGGCCGCGAGCATCGCCGGAACCGAGAACGGCTCGATGCGCTTCTTCATCGTCGCGGCCTCGGACGGCGACAGCCCGGGGACGACCTCCTTGTTCCAGATGCTGTTGGTCTTCGCCTTGTCCGGGGTGAGGATCTCCCGGATCTCCGGAGGGAAGCCCAGCCAGGGGGAGAGCACACCGGGCATCGCCACCAGCGCGGCGATCCGGCGCTCGAAGGCCGCGGCCCGCGGCGCCAGGTCCCCGGCCATGCTCAGCCCGGTCAGGGCGATCTTGCCGGTGTCCACGTCCCGGCGGGCGGACAGCCAGTCGACGAGCGGGGTGACGACGTTCTCCCAGCGCGGGGTGAAGACCACCTGGTCGACGAAGAGCAGCTGGCCCTGGCCGGGCCCGTCGTACACCAGGGCGTTCCAGCCGCGCTGGAGGGCGGCCGCCACGCCGTAGGTCCACATGTCGACGTTCTGCCCGTCGCTGCCGTTCGTGAGGATCACGGTGGGGCGCCGTTCGCCGGAGTCGTCCGGCCGGAAGAACCACACGGGCATCGGGGTCTTCCCGTACGGGACGCGCGCCGTCACCGGAACCGGGTCGCACCGTTCGCAGAACGCGTCCCAGGAGTCGCGCCCCGCCTGGTACAGCGCCTCCTCGCTGCCGGGGGAGTCGGAGCCGAGGACGAAGAACAGCGCCTGTGCGTAGTACTGCGCCGCCCGCAGCGCGCGGAAGCGGGTGGTCTCCTTCCCGGGCGTGCCGCTGCTGGGCGGCTGCCGCAGCCGGTCGCCGAGCTTCTTGAAGGTCTCGGTGTAGGTCTGCGCGGAGAGACCGGCCTCGTTCACCGTGTTCACGGCGGTGAGCACCTCGCCCACCTCACCTGCGCCGTAGCCGGACCCGCCGAGCGCCATGAGCGCGCCGAAGTTGAAGGCGGGGTCCTTGAAGAGCGTCATCACTCCGGGCGTGGGGTCGCTCGCCGTGGCGTAGGCGCGGGCCGTGCGACGTGCTGTGGGCTCCTTGGCGGGCGACCCGCTGCACCCGGCGGCCAGGAGGGCTCCCGCGCCGCCGACGAGCCCGGTCAGCGTGGTGCGGCGGGTGGGGCCGGAGGTGCGGTCAGCCGATACGTACGTCATGCCGCCCGAACGTACGAGCCGGGCACCCCGGCCCCCCTCTGCGACACCCGGGCTTCCCCCGAACGCCACGCCCCGCGGCCCCGGTTGCCGCCGGGCCGGGCGGACACCGGAACCCGCTCCCGGTCCGGGAGACCGTCGAGTACGATCAACGGCCCGGACGGCCCGAGTTGGCGCCCAGCGGGACGCGCGCCGCATCGGCAGGGGAGCGTTGGCGCCCAGGACCGCTCCGCCCTCCCGCCGTCCACTCTGGAGAGACACCCATGACCACTCCGCCGCCCCAGGGCGCGCCCCACGGCCAGGCACCCATGTACCCGACGGGTCAGCCCGCGGGGTATCCGCCGGGTCAGCCCATGGGGCAGCCTGCTGGCTATCCGGGGCAGCCCCAGGGCCAGCCGATGGGTCCGCCTGCGGGTCATCAGGCAGGGCAGCCCATGGGCCAGCCCGTGGGATACCCGGCAGGCCAGCCCCAGGCCTACGGGCACCCTGGCTACGCGCAGCCCGGCTATGCCCAGCCCGGCTACGCACCTCCCGGCTACGCGCAGGCCCCCGGATACCCGGCCGCCCAGGTCCCCGCCCCCGGGTGCCGGGGCTGCGGCTCACCGGCCGCGGAGAACTTCTCCGTCCGCGCCCACAAGGGGCTGCTCGTGGTGATGCACTTCCACAAGCTGGACGGCCCGTTCTGCCGGAGCTGCGGCCGCTCGGTCGTGCGGCAGATGACGACCAGGACCCTCTGCCTGGGATGGTGGAGCCCGCTCTCCCTCGTGGCGTTCACGCCGTTCACCCTGCTCTGGAACCTGATCGCCCACCTGAAGTTCAGCAAGCTGCCGCAGTCCGCGCCCGCGCCTGGCCGGCAGCCGATGGACGAAGGGGCGCCGGTGCTGCGCCGGCCGTTGGCCTACGTGGCGCTGATCCCGCTGGCCTGGGCGCTGTGGGTCATCATCGGGGCGATCATCTACTCCGGCTGACCGCCCGGAAGGCATCTGCGACAACCGGAGCAAACCTCGCAGGGTACCCAAAGCCGTTCAAAGTGCCCATTCGCGACGTCACCGACTTCACCGATTTGTCGCCATAGGTCGCCGCGAGAGTCCGGCGTTGGGCCGGAAATGCCGGGCTTGAGCAGGGTCGACTCGGGCCTGGCCAGGGCGTTCGAACGGCGGTTTGTATCCTCGGCAGGCAGCACGAAGCCCCGGGCGCCGTCCCGGGCGCCACCGGCCCGAGAGGAAACACCATGACCACCGAGCTGAGCGCCGATGCCCTGAGCGGGCTCCTGGAGAGGGCCCGCAAGGACTACCAGGACCTTGCGGGGCGCGGGCTCTCGCTGAATCTCACCCGGGGCAAGCCGGCGCCCGAGCAGCTCGACCTCTCCGAGGACCTGCTGAGCCTGCCGGGCGGGCGGCACACCGCCGCCGACGGCACGGACGTCCGCAACTACGGTGGTCTGCAGGGCCTGTCGGAGATCCGGGAGATATTCACCGAGGTGCTCCAGGTGCCGGTCGGGCAGCTCCTCGCGGCCGGCAACTCCAGCCTTGAGCTGATGCACGACTGCCTGGTGCACGCCCTGCTGAGCGTGCTGCCGGGGGCCGGGTCGCGGTGGGCGGACCAGGAGCGGATCGCGTTCCTGTGCCCGGTCCCGGGCTACGACCGGCACTTCGCGCTCTGTGAGCGGTTCGGGATCGACATGATCCCGGTGCCGATGACCGCCGAGGGCCCGGACATGGACGTCGTGGAGCGGCTGGCCGCCGAGGACCCGGCCGTCAAGGGCATCTGGTGCGTCCCGAAGTACAGCAACCCGGACGGCGTCTGCTACAGCGACGCGACCGTGGCGCGACTGGCCTCGATGACCGCAGCGGCGCCCGACTTCCGGATCTTCTGGGACAACGCGTACGCCGCCCACCACCTCACCGACGAGCCCGCCGAGATCGCCGACCTGCTCGCCGCCTGCGCGGACGCCGGGAACCCGGACCGCGCGTTCGTGTTCGGCTCCACCTCGAAGATCACCGCGGCGGGTGCGGGCGTCGCCTTCTTCGGCTCCTCGCCCGCGAACGTGGAGTGGCTGCTCGCCAACAACTCCAAGCGGTCCATCGGCCCGGACAAGGTCAACCAGCTGCGGCACGCGCTGTTCCTCCGGGACGCCGACGGGGTGCGGGCCCACATGGAGCGCCAGCGCGCGCTGCTCCAGCCGAAGTTCGAGGCGGTCGCCCGGATTCTGGAGGCGGAGCTGGGCGGCACCGGTCTCGCCCGGTGGACCGACCCCAAGGGCGGTTACTTCGTCACCCTCGAAGTGCCGGACGGCTGCGCCAAGGAGGTCGTCCGCCGGGCCGCCGAGGCGGGCATCGTGCTGACCCCGGCCGGCGCCACCCACCCGTACGGCGACGACCCGCGCGACGCCGTCATCCGGATCGCGCCCAGCTACCCGGGCCTCGCGGAGCTGGAGCAGGCCATCGAGGGCCTCGCCGTCTGCGTCCGTCTCGTGGGCTACGAGCAGCAGGCTGCCTAAGAGGTCCCCGCCGGCCGGCGCGGCTCAGACCGCGTCGGCCGGCCCCCTCCGCCGCCGCACCTCGTACCCGGCCAGCACCACGACCACCGTCAGCAGGCTCAGCCAGAACTGCGGCCGGCTGTCCGGCAGGAACGCCATCGCCCCGATCACCACGGCCAGCAGCGCGATGGTGAGCCGGCTGAGCCACGGGAACAGCCACATCCTCAGCGTCAGCCGCTCCGGCTCCGTACGCTCCAGCTTCCGCCGCATCCGCACCTGGGCGACCGCGATCGCCAGATAGACGAACAGGGCGACCGCGCCGTAGGAGTTGATCAGGAACTCGAAGACGACATCGGGCGAGATCCAGGCCGCGATCACCGACAGATAGCCGGCCGAGGTCCCGGCCAGCAGCGCCCGGCGCGGCACCCCGCTCGCGCCGACCACGGTGAAGGCGCGCGGCGCGTCCCCGTTGCGGGTAAGCGCGAACAGCATCCGGGAGGACGTGTAGAGCGCGGAGTTCAGGCAGGACAGCACGGCGATCAGCACCAGCGCGTTCATGACCGTGCCGGCCGCGGGCACCGCGAGCCGCTCCAGCACCGCCGCGTACGGACTCACCTCGATCGCCTTCGACGTCCAGGGCACCACGGCGACCACCAGGAACACCGACAGCACGTAGAAGGCCACCACCCGCAGCACGATCGAGCGGATCGCGTCCGCCACCGCCCGCTCCGGCTCGGCCGACTCGGCCGCCGCGATCGTCACGATCTCCGCGCCGGTGAAGAACCCGATGCAGGGCACGACGGCGGCCAGCACCGCGCCGACACCCTCGGGCGCGAACCCGCCGTGTGCCGTCAGATGGCCCAGCCCGCCGGGGGAGTGCGGCCACAGGCCCAGCACGAACAGCGCGCCGAGGAAGAGGAACACCACGATCGCCAGGATCTTGACCGACGAGAACCAGTACTCGAACTCGCCGTAGGAGCGCGCCGAGACCAGGTTCGTCGCGGTCAGCAGCGTCATCAGCACCAGACTGACCGCCCACAACGGCGCGCCGGGAAGCCACAGCTGGACGATCCGGCCGCCGGCCACCGCCTCGACGGCGACCACGATCACGAAGAAGTACCAGTACAGCCAGCCGACGGTGAACCCCGCCCGCAGCCCCAGCGCCTCGCGGACATGGGCGTAGAAGGACCCCAGCGCCGGACGCGCCACGGTCATCTCGGCCAGCATTCGCATGATCAGTACGGTGAGCACGCCGGCCGCCAGGAACGACAACACCGCGGCCGGACCGGCGGACCGGATGACCACCCCGCTGCCGACGAACAGCCCCGCCCCGATGACCCCGCCCAGCGCGATCAACCGCATGTGGCGGCGCTTGAGGCCCTGCCGCAGCCCTCCCGGCGCGGCCGGTGCCCCGTCCCGCGCCGTCCCGTCGTGCCGTACCGTCTCCGTGCTCGTGCTCATGCGGGCCGACGCTAGCGGGCCAATCCTGCGGCGCTGTTGCGGCAGTGTTTCCGCATCCGGGACGGTGGCCTGCCGCGGTCAGCGCGGCAGGACGCACACCGGGACCGGGGCGGTGAACGGCGCACCCGCGCGGCGCAGCGCCCCGGTCCTGGCGTCCACCGCGAACACCGTCACCGACCCCGACTTCTGGTTCGCCGCGAACAGCCACCGCTGGTCCGGCGAGAACGCGATCTGCCGGGGGAAGTCCCCGCCCACGGGCACGGTGTCCAGCAGCCGCAGCCGGGCCCCGCCCGCCTCCACGGCATAGCGGGTCAGGCTGTTGTGCCCGCGGTTGGCGAGATAGGCGAAGCGGCCGCCCCTGGTGACCAGGATCTGTGCGGGAAAGCTGGTGCCCGGACCGGTGCCGGTGGACTGCGGCGCGCCGGGCGTCAGCCGTCCGCTGCGGCGGTCGTAGCGGCAGACCACCACCGTGTTGTCGACCTCGTTCGCGAGGTAGGCGAAGCCGCCCGAGGGATGGAAGGTCAGGTGCCGGGGTCCGGCGCCCGGCCGCAGCGCCGCGTGCGAGAGCCGGGTGAGCCGTCCGGCCGAGGTGTCGAGCCGGTAGGTGTAGACGGTGTCGTTGCCGAGGTCCACGGCCAGCACATGGCGGCCGTCCGGGGCGGTGAGGATCTGGTGGGCGTGCGGCCCGTCCTGGCCGGGGCCGGGCGGCGGGTCGGTGTGGGTGACGAGATCGGTGCGCTCGCCCAGCGCGCCGGTGGCCGGGTCGACCGGATGCACGGCGACGCTGCCGGAGAGGTAGTTGGCGCTGAGCAGCCAGCGCCCGCCGGGGTGCACCGACAGATGGCAGGGGCCCGCGCCGCCGGTGGACCGGGTGCCCAGCACCGCCGGCCGGCCGTCCGGCCGCAGCGCCATCGCGGTCACCCCGCCCTCCTCCCGCTCATTGACCGCGTAGAGCGTCCGGCCGGACGGCGCCAGGGCGAGATAGGACGGGTCGGCGACGCCGGTGACCACCCCGCCGGCGGTGATCCGCCCGGTCAGGGTGTCGTACGTGCCGTAGCCGACGCCGGTGCCGCCGCGCCCGTCGGAGGTATAGGTGCCCAGGAAGAGCGGCCGGGTGCGCGGCGGGCGCGGCCCCGGGCGGCGGGCGGCGGTCTCGGCGGGCGGGGGGTCCTCCAGCGACCGCAGCCCCGTTCCGGCCGCCGCGGCCGCCCCCAGGCCCGCGACGGTACCGAGGAAGCGCCGGCGGCCCGTACCGGTCCCGGTCTGCTGTCCCGTGCCTTCTGCTCCCATGTCACACCTCGGTGCTCGTGGTCAGTGGTCCGTGCTCGGGCGGTCGTCAGCAGGGTGTCCCGTCCCGCCCCGCTCGGGCAAGCCGGGCACCCGCGGGGCGCGGCGCACGACGCCCGCGGGGTCTCTCCTCGGAGGGAGGACCCTGAGACTCCCGTACATCCTCAAGATGACCATGGACCCCCTGCGTAGCACTCCAGTCGTACGGCAACACCCATACGCGGACGGATTCGCCGCCCCCGTTTCCACTCGTAGGTTGTTGATCAAGGCACGGAGATGACGTGAGAGGGCCAGGATCTTATGTACGGCAAGGCATTCGCCCCGGAATACCAGGGCGAGTTGGGTGCGGCCCTGGGAGTGAACTCCTCCTACGAGGAGGTGCTGGAGAAGGCGAGCCGGGCACACGCCGACGCGGGCACCCCACTGGAGCGGTCCCGGGCGGCCCTCGCGGTCGCCGAGGCCAACCGCCGGCTCGGCCGGGTGACGGAGGCGGGCGACGCCTGGCGGGAGAGCTACCGCAGCGCCCGCACCGCCGGTGACGCGGGCGCCATGGCCTGGGCGTTGTGGAGCGGCGGCACCCTGGCCCGCCAGTGCGGCACCCTGCCGCTCGCCCGCCGGCTGCTCACCCACGCCGTGGCGCTGGCCGACGGCAGCGGCGACCGTCTCGCCCACGGCTACTCGCTCGCCGGGCTCGCCGAGACCGGCCGCATACAGGGCGACTACGCCGCGGTCGCCGAACTCCACGAGCAGCTGCTCGAACAGGGCCGGGCGCACGGCGAGGCCCGGCACATGGTCTGGGCGATGTCCGGCATAGCCCAGATGCACCGCAACACCGGCGGCTACGACAAGGCCCTGGAGCTGTTCGAGGAGTCCGCCCGGATCGCCGCCGAGGCCGATGACTTCCGCGGGCGCGCCTGGTCGCTGCGCGGCGTCGCCGATGTCCTGTCCGTCCAGGGCGAGACGGACCGGGCGCTGGATCTGCTGTCCGAGGCGGAGGCCATCTGCCGCGCCATGGACCTGGCGAGCGCGCTCGCCTACAACCACAAGATGCGGGCCAACGTCCTCTACCGGGCGGGCCGTTACGAGTCCGCGCGGGAGACCTACACCCTCTCGCTGCGGGAGTTCCGCGAGATGCAGGAGCCCCGCGGCATGGCCCTCTCCCGGCTCGGGCTCGTCAAGTCCCGCTCCCGCCTCGGCCGCGACCACGACGAGACCCTGGCCGAACTGGCCACCCTCGAAGAGGACTTCACCCGCATCGGCCTGCGCCACGCACGCGAGATGGTCATCGCCTTCCGCGCGGAGCTGACCGGGCCACCGGCGGCAGAAACTCCCGCTCCTCGACGCGATGCCACCACGCCCCGGTATCCCGCAGTTCCCGCCAGGTCGTGAAGCGGTAGCGGAAGACCCGGGCCCTGATCCGGGCCGGCGGCAGCTCCGGGAAGGGGTTGCCGCGCAGCAGTCGCAGCGTGTCCCGGTCGTTCTCCAGCAGCCGCGTCACGAACGGTACGAACCAGGCCCGTGCGTAGGCCGGTGACAGCGCGGCGAACCACATCAGCCAGTCCAGCCGCAGGTGGTACGGCGCGAACTGGCGCGGCAGCCGGCGCACCGCGCCCGGCTTGCCGTGGAACTCGTACGCGAGCCAGGTGGTGTCAGGACCGGTCACCGCGTCCGCCGTCCCCTCCACCACGATCTCCCGGCGCACCCGCGTGATGCTGCCGAACGCGCCGTACGAGTTGACCAGGTGCAGCGACTCGTACGACGTGTTCATCAGCTGCTGACGGGCCAGCAGATTGCGGGCCGGCCGGTAACTGAGCACCAGGACCCCGGCGGTGGCGAGGAGGACCAGGACCTCGAACCAGACGGGCGGCGCCGGGAACGGCGGGGCGTGCCGCGCCCACAGCGGGGCGGCGGCCGACATCGCCAGCGCGATGGTCACCCAGTTCAGCCAGGCGAAGTTGCCGGACAGCACCAGCCACAGCTGGGTGACGACCATCGCCACCGCCGCCCACCCGGCGATCGGCTGCGGGGTGAACAGCAGGACCGGCACGGCGAGTTGGGCCACATGGTTGGCAGCCACCTCGACGCGGTGCAGGGGTTTGGGCAGATGGTGGAAGTACCAGCTCAGCGGCCCCGGCATCGGCTGGGTCTCGTGGTGGTAGTAGAGGCAGGTCAGATCCCGCCAGCAGCTGTCGCCGCGCATCTTGATCAGCCCGGCCCCGAACTCCACCCGGAACAGCACCCACCGCAGCAGCCACATCACCGTCACCGGGGGAGCGGTCTCGGCATTGCCGAGGAACACCGCCAGCGAGCCCGCCTCCAGCAGCAGCGACTCCCAGCCGAAGCCGTACCAGGTCTGCCCGACGTTCACGATGGACAGATACATCGCCCACAGCACGGCCCACATCACCATCGACGCCCACAGCGGCACGGCGTCCGCGGCCCCCGCCGCCACCGCGGCGGCGAGCAGCGCCCCGCCCCACGACCACAGCGCGAAGAAGCGGTCCGAGTAGTGCCAGTGGAAGACCGAGGGCGCCGCACGGAACGGCACCCGCGCCACATACGCGGGCACCGGCAGCATGCCGCGCGCACCGACCAGCGCCCGGAACTGCCGTGCCGCAGCGAGGAACGCGACTACATAGAGAACGGCCAGCATGCGCTGGAAGACCAGCCGCCCCAGCCAGTAACCGGAATCGGAGAACCATGCCACCCGCCCATGGGTAGCACCGTGGCCGCGCGCCCTACGGCATGGCGCGCGGCCCCAGCGGCTGCATTGCTCGCTCACTTTCCAGCGTAGGGAACGGGGCGAATGCAGCAACCGCAGGGCCGTTCGGGTGAGTGAGGTGCATCACAAATTGCACCTCTTTCCCCGTCATTCACGGGCGGCGGTATTCGCACTTTCCGAGGACTTGACTTTCCCACCGGAAAACGTCGAGCGCGCCGCGTGCGGCGTCGTTACTCTGAGGGGCGACGGACGACCTTTCTGGGAGACGCCAACACCATTGGCCCGTCGCGGGAACGCCACAAACCTTGGCTGACCTCCCGGTTTGTGAAAGAGGCGCCACCGCGTCGGAACCAATACCTCGATGAAGGAGTGCGTGGTGGCTTTGCACAAGGCTCAACACAAGCAGCCCCGTCTGAAGCGGGGCGAGCGGCCAGGCCGGATCAAGGAAGTCCGCAACCTGGAAGTCTGGGACCGATGTGCCCCGGTGCGCCTGGCCGGCTGTGAGGACGATCCCGCCGAGCCGAACATCTTCCGCGGTATCGACTGATCGGCTGAACGCAGGTGTGACGCCGGCCCTGACCCCGGGGCCTCCTCCTCCGGGTCAGGGCTGGCGCCCGAGCAGGCACAGCAGCCGGGTGAGGTCATCGGCGTCCGCCGGGGCCTCCACCGCGGGGGCGAACAGCCCGGAGGCGGCGAGCCCGGGGGCGTACGGCTCCACCTCGCGCAGCGCCGCTGTCGCCAGCGGGCCGGGCAACCGCTCATCGGCGCCGATCGCACGGGACAGGTCCCAGGTGTGCACCACCGCGTCGGCCGTCATCTGCGTGCAGTACCCGGCAGCCGGGACCGCGCCGTAGGACAGCTGGACCGGGCGGTCCAGGGTGCCGCGCTCCGCGAACGCCGCCACGGCGGCCACCGCCGCGCGGTCCCAGGCCGCGGCCGGATCGTCGCCGAGCACCTCGCCGTCGTAGTCCGCTCCGACGTCCGTGATCGCGGCGCCGTCCCGCACCAGGCGGGGCACCCACAGCTGTTCGGCCGTGAGGTGGTTCACCAGCGCGCGCACCGGCCAGTCCGTGCACGGCGTCGGGGCGTCCCACTGGTCGTCGCGGACGGCGTGCACCCGGGTCCCGAAGAGCGCGAGAGCCTCCCCGTGGATGCGCCGGATCTCGTCGTGGTTCATGCTCCCCGAGCATAGGAGCGGGCACCGGCAACGGCGCCCCGGCGCGGGGCCGGTCACCTCGGGCGAGTGGTGACCCGAACGGCCCAACGGGGTGGACGATTTCGGGTTTCCCGGAGGTCGACCGGGCTGAGCTGATTCGGTACTTCACGTCGACCGGTGCGGACGAGGCGTTTGTGCGCCGGTTCCGTACGGGCCGCAACGCGAGTACGTCGAAAGAGCGGCCCTCCACGAAGGCGGGCAGCTGCAGGGATGCGAGCAGGTGCCCCGGACGGGCGGGAACGCGTTCCACGCGTCGCTGCACCCGACCGTCGTCGTACGCCTGTCACGCTGATCGCGGAATCACCCTGTTCGCCAGACGCCGGCCCGATTCACTGGATGCCGGCTCGTCTGCGATCGATGTGCCGGCGCGGTCGCCGGTGCCCGGCAGGTCCTTGGCGACCCGGCCTGCGAGTGCGCTCACCGGGCATCGACCGGGTGAGGACGCCGAGTGTGAGCAGAGCGAGCGCCGGCAGCGCGGCGACGATGATTCCCATCGGCAAGGCGTCGGTGGCGCCACCCGCGCCGGCCAGCGGAGCAAGTGCCCCGCCGAACATGAACTGGCTGAAGCCGAGCAGAGCGGCGGCCGACCCGGCGTGTCCGCCGTGGTCGGCCAGGGCCTGGGCCGCGGCGTTCGGCATGACCAGGCCCACGCTGGAGACCAGGACGAACAGGCCGATCAGGAGCACGGGCAGGGGTGCCCGTGTCAGCACCGCGCCCAGGACCGTGGTGCCACCGGCTGTCGCGCCCAGCAGACCGGCGAGCAGCAGCACGCGGGCGCCGGCCCGGTCCACCAGCCGGCCGCTGATCTGGGCGGCCGCAATGAGTCCGGCGGCGTTGACGGCGAACACGGCGCTGTACTGCTGCGGTGACAGGCCGTGGATTTCCTGCAGGACGAACGGCGAGCCGGAGATGTAGGCGAACATCGCCGCGAAGACCAGGCCGTTGGCCAGGACGTACCCGGTGAAGACCCGGTTGCTGAGCAGCTGCCCGAAGACAGCCGGCAGCGGCCGGCGTGACGTGGAGGACCGGGTCTCCGGCAGTCCTGCGGCGGAGGCCGCCAGCATCACGGCGCCGAGTACGGCCAGGCTCACGAAGATCCCCGGCCAGGCCGTGACGCGCAGTAGCTGGCCGCCGAGGACCGGCGCGAACACCGGCGCCAGGCCGGTGATCAAGGTCAGTGCGGAGAAGAGACGTGCGGTGCGGGTTCCGGAGGTGCGGTCGCGGACCATGGCGTTGGCGATGACGATGCCGAACGCCCCGCCGATGCCCTGGACCAGGCGTAGGCCGACGAAGGTCCGGATGTCGGGCGCCACCGCGCAGAGCGCGCTGGCGATCGTGTAGAGGGCGAGGCCCGCCAGCAACGGACGCCGCCGGCCGTAGGTGTCGCTCAGCGGCCCGGCGATCAGCTGCCCGATGGCCAGCCCGGCCAGGCAGGCGGTGATGGTGAGCTGGGTGGCCGCGGCGCCGGCGCGCAGGTCGCCGGCGAGGTCCGGCAGTCCGGGCAGGTAGCCGTCGATGGACAGTGGTCCCAGGGCCACGAGCGCTGCGAGCAGGACGATGAATCGGGTGTGCCGGCCGGCGGCGTCGTTGCTCATGGCTCAGTACGCCACGGTGATGCGGCGGCGGATCGCGGTGCCGCTCTCGATCGTGTCGGCCAAGGCGATCGCGTAGTCGGCGTACGAGATGCGGCTGTTGCCGTCGTCGTCGGTGAGCAGGGTGTCCCCGGCGCTGCGGTAGGCCCCGGTCCGCTCGCCCGCTCCGATGACCGCGGCGGGCGACACGTACGTCCAGTCGAGGTCGTGCACGCCGCGGTAGAGGTCGAGCGCTTCGGACTGGGCCTCGGCGTTGGCCTTCCACAGCGCGGGGAAGTCCGGGTCGTCCATGACCCGGGCGCCGGTCGGCGTGCGCAGGCTACCGGCACCGCCGATGGTGACCAGGCGGGTGACGCCGGCTCGGCGGAGTCCGTCGATCAGCGCACGGGCGGCACCGACGATCGTGGCGCGGTCGTTCTCCTGGCCGATCCGGGGGCCGACGGCCGACAGTACGGCGTCGTGGGAGGCGGCGAGGCCGGCGACCGCGGCGGCGTCTGTGACGTCACCGGTGGTCACGGTCAGGGCCTGGTGCTTGAGTCCGTCGACGTGGCCGGCTCGGGTGACCGCGGTGACGGTGTGGCCGCGACGCAGTAGTTCCTCGGTGGTGGGCCGGCCGATGTTGCCGCTGGCACCGAACAGGACGATCTTCATGTGTTGCTCCTTGTTTCTGATGGTCAGAGGACGGGCCGGCCGTCGGCGATGAGGGCCGCGGTGATGCCGCGCTCGTCGGCGGCGTGCTGGAAGCGCTGCTCGATGTCGGGTTGTTCGGTGTAGAACGGCGGGTTGTGGAACAGGCCGTAGTGCATGGCGCAGACGGTGCCGACGCCGAGTGCGACGGCGGCCTCGACGCCCTGCTCGGGGGTCATGGTCGCCGGGACGTTGGCCGCGTAGCCCTCGAAGTGGGCGATGACGCCGTTGACCGGGACGAACGCGACGTCGAACGGGCCGTGGTCGCGGGCGATCTGCCACCAGCTGCCGTGCCACTGGGTGTCGCCGCAGTGGATGACCCGCCGGCCGGCGCCTTCGACGACCCAGGCGACCTGGTCACAGTCGTTGCCGCGCCAGTCCAGCGAGGTCACCGGGGTGACGGTCAGCTTTCCGATGCGGCGTGACTGGCCCAGGTCCTGGGCAACGGGGGTGATGCCCACCTCGTGCAGCGCCGCCGCGCTCGGGGTGTGGCAGCCGATCGTGCCGGTGGCCGCGATCCGGGCGATCAGGTCGTGGTCGTAGTGGTCGGGGTGCAGGTGCGTGATGAGGGCGTGGGTGCCGGGCGGGGTATCGACCGGGTCGACCGGCCGGTGCGGCGGCCCCATCACCGGCGCCAGCGGAGCGACGTTCTCGAGCGGGTCGATCAGCAGGCAGGTGTCGCCGAGACGGATCTCGACGCCGGCCCAGGCCAGCCGACGCACGGAAAGGGTGGAGGTCATGGGCAGCGACGCTAGACCGCCGTTGTTGAGAAAGTCAACAAGGGAGTTTTGAATCTCAATACCGCGATGTAGGGTGGTGGCATGCGCACCTACGGGCAGTACTGCGGCATCGCGAAAACACTGGACACCGTCGGGGACCGATGGACCCTGCTGATCGTCCGTGAACTGCTCGCCCTGGGGCCGTGCCGGCACACCGACCTGCGCAACGGGCTGCCCGGGATCGCCAGCAACCTGCTGGTCGACCGGCTCCGCGAACTGGAGGGAGCCGGCCTGATCCACCGCGAGGCCGCCCCGCCGCCGGTGGCCACCACCCTGTTCTCCCTCACCGAGCGTGGCCGCGCGCTGGAGCCGGTGCTGCGGGAGCTGAGCCGGTGGGGCATGCCGCTGTTGCGTGAGCCGGGCGGCAGCGACACCTTCCGCACCCACTGGCTGGACATGCCCGCCCGGGCACTGACCGACCACCGCCCCGACCAGCCGGCAATCGCCCTGCAACTGCACGCCGACGGCAACGAAGACCTGGTCATCGAAGTCAAGGACGGCTCGGTGCACACACACGCCGGCCGGGTCGACCACCCCACCGCGTCACTGACCGGACCGCCGCACCTGCTGGCCGCGACCCTGCTCGGCGACCTCGATCTGAGCGCCGCAGTACAGCAAGGCCTGCGGCTCAGCGGCGAACGCGAGGCAGTACTGCGCATCCTGCCCCGCTGATCCGGGTGTGAGTAGTTGCCGGACAGAAAGTGCCGCTGCTCGTGCTCGATCCACAGCCGCACGGTGTCGTCCGAGACGGTGGTGAAGGTGTACATCTCGTCGTGGCGCGGCTGGATGCTGCCGGTCCAGCGGGTGCTGAAGCGGCCGGCGGGGGTCTCCGGGTCCGGTGAGCCGTCGAAGCGGTAGGACTTGTCACCGTCGGGTCGACGGTGGTTGCCACGGGCGGCTGTGCATCGCTCGCTCCTCGGGTCAGTTGGTCACGTACGTGCCTTCTGCGCCATCCCGCATGGTGCAGTCCCGGCACCCCTACCGGAAGCCCCAGGCGTAACAAACAGCGGAGCACCTTGGGGGCGCAGGCGCGGAATCGGGGGAGTTGGCGGGTGGCGGCCGGGGAGACCTCGGATCTAAGGCGGCCGGGGGGAAGGGCCGGGAAGGGAACCCCCGGTGGCCGAGGGCGTACTGACGTCGCATCAGCGCCCTGGCGGGGACCGCCGCTTGCCGGTTCAATGAGCCATCCGGTCGCACTCAATGGAGGCACCATGGAAGCCGTCGCCCGATCCGCCGCCGGTGCCCCGGCCATCCGCTGCGCGGGCCATGAACGCGACTATCCGGCCTTCCTCGAACGTGCCGCCCGGATCGCCACCGGACTCAAGGAATGGGGAGTTGAGCCCGGCGACCGGATCGCCGTCGTGCTGCGCAACGAGCCCGCCCACCTGGAGATCACCGCCGGCGCCGCCCTCCTCGGAGCCTCGGCGGTACCCGTCAACTGGCACTTCCGGCACCACGAGCTACGGCATGTGCTCACCGACAGCGGCAGCAAGGTGGTCTTCGTGCACACCGACCTGCTCGCCGCGGTGTCCGCCGCGCTCCCCGAGGGCGTACGGATCGTCGAGGTGGCCCTCCCGGCCGGGGTCGCGGCCGCCTGCGGGATCGCCCCGCCGCCGCCCACCGGCCGCCACCCGCTGCTCGACCACTGGCTGGAAGGCTGCGCACCACTGCGGGAACCCGCCGGGCAGCGCCCGCCCACCATCATCTACAGCTCCGGAACCACCGGACGCCCCAAGGGAGTACTCCGCGAACCCGTCGCCGCGGACCGGCTGGAGCAAGCCGTACAGCGGTTCCTGGAGTACTTCGCCGTCGCCCCCGGCGGCCGTACGCTCATCCCCGCCCCGCTTTACCACGCCTCGCCCAGCCAGCACGCCGTCCTCGCTCTCGCCGCCGGACTGGACATCACCCTCATGCCGCGCTTCGACGCCGAGGAGTTCCTCCGGCTGATCGAGCGGCACCGCATCGAGCAGGTCCAGGTCGTGCCCACGATGTTCGTCCGGCTGCTGCGGCTGCCCAAGGATGTCCGTGAGCGCTACGACCTGTCCTCGCTCACCTCGGTCGTACACGCCGCTGCGCCCTGCCCGCCGCACATCAAACACGCCATGATCGACTGGCTGGGGCCGGTGCTGCGGGAGTACTACGGCGGCAGTGAGACCGGCGCCGTGACCTGGTGCGACAGCGCGGAGTGGCTGGCCCACCCCGGCACCGTCGGCCAGGCCACCGGCACCTGCGGCATCGCCGTCCTCGGCCCCGACGGGACACCGCTGTCCACCGGCGCCACCGGCGACATCTACTGCAAACCCGGCGACGACTGGCCCCGGTTCACCTACCTCGGCGACCCGGACAAGCGTGCCGCCATGGAAGCCCCGGGCCTGCCCGGCTACGTCACCATCGGGGACATCGGCCACCTCGACGCGGACGGCTTCCTCTACCTCAGCGACCGCCGCAACGACATGGTCATCTCCGGCGGCGTCAACATCTACCCCGCGGAGATCGAGGGCTGTCTGCTCGCCCTCGACGGCGTCCGTGACGTGGCGGTCTTCGGCATCCCCGACGAGGAGTTCGGCGAGGTCCTCGCCGTTCACCTGGAGACCGAACCCGGCGTACTGCTCAGCGCGGAGACGGTACGCGCCCATGTCGGCGCGCGGCTCGCCGGCTACAAGGTCCCCCGGGCCGTGGTCTTCGAGGAGCGGCTGCCGCGCGACGAGTCGGGAAAACTCTTCAAACGGCGGCTGCGCGACCCGTACTGGGCGGGGCACGACGGCGCGATCTGAACACCGCGGTCCGAAAAGGCGTGCCCCGCCCGGCGGCCGCTGCCCTGGCTCAGCAATTCCCTCCGTCGAGGACCGGAATCAACTGCTCCTCCTCATAGGTGAGATGGTTTTCCACCTCCTCCGTGAGCCGCTCGACTTCGGAGAGCACCCGTTGCCGGTCCGCGTTCTCCTCGGAGATCACCCTTTGCAGGGCGGCGAGAAGGTCCGCGAGTTTCTCGTGCTCCTGACGCATACGCTCCAGGGCCGGCGCGAGTTCCGGATGATTCTCGCCGAGCATCGGAAACATTCCGGCGTCCTCACCGGTGTGGTGGTTGTGCAGGCCCTGGCACAGGGCGAGGCAGTTCATTCGGAGCTGGGCGCCGAGGCCGGGGCCGGAGGTGGCGATTTCCTCGCGGATCAGGGCGAGTTCCCGGCGGAATCCGTCGTGCACGGCCTTCAGCGCCGCCCCCACCGAGGCGGCGCTGATACGCGGCGGCCCGGCCGGAATCTCCTCCAGCGCCACCACGGGCAGCAGGCGGTCCGTCCTCTCCTGGTACTCCGACCATCCCGGATCGGCCTCGGCAGCCCGGGCGAAGGCACGGTCACGCGCGGCGCCCTCCAGCACCACGGCCTGCGCCTCGTAGGTGAAGACACCCGACTCGACGGTGACCCGGGGATGCGCCACCAGGTTGTGGTACCAGGCCGGATGCCTCGGTGCGCCGGCTGCCGAGGCGATGACCAGGACGCGTCCGTCGCTGTCGGGAAGGTAGCCGAGCGGGGTGGTGTGCGGGGCGCCGGACCGCGCCCCCGTAGTGGTCAGCAGAAGCAGCCGGCCGCCCTCGAAGGGGCCGCCGACCCGTCCGCCGTTGGCGCGGAACTCCTCAATGACCTGTTGGTTGAAATCGATTGGCATAGGCGGTGTTTTCTCCAGGCTGGAAGTACGGGTGAGCCCACGGAAGGAGCGTTACGCGGGCAGGATGAATTGACCACGGAGGAAAGACAGTCGTCGACCGTGGCGCGGAGCGCCGGAGCGCGGAAGAAGGAAACGGAAAGGGCGCGGAGACGCGAAAGAGGCACGCGTGCGGGGGTGGCGCGCGCAGAGAAACCCGTGCGCGGCGCCGATGATGCCGCAGGCGGAAGAAGAACGCGAAACGCGCGAAGACTGAAAGAGCGGAGGGGCGGGCCTCGTGTCACCCGCCGGACGGTCACGTGGTGACCGGGAACCTCACTCGCTCATGGCACATGGCCGACCCGGTAGTCACAGCGCTAAAGGTAATGCCACAAAGGGGCCGAGGCAATGGTGAATTGAGATTCGGTCAGGAGGGGGAGGTCAGGTTGTCTTGGGGAAGGCGGTGCGGAGCCAGCCATGAGATGCGGCCGAGCCGAGTGCGCGGCCGAGGAGCAGCGGCAGGCCGTCGGAGGGTCACCTGGTGACGGGCCCATCGCCCCGAGGGCAGCAAGCGTCCCAACTTGCTGGTCGAAGAGGTCGCCGTGCCGTCGCCGTGCCAGATGCCGGCCAGACCATGCGCCTATGAGGACACTGTGACGTCAGTGATCTTGGCGGTCACCTTCGTCGAACGGCTGGCGGTGGAGATGGCGACCGGGGTGTAGGTGAGTTGATCCCGGTCGGAAAGCTCCATCGTCTGGATGACGGGTCCACTCTCGTCGCCACGGATTTCGTAGGTGAGGGAGAGGGTCTTCTCCGGGTCCAGAGATGTTGCGCTGACGTACGACAGTTTCGGTTCTACCGTGATGTTGCACCCGGCACTGCCGAAGCACTGCTTCCTCGTGGTTTTCAAGGACAGCTCGAAGTCCGTGAATGTGGGGCTGTCGTTGTAGGTCTCCTCGGCGTCTTCGATCGACTCCGTGGGCTCCTCGGAGGGCGCCGCAGGTGCCGACGTGGCCGACTTTGACTTGGGGCCCGCGGCCTCCCCGCCAGAGCTGGAGACGAGCATTGCGGTGGTTCCGGAAGAGATTGCCGCGATGATCACAGCCCCCACGATTGCCCTGATCGCGGGGCGTCGGCGTGTGGATGTGGCCGGAGAAGGCGGGACTGGCGGCATCGGCGGCACCTCGGGGGTGGCTTCAGTCTTTTCGTCCACGGCATGGTTCCTTTCGACTCACGAGGCGCCATCTGGCTTTGGCATGTCGCTTGGACTCAGGACGACGCCAACAGGCTTGTCTCACTCGCAATCTGACGGGCCGGCCGTTCCATAGCCCGGCGTTCGGCGCTCCGGCCCGAGTCTCGTTGCCCTTCTCGGCTGCCCGTCGGTCACCACCAGCCGCCGCGACTGCGCCAGATCGGTGTGCACCGCCCCGTTGCTTTCCGGTGAGCCAGCACTCCGACGATGTAGAACGGCTTGAGGAGCCACCAACCCGCCCACACTTCGAAGACGAGGCACCACCACAGCAGCATGAACGGCGCGGCGACGCAGCCGGCTCCGCCGCCGCTGCTGTGCCCCCGCCCGCCGGTCAGCGGAATGCTGCCGCCGATGGAGAACGGCCCGGGAAGCGGGATGCGCCAGCGCAGTCGCATGGGCATGTTCCTTTCGTGGCTACTTGCCGATGTGGATCTTCTCGCTGTCGAGCAAAGCGGTGTGCGTCGTCGCGACCAGCATCAGCAGAACGAGCAGCAGCCCGGTCCAGTTCTTCGGGTCGTTGCCGGATACGGCGGTGGCGAAGACGAAGATGCCGACCTGGATCACCACGTAAACGGCCGCCAGCCACGGCTTGATGACGCCCTTCACGGCGGCCACGACGAATGGCACTGCGGCGAACAGACTGAGAGGCTGCGGGCGGGTCTCTGTGTCGAAGAGGTCCGGGGCCCGGCGGCAATGGCAGGCCGTGTCTTACCCCGGAGGTAATCGCCCCCACCCCCAACAACTGAAACCGTGGCATCCACCGGATCACCCACGCACCGGAAGGAAGCCCCATGACCGCGTACGCCGTTGCTCATCTCCGTCCCGCCGGGCCGCACCCGGAGGTCTTCGAGTACATCGAGAGGATGCAGGGGACGCTGGACCCGTTCGGGGGGCGGTTCCTTGTGCATGGTGCCGAAGTGGAGGTCAAGGAGGGGAGCTGGCCCGGGGCGCTTGTGGTGATCGGGTTTCCCGATATGGCGCGGGCCCGTGGGTGGTACGAGTCGCCGGCCTACGCGGAGATCCTGCCGTTGCGTACCCGTCACATCGACGGTGATGCGGTGCTGGTGCCGGGGGTGCCCGAGGGGTACGACCCGGCCGTCACGGCGGCGAAGCTGCGGGCGGCGGCGGGCTGACGAGGCGGGGCCGGGCCCGGGAGGGTGGCCGGTCCGGCTTGTGCAGGAGTCCCGTGATGAGGGCGGAATTGTCGTACCGACCGTGACCGGCCGCTCGCTCCCCCGCTAAGGTCTCAGCACCAGCGCAGGTGAAACCGCTTCCACAGGGTTCTGGGGGCCAGCCGCCCCGGGGGGAGGACACAGAGCGACATGAGCCGCCGTTCCCATGGGTTGATGGCCATCTGGGCCGAGGCGCAGCGGCAGCAGCAGCGCCGGGAGGAAGCCCAGCGCCGCGCGCGGGCCCAGCAGCAGCGCGACCAGGAACGGCAGGCCCGGGACGCCGAGCGCGCGATGGCCCGGATGCACCGCGAGCGGCAGGCGGCCTACCGGCAGCAGCGCGAGGCCGACGCCCGGCGCCGTACCGAGGAGCTGGACGGCCGGGTCGCCGTGCTGACCGGCCTCCTCGCGGAAGGCTGCCGGACCCCCGCGTTCACCCCCGACGCGCTGCTGCGCCCCGAGCACATCGAGGAGTTCGCGCCCGGCGCCCTCGCCACCCCGGTACCGATGCCCGACCCGGCGCGCTATCAGGCGCCGCCGGGCGACTGGCAGGTCGGCGACCGCCGCGACCGCGCCGAGGGCGAGGCCCGCGCCCGCTACGAGCAGGACCGGTATGCCGCACAGGCCGCCGAGAGCCGGCGGCAGACCCAACTCGCGGCCTACCGGCAGCAGTACGACCAGTGGGCCACCGGCACGCTCACCGGCATCCGGCAGCACAACGACGGGATGGCGGAGCTGCTGGACGGCCTGCGCGACGGCGACCCGGACGCCGCCGTGGAGTACTTCTCCGCCGCGCTCTACTCCTCCACGGCCTGGCCGGAGGGCTTCCCCCGGCAGCTCGCCGCCGCCTATGACCCGGCGGCCCGGCAGCTCGTCCTGGACTGGGAGCTCCCCGGCTACGACATCGTGCCGGCCGCCAGATACGTCCGGTACCTGCCCAGCGTCGACCAGGAGAAGGAGACCGCCCGGCCGGCCGCGCAGCGCCGGGCGCTCTACCGCGATGTGCTGGCCCAGAGCGTGCTGCTGGTGTTGCGCGACCTCTTCGCCGCCGACACCTACGGCACGCTGGACTCGGTGGCCCTGAACGGGTTCGTGGACGAGGTTGACCCGGTGACCGGCCGTCCGGCCCAGGTGTATCTCGCGAGCGTCATGGCGCCCCGCAGCGCCTTCGACGCCTTCCACCTCGCGCAGGTCAGCGCGGTGGAGTGTCTCACCGAGGGGTTGCGCGGGCAGCTCGCCGCGCGTCCCGACCAGCGGACCCCCGTACGCCCCGCACGCCTTCCGGGCGAGGTCGGGGGCGAGGTCGTCGCCCACGGCACGGACGGCGCACCGGATCTGTACGAGATGGACCCGGTCGCGTTCGAGAACCTGGTCGCCGAGCTGTTCCGCGCGATGGGCATGCAGGCCGTGACCACCCAGCGCTCCGGTGACGGCGGGGTCGACGTGGACGCGCTGGACCCCGACCCGATCCGGGGCGGCAAGATCGTGGTGCAGGTGAAGCGCTACCGGCACACCGTCCCGCCGACTGCCGTCCGTGACCTCTACGGCACTGTCCAGGCCGAGGGCGCCAACAAGGGCGTACTGGTGACGACCTCCCGTTTCGGCCCCGGCTCCCACACCTTCGCCAACGGCAAGCCGCTCAGCCTGATCGCCGGCTCCGAACTCGTCAACCTGCTCGGCCGGTACGGGCTGCGCGGGCGGCTCGGCACGGACGCGCCCGCCGGTCCCGCCGCGGCCGACGAGGCGCCGGACCACAACATCCTCGGCATGAACTGGTCCGGCGAGGTCGCCCTCGATGTCTGCGCCCTGGTGTGCAAGGGGACCAGCGTGCTGAGCGAGGACCAGTTCGTCTTCTACAACAACCCGCGCAACCCGGACGGCTCGGTCCGGATGCTGCCCGGTTTCGCGCCCGACCGGGCCGCGATGCAGGTGCGGTTCGAGGCGCTCCCGCCGGACGCCGACCGGCTGGTCCTGGTCGCAGCGATCGACCCCCAGGCCAACCCCGACGCCGATCTCTCCGGCTTCACCGACGCCCGTATCCGGCTGCTGGACGCGTCGGGGGAGGAGCTGGGGCAACTGGCGGTCTCGGAGGGGCGGCGCGGTGAGACCGCGCTGGTGCTCGGCTCGTTCCGGCAACGGACGGGTGGCGACTGGGACTTCGTGGGGGGCGGCAAGGGCTTCCCCGGTGGCCTGGAGGCGCTGGTGCAGGAGTACGGCATCGAGGTCGCCTGAGGGCGGACGCATCGAGGTCGCCTGAGGGCGGCCGCCACGGACCGCCTCCCGTCCCGCCCCGGTCCCGGCCGCCCGGTCAGCTCCGCCACAGCCGGGTGAGCAGGGCGTTCACCTCCGCGGGCCGGTCCTGGTGCGGCGCGTGCCCGGCGCCGCTCACCCGCACATGGCGGGCGCCGATCGCCCCGGCGAGGTACGCGCCGCAGGCCATCAGCGCCCGGCCGGAGAACTCCCGGTGGCCGGGGTGGGCGGTCTCCCAGGTCCCGTTGAGGACGGTCTTGGGCAGGGTGGCCGCCGCCAGCGGGCCGAGCGGCAACTCCGCGTCCCACACGGGACGTTCACGCATCGCCGACCGCACCGCGCGCAGCAGCCGCGGGGTCGGTTCGGGCACCGGCAGCCCGTACGGCTCGGTGGAGCGCCGCAGGTACTCCTCGGGGCCCAGCTCCTCGTCGAGGTCGCCGAACGCGGCGCGGATGCGCTCCAGCGCCGCCGCCACGGTCGGGTCGGCGGCCGCGGTGCGCAGCGGGGACGGCTCGATGAGGGTGAGCGACCGCACCGCCTCCGGGCGGGCCGACGCGGCCAGCATGGCGGCGGCCGCACCGTAGGAATGGCCGACCAAGTGGGCTCCGTGGTACAGAAGTCGGCCGATATCCTCGGCGTCGACCGTGTAGTCGCTCCGTTCGATGTCCGGGCTGTCACCGAAACCGCGCCGGTCGACGAGTTCGAGCCGGAACATCCGGGCCAGCGGCCGCTGTGCCGCGAAGCACTCCGTGCCCCAGCTCATCGTGCCGTGCACCAGCACCGCCCGCGGCGCCCCGGGCCCCGCCTCGTCCCACACCGTCACATGAACCGGCGTACGGCCCTGCGGGGAGTCACCGCTCACCGGGCCCGGGGAGTCACTGCTCATACAGCTGAGGCTAGGGCCTGTCCGGCGGTCGGTGTCGGGTTGACCGGACAGGCCCCAGCAGGCCGGACACTCGCCCCCCGGGTGGCGGCGTGGCCTCGACGGACTACCCGCATGGCGGTCGCTGGCGGCCGTGGTGCTGGTCAAGGCTGGCCGCAGTCTGACGGTGGTGGCCTGCGGCCGGGGTGCCGGTCGCGTTCCTGCTCCCGGGCGGCCCGGCCGGGGCGCGGCGGTTCCGGTCCGTGGCGCCGGGCCCGCCGGCCACCCACGCATGCGACGGACGGAGCGCGGCCGGCGGGCCGGTTCCGGGAACGGTGACGTGATGGTGCGGAGAGAGGGACGCCGATGGGGCGCGATGCCGGCGAGGCTGCGGTGGGGCGGACAGCTCCGGGCGGCCAGGAAGGCCGTCGCCACCTACCGCGGCCGGGCGGAGACCGACCCGGACCCGCGCTACCGCCTCGCGCTCGCGCGGTCCCTGTGCACCCTGGGCGAGCTGCTGGCGAAGGTGGAGCGCCCGGCCGAGGCCCTGCCGCACGCCGAGGAAGCCGTCGACCTCTGCCGTCCCCTGGCAGAAACCGAACTCGCCCGCCATCGCACCGTCCTCGCGGAGTGCCTGGGCACGCGCGCCGCACTGCTGACGGCACTGGTCCGGCCGGCCGCGGCGCAGGCCGCACGGGACGAAGCCACCGCCCTGACGGCGGAGCCCGGGGACCTCGTCGCCTTCTACCGTGACCTGGCCGGGGCCGACCCCGGCCGCCGGCGCCCCGCCCTCGCCGCCGCCCTGCACTACCAGGCCGTCCGGCGGAAGCAGGACGACCGGCGGCAGGAGGCCCTGGCCCTCGTCGAGGAGGCCGTCGCGCTCCGCCGCGAGGTGGCGGAGTCCGACGCGGACCCGCTCCGCCGGATCGCCCTCGCCCGGTCGCTGGGCTTCCTCGGCGAGCTGCTGGGCCAATTGGACCGGCCGGCCGACGGGCTGCCGCCCGTCGCGGAAGCCGTGGCCCTCCGCCGTGACCTGGCGGCGGCCGACGCGGACCCGCGCCGTGGCGTCGCACTGGCTCTGCTCCTGCGTGCCCGCTGCCGGCTGCTGCTGCAACTGGACCGGCCGGAGGAGGCACTGCCGTTCGCCCGGGAAGCCGTCCGCCTCTGGCGGAGGGTCACGGGGTCCGAAGCCGGCGACCTTCGCTACCGGGCCGGCCTCGCCGTGTCGCTGCACACCGTCGGTGAGCTGCTGGCGAAGCTGGACCGCCCGGCCGAGGCGCTGCCGCAGGCGCAGGAGGCCGTCGACCTCCACCGTGCCACCGTCGGCCTCCTCGGCAGCCACCGCCTCGCCGGTGCCCTGCGCACCCTCGGTGACGTGCTGGCGGCGCTGGACCGTCCGGCCGAGGCGCGGTCCGTACGGGACGAGGCGGCGGCCCTCGGGGACGCGGAGCCGGAGGCACCGTGAGCGGTCCGGCCCGCGGGCGGCAGCCGTGAGGCCGTATGGGGGAGAGCCACGGACATCGGCGTAGCGGGGCATTTCCGGTCATGTCCCTGCTGATATCTGTCGGGGATGAGCGCGTACACCCGGTATGCGGCAGCCGCCCTGCTCGCGGCGCTGGCCGTGGGCTGCACCCGACCGCACTCCGTCCCCCGGCCCGCCCCGCGGGCCACCCCGGAACCAGCCCCACGGGCCCATGCCGGCGCCCCCGTCACCGGGGCCGCCGGCCGGCCCTTCACCCTGGTCGCCGCCGGGGAGGTGCGCCCCGCCGACCCCGAGGTCCTCGCCACGGCCCGGCGCGACGCACCGCACGACGGGTACGACTACCGGCCGATGCTCAAGGGCGTGCGGCCGGTGGTCTCCGCCGCCGATCTGGCGCTGTGTCATCTGGACGCGCCACTGGGACCGCTGGCGGGGCCCTTCCCCGGTCACCCCGCCCCGCAGGCGCCCCCGCAGATCGCCACCGCGCTGAAGGCGACCGGCTACGACTCCTGTGCCACCGCCTCCCGCCACACCCTCGACCGCGGCGTGCCGGGCGTACGGCGCACCCTGGAGGCCCTGGACACGGTCGGGCTGCGGCACACCGGCTCGGCCCGGGACGCCGCCGAGGGCGCCCGTCCGGCGCTGCTGCGGGCCCCGGGCGGCGCCCGGGTGGCGCAGCTCGCGTACACCTTCGACGCCGGGGGCGGGCGCCGCCCGGCCTTCGCGCCGTGGACGGTGAACCGGCTCGACGCGCGGCGGATCGTCGCGGACGCCCGGGCCGCCCGCCGGGCCGGCGCCGATGTCGTGGTCGTCAGCCCGTACTGGGGCACGGAGTTCCGGACGGCCCCCGACGCCCGGCAGACCGGGCTGGCGCGGGCGCTCACCGCCGCCGGGACCGACGGCCGTCCCGACATCGACCTCATCGTCGGCACCGGCGCGCACACCCCCCAGCCGTACGAGAAGGTCAACGGCACCTGGGTCGTCTACGGCCTCGGCGACCAGCTCTCCGGCGCCGCCCAGCAGCCGCGCGGCAACGGGGGCACCCTCGCCCGCTTCCGGTTCGCGCCGCCGCACCACCCCGGCGGACGCTGGCGGGTCACCGCCGCCGAGTACCTCCCGCAACTCGTCACCCAGGGGAAGCGGGTACGGGTACGCGATCTCGCCACCACCCATGGGCACGACCGGGTGCGCGAGGACATCGGCAGGGCCGTGCTGAGCCGGGGCGCCGCGGCCGACGGGCTGACGGCGGGGCGCTGACCCCGCCGGTGCACGGCTACGGCGGGCCGTGCCCGATCATGGAGGGATGGCCGACTCGTACGTACGGGTGCGCGGCGCCCGTGAGCACAACCTCCGCACCATCGATGTGGACATCCCGAGGGACGCGCTGGTCGCGTTCACCGGGGTGTCCGGATCGGGCAAATCCTCCCTCGCCTTCGGCACCCTCTACGCCGAGGCGCAGCGCCGCTACTTCGAGTCGGTGGCCCCCTACGCCCGGCGCCTGATCCACCAGGTCGGCGCGCCCAAGGTCGAGGACATCACCGGACTGCCGCCCGCCGTCGCCCTGGAACAGCGGCGCTCCGCGCCCACCTCCCGCTCCTCCGTCGGCACCGTCACCACCCTCTCCAACACCCTGCGGATGCTCTACTCCCGCGCCGGTGACTACCCGGAGGGCACGGCGGAACGGCTCGACTCCGACGCCTTCTCGCCCAACACCGCGGCCGGCGCCTGCCCGGAGTGCCACGGCCTGGGCACCGTCCATCGCGTCACCGAGCAGTCCCTCGTCCCCGACCCGGCGCTCACCCTCCGGGAAGGCGCCGTCGCCGCCTGGCCCGGCGCCTGGCAGGGCAAGAACCTCCGCGACATCCTCGCGGCCCTCGGCCACGACCTCGACCGGCCCTGGCGCGAGCTGCCCCGGGCCGAGCGCGAGTGGATTCTGTTCACCGACGAACAGCCCGTGGTCACCGTCCACCCCGTGCGCGACGTGGGCCGCATCCAACGCCCCTACAAGGGCCAGTACATGAGCGCCAGGCGCTATGTGCTGCACACCTTCGCGGACTCCAAGAGCGAGACCCTGCGCAAGCGTGTCCAGGGCTTCATGGTCGCCGAGCCCTGCCCGGTGTGCGCCGGGCGGCGGCTGCGCCCCGAGGCCCTGGCCGTGACCTTCGCCGGCCACGACATCGCCACCCTCGCCGCCCTGCCGCTCGACGCCCTCGCCGCCCTGCTGCGCCCCACCGCCGCACGGGCCGACGACGAGGTGGCCCCCACCCTGGCCCGCGACCTGGTGGCGCGGATCGAGGTGCTCACCGAACTCGGGCTCGGCTACCTGAGCATGGACCGGCCCTCGCCCACCCTGTCCGCCGGTGAACTCCAGCGGCTGCGGCTCGCCACCCAGCTGCGCTCCGGCCTCTTCGGCGTCGTCTACGTCCTCGACGAGCCGTCCGCCGGACTGCACCCCGCCGACACCGAGTCCCTGCTCACGGTGCTCGGCAGGCTCAAGGCAGCGGGCAACACCCTCTTCGTCGTCGAGCACGACATGGACGTGGTGCGCCGCGCCGACTGGATCGTGGACATCGGACCGCGCGCCGGCGAGCACGGCGGACAGGTGCTGCACAGCGGGCCCGTCGCCGGGCTCGCCGACGCCGCCGACTCCGCCACCCGCCGGTACCTCTTCGACACCGCACCGCCCGCCGCACGCACGGTGCGCCGCCCCGCGGCCACCCTCACCCTGCGCGGCGTCACCCTGCACAACCTGCGCGGCCTCGACGCCACCTTCCCGCTCGGCGTCTTCACCGCCGTCACCGGCGTCTCCGGGTCGGGCAAATCGACGCTGGTGACCCGCGTCCTCGCGGAGGCCGTACGGGAACATCTCGGCGACCGGACGCCCGACACCGGTGAGGAGACGGCCGAGACCGGGCCGATGGCCCGCGCCCAGCTCGTCGGCGCCGAGGGACTGGCGGCGATCGACCGGCTGGTGCGCGTCGACCAGAAGCCGATCGGCCGGACCCCGCGCTCCAACCTCGCCACGTACACCGGCCTCTTCGACGCCGTACGCAAGGTCTTCGCCGCCACCGACGCGGCCCGCGCCCGTGGCTACACCGCCGGACGGTTCTCCTTCAATGTCGCCGGCGGCCGCTGCGAGACCTGTCAGGGCGAGGGCTTCGTCGCCGTCGAACTGCTCTTCCTGCCCGGTACGTACGCGCCCTGCACCGACTGCCACGGCGCCCGCTACAACCCCGGCACCCTGGAGATCACCTACCGGGACCGCACCGTCGCCGATGTCCTCGCGATGACCGTCGACACCGCCGCCGGCTTCCTCGCCGACCTCCCGGCCGCCGCCCGCAGCCTGCGCACCCTCCAGGACGTGGGCCTCGGCTACCTGCGGCTCGGCCAGCCCGCGACCGAGCTGTCCGGCGGCGAGGCCCAGCGCATCAAGCTCGCCACCGAACTCCAGCGGACCCGCCGCGGCCACACCCTCTACCTCCTCGACGAACCCACCACCGGACTGCACCCCGCCGACACCGAGGTGCTGCTGCGTCAGCTCCACGGCCTGGTCGACGCCGGGCACACCGTGGTGGTCGTCGAGCACGACATGGGGGTGGTGGCCGGCGCCGACCACGTCATCGACCTCGGCCCCGGCGGCGGAGCGGACGGCGGCCGGATCGTGGCCGCGGGCACACCCGCCGAGGTCGCGGATGTCCCGGGGAGCCGCACCGCCCCCTACCTGGCCCGTCGGAGGGCGCAGCCGGACGCCCGTTGACGGTCCGCTAATGTACGCAGGTCAGATCACCAGGTATCACCACCGCGCAGCACTGCGCAGCACCACGAAGGGGGCACCTCTCATGGCAGACATGGAGAAGGCCAGGGCGGCGTTCGACCGGTTCGACGCGGACGGCGACGGCCAGGTCACGCCGGAGGAGTTCAAGCACGCGATGGCCGAGATGGGCGACCCGTTCGTCACCGGCCCGGTCGCCGAGGCCGTCATCAACGCCAAGGACGCCGACCACAACGGCAAGATGTCCTTCGACGAGTTCTGGCAGGCCCTGCAGGCCTGACCCGCACCGCTCCTCAGGCCCCCTTCGCCTCCCGTTCGCCCGCGGCCGCGCGCAGCGCCGCCAGCCCGCGGGCGATCGGGGGCCGGCCCGCACTGCCCCGCCGGACCGCCGCCAGGAACCGCCGCACCGGCAGCGGCTCCCCGCGCAGCGGCACCCGGACGACCGGACACCGCTCCGGCACCGGCGCCAGCCGCGGCACCAGACAGATCCCGAAGCCGTGCGCGACCAGGGCCGCGACCGCGGACCAGTCCACCGCGTGATGGCGCACCCGCGGGGTGAAGCCCGCCGTGGCACAGGCCGTCAGCAGCAGCTGGTGCTGATCGTCCGGATCGCCCGCGCGAATCCAGCTCTCCCCGGCCGCCTCCGCCAGGGTCACCCCCCGCTCCGCCCGTCCGGCGAACCGGTGCCCGGCCGGCACCAGCAGATCCTGCGGCTCCGCCAGGACCGGGTGCTGACCGAAGCGCACATCGTCCGGCGGAGGGCCGCCCGGCGCCGGAATCACCACGGCGATGTCCGCCCGCCCGGCCAGCAGCAGCTCGAAGCGGTTCTCGCCCGGGTCCTCACCGATCTCCACCTCCAGCCGCGGCAGCTCCTCGCGCAGCCGCGCCGCCGCCGGTGCGATCACCCCGGCGATCGCCGTCGCCACCCCCGTGATCCGCAGCCGCCCGGCCACCCCGTCCACATGGCCCGCGAGATCCGCACGCGCCTCCTCCCAGCGCACGAACAGCGCGTCGGCGTGCCCGACCAGCGCCAGCGCCGCCGGAGTCAGACGCACCTTGCGGCCCGCCGGCTCCAGGAGCTCCAGCCCCAGCCGGGCCGACAGCTGCCGCAGCTGCTGGGAGACCGTCGACGGGGTCAGATGCAGCGCCTCGGCGGTCGCCGTGACGGTGCCCCGCTGATGGAGGACGCGGAGGGTCTGGAGCCGGGGATCGATCATGCGGGGAGCGTAGACGCACGGGCCCGCACCAACTGTGCGGATTTTCCGCACAGTTCCCTGCGGAAACATTCGATGGACCCCCACCACGGACCCGCCCGAAGCTGGGCGGCATGACCGAGATCCTCACCGATGCCTTTCTCCCGGGCCTGTGGGCGGGCTATGCGCTGGCCCTCCCCGTCGGCGCGCTGGCCGTTTCGCTGATGAGCCTGACCGCCCGTACGTCGTTACGGGTCGGTGCCGCGGCGGCGCTCGGGGTGGCGACCGCCGACGGCCTCTACGCGCTCGCCGCGGTGGCCGGCGGCGCCGCCCTCTCCCACGCACTGGCCCCGGCCGTGGTCCCGCTGCGCGTGCTCGCCGCCGTCCTCCTGCTCGGCATGGCGCTCCGCACGGCCGTACGGGCACTGCGCACGGGCGGCACACCGGACGGCCCCGGCCGGGACGTCCTGGGACGCCCCGGCCGGGCCTGTCTCGCCTTCCTGGGGCTGACATTGGTCAACCCCTGGGCGGTCCTCTACTTCTCGGCGCTGGTGCTGGCCGGCGGTGCGGACACCGCGGGCGCCGGTGTCGCCGGCCCCGCCGCCTTCGTCGCCGCCGTGGTCACCGCCTCCCTGAGCTGGCAGCTGTTCCTGGCCGCGGGCGGCGCCGTGCTGGGCAGGGCGCTGACCGGTCCACGCGGGCGGGCCGTCACCGCGCTGCTCTCCGCCGTGGTGATCTCAGGGATGGCGGCCGGGCTGCTGCTGGGCGGCTGAGCGGGTGCCGACCGGTGGGGCCCACGGGGGCGAGCGCCGAGATCGGTCCCTGCCATCGGTGCACCCGGCCCCGTCGAGGAGCCGGACGCACCGAATGGCGGGGGAGACGGCTCAGCGGGCCGCAGGCGCCGCGGAGGTGGCCGGTGTGTCCACGGGCCGCCGGTAGAAGTCGAGTTGGGTCACCCCGTGGTAGCCGTAGCTTTCGGGGTGCAGTTCGTGCAGTGCCACACCGGACCGGGGGAGCGGGCCCAGGAGGTCGGACAGCAGGGTGTCGGCCGCGGCGAGGAACGCGGCCTTCTCCGCGGCGCTGTTGGTGCCCGCGGTGAGACTCCCCTCCACATGGGCGTCGCGGCCCCCGGCCAGGGGCTTGCCGTCGACGTAATAGCGGCCCGGCGGCACCAGGTTGAGGTGGACGACGGTGCGCGCGGCGGACTTGCCCAGCTCCGTGACCGCCAGCCGGGTCAGGCCCTCGGCGAGGGCGCGCTGGACGTCGGTGGGGAGGTCGGGGTCGGGGACCGTGACCCGGAAGTACGGCATGGCTCTCCTCGGTCGGTGCTCGGGGCCGCCGGAGCCGGCGGCACGGAGCAAGCGTCACCGAGCCTGGCACCATGAGGCCAACACATCACCGTCATAGGGATATGAGGCCGGCGCATGCCCCTGAACCTGCCCCAGCTGCGGGCCTTTCTCGCCGTCGTCGACGCGGGCGGGTTCAGCGCGGCCGCCGACGAACTGGGCATGAGCCAGTCGGCGGTGTCGCACGCCGTCGCCTCCCTGGAACGCGAGCTGACCGCCCCGCTGCTGATCCGTGCCACCCCGGTGCGGACGACCGTGCTCGGCGAGCGGGTCCTGCCGCACGCCCGGCTGGCGCTGTCGGCGGTCCGGTCCGTGGAGCAGCTCGCGGCCGAGGCCGCCGGGACCATGACCGGCACCGTGCGGCTGGCCGCCACCCCGACGGTCTGCCAGGGGCTGGTCCCCGGCCTGCTGCGGCACTGGCGCGAGGACCAGCCCCGGATCACCGTGCGGGTCTTCGAGGGCGACAGCGGTGAGGTCGAGTCCTGGCTGGTGGAGGGGACGGCCGATGCCGCCGTCCTGATCGACCCGCCCCCCGGCCCGGGAATCCAGCTCGCCACCGACGGATACCGGGCCCTGCTGCCCCGGGACCACCCCCTCGCGGGCGAACCCGCCGTGGACATCGGCGACTTGGCGGACGACCCGCTCCTGATCTCGCCCAACGGCTGCGAGGCCCGGGTCCGTACCCTCCACCGCCTGGCCGGGCTGCGCTTCTCGCCCACGCACCGGGTACGGGACCTGGCGACGCTGATCAGCATGGTGCAGGCCGGTATCGGCGTGACCGTGCTGTCCGAGGTCTCCCGCGCGCTGGTCCCCGCCGACCTGGTCCTGCTTCCGCTGCGGCCCCGGGCCTCGCGCCGCCTCGTCCTGACCGGCCCGCCGGACCGCCCCTGGCACCCGGCGCTCCGCACCCTCGCGGAGTCGGCCGCCGGCCACCTGGCGCGGAACGCTGCCCGGCCGGCGGAGGGACAGCCTCTGCTCAGCGGCGGCGGCCGCTGAGCCGTCCCCGCGTCCCCGCCCGTCCCCGTTCCTCGCCTGTCACGGCCGGACGGGGCGGCGGAACAGCGCCGTCCACAGGAAGGGTTCGCCGAAGGACGGGGACTCCGGCGGCTCGTCGTGCATCCGGCGCAGCTCGATCTGGGTCAGGCCGGAGAAGATCCGGCGCAGCGACTCCGGGGTGTAGGCGAGGCCACCGTGGAGACCGGACCGGCGGTAGAAGTCGCGGTCGGGGAGTTCGGAGCCCATCGCGCCGGCCGCGAAGCAGGTGAGGGCGAGATGGCCGCCGGGGGCGAGCACCCGGTCGAGGAGGGCGAGGTAGCTGATCCGGCGGTGCGGCGGCAGATGGTGGAAGCAGCCGGAGTCGTGGACCAGGTCGTACGGCCCGTCGAGTGCGGTGTCCGGGGCGAAGGCGTCGCCGCAGCGGAACCGGATCTCGGCTCCGGCCTCCCGGGCGCGCTCCCCGGCCCAGGCGACGGCCGCCGGTGAGAGGTCGACGGCGTCCACCTCGAAGCCCAGCGAGGCGAGGTGGAGCGCGTTGCGGCCCGGCCCGCAGCCCAGGTCGAGGGCCCGGCCCGGGGTGATCAGCCCGCGTGCGAGGTAGCTGACCAGGTTCTCGTCCGGCTTCGCCACGAAGAACGGCACCGGCCGGCCGCGGTCCGCGTAGAAGCCGTCCCACCACGAGGCCGCCTGACCCGTCCAGCGGTCGTCCTCCGGCGCGAACAGCCCGTCCAGGAGCCTGAGTACGTCCTCCACGGTGCGGATGTGCCGGTCCATCCGGTCCCCCTTTCTCCTGCGGTGATCCTAGGGTCGGAGAGCGCAAATGCCCATCTCCGCAAGGGTGTTGGGATTTCCCTGGTGCCCGTCACGCCGCCGCCGTCGCCCGCCCGCGCCGGGCGGTGATCCGGAGCGAGGCCCCCGGACCTGCATCCTGGCCGGGGGCTGCTCGCCGTGCGGGGTCAGCCGGTCTGGAGCCACCAGATCAGCCAGGAGACGAGGGCGCCGCCGGAGGCGTAGGCGGCGCCCTTCAGTGCGTTGTCGAGAGCGAGGCGCAGGTAGCGACGGCTACGGCGGCGCCAGGTGGTCGTAGGGTGGGGAGCCGGACGTCCCGTGTCGGGAGGTTCGGGGGAGTGCTTGTTCAAGGGGTACTCCAGAAATCCAGTGAGTGTGCTGGTGAGGTCGCACCGCTCCGCCCGGGCGCCAACCACATGCGGAGCGGTGCGGCTCTCATTCCTTCGGGCCGCAGCCCCGGAAAGCCTCGATGGCGGCTCCTTCGCCGGTGGCCGGCTCGCCGAGCGCACGCGGGGTGAACGGCGGGCACAGGCTGTAGACCGGCCGGGAGCCCCGGCCCGACCGGGTCTTGAGGGTGTCGAACCACTCGTCCTCCAGGTGCACGAGGATGCCGTGCCGCGACAGTTCGCGGATGCCCTTGCCGACGCTGTCGGCGGAGATGCCGTACCAGTCGGGTATCCGCTCCTGGGGCAGGGTGAACGTGTGCTTCCGCTGAGCCGAGGCGATCAGGAGCATGGCCTTCCCCGGCAGGGAGAGCGTGTGGTGCCAGCCGTTGTCCCAGTACTCGTAGGGGAGTTGGAAGTAGGGGTCTCCCAGGCCTTCACCCGGGGACGTGTACGGCCGCCCGGAGCCGTCTTCGTGCAGCTTGGTGAGGGTCGACTTGCCGCCCTCGCCGCGGGCGCGGGTGATGAGCCGCAGCTCCCTGAGCACCTTCCAGGCGCGCGAGACGGCGGCCGTGCCCGCCGTCTCGTCGAAGATGCCCACCGACCGGGCCCAGGTCGTGGACCACTCGGTGACGGAGAAGTCCCCGCCGCTGGTGACGGCGCTGAGCAACAGGTAGAGGTCCAGGGGCCGTTTGGCGGAGCGCCGCACCAGCGCGGCCAGCGCGCCGGGGGACTTCGTGCCGTCGCGCTCCTCCCTCTGGAGGAAGGCCCGGCGGACGGGCACCGTACGGTTCGGGCGTCGGGAACGGTTGAGGAGGAGTCCGATGGTCTCAGGCTGCCCGAGCGGCGTAGGGCCTTGTACGGGAGGCGAGTTGAGACCGTGGTGCGTGGTCGTCATGCCGTCATCGTGGCACGGGGCTGATGCCGTTCGCCGGTTTGAGGAGACGCTGGTGGGGGCGTCGACTTGCCGTTTCGGCGGGTGCCTTACGATGCCCGGATGATGTCTCGTAGGACACCAGGTGAGATGTCATAGTGAGGACGACACCTCACTGTGGTGAGTTGCTGTGTGCCGGTGAACCGGCCGACCGTCGGGGAGAGCCTGACTCGTGAGCCGCTTGCCGCGGACTTGTCTTTGTCGGGAGCGCCCCCGCAGGCGGCGCCGCGTTCTTGAAGCCACCGTGCGGCCCGCGTGATGCCGTGCCGCAGCCCGCGCCCCCGGACCGGCCGGGCACCCCGAAAATCATGGGGGTCTGCCTTGCTCTCTTCAGGGGCCCGTGCCTCAATGGACAGCGATTCAGGTCACTGACTCACCGTCAGTTCCTGGCGTGAGTCGGCACGGGGGCCGTCGGCGGCCCCCGGGTGGCTGCCTGTCGTACCTCCCGCACCCTTCGACGGCCGGTGCCATGGACCTGCACCCCCTCACGAAGGCGGACCCCCCTCATGAAGCACCTCAGACCCGGCAAGCCCGGCTTCCGTACGGCACTCTGCGTCGCCGCCGCCACCGCGGGCACCCTCGCGATGGCCCCGGCCGCCCCCGCGGTGACCCCCGGCACCGCCACCCTCTCCTTCGACTGCGGCTTCTACGGCTCCGGCAAGGCCACGCTCACCGCGACCCAGAACGGCACGGCCGCGACCATCAGCCTCTCCACCTCGGCGATCACCTCGCCCATACCCCTCGGCGCGAACTCGGTGGCCTCCACCCTCACCCTCACCAAGAACGGCTCCGGCACCGCGGTGTTCAGCGGCAACGCCAACCCGGCGATCCCGGCCGGCAGCCCGGTCTCCACCGGACCGCTGAAAGGCACCGTCGCCAGTGGTGACAAGCTGTCCGCCACCTCCCTGAAGGTCGTGGTGCTGGGCATCACGGCCACCTGCAAGGCCACCTCCGCACAGTCCCCCGGCCCCTTCGTCTTCTGAGCGCGGGCGGGGACCGGCGGACGCACCCCCGCCGGTCCCCGCCGTGCCGGCCGCGCCCGGTCAGCGGGCGCGGCTCACTTCGGCCCCCGGTCGTCGCCCGCGCCGGACACCTCGTCCTGCGCCCGCGCCAGGTTCGAACGGCGGTAGGAGTAGGCGAAGTAGATGACCAGGCCGAGGAGGAACCACACCGCGAACCGGACCCAGGTCTGCCACGCCAGGAACGTGATCAGCCAGATCGAGAAGCACACCCCGATCGCCGGCACCACCGGCATCCCCGGCGTACGGAACGTCCGCGGCAGGTCGGGACGCTTGTAGCGGAGCACGATCACCGCGATGCAGACCACCACGAAGGCGAGCAGGATGCCGATGTTCGTCAGCTCGGCGGCCTCACCGATCGGCAGGAAACCCGCGATGGCCGCGGAGGCGAAACCGACGATCCAGGTCACCCGGGTCGGCACATGGTGTTTGGGGCTGGTCTTCGCGAACCACTTCGGCAGCAGACCGTCACGGCTCATCGAGAACCACACCCGGGTCACCCCGAGCATGAAGGTGAACATGACGGTCAGAATGCCGATGATCGCGCCGACCGCGATGACATCCGCGAGGCTGCTCAGCCCCACCGACTTGAACGCCGACGAGAAGCCGCTCTCCGGGTCGATGTCCTTGTAGTTCTGCATACCCGTCAGCACCAGGCAGGCCAGCACGTACAGCACCATCGAGATCGCCAGCGAATACATGATCGCCTTCGGCATGTGGCGCTGGGCGTCCTTGGACTCCTCCGCCGCGGTGCTCATCGCGTCATAGCCGAAGACCGCGAAGAAGACCGTGGCCGCACCGGTGAAGGCGCCGCTCGCCCCGAACGGGAAGAACGGCGTGTAGTTCGCGGTGTTGATGTGGAAGAAGCCGACCGCGATCACCACGACGACCACCAGGACCTTCAGGCCCACCACGACCGTCTCGAACCGCGCGGCGTTCTTGATGCCCAGGGTCAGCAGGTAGGCGATCAGCAGACAGAGCACCGCGGCGAACAGGTCCACCCGGTGCCCCGCCCCCGTGCCCGGTGCGCCCAGCATCCAGGCGGGCAGATCGACGCCCATCTCACCCAGCAGAAAGCCGAAATAGCCGGAGATCCCGATCGCGACCACCGCCACGATCGCGGTGTACTCCAGCAGCAGGTCCCAGCCGATGAACCAGCCCGCCACCTCACCGAGGACCGCGTAGCCGTAGGTGTAGGCCGAGCCCGCCTTCGGGATCAGTCCGGCGAACTCGGCGTACGAGAACGCGGCCGCCGCGCTCGCGATACCCGCGATGAGAAAGGAGACCAGCACCGCCGGGCCGGCCTTCTCGTTCGCGACCGTGCCGGCCAGCGTGAAGATTCCCGCGCCGATGATGCCGCCGACGCCGATGGCGGTCAGCTGCCACAGGCCGAGCGCCCGGGTGAGCTGCTCGCTCGCGGTGCCCTCCGCCTCTTCCATGTGTTCGATCGGTTTACGGCGCAATACGCCCTGTCCCGCGCGCAGGCCCATCGTCATCCCTCCGTACGCTCCGTCGTGGTCCGACGGCGGATCATCATGGACCCTCAGGAGCGACTAAGGAAGGCGACTCCCTAGTACTGCCGGGACTCGCCGGGAGACGTACACGGGAGAGGTGTTCAATCGGCGTCCTCCAGCCGGAACCCGACCTTCAGGCCGACCTGGTAATGGTCGATCTCGCCGTCGACGATATGGCCGCGGACCTCGGTCATCTCGAACCAGTCGAGGTTGCGCAGGGTCTCCGAGGCGCGCTTGATGCCATTCCTGACCGCGGCGTCGATGCTCTGCTGGGACGTGCCGACGATCTCGGTCACGCGATACGTGCGGTCGGTCACGGTGGTCTCCCTCGCCGGGGCGGCGGTCCGCCCGTCCACTTTCCACCGTGCCTCAGGGCGGCGCGCCCCACCAGCGGAGCGGCGGGGGACGGCCGGCGCCCTACGGAACCACGGTGACCGGCCAGCGCCCGGCCTTGACCAGCCGCACCGCGACCGAGCCCATGATGCGGTGCCCGGCCGACTCCGAGGCGCCGACCACCACTGCGTCGGCCTTCAGGTCGTCGGCCATCTGCACCATGCCGTTGTACGGGTCGCCCCGCAGCGTGTGGAACTCCCAGCGCACCTGGTAGATCCCCTGCAACCGCTCGGTCGCCCGGCGGATCTCGGTCATCAGCTCCTCGGCCACCTCGTTCGTGGCGTCCACGACGGGAGCGCCCATCGCCGCACCGGCCGGCAGCACCGGCTGGACGTAGACCAGTACCAGCTTCGAGCCCTGGCGCCGGGCCAGCCCCGCCGCGTAGGCGGCCGCGCGCCACGACGAGTCGGAGCCGTCGATGCCGACGACGATGACCTTCGGGCCGTCCGTTCCGCGCTCGAACCGCGCGGCTGCGTTCTCCTCCACACCCGTGAGGTTATCCGCACGGATGTACGGGCGGGTGTCCGGGCCGCGCCGCCGCCCGGCCCCGGTCAGGCGGGAGCCGGCGGCCAGCTGTCCGCCGCCAGCACGCCCAGCACGTACGCCCTCGCCACCAGCGCCGTACGGCCCTGCACCCGCCAGCGCCGGGCCAGCCGGGTGAGGTGGTAGTTCACCCCGTCGACCGTCAGCCCGAGCGCCGTACCGATCGCCGCGGTGGTCGCGCCGCCCGCGGCCAGCGCCAGGATGCGGGCCTCCACCGGGCTCGCCGCACCGCGCGGCACCGGCGGACCGGCCTCAGCGACCCGCAACAACGCCAGCAGCGCGGGCGGATGCACCGACGGATCACCCACCGGATCGATCGTCAGCTCCCCCTCCCGCTCACTCCCGTCCGAGCTGTCCCGCCAGCGCACCTCCACCGGATAGCGCGACCGGCGTCCCATCCGCAGCGCCTCGGTCAGCCGGTCCAGCTGCGCCTTCGCCCGCGGCTCGAAGAGATCCAGCAGATTGCGGCCCCGCAGCTGCCCCGGCGCGGCGCCCCACTGGGCGGCCATCGCCGGGTTGGCGATCAGCACCTCGCCATGGGCCCGGCACACCGCGATCGGGGTGGGGATACGGTCCAGCAGGATCAGGAAGTAGTTGCGCCACGGGCCGTCCGCGTACGGCCCGGCCGGGTCGGGCTCGGGGCGCTCACAGGCCGGCTTGACCACACCGTCGGCACCGGCACCCGACGTGCCGTCGGCAGTCCCGTTGTCCATTGACCTTCCTCCGGTCCGCATGCAAGAGCGAGCAGCGAGAAACCACTGCACAATCATGCAGTTGTCCGGGCGTGACCTGCGCGTGGGGGCCCTCACGCTGGAGACATGACCGACACCATCGCGCTCCACAGCGACGAACGCGCCGCCGATGACGGCATTCCGGTGGCCGACCTCACGGACGCCGGGCTCACCCAGACGCCCATCCAGCAGTCCATGGACCTCGCCCGCCTCCACGGCCCGGTCTTCAAGCGCAAATTCGGCGAGCGCGAGACGCTGTTCCTCTCCTCGCTCGACCTGGTCACCGAGCTCGCCGACGAAGCCCGCTTCAGTAAGGGCGTGTCGGTCGTCCTGGAGAACGTCAGAGAGTTCGCCGGTGACGGTCTGTTCACCGCCTACAACGACGAGCCGAACTGGGCCAAGGCACACGAGGTCCTGATGCCGGCCTTCGCGCTCGGCTCGATGCGCACCTACCACCCCGCGATGCTCAAGGTCGCCCGCCGGGTGACGGCCGCCTGGGACCGCCGGGTGGCCGACGGCACGCCCGTCCAGGTCGCCGAGGACATGACCCGGATGACGCTGGACACCATCGGGCTCGCCGGCTTCGGCTTCGACTTCGAGTCGTTCTCCCGCGGCGACGGCGCGCACCCGTTCGTCGAGGCGATGGTGCGCTGCCTCGAATGGAGCATGACGAAGTTCTCCCGCGACCCCGACGCCGACCACTCCGCGGCGGACGCGGCGTTCCAGGCCGACGCCGACTACCTCGCCTCGGTCGTCGACGAGGTCATCACCGCCCGGACGGAGAGCGGCGAGACCGGGGACGACGACCTGCTCGGCCTGATGCTCGGCGCCGGCGCCGACGGCGGGCCGGCCCTTGACCTCGCCAACATCCGCAACCAGGTCATCACCTTCCTCATCGCCGGCCACGAGACCACCTCCGGCGCGCTCTCCTTCGCCCTCTACCACCTGCTCAAGGACCCGCTCGCGCTGCGCATGGTCCAGCGCGAGGCCGACGAGCTGTGGGGCGACCAGACCGACCCCGACCCCACGTTCGAGGACATCGGACGGCTGCCGTTCACCCGGCAGGTCCTCAACGAGGCGCTGCGGCTGTGGCCCACCGCCGCCGCCTTCAGCCGGCAGGCCAAAGAGGACACCCTGCTCGGCGGCCGCTACCCGGTGAAGGCGGGCGAGCTGGTCACGGTGCTCACCCCGATGCTGCACCGCGACCCCGCCTGGGGCGACAACCCCGAGCTGTTCGACCCCTCCCGCTTCAGCCCGGAGGCCGAGGCGGCCCGCTCCCCGCACGCCTACAAGCCCTTCGGGACCGGTGAACGCGCCTGCATCGGGCGGCAGTTCGCGCTCCACGAGGCGACCATGCTGCTCGCCCTCCTCGCCCACCGCTACCGCCTCACCGACCACGGCGACTACCAGCTGCGCATCAAGGAGACGCTGACCCTCAAGCCCGACGGGTTCACCCTCACCCTGGCCGCCCGCACGCCCGCCGACCGGGCCGCGGTCCGCGCCGCGCTCGCCGTACTCCCCGGCGGCGCCGCGGCCACCGCGGACGACGCGGCCACCGACGAGGGGCTGCCGACCCGCGTCCCCCAGGGCACCGGCCTGCTGCTGTTGCACGGCAGCAACTACGGCACCTGCCGCGAGTTCGCCGAGCGGCTCGCCGACGAGGCCACCGGGCTCGGCTTCGCCGCCGACGTGGCACCGCTGGACGCCCACGCCGGCACGCTGCCCGCCGACCGGCCGGTCGTCATCGTCGCCGCCTCCTACAACGGGCAGCCCACCGACGACGCGGCCGCCTTCGTCACGTGGCTGAACACCGCGCAGGACGGTGCCGCGACGGACCTGCCGTACGCCGTCCTCGGTGTCGGCGACCGCAACTGGGCCGCCACCTACCAGCACATACCGACCCTCATCGACGACCGGCTCGCCGCACTCGGCGCCCACCGGCTGCTGCCGCGCGCCGAGGCCGACGCCTCCGGCGACCTCAGCGGCACCGTCAAGGAGTTCGCCGCGGCACTGCGCACCCAGCTGCTGACGCGGTACGGCGACCCGGCGACCCTCGGCGCCGGCGCACCCGCCGCCGAGGACACCGGCTACACCGTCACCGAGATCACCGGCGGCCCGCTGGACGCCCTCGCCGCCCGCCACGACCTCGTCCCGATGACCGTCACCGAGGCCCACGACCTCACCGCCGAGGGCTGGCCGCGTCCCAAGCGCTTCCTGCGGATCGCCCTCCCGGACGGCGTCGGCTACCGCACGGCCGACCACCTCGCGGTGCTCCCCGCCAACGCCCCGGAAGCCGTCGAGCGGGCCGCCCGGGCCCTGGGCGCCGACCCGGACACCGTCCTCGCGCTGCACGCCGGCCGCCGCGCCGGACGCGACACCCTGCCCGTCGACCGGCCCCTGACGGTGCGCCAACTGCTCACCCACCACCTGGAACTGGGCCGGCGGCCGGCGCCCGGCCAGATCGCCGTGCTCGCCGCCCACAACCCCTGCCCGCCCGAGCGCCTGGCCCTGGAGGCGCTCGCCGAGGACGACCCGCGCACCCTGATCGAGCTGATCGAGGCGCACCCGGCGCTGCACGGCGCGCTGCCCTGGCCGGTGCTGCTGGAACTGCTGCCGCCGCTGCGCACCCGGCACTACTCGCTGTCGTCCTCGCCCGCCACCGACGCCCGGCACGCCGACCTGATGGTCTCGCTGCTGCCCGGCGGCACCGGCTCGTCCTACCTGCATCGCGTACAGCCCGGTGACACCGTGCTCGCCCGCGTCCAGCCCTGCCGCGAGGCCTTCCGCCTGGATACGGCCGATGACACCCCCGTCATCCTGGTCGCGGCCGGTACCGGCCTCGCGCCGTTCCGCGGTGCCGTGGCCGACCGCGTCGCCGCGGGCCTGCGGTCCCCCGCACGGCTCTACTTCGGCTGTGACGACCCCACCGCCGACTTCCTGCACGCCGCGGAGTTCGCCGCCGCCGAGGCCGCCGGAGCGCTCTCCGTACGCCCCGTCTTCAGCGAACGCCCCGAGCACGGCCACCGCTTCGTCCAGCACCGGATCGCCGCTGAGAGCGCCGAGGTGTGGGAGCTGCTCCAGGCCGGGGCGCGGGTGTACGTCTGCGGGGACGGCAGCCGGATGGCGCCCGGTGTACGGGCCGCCTTCCGCGAGCTGCACGCCGCGCACACCGGCGCCGCACCCCAGGAGTCCGAGGCCTGGCTGCGCGAACTGACCGCCTCCGGCCGCTACATCGAGGACGTGTACGCGGCGGGCTGAGGCCTCGGGGCGCCACCCAGCGGGTGCCGCCCGCGCTTCCCCCTCCCCCTCTCCCCCTTCGGGGGAGGGGCGGGCAGTGGGGGACGTCTTACTCCTTCGCCGTGCCGCCCGCGCCGGAGGCTCCCGTGGTGTGGACCACGAGCAGCGCGATCCCGGCAAGGGTCACGTTGCGGGTGGCCGCTTCCAGCCCGTTCCAGCTCTTGGACTGCCACATGGCGAACCACTCACCGCCGATGGCGAGGAAGCCCGCGCCGAAGAGCAGCAGCAGCATCAGCAGGCCGACGGTGCTGACCAGCCGGGCGCGGGCGATCCCGCGTCGGCGTCGCATGCCCAGGAACCACAGTGCGGTGCCCCCGGCCAGCACCAGCGCGGTGAGCGTCTCCCAGGCGATGATGCCCATGTACGCGGCGTCCTGCCACCTCCGTGAGGTGATGGCCCGCCCCATCAGGTCCGGGTCCTTGAACGTGGTGTCCATGGCCAGGACGTGCCGGACGAACTGCTGGTTGGTGCCGAAGTCGGTGATGTTGCCGAAGGCGACGAGCGCGATGTAGAGCGCCACGATGCCCGTGAGCGTGGCGGCCGCGAGCGACAGTCCGGTGCGCGGTATCCAGCGGATGGAGCTTTTGTCGGACATGGGTCCTCCCCGGGTCGGTTGTGTGGTCTGATCTTTGCTTATCCGCCCTCACCCCGTGGTTCGCGCGGTCCCGAACTCCCGTACGCTGCTGCCCGGTCGACCGGGTGACCGACCGGCCGGCCGGCTGTCGGGCGCCTGGCCGGGCGGCCGTGGACCTAGGGGAAGCGGGGCACATGAACGGAAAGCGGTGTGTGGGAACGGTCGCCGTCGCGGCGGCCGCGGTGCTCGCGGCGACCGGACCGGCGGGCGCCGAACCGGCCGGCACGACATACGGCACCAGCACGTCCGTGGGCGTCCACAACGCCTATGAGAAGGAGAAGTACCCCTACTTCGCGGATGCCCTGGACTCCGGCGCCGCACTGCTCGAACTCGACCTCTGGACCAACGGACTGGGCAAGTCCTTCCGGGTCTCGCACAGCAACCCGCTGGGGAACAGCAGCAATTGCGAGGGCGCCGCGAACGCCTCGGAGCTGCGCACCAAGGACCGCAACCAGGACTTCGCCGGCTGCCTCGCCGATGTGCGGGCCTGGCACGAAGCGCACCCCGGCCACCGGCCGATCCTGTTCAAGATAGAGATGAAGGACGGCTTCAACGCCAAGGGCGGCCGTGGGCCCGCCGAGTTCGACGCGCTGGTGCGCGAGAAGCTGGGCGACGCCGTCTACGGCCCGGGCGCTCTCACCGCCGGGCACGCCACCCCCGACGAGGCGGTGCGGGCCGGCGGCTGGCCCTCGCGCGCCGACCTGGCCGGCAAGTTCCTGATCGAGCTGATACCCGGCACGGTCGAGGAGAAGAACCCGTTCGACAAGCTGTGGACCGACGTGGAGTACGCCGGCCACCTCAAGGACCTCGCGGCACAGGGGAAGCTGGACCGGGCGACGGCCTTCCCCGCGGTGCACGGCGCCGCTCCCGGCGACCCCCGCGAGCGCTACCAGGACCCCGCGTTGCGCCCCTGGTTCGTGGTCTTCGACGGTGACGCCGCGACCTACCTGAACGGCACCATCGACACCGCCTGGTACGACACCCGGCACTACCTGCTCATCATGACCGATGCCCACAACGTGCCGCCGGCCATCGACGGCACCCGCCCGACCGAGGCGGAGGCGCTGGCCCGGGTGAACCAGCTCGCCGCCGCCCACGCGAGCTTCGCCACCGCCGACTGGTATCCGCTGCCGTCCGTCCTCAAGACCGTGGTGCCACGCGGCGCCTGACACCGGACGCGGCGGCGGTCCCGGAGCCGGGCCGCGCGGCCCGTGGTCCCGGCTCCGCGATGGCCCGCCGGTAGAGCGCCGCCACATCGGTGCCGAACCGGCTGCTGTACGAGACGAGGTCGTCACCGCCCTCGTCGAGACCGCCGATCACCCCGATCAGCGCACCGGTGCCGGTGACCGGGTCGAGGTCGGTGAGCAGCGGTCCGCCGCTGGTCCCGTTCGGGAACCCCGGGCAGAGGAAACGGAGTTGGGCCGGGCCCTGGGCGTCCACCGTGTGCCGGCAGCTGACCGGTGCGTCCCGGTCCTCGGGATAGCCGGTCAGCTGCGCGGCGCGCCCGGCCGGGGCGTCGAAGCGGATGCGTTCGGCGCCGGTGAGGTCCGCTATCCGGCCGCCGGCCCCGCCCGCCCGGCGCACCCGTAGGAACGCCACATCGTGGTCGGGGTCCCGGTCGCTGATCCAGCGCGGATCGACCTGTATCTGGGTGGGCACCCACAGGCCGTACGGTGCGATGCCGTCGTGCAGACCGGGGGCGAACACCAGCCGGGTCCGGAAGCCGCCGTCGTGCACACAGTGCGCCGCGGTGGCGAGGAGATCGCCCCCCGGGGACTGCACCACGCTGGCCGTGCAGTGGTGGACGGGGGAGCCGTCGCCGTCGGGGGAGAAGAGCGCGCCGATCGCCGGCGAGGGCGCCGCCGGGGCCGCCAGCAGTGGCCGGGACGCGGACAGCGGGGCCGCCATGACGCTGCCGTGCCGTGCGGTCACCGGCGGGCCCGGCTGCTCCTCGTAGGGCCCGGCGAGCACCGCGGCGGCGGCCTGGTCACCGTCGGCCCGGGTCGCCAGATACGCGCCGGTGGCGGAGTCCCCGGCGGCCAGGAACGGATCGCGGGCCGGGGAGCCGAGCGCCAGCACCGTGCCGCCCATGACCACGGTCAGGACGCCGAGCGCCAGCGTCCACCGCAGCGGAACGCCGGGCCGGCCGCGGCCGGTGCAGGGCGTCCCGCCGGGACCCGGGCAGACCTCGGGCACCGGGGCTCCGGTGTCCTCGGCCGTCCCGCCGGCGTCGTCCGCCGGTATGGCCCCGCGTTCGCTCGTCTCCACCAGCCGCCGCCTCGCCGCATCAGCCGGTGCCACCCCGTCGGATGCAGGAGTGACACCGATCCAGACATTTCACCCAGTCTGATGCAGGGGTGGCCGCTGTGGTTCGCTCACCCGGGCGCTTCATTCCGGATCGGCCGCGCGGCCCACCGCGAAATCCCGTACCGGGCGGCCCGCCACGCCCGCTCTCCGGGGCCCGGCGGGCCGGGTGCGTACGGCGAGGCGACCGCGCCGCCCGGCCGTCTCCCGCTGGGCCGGTCAGGTGAACGGGGGAGTGCCGACGGGACCGCCGGCCGCGCTCACGCCGCCGGCCGCAGCCGCCGCCCCGCGAGGTTGTGCCCGATCAGCGTCCCGGCCAGGCCGGTCTCGTTCGGGAAGTCCATCGGCACGATGCCCAGGCCCCGCCAGCCGCTCCCTTCCGAGCCCGTCAGCAGTTTCTTGACCTGCGGGTTGAGGCGGTCCGCGTTGGAGCGGGGCGGGAGCAGGGCGGCGGTGCTGACGTAGTTGACGAACAGCTTGCCGGGCTGGGTGACGGCCTTGCGGAACTGGGCCTCGATCTTCGGGTACTTCCCGAACGGCTCCGCCATGTAGTCGTCCTGGATGTCGAACAGCTGCGGATCGCCGTAACGGACACCGCCCAGGCCGTCGGAGTCCGCCAGCAGCACGACCCTGCCGCGGGCCTCACCCAGCGTCGGCAGGCCGGCATCGAGCCGGAACAGCGACCGGTAGCCCTTGTCGTCCAGGTAGACGCCGAAGATCCGGCGGAACTCCTCGGCGGAGACCTCCGAGTACTCCTGCTTGACCCGCATCAGCACCGTCTCGGAGGGGTGCGCCCGGAGGAACGCCCGGCAGGCGTTGAGCACGTCGCCGAACATCAGCTCCTGGTAGAAGGCGCCGTGATGGATGGCGAAGACGTTGTCGATGGCTCGGCAGCGGACGTCCAGGAACCGTATGCCGGAGGCGAGTTGCTCCGCCACGGAGGTGTTCTGGCAGGCCACCCAGGGGCCGCCCCGCCGGGCACCGGAGTCATGGGTGCCGGGGATCGTCAGCCGCTGCACCGGGGTGCCGTCGCCGAGCGCCGACATCCAGTCCGTCACGGACACCGCGGACGCCCGGCGTTCCGCAGCGCCGGCCGTGAACTGCCCGCTGGCGGCGCCCGCCAGCAGCCCGGCGGCCGACAACCCGGCCGCGCCTCTGAGGAATCCCCGCCGATCCAGCACCGCTCCCATGCCGCTTCCCCTGCCCGTCGAGTCTGCGTGCGTGCGCACCGGCTGTCCGGCGCGTACGCGCGGTCGAGGCATGGAACCACATCGGGCGCGGACGCGGCACCCGGCCGGCGGACCCTGGGGTCACACCGGCCGGGGAGCGGGGGAGATCAGGCCCGGAAGGACAGCGACAGCGCGAAGCGGTCCGTGCTGTCCGTCCACCAGTTCTTCAACTCCAGCCCCGCCGCCGCGAGTTCGTCCCGCACGCGGTCCTGGCGGAACTTCGCCGAGACCTCGGTGCGCATCTCCTCGCCCGCCGCGAAGGGCACCGCCAGGTCCACTCCGGGAATCTTGACGGTCAGGTCCTTGCGGGCCCGGAGCCGCATCTCGACCCACTCCTGTCCGGCGTTCCACAGGGCGACGTGGTCGAAGTCCGCCGGGTCGAAGTCGCCGCCCAGCTCGCGGTTGATGACCTCCAGGACGTTCTTGTTGAACGCGGCGGTGACGCCCTGCGGATCGTCATAGGCGGCGACGAGCGTGGCCTCGTCCTTGACCAGGTCGGTGCCGAGCAGCAGCGCGTCGCCCGGGGACAGCATGGCGTGCACGGAGCGCAGGAACGCGGAGCGCTCCTCGGGGAGCAGGTTGCCGATGGTGCCGCCGAGGAAGGCGAGCAGCCGCGGGCCGGGTGTCCCGGGGAGTTCGATGCCCTGCTGGAAGTCGGCGACCAGCGCGTGCACGGTCAAGCCGGGGTGCTCGGTGAGCAGCGCCTCGCCCGCCGCGGTCAGCGCGGATTCGCTGACGTCGACCGGGAGATAGCTGTGCAGCCCGGTGAGCGCGCCGATGAGGTGGCGGGTCTTGTCGGACGATCCTGACCCCAGCTCGATCAGGGTGCGGGCCTGGGTGGCCGCGGCGATGTGGTCGGCGCGGGTGAGCAGGATCTCCCGTTCGGCCCGCGTCGGGTAGTAGTCGGGGAGCTTGGTGATGTCCTCGAACAGCTCGCTGCCGCGGGCGTCGTAGAACCATTTGGGCGGCAGTTGTTTGGGGGTACGGGACAGGCCCTGGGTGACGTCGGCGCGCAGCGCGGCCGCGGTGGCGTCGGCGGGGAGGGTGCGGGTGATGTTGAGGGGGCTCACGTGGCGGGCTCCTTGAGCGGGGTGAGGTGGACCTCGGTTCGGGTGGCGCGCAGCAGGGTGCGGTCGGGAACCTCGGTCCAGTGGGGGGAATCGTCGTACGGTTCGGAGGCGACCACCGTGCCGCCTTCGGGAAGGGTCCGGTGGCACAGCGTGTCGCCCCAGGTGGTGGCGGCGATGGTGGTGCCGTCGGTGAGCAGCAGGTTGAGCCGGGAGCCGGGCGCGGCACCGGCGACCGCAGCGACCGTGCCGGCCAGTGCGTCGCCGAGTTCGTCGCCGCGCGCCAGCCGGTGCAGGACCAGTGCCCACAGGAACGCGGCATCGCAGCGGGCCGGCAGCCGCAGCAGCTCCGCGGGTGGCAGCTCGGCGGCCAGTGGGGCGAGGGCGTCCGGCCAGCCGGCCACCGCGCCGTTGTGGCTGAAGAGGTACCGGCCGGTGGCGTACGGCGCGGCCGCGGCCTCGGCGTCCGCCCCGGCCACGGTGGCGTCCCGCACGGCGGCGAGCAGCGCGCCGGTGCGCACCACCCGGGCCAGGTCGGGCAGCAGATCGTCGCCCCAGATCGGCCCGGCCCGCCGGTAGCGCGCGGGCACCGGGTCGTCCGGCGCGTACCAGCCGACGCCGAACCCGTCGGCGTTGACCGTGCCGTGGCGCTGGCGGCGGGGTGCCCAGGACTGCCGGTAGAGGCTGTGCGGCGGGGTGAGCAGTACCTGTCCGAAGGGTATCTCCGGTCCCAGATAGGCAAGATGACGGCACATCAGACGCGGGCCTCCCGGTGCGGCGATGTCGCGGGCCTCATGCGCCCGCCGTCGGGTCGGCGTCCCGTGCGGTGCGGAACCCGGAGAAGATCTGCCGGCGGACCGGCAGGTCCCAGTTGCGGAAGGTGCCCCGGCAGGCGACCGCGTCGACCGCGAACGAACCGCCGCGCAGCACCTTGTACGCGTCGCCGAAGAACACCTCGGAGTACTCCCGGTAGGGGAAGGCGGCGAAGCCCGGGTACGGCATGAAGTCGCTCGCCGTCCACTCCCACACGTCGCCGATCAGCTGCCGCACCCCGAGCGGCGACTGTCCGTCCGGGTAGCCGCCGATGGGGGCGGGCCGCAGATGCCGCTGGCCGAGGTTGGCGTGCGCCGGTGTGGGGTCCTCGTCGCCCCAGGGGTAGCGACGGGACCGCCCGGTCGCCGGGTCGTGGCGGGCGGCCTTCTCCCACTCGGCCTCGGTCGGCAGCCGCCGGCCGGCCCAGCGCGCGTAGGCGTCGGCTTCGTACCAGCTCACATGCAGCACCGGTTCGTCCGGCGGCACCGGCTCGGTCACCCCGAACCTCCGGCGCAGCCACTGCCCGCCGTCGCGCTTCCAGAAGAGCGGTGCGCGCAGCGTGTGTTCCTGTACCTGCGCCCAGCCGGCCGGGGCCCACCAGCGGGGCTCGTCGTAGCCGCCGTCCTCGATGAACCGCTGGTAGGCGCCGTTGCTGACCGGTGTGGTGTCGATCAGGAAGGCGGGCACCAGCCGGCGGTGGGCGGGCCGCTCGTTGTCCAGTGCCCAGGGCTCGGCGGTGGTGCCCATGGTGAACGGGCCGCCGGCGACCAGGACTTCGGCCGGCAGGATGTCGTCGTCGGCGGCCGGCGGCTCGGGCGCGGTGAGCACGGCCGGCCCGTCCCGCAGCTGATGTGTGATGAGCATGGTCTCGTCGTGCTGCTGCTCATGCTGCGCGATCATGCCGAAGGCGAATCCGGAGTCGAGCAGCGGACCGCCGTGCAGGGGGGCGCTCTCCAGGATGTCCAGCACCCGGCCGCGGACCTCGTCGACATAGCCGTGCGCCTCGTCGGGGGCGAGCAGCGGCAGCGAGGGGCGCTTGGCGCGCGGGTGCTCGAAGGCGTCGTAGACGGAGTCGATGTCCGGGCGCAGCGGGTCACGGCCGCCGACGGTGCGCAGCAGCCACTGCTCCTCCTGGTTGCCTATGTGCGCCAGGTCCCAGACCAGCGGGGACATCAGCGGGGAGTGCTGGGCGACGAGGTCGGGGTGCTCGACGCAGGTGGTCAGCAGGCGGGTGCGGTCGCGGGCGGTGAGCAGCGCCGAGACCGCGCGCGCACGGAGGAGCTCGGGATCGGGGGTCACTGGCTGTCCTTCCCAACGATGAGGTCGCCCTCCGCGGCGTACAGGGCGTCGAGATGGTCGTCCGCGGGACAGCGGCCGCGCGCCACATAGCGCTCGGTGAACGCCGCGACCGCCGCGCACACCTCGGGGGAGGCCCCGAGGCGCGGCAGGGCTTCCTGTGCGGCGGCGAAACAGGCCACCGCGGCGCCGTGCAGCTCCGGGTCGGTCAGCGCTCCGCGGGCGGCGTGCCGCCACAGCGGGTTGCGCGGCGCGGGGCGGGAACCGGCCGTCTCCGTCAGCGACTTGACGATGCGGTACGCCCGCTCCGTCGCCTCCACGTCGTCGAACAGCGCGGCCGTGACCGCCAGCGGCACGATCCAGCCGGCGTCGCCCGGCTGCGCGTCGATCATGCGCAGCTCCAGATGGCCGCGCGGCCGTACGGGCGGGAAGAGCGTGGTGACGTGGTAGTCCAGGTCCTCCTGGGTGGGCGGCCGGGGGGCGCCGGTGCGGACCCACTCGCGGAAGGTCAGCCCCTCCGGGGCGTCCCAGTGTCCGTCCTCGGAGCGGATGCACATGACGGGGGCGTCCAGGACATAGCGCACCCAGGCGGTGCGCGGATCGGGTCCGGGGGGCGGGGCGAGGGTGCGGTCCGGGTCGAGCTGGGACCAGATGACCTGGCGGGTGGTGCGGTAGCCGGTGGGGCAGCCCTCACTGACCGGTGAGTTGGCGAACGCGGCGGCCAGCACCGCCCCCAGCAGATGGGCCAGCAGCCAGCGCCGTCCGTACCCGAGCGGCCCCGGTTCCTCGTGACCGGCGTCCACACACACCTGCACGGACGCGGTGGCGCACATCATGGACCGCCCGGCGGAGCCCCAGCGGTCGAAGTACGCCTCCATGGCGTTGTAGCGCGGGTCGGTCAGGACCCGGCGCGGCGGGTGCCAGGGATTGTGGCCGTGACCGGCCAGGCCCAGGCCCATGGCCAGCATGGCGGGCCGGACCAGCGCGAGGTCGGCGGTGACCGCCTCGATGCACTCTGTGAGGGAGGTGGCGGGCAGCGAGCTGAGCTCCAGCTGGCCGCCGGGTTCGAAGGTCAGCAGGGAGCTGAGCGGGAGGCCGCGCAGGGCGGTGACCGCGCTCCGCAGCCGGTCCGGTTCGACCGGACATCGGGGGTTGCGCGCATCGTGGACCAGCCATTCGATCTCCACACCGATACGGCGCGGCGGGCCCGTCTTGAAGCATATTCCGCGCAGGTGAGCTTCCAGCTCCGCTTCCGATACCGCAGGTCGTACGGGCATGGAATCCCTCCCTGGTGGGGTGCCGGCAGGTGTGCCGGTCTCCACCTAATCTGCTGCGCGCGGTGTGCTCAAGAGCGCCTGCGCACTGCGGACGGCGGGACGGGTCCCCACCGGGCGGGAGGGGCGGCCGGGCCCGGGGGCCCCGGGACGGTGCCGCGCCGCCTCCTCGGCGCCAGGACGGCCTTCCGGCCCGTCGCCCCGCCCCGGGACCGCGGCGGCGGGCGGCGGACGGGGCCCGAGCAGGGGTACGCCCGTTCGAGTGAGTGCGGCGCGGGGCGCCGTTTGCCGCCCCGGCGGCCCACGCACGAGGTGTCCGGCGTACGAGGTGCCCGGCGCACCCGGCCGCCGGTGTCACTGGCGGTAGCCCGCCAGGAAGCGTCCGATCCGGCTGATCGCCGCGTCCAGGTCATCGGCGCGCGGGAGGGTGAGGATGCGGAAGTGGTCCGGGCGCGGCCAGTTGAAGCCGGTGCCCTGCACCACCTGGATCTTCTCCCGCAGCAGCAGGTCGAGGACGAACTTCTCGTCGTCGTGGATCTTGTGAACGGCGGGGTCGAGGCGGGGGAAGGCGTAGAGCGCGCCCTTGGGCTTGACGCAGGAGACGCCCGGGATCTCGTTCAGCCGTTCCCAGGCCCGGTCGCGCTGCTCGTGCAGCCGGCCGCCCGGCAGCACCAGGTCCTCGATGCTCTGCCGCCCGCCGAGCGCGGCCTGGATGGCGTACTGCGCGGGTGCGTTCGGGCACAGCCGCATGGAGGCGAGGGTGTCCAGGCCCTCCAGATAGTCGGCGGCGTGCTGCTTGGGGCCGGAGACCACCAGCCAGCCGGAGCGGAATCCGGCCACCCGGGACGACTTGGACAGGCCGCTGAACGTCAGGCAGACCAGGTCGGGGGCGAGCACCGCGGCGTGGTGGTGGACCGCGTCGTCGTACAGGATGCGGTCGTAGATCTCGTCGGCGAAGACCATCAGCCCGTGGCGCCGGGCGAGGTCGAGCATGCCGTCCAGCAGCTCGCGCGGATAGACCGCGCCGGTCGGGTTGTTGGGGTTGATGATGACCATCGCCCGGGTGCGGTCGGTGATCTTCGAGGCGAGGTCGTCGAGGTCCGGCAGCCAGTCCGCGGACTCGTCGCAGAGGTAGTGCACGGGCTTGCCGCCCGCCAGTGAGGTGACCGCCGTCCAGAGCGGGAAGTCGGGGGCCGGGATGAGGACCTCGTCGCCGTCGTCGAGGAGGGCCTGCACCGCCATCGAGACGAGTTCGGAGACGCCGTTGCCGAGGTAGATGTCATCGACGCCGACCTGGGGCATTCCGCGCTGCTGGTAGTGCTGGGCGACCGCGCGGCGGGCGGAGAGGATGCCCCGGGACTCGGTGTAGCCGTGTGCGCGGGACAGGTTGCGCATCACGTCCTGCAGGATCTCGTCCGGGCACTCGAAGCCGAACAGTGCCGGATTGCCGGTGTTCAGCCGCAGCACGCTGTGGCCCGCCTCCTCCAGGGCGTCCGCGTGCTCGATCACCGGCCCGCGGATCTCGTAGCAGACGCCGGCCATCTTGCTGGACTGCTTGAACTGCATGCGGTGGCCTCCCGGTCCCTCGCTCACCGCGCGGCGCGGCAGCGCTCGTTGACTCCCTGCTTGGTTTTACCAAGCTGGCACTTGGAAAGTCCAACTTCTGTCTATGCTGGTGTCATGCCGCGCCGAAGCTATGACCAGTACTGCGCCGTCGCCCGTGCCCTGGACGCCGTCGGTGACCGCTGGACGCTCCTGATCGTCCGGGAACTGCTGGGCGGCGCCCGGCGCTACACCGATCTGCACGCCGACCTGCCGGGCGTCAGCACCGACATGCTGGCCTCCCGGCTCAAGGACATGGAACGGGACGGCCTGGTCACCCGCCGCCGGCTCGCCCCACCCGGAGCCGCCTTCGTCTACGAACTCACCGGCCGCGGGCACGCACTGCTGCCCGCGCTCACCGCCCTCGCCGACTGGGGCGCCCCCGCCCTCGACGAGCGGCGCCCGACCGACGCGGTGCGGGCCCACTGGTTCGCGGTCCCCCTCATGGAGCGGCTGGCCCGGCACTTCACCGACGGCGTCGACGTGGTCGACATCGCCCTCGACGAGGGGGAGTTCCATGTCGTCCTCCGGGGCGACGGACCGGACTCCGGCGCTCCGGACGGCGGGGCCCGTTACGCGGACGGCCCGGCCGAGCGCCCCGACATCCGGCTGCGGATGGACACCGCCGCCTGCGCCGCCCTCGCGTACGATCGGCTCTCCCTCGCACGGGGGATCGAATCCGGCCGGATCGCGGTCACGTTGCCCGAGGGGTCCGGTGAACGGCAGCGACGGAAGAGGACGACAACGGCATGACGACGCGCCCCCTGGCGGTCTTCGACCTGGACGGCACGCTCGCCGACTCCACCCACCGCCAGCATCTGCTGCAGCGCACCCCGCGGGACTGGCGGGCCTTCTTCGCGGCGGCCACCGAGGACCCTCCACTCACCGAGGGGGTGGCTCTGGCCCTGCGCAGCACCGAGGACTGCGAGGTCGTCTACCTGACCGGCCGTCCGGAGCGCTGCCGCCGGGACACCGTGGCCTGGCTCGCCCGGCACGGCCTGCCCGAGGGCAGGTTGTGGATGCGGCCCGACAGTGACCGGCGCCCGGCGCGGCACACCAAGCTGGAGATCCTCCGCCGCATCGCCCGCGACCGGGAGATCCGCCATGTCGTCGACGACGACGAACTCGTCTGCGACGCCTGCGAGAAGGCCGGCTTCCGGGTCGTCCGCGCCCGCTGGGCCGCCCCGTCCGACACCCTGCGCGACGCCCAGCAGCGGGCCGGGCGCACCTGACGCCCGGGGCCCCGCCCGGCCCGGCCGTGCGCAGAGCCCCGGCCGCCCCGCCTCCGGTCGCGTCCGTTCAGCCGAACTGACGGTACGTCAGGAACCGGACCGGGTAGCGCTCGGGAAATGGATCACGCATCAGGAACCCGGGCGCGTACCGGGCTCGCACTCCTGCTGACCGTGGCGCTGCTCACCGGGCTCTGGGTCCCGGCGCACGCGGCGCCCCAGGAACCCCGGAGCTCCGGGCGCACCGGCTCGGCCTGGCTCCCCTACTGGGGCGATGTCGACGCCGCCTACCGCGACGCCGTGCGCCACGCCTCCCAGCTGCACACCGTCAGCCCCTTCTGGTACGAGACCTCCGGCGACACCACCGTCAAGGGCCACCAGGGCGCCGGACGGCACGACATCATCGACGGACTGCACGACGCCGGGATCGAGGTCGTGCCCACCGTGACCGAGACCCTCGGCGCCCGGAAGATGGCCGCGCTGATGCACGACCCGCAGCGCCGCCAGGACCATGTCGACACCCTGCTGGACCTGGTCGACAGCCGTTCCTACGACGGGCTCGACCTGGACTACGAGGCGATGGCCCTCACCGGCGACCGGGAGGACCGCGACCGGGTGCGGACCGGCTACAACAAGCTCGTCAAGGAGCTCTGCGCGCGGCTGCACGACCTGGACAAGCAGTGCGTGGTCACGGTGCTCGCCCGGGTCCGCGGCAGCGGCCAGGCCTTCGACTACGAGCGGCTCGGCGGGTACGTCGACCGGTTCCGCATCATGGGCTACGACCTGCACTGGTCGGGTGGCGACGCGGGCCCGCTCTCCGCCCGGGACTGGTACGAGGAGTTCCTGCGCTACGCCACCGGCACCGTCCCCCGGCACAAGATCGAGGTGGCCTTCCCCGGCTACGGCTGGGACTGGGTCAGCGGTGTCACCGGCCATGCCGCGCATCTGACCTGGAAGGAGGCCGAGGCGCTGCGCGAGCGGGAGGACGCGGAGTACCGCTTCGACAAGGTCTCCGGCACCCCGCACTTCACCTACCGCAAGGACGGTGCGGAGCACGAGGTCTGGTACCAGGACGGACGCGGGGTCCGCGCGCAGCTGCCGCTGCTGCGGAAGTACGGGGTGCGGGGCACCGGCCTGTGGGCGCTCGGGTTCGAGGACCCGGAATTCTGGTCCGCGCTCCGCGACGCGTAGCCGCCGCACCACTACGGGGCCCTGGCGGGATCGTGCCGGGGCCCCGTAGTGGTGTGGCGGAGACTGTTCCCTGGGGGATACCGACCGCTTAGTATGTCGCTGGCGAGGGGGCCCCGTGCCCTCCGTCCCACCCGCGTATCCAAGTCTGTGGAGGCACCAGGTGAAGGCATGGCGCGTACACGCGAACGGTGAGCCGCGAGCGGTGATGCGGCTGGAGGAGGTGCCGGACCCGCAGCCGGGACCGGGGCAGCTGCTGCTGCGGGTGCGGGCCGCCGACGTCAACTTCCCGGACGCGCTGCTGTGCCGCGGCCAGTACCAGGTGCGGCCGCCGCTGCCGTTCACCCCGGGCGTGGAGATCTGCGGCGAGGTGCTCGCCGCGGGGGAGGGCGCGGACGCCGCGGCCGGGGCACGGGTGCTGGCCCAGCCGCCGCTGCCGGACGGCGGCTTCGCCGAACGCGTGGTCGTCGACGCGGCGACGGTCCGCCCGGCCCCCGAGGCCCTGGACGACGCCGAGGCCGCCGCGCTGCACATCGGCTACCAGACCGGCTGGTTCGGACTGCACCGCCGTGCCCGGCTCCAGGCGGGCGAGACGCTGCTGGTGCACGCCGCGGCGGGCGGGGTCGGCAGCGCCGCCGTACAGCTCGGCAAGGCGGCAGGTGCGACGGTGATCGGCGTGGTGGGCGGCGCCGACAAGGCCCGGACCGCCCGTGAGCTGGGCTGTGATCTCGTCCTCGACCGGCGCTCCGACGACCTCGTCGCCGCCGTGAAGGAAGCCACCGGCGGCCGCGGCGCAGATGTCGTCTACGACCCGGTGGGCGGCGAGGCGTACGCCAAGTCCGTCAAGTGCATCGCCTTCGAGGGCCGGATCGTCGTCGTGGGCTTCGCCGGCGGCGCCATCCCCACCCCGGCCCTCAACCACGCGCTGGTGAAGAACTACGCGATCCTGGGCCTCCATTGGGGCCTGTACAACACCAAGGACCCGGCCGCTGTCGACGCCTGCCACGAGGAGCTGACCAAGCTCGCCGCCCAGGGCGTCATCAAGCCGCTGATCGGCGGGCGCGTCCCGCTGGAAGAGGCCGCCGACGCCGTCCAGCGGGTCGCCGACGGCACCTCCGTCGGCCGGCTCGTGGTGGTCCCCGGAGCGGAGGAGACCCGATGACCGACGCCGACGACCTGCGCCGGCGCACCGCCGAGCTGCTCGCCGCACGCCCCCCGGCCACCACGGGGCGGCTGGACTTCCTGCGCGCCCGCTTCGACGCCGGGCTCGCCTGGGTCCACTTCCCCGAGGGCCTCGGCGGGCTGGACGCGCCCCGCTCCCTCCAGGCCGTCGTGGACGCCGAGTTGGCGGCGGCCGGCGCCCCTGACAACGACCCCGGCCGGATCGGCATCGGCCTCGGCATGGCCGCGCCCACCCTCCTGCGCTTCGGCACCGACGAGCAGAAGCAGCGCTTCCTGCGCCCCCTGTGGACCGGCGAGGAGGTCTGGTGCCAGCTGTTCAGCGAGCCCGGCGCCGGCTCCGACCTGGCGGCGCTGGCGACCCGGGCGGTGCGTGAGGGCGCGGGAGCCGACGGGACCGGGGGCGACTGGATCGTCGACGGCCAGAAGGTCTGGACGTCCAGCGCGCATCAGGCCCGCTGGGCGATCCTGATCGCCCGCACCGACCCCGACGTCCCCAAGCACCGCGGCATCACGTACTTCGTGTGCGACATGACCGACCCCGGCGTCGAGGTGCGGCCGCTGCGGCAGATCACCGGCGAGGCCGAGTTCAACGAGGTCTTCCTCACCGGCGTCGGCATCCCCGATGCCCACCGCCTCGGTGCGGTCGGCGAGGGCTGGAAGGTCGCCCAGACCACGCTGATGAACGAGCGGGTCGCCATCGGCGGCTCCCGCATCCCCCGTGAGGGCGGCATGATCGGCGTGGCCGCCGCCGACTGGCGCGCCCGCCCCGAACTGCGCACCCACGACCTGCACCAGCGGCTGCTGACGCTGTGGGTGGAGGCCGAGGCCGCCCGCCTCACCGGCGAGCGCCTGCGCCAGCAGCTGTCCCAAGGCCAGCCCGGCCCCGAGGGCAGCGGGATGAAGCTCGCCTTCGCCCGGCTCGCGCAGGAGATCAGCGGCTGGGAGGTGGAATTCCTCGCCGAGGACGGACTGACCTACGACGACTGGACGATGCGCCGCCCCGACGGCGTCGACTTCACCGGCCGCGAGGCCGGCTACCGCTATCTGCGCGCCAAGGGGAACTCCATCGAAGGGGGCACCTCGGAAGTGCTGCTCAACATCGTCGCCGAACGCGTGCTGGGGCTGCCGCCCGAGCCGCGCACCGACAAGGACGTCGCGTGGAAGGACCTCCCCCGATGAACGACGGGACCACCCTGCCCGGCGCCGACCCCGACCTCCTGTACTCCGAGGACGAGGACGCGCTGCGCGCCTCCGTACGGCAGCTGCTCGCCGACCGCAGCGATCCGGCCACCGTGCTCGCCGGCCTGGAGTCGGACGCCGCCTACGACACCGGCCTGTGGCACGCCCTCGCCACGGAGATCGGCACCGCGGGCCTGCTGGTGCCCGAGAAGCTCGGCGGGGCGGGCGCGAGCGCCCGCGAGGCCGCCGTCGTCCTGGAGGAGACCGGCCGCTCCGTCGCGCCCGTCCCCTATCTGACCAGCGCGGTCCTCGCGGTGACCGCCCTGCTCGGCTGCGACCACGACCGGCAGGACGTCGCCGCGGCGCTCACCGCGCTCGCCGAGGGCCGCACCGTCGGCGTGCTCGCGGTGCCGCTGCCCACCGCGCCCGGCGGGCTGCCCGGCCGGGCGTCCGTACGGGCCGACGCCGACGGGCGGCTGACCGGCCGGGTGACCTCGGTCGCCGACGCCGCTGCCGCCGGACTCCTGCTCGTCCCGGCCCAGGGCCCCGACGGCCCGGCCCTCTACGCGGTGGCGGCCGCGGCGGACGGGGTGCGCACCGACACCGTCACCCCGCTCGACCTCACCCGCCCTCTGGGCCACCTCAGCTTCGACGGTGCCCCCGGCCGCCTCCTGGCCCACGGGGACCGCGCCCGCGCCGCCGTCGACCGTGCCCTGCTCACCGGTGCCGGTCTGCTCGCCTCCGAGCAACTGGGCCTCGCCGAATGGTGTCTGGCGGCGACCGTGCGCCATACCGCCGAGCGCACCCAGTTCGGCCGCCCCGTCGGCTCGTTCCAGGCGCTCAAGCACCGGATGGCCGCCCTCTGGCTGGAGGTGGCCTCGGCCCGCGCCGCCGCCCGTAACGCCGCCGACGCCCTCGCCACCGGCAGCCCCGACGCCCCGGTGGCGGTGGCCGTCGCCCAGGCGTACTGCGCGCCGGTGGCGGTCCGGGCCGCGCAGGAGTGCGTCCAGCTGCACGGCGGCATCGGCATGACCTGGGAGCACCCGGCCCATCTCTTCCTCAAGCGGGCCAAGAGCGACGAACTCGCCCTCGGGTCGCCGGGGCGGCACCGGGACGCCCTGGCGGGGCTGGTCGGCATCCCCGCACCGTAGGCCGGGCAGGGTGGCCGCCGGCCGGCCGCGGCCGGCGGCCACCGGTCACTCGGTGATGGCGAAGGTCCGGGTGATGTCGCTGACCGCGCCGTCGCCGGCGGTGGCCACCTCCAGGAAGTAGCGGGGGCCCGGCGGCACCCTGGGCAGCGTCACGAGCGCCTCGCCGGTCCGCCCGGCACCGGCCCGGGTCGCGACCAGCGCCACCCGCTCCGATTCGACCTCGCCGGTCGCGGTGTGCAGCCAGATGTCCACCTGCTCGCCCGTGGTGTTGATCCAGGCCACCGCGAAACTGCCGTGCGCCTTGTAGTCGACGCCGGGCTCCGGAGCGGTCACCTCGATCCGCCCCGTCGTCGGCGAGGCGAACTCCTCGGGCCCGGAACTGGCGGCGGCGGTCGCGCCGAGGGCGGAGGTGGCGGCCCGCGCGGCCGAGCCGGCATGGCCGGATGCCGCGGCCATCGCCGTGCCGGCCGCGGGAGGGCGCTTCCCGGTGTCCGGGTGTGACGGTGCCAGGGAGATCACCAGCATGCAGCCGACGGCGGTGGTGGCGACGGCGACGGCCAGATTGGTGGCCATCGAGGTGGCCCTGCACATCGTTCCTCGTTTCCTCGGGGGGCGTGGCGAGCCCAACATCCCCGGCACTCCGGGCGCCAAAAACGACGCGCTGAGCGATCACCTGGATGGCCATCCCCGGCGCGACAGCACCCCCGGAGCAGGGGAGAATCCACCGCTCCGGACCACATCGGGTGGGGCTCCGGTGATGTCCTGAAAGTGCAGTTCGGGTAGCGTCGAACACATGAAGACCGCAACTCGTCGTGCGCTGATCGGACCAGTCCTCCTGCTGGTGGCCGCGCTGCTGGCGGTGGCCGCCGCGATGGCACCCCGTGCCCAAGCCGCCGGCGGACTCGACGAGGCCGCGGCGGCCCTGGAGAAGGGCCCGGTGTACGTCGATCCGCGCGCCGCCGACCAGCTCTCCGACGCCCAGGCCGACGCCCTGGCCAAGAAGATCAAGGACGCGGACAAGCCGATCTTCGTCGCGGTGCTGCCGCGGGCCGCCGAGTACCCGCCCGCCACCCTGCTCCAGAACCTGCGCACCAAGGTCGGCGTCAGCGGCGTTTACGCCGTCGAACTCGGCAACGGCTTCAACGCCGGCGCCGACCCCCGGGTGATGTCGCGCAACGCGGTGCAGAACCTCGTCGGATCGGTCAAGGGCTCCGCCTACCCGACCGTCAATGAGCGCCTGAACAGCTTCGTCGACACGGCGGCACGGTCGGCGCACGGCCGGGCCCCCGCTTCCTGGGGCGGCACCGGCGACAGCGGCTTCGGCACCGGCACGGCGATCGGGCTCGGGGTGCTGGTGGCCGTCGGCGGCGGTGGCGCCTACGCCATCGCGCGCCGCAACCGCAGGCGCCGGATCGAGGAGGAGCGGGCCGCGCTGGAGGACCTGCGGATCGTCGTCGACGAGGACATCACCGCCTTCGGCGAGGAGCTGGACCGGCTCGACTTCCACCCCGGTGAGACCGGCGCCGACGAGGCGATGCGCGCGGACTACAGCCGCGCGCTGGACTCCTACGAGAACGCCAAGTCGGCGATGGCGGGGGCCCAGCACCCCGGCGAGGTGCAGGCGGTGACCCAGGCCCTGGAGGACGGCCGGTTCTCGCTGGCCACCCTCGCCGCCCGCCGGGAGGGCCGGCCGCTGCCCGAGCGCCGGCTGCCCTGCTTCTTCGACCCGCGCCACGGCCCGTCCGTCGTGGACGTCCGGTGGGCGCCGGAGGGCGGCGCCGAGCGCACCGTGCCGGTCTGTGCCGCGGACAAGAGCCGGATGGACGACGGGCGGGAGCCGCTGGCCCGTACGGTCAGGACCGCGAGCGGCGACCGCCCCTACTGGGACGCGGGCCCGGCCTACGGCCCCTGGGCCGGCGGCTACTTCGGCGGCGGCCTGCTGCCCGGCCTCCTGGTCGGCACCCTGCTCGGCAACATGATGATGTCGTCCGCCGCCTATGGCGCCGACTTCGGCGGTGCGGGTGCCGAGGGCGGTGACTACTCCGGCTCCGACTTCAACGCCGGTGACTTCGGCGGCGGCTTCGGTGACGGCGGCGGTTTCGGCGACGGCGGTGGCTTCGGCGGGGGCGGCTTCGACGGCGGAGGCTTCTGAGGCTCAGCGCTCCCGGGGCGGGTCCGCGAAGTCCCGCCCGGCCCGCCCCGCCCGCTTGACGCCCAGGAGCCGCCGATAGCGCGCCCGTGCCGCGAAGTCCGGGTAGCGCCACACGACGGGCCGGCCGGCCTCCCGGCACAGGTGCAGGACCTGATCGGGGCCCAGGTGGACCCCCACGTGCGCACCGTAGCCCGGTGGCCGGTCCTCGGCCGGGCCGCCGTCGAACAGCACCAGGTCCAGCGGTCGCGGACACTCCACCCGGTGCGTCGCGACGGTGTCGGCCCAGAGCTCGGCCGAGCGCAACGGAGGGATCAGCAGGCCGAAGTGGCGCAGCACGGCGTAGGCGTAGCGCTGGCAGTTCGCGCCGCCGGCCAGGTCGTCGAAGGGGTCCGGCACGGGGCGGCCGGGGGCACCGGCCGCCCCGTCCACCGCGTGTGACGGGCATTCAGGTGTCGCCGCTCCCGGATGGCGGGCACCCGAGTAGGTCACGTTGCGCAGGGCCTCCGGGAGCTGCCGGAACGCCACCGTGCCGTGGGCGGTGGGGACTTGGCGGCCGTATTCGTCGAACACCCGGACATGATGCCCAAGGCTCCCTCGTGCCGCACGCCCCGGTGTCGAGCACCCTCACCACATCGGTCCGACGTGCACTCGACACCGCGAGGAGATCCCCGATGCAACGCCGCTTTCACAAGGCAGCTCTCTGGGGCGCGACCGTCGCCGCCGTCGCGGCGGCCCTCGGGCCGTTCAGCCCGGCGCACGGCGATCCCCGGCCCGGCCCGGCGTCCCGTCCCTCGCCCCGCGGCATGCTCGACGCGATGCGCCGCGACCTCGGGCTGACCGCGGTGCAGGTACGGACCCGGCTCGCGCAGGAGACGGACGCGCACCGCGCCGCGGCGGCCGTGCGCCGGGCGCTGAGCACCCCGCCCGCCGGGATGTGGTTCGACCGGACCACCGGCAAGCTCGTCGTCGCGGTCACCGGCGCCGCCGACGCCCAGGTGGTGCGCGCCGCCGGAGCGGTCCCCAAGACGGTGCCGCACAGCTGGGCCGCGCTCACCGCCCTGGTGCGGCAGATCACCGGCCGGGCCGGTGACGGTGTCCCCGGCGTCACCGGCTGGGGGGTGGACGAGCGCGCCAACGGTGTCGTGGTCCGCATCGACCGCACCCGGCACACCCTCCGGACCGTCCGCTTCGAGCACAGCGTCCGTGCGATGGCGGCGCGCTCGAAGATCCCGGTCACCGTCGAGCGCACCGACCAGACACCGCGTCAGCAGGGCGGCACGGTGGTCGGCGGGGAGCGCTGGATGCCCGGCAACGACGGCATCTGTTCCATCGGCTTCTCGGTGACCGGCCCGGGAGACTTCCAGGGCTTCCTGACCGCCGGCCACTGCACCCTCACCGCCGACCAGCCCGCGTACGGCAAGGACGGCAGCCGGATGGGGACCTCCAACGAGGGCGGCGGGCACAGCATCAACGGGCACGAGGGGGACTTCGGGCTGGTCGGGGTCGACCGGCCGGACTGGACGGTCAGCGCGAACGTGGCCGGGCAGGGCGGTGCGCCGGTCACCGTCACCGGCGCGCAGGAGGGCCTGGTCGGCATGTCGCTGTGCCACTCCGGGCAGAGCAGCGGCTGGCACTGCGGGGAGATCACCCGGGTCGAGCAGACCGTGGACTACGGCAACACGGTCATCGAGGGCCTGTCGTTCACCAACGCCTGCTCTGCGCCCGGCGATTCGGGCGGTTCGTATGTCACCCAGCCCAACGCCCCGAAGGCGCTGGGGGTGCACTCGGGCGGTGGTGCCGCCGGCTGCGGTGCCTTCGGCGGTGCCACCCTCACCATCTTCCAGCCGGTCGGCGAGGCCCTGGAGAAGTGGAACCTGCGGCTCAAGACCGGCAGCCCCTGACGTGTCCGTCCCCTCGCTGCCACCGGGCCCCGGTCATCGCCTCCGGGCCGGGGCCCGGTGGCAGCGAGCAGGCCGCCGGCCCCTTGACCACCCCACCTACGATGTGAAGCCAGTGGCCAATGAGGCCCGGGGGCCCGAGGGGGCGAACCGGTGTCTGCGGGGAGCGGGAGGCAGCACGTGACAGAAGCGGCGGAGCCGGCGGCCGGTACCGACGCGGCGGAGCCGTTCACCGTGGAGATCACGGTGCGCGGCTACGAGACGGACACCCAGGGCCACCTCAACCAGAGCGTCTATCTGCAGTACGCCGAGCACGCCCGCTGGTCGCTGCTCCAGGCGAGCGGCATCCGCCAGAGCACCATGGTGGAGCGCCGGGTCGGCCCGGTGACCGTCGAGACCACCATCCGCTACCTGCGGGAGCTGCGGGCCGGTGACGAGGTCGCCGTGAGCTGCGCGTTCGTCTGGGGCGCGGGCAAGACCTTCCGGATCGAGCAGACCGTACGCAAGGCCGACGGGACGGTGGCCGCCGAGGTGAGCGCCGTCTGCGGCCTGCTCGACCTCACCGAGCGCAAGCTGCTGAAGGACCCGCGGGCGGCCTTCCGCGAGCTGGCCGAGGAGCCCGCGCTGCTGGGGCTCGCCGACGGCTGACCGGCGCGGTCCACGGCGCCGCGCCGGCCGCGGCGCGGGGACACGGGGGCACCGGGCGCCGCCGACCCGAAGGGGTGAATCCGTTCATCCATTGCGATGCCAGGACGTCACCGCGGGCAGCGGGCTGATCCAGGTTGGAGCCGTCGGGGGGATCACCCGCGCCCAGCGAAAGGCTCCTCGATGGACACGCAGATCGTCCGGATCAAGATCCATCCCGCGATCGGCATAGCCCGGGTCGGCAACAGCGACCAGCCGCCGTTCATCGGCCCGGAGTCCCCGGACCAGCCGCCGCTGCCGCCCGGCTCGTACAAGGACGGCTCGGGCAGGGTCATCCGGCAGGCCGCCCGGTTCCGGGTCTACGGCTACAACCAGGCGGGGGAGGCCGTCCGGGAACTCAAGCTGGGCGAAGCGGGCGTGACCGAGATCAAGTGGTCGGTGCACCTGGCCAACAAGAAGGCCGCCTGGTACCAGTTCCACCTCGCGCTCGACATCCGTGAGGCCCTCAACCTGACCACCACCCAGCTGCGCCGGCGGAACTTCGACGTCACGGGAGCGAACCGCAAGAAGCTCGTCATCGACGCCGGGCGCAAGCAGATCCGCGCCTCCCTGCACGAGAGCGTCGCCCTCACCGGGAAGATCATGAACCGCGCGGTCCCGCTGGGGTCGATCGCCACCCAGACCGACGGCCGTCTGCTGGTCGTCGGCGGCGCCGGCAAGTCCGCCTCCTACGCCAACCCCGAGAAGCCGATCTCCGGTGTCGTCAACAACGACACCTGGTACGACGACGTGTCCGACGGCCCGGTCACGGCGGAGGTCACCATCGGGGGCGTCACGAAGACCGCCAGCCCGGCCTGGGCCGTGGTCGCCCCGCCGCACTTCGCACCCGGCGTGAAGACCGTCCGCACCCTCTACGACCTGCTCCACGACGTCTTCGTCACCGACCGGACCCTGCCCGCCGTGCAGCAGGTCTCGTACCCGGAGCACATCGAGCCGCTGCTCGGCCGGTTCTGCGATCTGCAGTGGGTCAACCACGGCTTCGCCGCCCAGTACGGCTGGGCGGGCCCGCACGACTTCCGCGACCCGGCCCTGCGCAAGCGGCTCAACGACCCGGGCGAGGCCGGCCGGGAACTCCGCCGCCAGGTCTATGTCCAGATGCGCGACTACGAGCGGGACGGCACCTCCCCGCTGCCCTGGCCCTGGCTCTATGGCGACGCCATGTCCAGCGGCAAGCCCACCTCCGTCCGCCAGCACATCAAGATCTCCGGCGAACAGGACCGGATGCTGGCCCGCTGGGCCGACGGCCGGTTCACCCCCGGCCCGCCCCGCAAGGGCCACCCGGACGTGGACGCGGCGCCGGTCGCCGCACAGCCGGGGCTGCTGGACCGGGGCGCACTGGAGAACTGCGCCGCCGACGCGTTCCACCCGGGCTGCGAGGTCACCTGGCCGATGCGCCACAAGACCCTCTACTCCGAGCCCTTCCGCATCCGGCACCGCGCCCCGAACACCCCGGAACCCGACTACGGGGACGTGCTCACCGTCCAAACCGCCCTGGGCAGCAACGGGCCGCTGCACGCACAGGAGCCGGGCGGCCTCACCCGCTGGATGGCCGCCCCCTGGCAGTGCGACGCCGCGAGCTGCCGCTCCGGCTACCAGGTGCGGTCCGGTCTCGGCCCCCGCTACAGCCCCTATCTGCCCACCTTCTGGCCCGCCCAGGTGCCCAACCACGTGCTCAAACACACCGACTTCAGCACCGTCAACACCCCGCCGAGCGGCTCCGACGACAGCGCCAGGGAGAAGGCCTTCGAGAACCGGGCGGTCTGGCTGCGCGGCCTGCGCGGCACCGACGTCAACAAGCAGCGCCGGCAGATGATCGACGACTGGTACAAGTTCGGCATCGTCGAGACGCACGAGTACACCGTGGGCGACGCCAAGTTCCCCCGCTACCTCCAGGTGGAGTCCGAGCCCGGCTATCCGCCCGCCCTCGACCGCGCCAACCTCGTCACCCTCCAGGTGCCCGAGGCGGGCGCGCCCCAACGGGCGGGCGTGGCCGAGGTCTGGACCGGCGAGGTCGCGGCCGAGTCCGTCGAGGCGATGCTGGTCCACCAGGCGCTCCAGGAGGTCAAGGAGGCGACCGGCCGGGACGAGTCGGAGTTCGCCGCCGGATACCTGGAGAAGCTCGATCCGTTCCACGGCGCCCCGTGAGCCCCGGCGCCGCCTACGACGTCGTGGTCGCGGGCGGCGGCCCGGCCGGCTGCGCCGCCGCGCTCACCCTCGCGCGGGCCGGCCGGACGGTCCTGCTGGCCGATGCCGGCACCGGCCCGCCCAAGGCCGGCGAGGCACTGGTGTCCGTGGGCCGGCTGCTGCTCGCCGACCTCGGTGTCGCCGGGCCCGTCCTGGGCAGCGGCCATCTGCCCTGCCACGGCACCCTGTCCGCCTGGGGCTCGCCCGCGCTGCAGGCCGTGGACTCGCTCCACGACCCGTACGGCCACGGCTGGCACCTGGACCGCCCGCTCTTCGACCGGCGGCTGCGCGCCGCCGCCCGCACGGCCGGCGCCGAGGTCGCCGAGCACACCGCCGTACGGAGCCCCGCCCGGCAGCCGGACGGCACCTGGCGGCTCACCCTGCGCGAGCGCGCCGGCGGGAGCGAGCGCACGGTGCGCTGCCGCTGGGTGGTGGACGCCACCGGGCGGGGCGCCGCGATCGCCGTCCGCTCCGGCGCCCGGCGGCACACCGGAGACCGGCTGACCGCCCTCCACCTCACCCTCGATCCGGCCCCGCGCATCCCCGCCGACGGCCGCTCGCTCGTCGAGTCCGACCAGGACGGCTGGTGGTACACCGCCCTGCTGCCCTCCCGGCACCGACTGGTCGCCTACTTCACCGACCCCGACCTGCCCGTCGCCGCGGCCCGTGGCGGCGAGCGGTTCCGCGAACGGCTGCTGGCCACCCGGCACCTCTCCGTCCGGGTACGCCCGCACGGCCTCACCGCCCCGCGCCCGCCCCGCCGCGCCGCCGCGTACAGCGCCCATCTGGACCGGGTGCACGGCGACGGCTGGACGGCGGCCGGTGACGCCGCAGCCGCCTTCGACCCGCTCAGCTCCCAGGGCATCCTCACCGCCCTCTACACCGGACTGAGCGCGGGCCGCGCCGTCGACGCCCGGCTGCACGGCGACCGGACGGCCCTGGACGACTACGCGGCCCAGGTCGGCACGGCCCGCACCGCCTACCAGCACGGCCACCGCGCCGTACACGCCCAGGAAACCCGCTGGCCCGACCGGCCCTTCTGGTCCAGGCGACAGCGGCAGCTTCCGGGCGGCCCGGCCCGCTGACGGGCGCTGTCCGCCCGGCTCACCCAGAGCTGGGGCACCCGGCACACCCGCGGGGGCAAGACCATCTGGTGCGAACAACTCCTCACGGCGGCCTGAGCCCGCCGCCCCGGGGAGCGCGTTCCGGGGAGGCCCGCACCATGCAGAACTCCCGGCACCCCAGGCGGAGTTCCCGGACAGGCTGTGACATTCCCCCACCCCTGCGCGCCTTCCCGCCGGGGCCGTCACCTGCGCATACTCCAGGACCGCCGCGCCGCGGACCGCCGTGCGGCGGGGGAGGTCGCAGGCGGACCGAATCGCAGGAAGACCGATGGGGGAGCTGATGAGGGACATGGCGTCGGACACGGTGCCGGCGGCGGCTGCGGGAACCTGGGCGCTCGGTGACCTGGTGGTCAACCGGCTCGGTCTCGGCGCCATGCGCCTGACCGGCAGCGCTGCCTTCCACCAGGGCACTCCCCGAGACCGGGACCAGGCGATCAGGGTGTTGCGCCGCGCGGTCGACCTCGGCGTCAACCACCTCGACACCGCGGACTTCTACTTCTCCCGGCTGCGCTCCGCCAACGAACTGATCAACTCGGCGCTGGCGCCCTACCCGGACGGCCTCGTCATCGCCACCAAGGTCGGCCCGGCCAGGGACGCCGCCGGCGCGTGGACCGCCCCCGCACGGCCCGACCAGCTGCGCGGCCAGGTCGAGGCGAACCTGCGCCACCTCGGCCGCGACCACCTCGACGTGGTCAACCTGCGCCTCATGGGCCAGGACTCGCTCGCCGAGCACTTCGGGGCCCTCGCCGAACTGCGCGAGGCCGGGCTCATCCGCCACCTCGGGATCTCCCAGGCCCGCCCGGAACACCTCGCCGAGGCCCGGACGATCGCGCCGGTGGTGTGCGTCCAGAACCGCTACGGCATCGACGTGCCCGGCGGCGCTGCGATGCTGCACGCGTGCGCGGCGCAGGGCATCGCGTTCGTACCGTTCTTCTCGATCGCCGGGGACGGACGCGAGGCGGGAGCCGTCCGTGCCGAGCACGACGAGGTCCATGCCGTCGCCCGCGCCCACGGGGTGTCACCGGCGCAGGTGCGCCTGGCGTGGGTGCTGCACCAGGGCCCGCATGTGCTGGCGATCCCGGGGACCGGCGACCCGGACCACCTTGCCGACAACGTGGCGGCCGGCGCGCTGCGGCTGACGGAGGACGACCTCACACTCCTCGACGCGATCGGCCGCCCGGCGGCCTGAGCCGTTTCACCGGCCCGGTACCACCGAGCTGTTGCGCCGCTCCCGCATCGTCTCCCCGCACGCCCGGGTCACAGCCAACCCCGGGGCACAGCGAGTCGGCTGAGGCACCGGGGGGTCGGGTTTCGGTCGCCGCCGTGGCGGCGGAGGGGCCCGGCGGGGCCGGTTCGTGGGCGGCGGGGAGCGGAGAGCCGCAGGTCGGCGCGGGGGTGTGCGGGGCACGGGGCGGTCCGGGGGGCGTCGTCGTGACCTTGGCGCAATCAACTACCGCCTGTTGCAGCTGCGTTGACAGTGCACGGGGGTGGCCTCACGATGCAACGCGGCATCAGCGGGCTACCCGCTGGTACCACAGGTGGCAGTGGTCAGCGTGTTCGCCCCCCGGCAGAAGGAGCGCCCGTGGTCCCCCGGCCCCCGTTCCCCGGCACCCCCCTCTCCAGAACGTCCGGCCCTGACGCCCCGCCCGCCGGCCCCGGGTCCGGCGGGCCCGCCGGACCCGGGCCCGCCGCTGCCGCCCGGACCGCCGGGAGCGCCCGCCCGGAGGACGCCGGCCGTGATCTGGTCGTGGCGCTCTCGCCGTTCGAGGAGCCGGGCGAGCGGATCGTCCTCGCGGCCGCCCGCGCTGGCGCGCTCGGCCTGCTGGACCTCGGCCGGGACCCCGGCCCGGCGCGCGCCGCGCTCGCCCGGCTCACCGGGGTCGCGTACGGCGTCCGGGTACCGGTCGGGTGCCCGCTGACGCCCGCCGATCTGCCCGAGGCGGTCGACACCGTGCTGCTCGCCGACCCGCGCGCCTGCGCCGCCCCCGAACCGCCGCCCGCTCCCGGCGGCGGACCGGCCCCGGGGCGTCCGGAGGACTGGTCCGGCGGTGGGCGGCGCCGCGTCTGGGCCGAGGTCACCACGCCCGGGGAGGCCGCGGCGGCGTGTGCCGCCGGGGTCACCGCGCTCGTCGCCCGCGGCCACGAGTCGGGCGGCCGGGTCGGCGAACTCACCACCTGTGTCCTGCTCCAGCGACTGCTGGCCGACCCGGCCGTGACCGTCCCGGTCCTCGCCGCCGGGGGCATCGGCCCGCACGCCGCCGCCGCGGCCGTCGCCGGCGGAGCGGCCGGGGTCCTGCTCGACTCCCAGCTCGCGCTGACCACCGAGGGCGTGGACCGGCTGCCCCCGGCGGTCGCCGCCGCGATCCGCGCCATGGACGGCAGCGAGACCACCCTCGTCGCGGGCCACCGGGTCCTCACCCGCCCCGACCTCCCGCCGCTCGCGGCCGGCGACGGGACCGGGGGAGCGGAGGACGGGACCGCCCGCCCGGCCCTCGACCCCGCTCGCCTGGGCGCCCGGAGCCTGCGGGACCAGCTGCTCCCCATCGGCCAGGACGGCGCGTTCGCCGCCCGGCTCGCGGCCCGCCACCGCACCACCGGCGGCATCGTGCAGGCCGTACGGGCCGCCCTCACCGGCCACCTCGACACCGCGGCCCGCCTCCGCCCGCTCGCCCCGCGGCCCGGCGCCCGCCATCTGCCCGTCGCCCAGGGGCCGATGACGCGGGTCAGCGACGAGGCCGGGTTCGCCGCCGCCGTGGCCGCCGAGGGCGGGCTGCCCTTTCTCGCCCTCGCCGTCATGGACGGCGCCCAGGTACGCCGGCTGCTGGCCGAGACCGCCGAGCGGCTCGGCGACCGGCCCTGGGGCGTCGGCCTGCTCGGCTTCGCCCCGCCCGAGCTGCGGCGCGAACAGCTCGCAGCGGTGGCCGAGTTCGCCCCCGAGTACGCCCTGATCGCCGGTGGCCGGCCCGCCCAGGCCGCGCCCCTCGAAGCCGCCGGGACCCGCACCTATCTCCACGTCCCGGCGCCCGGACTGCTGGAGCGCTACCTCGCCGAGGGCGCCCGGCGGTTCGTCTTCGAGGGGCAGGAGTGCGGCGGCCACATCGGCCCCCGGGCCAGCTTCCCGCTGTGGGAGGAGCAGACCGAGCGGCTGATCACCCATGCCCGCGCCCACGGCGGGACGGCCGAGGGGCTGGACGTGCTCTTCGCGGGCGGCATCCACGACGCCCGCTCGGCCGCCATGGCCGCGGCCGCCGCCGCCCCGCTCAGCGCACTCGGCGCCCGCGTCGGCGTCCTGATGGGTACCGCCTACCTCTTCACGGAGGAGGCCGTGGCCACCGGCGCCGTCCTCCCCGGCTTCCAGGACACCGCTCTGGCCTGCGACCGGACCGTGCTGCTGCGCACCGCACCGGGCCACGCCACCCGCTGTGCCGACACCGCCTACACCGAGGACTTCGCGGCGGCCGAACGGCGCCTGGCCGCCGACGGCACGGACTCCCGGGCCCGGTGGGAGGAGCTGGAGCGGCGCAACCTCGGACGGCTGCGGATCGCGAGCAAGGGCCTGCGGCACACGGACGGCGGCCCGCCCGCGCCCGTGGCCGAGCCCGAACAGCTCCGGGAGGGCCTGTACATGCTCGGCCAGGCCGCCACCGCCCGCCGCGCCACCACCACCCTCGCCGCCCTGCACACCGCCGTGACCGACGGCGCCACCGCACAACTTGCCGAGCGTGCACGTGAGTTCTCGCCACCCGCGGCGGACCGGGGCCCGGACGAGGCGCCACTGGACATCGCCATCGTCGGGATGGCCTGCTGCTATCCCGGCGCGGCGGACGCGGCCCGCTACTGGTCCAATGTGGTCACCGGCGTCGATTCCGTCACCGAGGTGCCCGCCGAGCGCTGGGACGCCGCGATCTACCACGACCCGGACCCCGCACGGGCCGGCGAGCGCACCCCCTCGCGCTGGGGCGGCTTCCTGCCCGACGTGCCCTTCGACGCCCTCGCCCACGGCATCCCGCCGGCCTCCCTCACCGGCATCGAACCGGTACAGCTGCTCGCCCTCGACGCCGCCGCCAAGGCCCTGGCCGACGCCGGATACGCCGGCCGTGACTTCGACCGGGCCCGCACCAGCGTCGTCTTCGGCGCCGAAGCGGGCACCGAACTCGCGGGCGCCTACGGGCTGCGCGCGCTGCACCCGTCCTACCTCGGCGACCTGCCGCCCGCCCTCGACGCCGAACTGCCCCGGCTCACCGAGGACTCCTTCCCCGGCGTGCTCGCCAACGTCATCGCCGGACGCATCGCGAGCCGACTCGACCTGGGCGGCGCCAACTGCACGGTGGACGCCGCCTGCGCCTCCTCGCTCGCCGCCCTCGACCTGGCCTGCCGCCAACTGCGCGACCACGACAGTGACATGGCGCTGTGTGGTGGCGCCGATCTGCACAACGGCATCAACGACTACCTGATGTTCGCCTCCGTACAGGCCCTGTCGCCCACCGGCCGCTGCCGCCCCTTCGACGCGGCCGCCGACGGCATCGCGCTCGGCGAGGGAGTCGGCTGCCTCGTCCTCAAACGCCTCGCGGACGCCGAACGGGACGGCGACCGGATCTACGCCGTCGTCAAGGCCGTCGGCACCTCCAGCGACGGACGGTCCCTCGGGCTGACCGCGCCCCGGCCCGAGGGCCAGCGGCGGGCCCTGGACCGCGCCTACCGGCGCGCCGGGATCAGCCCCGCCCAGGTCGGCCTCCTCGAAGCCCACGGCACCGGCACCGTCGTCGGCGACACCACCGAACTCGCCGTCCTCACCGAGCTGTTCGAGACCGCCGGAGCCGCCCCCGGCAGCTGCACCCTCGGCTCGGTCAAATCGCAGATCGGGCACACCAAATGCGCCGCCGGACTGGCCGGGCTGATCAAGGCCGCCCGCGCCGTGCACACCGGGGTGCGCCCGCCGACCCTGCATCTGACCCGGCCGGCCGAGCCGCACACCGGCCCGTTCCGCTTCGACACCGGACACGCCCGGCCCTGGCCCCTCCCGGCGGCGCGGCGCATCGCCGGAGTGAGCGCCTTCGGCTTCGGCGGCACCAACTACCACGCCGTGCTCGCCGGTTACGACGGTGCCCCCGAACCCGCCCACGCCCTGACCGAGTGGCCCGCCGAACTGTTCTGCTTCCGCGGCGCCGACCGCGCCGCCGCCGTACGGGCCATCGACCGCCTCGCCGCCCGCCTGGCGGAGAACGACCGGGCCGGACGCCCGTGGCCGCTGCGCGACCTCGCCGCCGAGACCGCGGCGGCGGACGGGCCGGTCCAGGTCTGCGTGGTGGCCGACGACCTCGACGACCTCGCCGCCAAGCTGACCCCGGCCCGCCGGTGCACCGCCGCCGAGGGCGTGTACCCGCGCGAACGGGACACCGGCCCCGGCCTGCTCGCCTTCCTCTTCCCCGGCCAGGGCAGCCAGCGCACCGGCATGCTCGGCGAGCTGTTCCTCGCCTTCCCGGCGCTCCGCGGCCTCCTGGACGCCGCCGATCCGGACTGTGTCGCGGCCATGTTCCCGCCCGCCGCCTTCACCGCCGAGGACCGGGCCGCGCAGCAGGCCGCCCTCACCGACACCCGCGTCGCCCAGCCCGCCCTCGGCCTCGCCTCCGCTGCCGCCCACCGGCTGCTCACCACGCTCGGGGTGCGCCCCGACTGCACCGCCGGACACTCCTACGGCGAGCTGACCGCCCTCTGGGCGGCGGGCGCCTACGACACCCGGGCACTGCTCCGGCTCAGCGCCCGCCGGGGCGAGGCGATCCTCTCCGCCGCCGGCGACGACCCCGGCGCGATGGCCGCCGTCGTGGCCACGCCGGACCGGGTACGGGAGCTGACCGGCGGCACCGGCGTGGTCGTCGCCAACCACAACGCGCCCGAACAGAGCGTCATCTCGGGCCCCACGGACGCCGTGGAAGCCGCCGTGGCGGCGCTGCGCACGGACGGCATCGAGGCGCGCCGACTGCCGGTCGCCTGCGCGTTCCACAGCCCGCAAATCGGCGCCGCCCGCGACACACTCGCCGCGGAACTCGCCGCGACCGAGGTGACCGCCCCCGCCTTCCCGGTCTGGTCCGGCAGCACCGCGCGCCCCTACGTCCGCGACGCGACCGCGGTGCGGGACACCCTCGCCGGCCAGGTCGCCGCACCGGTGCGCTTCGTCGAGCAGATCGAGGACATGTACGCCGCCGGCGTACGCACCTTCGTCGAGGCAGGTCCCGGCCGGGTGCTCACCGGCCTGGTCGGGCGCATCCTGGACGGACGTCCGCACACCGCGCTGGCCCTGGACGTACCGGGCGAGTCCGGACTGGCCCGGCTGCCACACGTCCTGGCCCGACTCGCCGCGGCCGGCGTCCCGGTCGACCCGGAAGCACTCTTCCACGGCCGTACGGAACCCCTGCCCGCCACGGCGCCCCGCCGCCCCGGCTGGCTGGTGAACGGCCACACGGTACGCACCGCCGACGGCGCCTGCCTGCCCGGCGGACTGCGCCCGGCACGACGGGTGGAGACCCGGACGGGCGATACGGGCGTGGTGCAGGCGGCGGGTGTGCCGTCCGGGGCGGGCGCGCCGCCGGACGGAGGTGTGGCCGCGGGAGAGACCGCTGCCCGCAACGCCGCCGTGCTGGAGTATCTGCGTACCACGCGCGAGCTGGTGGCGGCGCAACGGGACGTGGTGTTGCGGTACTTGGGGGAGGGCGGTGGGGGCGCCGGGACCGGTGAGGGCGTACGGGCTGCCGATGCCGCGCTCGTTCCGGGGGAGCGGACGGCTCTTGCCTACAGCGCACCTGGTGAGGCTGGGGTGGGGGCGGCCGGGGACGGATTCGGGAGCGGTGCCGGGGCCGGTGCCGGTGGCGGGTCTGTCGTCGCTGCCGACGCCACGGCCGGGCAGGCGCCGCCCGCCGGCGTGCCGCGGCCGTCGCTGAGTGCCGCCGAACTCCTCGACGCCGTACGGGAGATCATCCACCAGCGGACCGGGTACCCCCACGAGATGCTCGACCCCGGGCTCGACCTGGAGGCGGACCTGTCGGTGGACTCCATCAAGCGGGTGGAGATCATCGGTGCGCTGGCCGACCGGATCGGGCTGCCGCAGGACGCGGACGGGGCCTCGGAGTCGGCTGTGGAACAGCTCGCCCGCGTCAAGACCATCAGCGGCATCGTCGACTGGATCGCGGCCACCCGCGCCGAGCCCGCACCGGGGGAGCCGGTCACCCCGGTCACCCCGGTCGCACCCGTCATACCAGTTACGCCAGTCGCGGCCGCGCAGCCCGCGAGGCCCGCACCCGCGCCCGCTACGGGCCACCCGCCCACCGCCGGCGCACCGGCTGCCCTGGAGGACCCCGGTCCCGGTGCGGCCCCGCTGCGCCCCACCCGCTCCCTGGTGCGGGTCACCCCGCTCGGGCCGCCCGCCGCCCGGCCGCCCGCCGAGGTGGTGGCGGGCCGCGACGTCGTCGTGGTGGAGGACGGGCAGGGCGTGGCGCTGGCGCTCGCCGCGCTGCTGGAGAGCCATGGCGCGCGGGTGCGGACCGTTCCCGCCGAGCGGCTGGCCCGGTGCGTCGCCGACGGGGTCGGCGGAGTGGTGGACCTCAGTGCCCTGCGGGCGGGCGGCTCCGTACTGCCCGGACAGTTCGAGGGGTGGCGCACCGCCCTGACCGGCGGGGTCCGCAGCCTGCTGCTGGCCACCGCGGCCGGCGGCACCTTCGGCCAGGACGCCACCGCGGACGCCCCCGACCCGCTGCCCGGCGCCGGACTGCGCGGCTTCGCCCGTACGGCCGCCCTCGAATACCCCGACGTCCTGATCCGCGCCGTGGACCTCGACCCCAAGGACCGCCCCGAACGGATCGCCGCCCACCTCCTCGCCGAACTCTGCGCCCCCGGCGAACCGGTCGTCGTCGGCCGCACCAACGGCACCCGCACCACCCTGCGCACCGTCCCCACCCCGCTCACCGCCGGCCGGGCCGACCTCGGGCGGCCGCCGCTCGGCCCCGGGTCCGTGGTACTGCTGACCGGCGGGGCCCGCGGGATCACCGCCCGTACGGCCCTCGCCCTGGCCCGCGCCCACGGGTGCCACATCGAACTCCTCGGCCGGACACCCCTGGCGGAGGGTCCGGAGGACCCGGCCCTCGCCGACGCCCACGACCGCATCGCGCTGCGCGCCGCGCTCCTCGCCCAAGGACTGCGCCGACCCGCCGAGATCGAGGCGGCCGCCGGCGCAGTCCTGGCCCGCCGCGAGATCGCCGCCACCCTCGCCGCCCTGGAGCCGCCGGCCGCCTCGGTGCGCTACCACGCGGCCGATGTCGCCGACGAGGCCGCCGTGCACGCCGTGGTGCGGGACATCCGGGCCCGGCACGGCCGCCTCGACGGGATCGTGCACGGCGCCGGCACCCTGGCGGACAAGCTGCTGCGGGACAAGGACCCGGCCTCGTTCGCCCGGGTCTTCGCCACCAAGGTGGACGGCGCCCGCCATCTGCTGTCCGCGGCGGGCGACGACACCGGCTTCCTCGTCCTCTTCGGCAGCGTCGCCGGGGTCTTCGGCAACCGCGGCCAGGCCGACTACGCCGCCGCCAACGACGCCCTGGACACCCTCGCGACGGCCTGGTCGGCCCGTACGTCCCGGCGCGTCCTGGCCGTCGACTGGGGCCCGTGGGCGGCCGAGGGCGGCGGCATGGTCACCCCCGAGCTGGAGCGGGCCTACGCGCGGCGGGGCATCCCGCTCCTGGACCCCGACGCCGCGGCGGCCGCCCTCCTGGACGAACTGGCGCACGGCACGGCGGCCCAAGTCGTACTGGCGGCGGAGGCCGGCGGGAAGGCGGCCGGCGATGAGTGAGGCCCGGGCCCGGCGGACCGGCCCCCGGCCCACGGACGCCGCGATCGTCGGCATGGGCGCGCTCTTCCCCGGCGCCGAAGACCTCGCCGCGTACTGGCGCAACCTGGTGGCCGGCACGGACTGCATCACCGAGGTGCCGCCCGGCCGCTGGGACCCGGAGATCTACTACGACCCGGACGGCGCCCAAGGTCCCGCCCGCAGCGACCGGTTCTACTGCCGGCGGGGCGGCTTCCTGGACGACCCGGCCGACTTCGACCCCACCCGCTTCGGCATCATGCCCGCCGCCGTCCACGGCGCCGAACCCGATCAGCTGCTCGCCCTGCGCACCATCACCGACGCCATCGCCGACGCGGGCGGTCAGGAACGGCTGCCCGCCGACCGCTCCCGCATCGGTGTCATCCTCGGCCGCGGCGGCTTCATGGGCGTCGCCACCGCACGCCTCGACCAGCGGGTCCGTACGGCCCACCAGCTCGCCGTCACCCTGCGCGAACTCGCCCCGGAATGGGACGAGTCGAGGATCGCGGCGGTGCGGGAGGCCTTCCAGTCGCGCCTCGGCCCCGAACGGCCCGAGGCCTCCATCGGCCTGGTCCCCAGCTTCACCGCCGCCCGCACCGCGAACCGGCTGGACTTCCGCGGCCCCGCCTACACCCTCGACGCGGCCTGCGCCTCCTCCCTGCTGGCCGTGGCGCAGGCGGTCGACCTGCTCGCCGCCGGCCGCTGTGACCTCGTGGTCGCCGGAGCCGTGCACCACTGCCATATCGCCACGCTGTGGAGCGTCTTCACCCAGCTGCGGGCGCTCAGCCCCACCGAGCGCATCCGCCCCTTCGACCGCCGGGCCGACGGCACCCTGCTGTCCGAGGGCACCGGGGTCGTCGTCCTCAAACGCCTGGCCGACGCCGAGCGCGACGGCGACCGGGTCTACGCGGTCATCCGCGGCACGGGAGTGGCGGGGGACGGCCGCGCCGCCGGACTGATGAGCCCGCGGGCGGAGGGCCAGGCCGACGCGCTGGAGCAGGCCTGGGCGGCCGCCGGGCTGGACCCGGCGCACCCGGCGGCGCTCGGCCTGCTGGAGGCCCACGGCACCGGCACCCCGGTCGGCGACGGCGTCGAACTCGACACCCTGGCCCGGGTGTTCGGCCCGCCCGGCGCGGGTGTGCCGCCGGTCGGCCTGGGCTCGGTGAAGTCGATGCTCGGCCACACCATGCAGGCCGCCGGTATCGCCGGACTGATCAAGGCGGCCCTCGCCGTCCACCACCGGACGCTGCCGCCCACACTGCACCTGGACGAGCCGCACGAGGCCCTGGGACGGACCCGGATGCGCCCGGTCACCGAGGCCGAGCCCTGGGAGGCCGGCCCGGCCCCGCTGCGGGCCGGCGTCAACGCCTTCGGCTTCGGCGGCATCAACGCCCACGCCGTCCTGGAGGAGGCCCCGGGGCGCGGCGGCTCGGCAGCACCACCTCCGGCCGGGGGGTCGGCGTGGGGGAGGGCCTCGGGGGCGGCGGGCCCCGCGGCGGTGGTCCCCGCGCGGACGGCCTCGCTGCGGACGAGCGAGCCGGAGCGGACCGTCCTTCTCGCTGCGGATTCCCCCGGCCAACTGGCGGAAGCCTTACGAGACATGGCGGAGCACGGCACCACGGCGGCCACCGCCGGGACGCCCGGCCCCGCCGCCCCCGGGCCCGTGCCCGACGGCCCCTGTCGGCTCGCCCTGCTCGATCCCACCCCGCGGCGCCGTGCCCTGGCCGCCAAGATCCTTGCCCGTGCGCTGCCCTGGCGGGGCCGTGGCGAGGTGTGGTTCACCCCGAGCCCGCTCTTCGGCCCGTACGCCCGGGAAGGAGGCGCACGGCTCGCCTTCCTCTTCCCGGGGCTGGAGGCGGAGCCACCGCCCCGGGTCGACGACATCGCCGACCGGATGGCGCTGCCCCGCCCCCCGGTCTCCGGCGGCAGCGGCCTGGTCGAACGCGCCGTGGACACCCTCGCCGTCGGCCGGCTGCTCGCCCGCGTACTGGACGAACTGGGCGTGTCCGCCGACCTGTTGACCGGTCACAGTCTCGGCGAGTGGACCGCCATGGTGGTCGCCGGCATGTATCCGCCGCAGGCCGTGGACGCCTTTCTCGGCTCGCTGCGGCCCGGTTCCCTCGCCGTACCCGACCTGGTCTACGCGGCCCTGGGCTGCGGGGCCCCGCAGGCGGCCGACGCGCTCGCGGGCCTGGAGCGGATCGCGGTCAGCCACGACAACTGCCCGCACCAGTCGGTGATCTGCGGTGCGCCGCAGCCGCTGGCCGAGGCCGTACGCCGACTCGCCGGACAGGGCGTACGGGCCCAGGAGATGCCCTTCCGCTCCGGCTTCCACACCCCGATGTGGGCCCCCTACCTGCACCAGACCGGCACCGCCTTCGAGGCTCTGCCCCTACGGGACCGGCGGCTCCCCGTTTGGTCGGCGACGACCGCGGCCCCCTTCCCGGAGAGCCCCACCGCGATCCGCCGGCTGGTGCTGCGGCACCTCCTGGAACCGGTCCGCTTCCAGGAGCTGACCAGACGGCTGTACGGGGCCGGCGTCCGCGGCTTCGTCCAGGTGGGCGCCGGCAGTCTCACCGGCTTCGTGTCCGACACCCTCCACGGGCGGGACCACCTCGCTGTCGCGGCGGCCGACTCCCGCCGCGACGGCCCCGCACAACTCCGCAGACTGGCCGCCGCGTTATGGACCGAGGGCCTGACCCCACGCTGGGACCGCCTGACGGCCCCGGAGCGGCGCGGGTCCGGTGCGGTGCTGGGGGGCGTGGTGGGCGGCCCCCAGGATCGCGCCACCGGCCGCTCCATGGGCCTCGCCACGGACCGCCCCGCAGCTCGCGTCCTGTCCCTGGCCCCGTCACCGTCACCGTCCCCGGCCCCAGCCTCAGCTCCACTCCCGGCCCACCAAGGCTCCGGTGCGGCGATCTCGCTCGACCTCGGCTCGCCGCTGATCAGCCTGGGCGAGCGGACGCCGGGGAGCCCGTTTTCTGTGCATGCCGCTCCACCCCCACCCCCGAACCCACCCCCCGCCCCCTCCCCCGAAGGGGGAGGAGGGGGAGGGGGCGGGGGAGCGCTCCCGCACCCTTGGCCAAGCATCGCCGAGCCCCTGCGGCAGGCCCTGGACACGGTCCTCGCCGAAACCCGGGACGCCACCCGCACGGTCGCTGCCGCTGCCGCCGCCGCAGACCTCCGCAGCACCGCCACAACCGCACCTCGCACGGCCACCGCACCCCACGCCCCCGCGCCCGCGCCCCACCACGCCGCACCCTCCCCAGCGCCCCACAACGCCATCACCGCTCCCACCCCTCACCCCGCAACTCCCACCACAACCACCACCCCCCACCACACCACCCGCACCCTCTCCCTCGAAACGCTCCCGTACGTGCGGGACCACTGTGTGTACCTCCAGCCCGAGGACTGGCCCGAGCCGGCCGACCGCTTTCCCGTCGTCCCTATGACGACGCTGCTGGAACTCGCCGCCGAGGCGGCCCGGGAGACATGTCCCGGTCGTGTCGTCACCGGCTACTCCGAGGTGCGGGCGCTGCGCTGGCTGGCCGTCGCCCCGCCCGTCGAGCTGACCGTCGACGCCGTCCCGGGCGGGGACGGGCGGGTGCGGGTGCGTCTCGGTGACTACGCCACGGTCACGGTCCACCTGGCGGCACAGCACCCGGCCCCGCCGCCGCCCGACCCGACGGGGCTGGCGTCCGGCCGGGCGGCGCCGGTCAGTGCGGAGGCCCTGTACCGGGACCGGTGGATGTTCCACGGGCCCGCGTTCGCCGGGGTCCACGAGGTCCGTACGCTCGCCGCGGACGGCATCCGCGGCACCCTGCGCGCCCTGCCCGCGCCCGGTGCCCTCCTGGACGCCGCCGGGCAGCTCCTCGGCCACTGGATGCAGCTGAAACTGAGCGGCGACCGCCTGGTCTTCCCCGCGACCCTGGACCGCGTACGGCTCTTCGGGCCGCCGCCCCGAACGGGCGCGCTCCTGACCGCCACCGCCCGGATTCGTGAGGTCACGGCCGGATCGGTGCGCGGCGAGGTGGAGCTGTGCGCGGCGGACGGCGGTGTGTGGGCGCGGCTGGAGGGCTGGACGTACCGGCGCTTCGGGGCCGATGAGCGGGTGTGGCCGATGAAGTTCACCCCGGAGGTGTGCGGCATCGGCGAACCCCGGCCGGGCGGCTGGTGCCTGGCCCGGCGCCGCTGGTCGGACCCGGCCTCGCAGGAGCTGGTCATGCGCCGCTATCTTGGCGCGGCCGAGCGTGCCCACTACGAACGGTGCGCGCCGCGCGCCCGCACGGCCTGGTTGCTGGGCCGGATCGCGGCCAAGGACGCCGTACGGGAGCTGTTGTGGGAGTCGGGGGCCGGGCCGCTCTTCCCCGCCGAGATCCCCGTCGGCACCGACCGGGACGGCCGTCCCTGCCCTGAGGGCCCGCTTGCCCAGGGCCTGCACCTCTCGCTCGCGCACCAGGACCGGATCGCCGTCGCCCTCGCCCATCGCGCGGGACCCGTCGGGATCGGTGTCGAGCGCGTCATGGACGATCCGGAGACCCCCGGCCGGATCGTCCTCACCCCGGCCGAACGCCGCCTGGCGGACGACCTCCACGCCCGGCACACGGCCGGGGACACCGGCCGCGGCTACTGGCTCACCGCGCTGTGGTGCGCCAAGGAAGCCGCGGCGCAGGCGACGGGCGGCGGCCTCGGCGACCGTCCGGAGGCGTGGGCCGTCTCGTCCGCACCGGGCGGCGCGCTGCGGGTGGTCTCCCCGGACGGCGGACGCCATCTCGTCCGCCTCGACTCCGTCGACGATCTGTCCGGGCGTCATGTCGTCGCCTGGACCGGGCCGTCCGAGGACCGTACGGACACCGACACCCCCACTCCCACGGAGGCCACCCATGGCAGCTGACCCGCTCCCCGAGCGCACCGGGACGATCCTGGCCGAGATCACCGACATGCTGGTGAGCGTCGTCGGCGACGAACTCCTCGTCGTGGGTGACGTCACCTGCGCCACCACCTTCAACGACGATCTGGCGCTGGAGAGCATCGAGTTCGTGGCACTGGCCGAACTGCTGCAGCAGCGCTACGGGACCGGGGTGGACCTCCTCGGCCTGCTCGCGGAGAAGGACATCGACCAGATCCTGGCCATGACGGTCGGCGAACTCGTCGCCCATGTCGACCGGGTCACCGCCGCCGACCGGGCCTGCGCGGGCTGACCGCGCCATGGCCCTCACCCCCGCGGGCGGTCTGCGCCTGCACACCCAGCGGCTGCCGGGCCACGGCGGCTCCCGGCCCGACGCCCCCGCCGTGGTGTTCCTGCACGGCCTGGTGATGGACAACCTGTCGAGCTTCTACTGCACCCTGGCCGGCCCCGTCTCGCGCGCCGGGCACGAGGTGCTCCTCTACGACCAGCGCGGGCACGGCCGCAGCGACCGCCCGCCCAGCGGCTACGACCGGGACACCTCGGTGGCCGATCTCGTCGCCCTGCTCGGCTCCCTGGGGCTCGACCGCCACCCGGTCCATCTGGTCGGCAACAGCTACGGCGGCGCCCTGGCGCTGCACACCGCCCTCGTCCGGCCGGACCTCGTCGCCTCCGTCGTCCTGATCGACTCCCATCTGACCGGTGACTGGACCGAGGACATGACCGACACCCTCACGGTGGCGGCCCTCGGCCTCGAACACCGGCGGCTGGGCGAGCAGCTGGCCGCGGCCGGGCGGCGCAAGGAGGCCAAGCTGACCGCCGCCGCCGACGCCCTGCTCAACGGCACCAGCCTCATCGAGGACATCGCGGCGGGCACCCCCTTCACCTCCCGCGACTTCGCCCGGCTGCGCCGCCCGGTCCTCGCCGTCTACGGAGAACACTCCGAACTCCTGCCAGGGGCACGGGAGTTGGCGGCGGTGGCGCCGGACTGTGCCCTGTGTGTGCTGCCCGGCGTCGGGCACACCGTGCTCAGCGAGGCCACCGGGGCGCTGTGCGACGCGCTGCTGGACCGGCTCGGCGCACCGGCCGGGGCGGTGGCGGCCCGATGAGAGTGCTGTTCGTCGTCCCGCCGCTGACCGGGCACGTCAACCCCACCCTCGCCGTCGCCGCCGAACTCACCGCGCGCGGCCACCAGGTCGCCTGGACCGGCCCCGCCGCCGCCCTGGCACGGTTGCTTCCGCCGGGCTCCCGGCTGTACCCGGCGGGGGATCACGGCCCGGCCGGCGGCCCCGACCTGGGCGGCGCCCGGTGGCGTGACCTGCGGGGCATCGCCGCCCTGCGCTTCCTGTGGGCCGAGGCCCTCATCCCGCTCGCCCGCGCGATGCTCCCCGGCGTGCACACCGCCGTCGAGGACTTCCGGCCCGACGTCGTGGTCGCCGACCAGCAGGCCCTCGCCGGACCCGTGGTGGCCCGCAGGCACGGCCTGCCCTGGGCGACCTCGGCGACCACCTCGGCGGAGATCGTCCGGCCGTTCGACGACTTCCCGAAAGTGGGGGAGTGGGTGACCCAGCGCATCGCGGCACTGCTCGCTGAATGCGGAGCACCCGGCGGCTGGGACCCGCGCTTCTCCCCGCACCTCGTCCTGGTCTTCTCCACCCCCGCGCTCATCGGCGACGCCGGCCCGGGACCCGCCGCGGCGGGCGCGCGGGACACGGTCGGCGGGCCCGGCGGCGCCGCGGGGCGGTATCCGGCGCACTACGCCTTCGTCGGCCCCGCCTTCGGCGCCCGGCCGCCCGCCGGCGACTTCCCGTGGCGCCGGCTCGACCCCGGGCGCGCCCGGGTGCTCGTCTCGCTGGGCACCCTCAACCGCGCGGCGGGCGCCCGCTTCTACCCCGCGGTGCTGCGCGCCGCGGACGCCCTCGCGGACCGGGCGCAGCTGATCCTGGCCGCCCCGGGCGACCTCGCCGGGGACATCCCGCCGCACATGCTGCACCAGGAGTACGTCCCCCAGCTCCGCCTGCTGCCGCACCTGGACGCGGTGGTGTGCCACGGCGGCCACAACACCGTGTGCGAGGCGCTCGCCCACGGGCTGCCGCTGGTGGTGGCGCCCGTACGCGACGACCAGCCGATCGTCGCCCGCCAGGTCGCAGAGGCCGGCGCGGGGGTGCGGGTGCGCTTCGGCCGGGCGCACGCGGACGAGGTGCGCCGGGCCCTGACCGCCGTGCTGGACGACCCGGCACACCGCCGCGCGGCCCGCCGGATACAGGCGTCGTTCGCCGCGGCGGGCGGCGCCGCCACCGCCGCCGACCGCCTGGAGAAACTGCCGCCCGGACCGCGCCCCGCCCGGTCCGCACCCGGCACCGCCCTGTCCGAGAACGAGAAGGGACCGTGAGCCAGATGACGCGAGCGCACCGTTCGGGACACCGCACGCGATGGGCGGCGGCCGCCGCCGTGACGGCCCTGGGCGCGGGCACGGTCCGTGCCCGCCGCAGGCTCGCCGCGCTGCCGGTGCTCGACCCCGCCGGGCCGCACGAGGCGGCCGGGCCGCAGGACCCGGCGCTCCCCGGCTGGCAGCTGCTCACCGCGCCCGGTGTCGTGGCCGACGAGGCGACCCTGCACGCCGCGGTCGCCCACGCCACCCGCGAGGGACTGCGCGTCGTGGACCTCGTCCCGGCCCACCTGGACGCCGAGAGCGTGCTCGGCCTGCTGCGGCTGCTCGACCCGGCGGCGCACCGCGCGGACCGGTGCGCTCCCGGCCACGGCGCGGGCCACGCCCTGCTGGTGGCCGACGACGTCCACCGGCGGGCCGGGCTCGACGCCGGGGAGCCACCGCAGTCGGTGGCCGGCCTGATCCGCCTGCTCCGCACCCTCAAGGAGTACGCCCCGGACGCCACCGGCTGGGCCGTCGCCCCCGGCCTGCGCGCGCCGCACCCCGACCCCGCCCGGCGCGCCGAGGAGCTCCGCGCCCGGGGCCTCCCGCCCGCCCTGCTGTCCGCCGCGCAACTGGCGGGGCTGGCCCTGCTGGCGAAGTGCGTGCTCTCGGAGCCGCGTTGGGGCGCGGCGGCGACCGCCCTGTACTGGCTGCAGCCCGCCGCCGTGCTGAGCCCGGCCCGCGGTCTGCGCCCCGCCGGACTGGCCCGCGCCACCGCGTCCCGTCCGCTGCGCTCCCTGTCCGCCGCCCTGCGCACCCTGGCCACCCCGCCCGCCGAGCCGGCCCGGCCCACCGGCACCCCGGCCCGGCACGCCGCGTACACCGCCGAACTCGCGGCCGGCACCGACCGCTTCTTCGAACCCCGCCGCGCCGACTGCCCCTGGTGCGCGGCCCCCGACCCCGTCGTACGGGTCCGGATGCCCGACCTGCTCCAGGCCAAGCCCGGCCGCTTCACCCTGGAGGAGTGCCGGCACTGCGGCCATGTCTTCCAGAACCCCCGCCTCACCCTGGAGGGACTCGACTTCTACTACCGCGACTTCTACGAAGGCCTCGGCGGCGAGGGCGCCTCACTGGTCCTCGGCCGGATGAACGCCACCTACCGCGACCGCGCCGAAATGCTCCGGCCCTTCACCACCCCCAGGGCCTGGCTCGATGTCGGCACCGCAGCGGGGCACTTCTGCAACGCCGCCCGCGGTGTCTGGCCCGGTACCCGCTTCGACGGACTGGACATGGGCGGCGGGGTCCACGAGGCCGAACGGCGGGGCTGGATCTCCACCGCCTACCAGGGCCAGTTCCCCGATCTCGCCGACCGCCTCGCCGGACGATACGACACCGTGAGCATGCACCACTATCTGGAACACACCCGGGACCCGCGCACCGAACTCGACGCGGCCGTCAAGGTCCTCGCCCCCGGCGGCCATCTGCTGATCGAACTCCCCGACCCCGAGGCGCGGATCGCCCGGCTGCTCGGCCCCCACTGGCTGCCCTGGTTCCAGCCCCAGCACCAGCACCTGATGCCGGCCGGCAACCTCAAACAGGCCCTGGAGGCCCGGGGGTTCACCGTCCTCGCCGAGCAGCACGGCCCCTCTCACCAGAGCAACGACTTCCTCGGCGCCGTCGCCCTCACCGCGAACCGGATCGCCCCCGACCCGTACGCGCCGTGGGCCACCGTCCCCGCCACCCGCGGCCGCGCCGCCGTCCGGAGCGCCGTACAGGCCATGGCGGTTCCCTGCTACGCCGCCGCCCTCGGCCTGGACGCCGTGCGCTCCGCGGTCGCGCGGGCCACCGACGGCGGCAACGCCTACCGGCTGCTCGCCCGCAAAGAGCTGGGATGACCGAGATGGACCTGGCCCGCCGCACCGCGGCGGACCCCCTGCTGCGGCTGCTCGCCCACGGCTTCGCGACGGCGTACCACCGCCGGCCCGCGGCCGTGTGGCGGGCGCCGTACGCCTTCCGGCTCACCGCACCCGCCGCCCCGCCCGGCACCGGTACGGCACCCCGGACCGGCTGGGTCGCGGCGGCCAACTGGCAGGTCGCCGCGGCCGTCGCCCCGCGCGAGGACGGCATCCTGCGCTGCGGCTCGCCCCAGCACCCGGCCGAGACCGCCGAGCTCCCCCTCACCGGACCGGCCGCCGAAGCCCCCGGCTGGGCGGCCCGCCCGTACGCCGCGCTGCGCGCGCTCGCCGCCACCGGAGTCGGCCGGGACGGCGCCGATCTGCACCTCGACGCCACCCTCCCGGAGAGCGTGGGGCTGTCCGTCGCCGAACCGCTGGAGTGCGCGGCCGCGCTGGCGGTGGCGTCCGTGCACGCCGACCGCGGCGGCCGCCCGCCGGCCCGGGTCCAGCTGGCGCGGCTGCTGGCCGCCGCCGTGCCCGGCGACGACGCGCTGCGCCGGGCCGTGCTCTTCGCCCGGGCCGGGCAGCTGCTCGCCGCCGACGGCCGGACCCGGCCGCTGTGCGCCCCGGACGGCGGCCCGCGGCCGAGCCTGCTGCTGGTGACCGCCCGGCTCGCCCCCGGCGGCCCCGCGGCCGGTGACACCACGGCCACCGCGCTCGCCACCGCGGTCCACGACGCCCTGCGCGCCGGTGCCTGGTCCGCCTCGTGGCCCGGACGGCGGCCGGGCCGCAGCGTCCTGCTGCTGATGCCGCCCGGCCGGCGCGCCGCGGTCCGCGCCGCGGTGGTCGCCGCCTGCCGCCGAAGTGACCTGCCCGTACCGCGCTTTCTGCGGATCACCGTCGCGGACGCGGCCCGACGCGAGGACTGACACCCGGCACCCACCCGCTCCGCACCCACCCTGCTCCGCACCCCCGACCGGGCCCGCCCCCACCGGGCCCACACCCCCCTCGGACAAGGAGCTGACCCCTGATGAAACGACCAGCGATCCACCTGCGCAGAGCGCTCGTCGCACTCCTCGGCACACTCGGCCTGCTCGCCGTCGCCTCCGCCGCCGACGCCCGGCCCGCCCGGACCGCGCTGCCGGCCTACGACCACGTCGTGATCGTGGTCTTCGAGAACAAGCAGTACGGCGAGATCATGGGCAACTCCCAGGCGCCCTACCTCAACCAACTCGCCCGGGACGGCGCCGAACTGACCTCGATGAAGGCCCTCACCCACCCCAGCCAGCCGAACTACTTCAACCTCTTCTCCGGCGCCACCCAGGGCATCACCGGCGACGGCTGCTACACCCCGCAGTCGCTGTCCGCGCCCAACCTCGCCCAGGAGCTGACCGCGGCCGGCAAGACCTTCGCCAGCTACAACGAGGGGCTGCCCAACGAGGGCTCCACGACCTGCTCCAGCGGCCGGTACGCGCAGAAGCACAACCCCTGGTTCGCCTTCAAGAACGTCCCCGTGAACACCGGCAAGACCTTCGCCCAGTTCCCCAAGGACGACTTCACCCAGCTGCCGACGCTGTCCTTCGTCATCCCGGACATGTGCAACGACATGCACGACTGCGCGGTCGGCAGCGGCGACACCTGGCTCCGGAACAACCTCGACTCCTACGCCCGGTGGGCCAAGGACCACAACAGCCTGCTGATGGTGACCTGGGACGAGGACAACTACCTCGGCTCCAACCGGATCGCGACCGTCTTCCACGGAGCCCATGTCAAACCGGGCGCGGTCAGCGGCGACTACAACCACTTCAGTCTGCTGCGGACCTTCGAGGACATGTACGGCACCGGCCACGCGGGCAACGCCGCCACCGCCACCCCCGTCACCGCGGTGTTCGACACCGGTGACACCGAACCGCCCGGCGACGGCCTCGAACTCGCCACCCCCGGCCCGCAGACCTGCGCCTTCGGCCGGTCCTGCAGCATCCAGCTGACCGCCACCGGCGGCACCTCCCCGGTCACCTATCGCGCCACCGGCCTGCCCCTGGCCCTGAGCCTCGACGCCTCCGGCGGCCGGATCACCGGCAGGTCCTGGCAGACCGGCAGCTTCCCGGTCACCGTCACCGCCACCGACGCCAGGGGCGCCACCGCCACCGCCACCTTCCCGCTCACCGTCAACTGGTTCTGAGCCCGCGAGACTTCCCCGGCCGGCCGCCGCCGGGGGAGGGGACAGCCGGAGTTGTAGCGGAGATCGACTTCCGCACGGAGCGAAGCGGAGGGGAACGATACGTTCAGGTGGCCATCGGAGCCGGGCCGGCGATCCACAGGTGATCACCGCCCGGCTCTCTCCGTCACCACCAGAAGGCAAGTTCTTGGCTCACCACCCACTCCACCGCCTGATACCGGCGTCCCTCGCCCTGACGACGGTGTGCGCGGCGCTGCCCACCGGGACGGCGTACGCGGCGGACACCCCGCCGACACCTCACCTGGACTCCATCGAGCGCTCCCTCCGCGACACCTCACCCGGCCTCGAAGGCTCGGTGTGGGAGCGCACCGACGGCAACCGGCTGGACGCCCCGGACGGCGACCCGGCCGGCTGGCTGCTGCAGACCCCCGGCTGCTGGGGCGACGACCGATGCAAGGACCGTACGGGCAGCAAGCGGCTGCTCGACAGGATGACCCGCAACATCGCCGACGCACAGCACACCGTGGACATCTCCTCGCTGGCCCCGTTCCCCAACGGCGGGTTCCAGGACGCGATCGTCGAGGGCCTCAAGGCGTCCGTCCGGGCGGGACACTCGCCCAAGGTGCGCATCCTGGTCGGCGCCGCCCCCATCTACCACCTCAATGTGGTGCCCTCCCGCTACCGCAACGAGCTGATCGACAAGCTCGGCCCCGCGGCCGGGAAGGTCACGCTCAACGTGGCCTCGATGACCACGTCCAAGACGTCGCTGTCCTGGAATCACTCCAAGCTCGTGGTGGTCGACGGGAAGACGACCCTCACGGGCGGGATCAACGGCTGGAAGGACGACTACCTCGACACCACCCACCCCGTGTCGGACGTGGACATGGCGCTCCGCGGCCCGGCCGCCCGCTCGGCCGGGAAGTACCTGGACACGCTGTGGGACTGGACCTGCCGCAACGTGACCGACCCGGCCAAGGTGTGGCTCGCCACCTCGAACGGGGCCTCCTGCATGGCGTCCCTGGAGAAGGACCGGGCCGCCGCCCCCGCCGAACCGGCCGGTGACGTCCCGGTCCTCGCGGTCGGCGGTCTCGGCGTGGGCATCAAGGAGTCCGACCCCTCCTCGGGCTACCACCCGGACCTGCCCACCGCCCCCGACACCAAGTGCACGGTCGGGCTGCACGACAACACCAACCACGACCGCGACTACGACACGGTCAACCCCGAGGAGAACGCGCTGCGTTCCCTCATCGCCAGCGCGCGCAGCCACGTCGAGATCTCCCAGCAGGACCTCAACGCCACCTGCCCGCCACTGCCGCGCTACGACATCCGGACCTACGACACCCTCGCGAAGAAGCTCACCGACGGGGTGAAGGTCCGCATCGTGGTCAGCGACCCCGCCAACCGCGGGGCCGTCGGCAGCGGCGGCTACTCCCAGATCAAGTCCCTGGACGAGATCAGCGACACCCTCCGCGCGCGTCTGGTGGCCCTCACCGGCGACAACGAGAAGGCCTCGCGGGCGATGTGCGGCAACCTCCAGCTCGCCTCGTTCCGCAGCTCCGACAGCCCCACCTGGGCCGACGGCAAGCCGTACGCACTGCACCACAAGCTGGTGTCGGTGGACGACGCGGCGTTCTACATCGGTTCCAAGAACCTCTACCCGGCCTGGCTCCAGGACTTCGGCTACATCGTCGAAAGCCCGGCCGCGGCGAAGCAGCTCAAGACCGAACTGCTCGACCCGGAGTGGAAGTACTCCAAGGCCGCGGCAGCCACCCCGGCCGGGTGCTCCGCCCACGGGACGAACTGACCGCCGGCGCCCGCGCACGACAGGAGGCCACCCCCGCACCATGGGGGTGGCCTCCCGCCGTCGCGCGCCCGCCGTGACCGGGCCCGGATGCCGTCAGCGGCGCCGCACCAGCGGGAACGGCAGCGTCTCGCGGATCGACAGACCGGTCAGGAACATGATCAGCCGGTCCACGCCGATGCCCAGACCACCGGTCGGCGGCATCGCATACTCCAGCGCCTGGAGGAAGTCCTCGTCCAGCTCCATCGCCTCCGGGTCACCGCCGGCCGCCAGCAGCGACTGGGCGGTCAGCCGCCGGCGCTGCTCGACCGGGTCGGTCAGCTCCGAGTAGGCGGTGCCCAGCTCGGTGCCGAACGCCACCAGGTCCCAGCGCTCGGCGAGCCGCGGGTCCTTGCGGTGCTGCCGGGTCAGCGGCGACACATCGGTGGGGAAGTCCTTGTAGAACGTGGGGAGCTGGGTCTTCTCCTCCACCAGACGCTCGTACATCTCCAGCACGAGGTCACCGCGGCCCATCTCCGGCTTCACCGGCACCGCCGAGGCGGCGCACAGCCGCCGCAGCCGGTCCGGCGCGGTGTCCGCGTCGACCTCCTCGCCGAGCGCCTCGGAGAGCGCGCCGTAGACGGTCTTCACCGGCCAGATCCCCGAGATGTCGTGCTCGACGAGCCTGCCGTTCTCGTCCGCCTTACGGGCGGTGGCGCTGCCGAACGCGGCGACCGCCGCGCTCTGGATCAGCTCCCGGGTCAGGTCGAGCATCACGTCGTAGTCGGCGTACGCCTGGTACGCCTCCAGCATCGTGAACTCGGGGTTGTGCTTGTAGGAGATGCCCTCGTTGCGGAACGTCCGCCCCATCTCGAAGACCTTCTCCATGCCGCCCACACACAGCCGCTTGAGATACAGCTCCGGCGCGATCCGCAGATACAGGTCGAGGTCGTAGGCGTTGATGTGGGTGTGGAACGGCCGGGCGTTGGCGCCACCGTGGATCTGCTGGAGCATCGGCGTCTCGACCTCCAGGTAACCCCGGTCGACCAGCCCCTGGCGCAGCGCCTGCACCGCCCTGCTGCGCGCCCGTACGTTCTCCCGGGCGTCCGTCGAGACGACCAGGTCCACATACCGCTGGCGGACCTTGGCCTCCGGGTCGGACAGCCCGCGCCGCTTGTCGGGCAGCGGCCGCAGGCACTTGGCCGTCAGCCGCCACCCGCTGACGAACACGGTCAGCTCACCGCGGTCGCTGGTGCCGACCTCGCCCTCCGCCTCGACATGGTCACCGAGGTCGATGTCCGAGCCGAAGCGGTCCAGCAGTTCCTTGCCGCTGCCGTCCCGGGTCAGCGCGATCTGCAGATCGCCCGACCAGTCGCGCAGCACCGCGAAGAGCACCCCGCCGTGGTCGCGGGTGAGCAGCACCCGCCCCGTGATGCTGACGGTCTTGCCGCTGCGCGCCCCGGGCGTCAGGTCCGGGTACTCGTCGCGGACCTGGCCCAGGGTGTGCGTCCGCTGCACGCCCACCGGATACGGGTCGGTGCCGGCCTCCCGCAGCCGCTCCAGCTTGCGGTGGCGCACCCGCACCTGCTCGGGCAGCGCGGCCAGCTCCTGCTCGTGGCGCTCCTCCTCGGTGGCCGGGGCGGTCTGCACCAGGCCGAGTTCGTCCAGCGACGGCAGGCCCGCGGTACTGGCCGGGGCCAGCACCCGCTTCTTGTGCCCCTTGCCCCACAGCTTGCCCAGGCTCGGCACGGCCACGAAGCCCTCGGCGATACCGGAGGCCAGACCGATCCGGGCCAGCGCGCCGGCGTCCGCGTAGCACAGGAACCGCGGGTACCACTCCGGGTTGTACTTGGCGTTGGAGCGGTAGAGGGCCTCCAGCTGCCACCACTTGGAGAAGAACAGCAGCAGCCGGCGCCAGAACTTCAGCACCGGACCGGCACCGATCCGGCCGCCCTCCTCGAAGGCGGACCGGAACACCGCGAAGTTCAGCGAGATCCGCCGCACGCCCATCGCCCCGGCCTGCGCACAGAGCCGGGCCACCATGAACTCCATGACGCCGTTGGGCGCGGAGCGGTCGCGTCGCATGACGTCCAGCGAGATGCCCTCCTTGCCCCAGGGCACGAAGGACAGCAGCGCGATCATGTTGCCGTCGCCGTCGAACGCCTCGGCCAGCAGGCAGTCCCCGTCCTCCGGGTCGCCCAGCCGGTCCAGCGCCATCGAGAAGCCGCGCTCGGTCTCGGTGTCCCGCCAGGCGTCCGCCCGGTGGATGACCTCCTGCATCTCCTCGTCGGTCAGCGCGGAGTGGCGCCGTACGCGGAAGGTCGCGCCGGTCCGCTCGACGCGGTTGACGGCCTGGCGGGTGACCCGCATCTCCCGGCCGTCCAGGTCGAAGTCCTTCACGTGCAGGATCGCCTCGTCGCCGAGCTGCAGCGCCCCGAGGCCGCTGCGGGCGAACGCCTTGGCGCCGCTCTCGCTCGCGCCCATCACGGCCGGCTGCCAGCCGTACCGTCCGGCGACCTCCAGCCACGCCTCGATGGCCTGCGTCCACGCCTCCCGGTCACCGACCGGGTCACCGCTGGCCAGGCAGACGCCGGCCTCGACGCGGTAGGTGACGGCGGCCTTGCCGCTGGCGGAGAAGACCACCGCCTTGTCGCGGCGGGAGGCGAAGTAGCCGAGCGAGTCCTGGCTGCCGTAGCGGTCCAGCAACGCCCGGATGCGGGCCTCCTCGTCGCCGTGCAGCGCGGCTTCCATGCGCTGCGAACGGAAGAGGGTGGCCGCGGCGTTCAGCAGCGCCAGCGCACCGAGCAGGCCGAGGACGGCACTGATCCAGTGCGGCGGATGGCCCTCGACGAGATGGCCGCCGACCAGCCCGCCGCAGACGCGGTTGGCGGTCCACAGCAGCCGGTTGGCGGCGCCGGGCTCCAGAGTGCCGGGGGCCAGCGCCACCAGTCCCCAGCCGATCAGCACCGCCGCCACGAGCCCGCCGCCCAGCACCAGGAGGGCGCGCAGGAACGCACCGCGCCGGGTGATCGCGTAGAACTCGCGGTGCGAGACGAGCAGCAGCACCAGCGCCGCGGCACACAGCACCAGGGAGAAGGCGAACTCCCAGTACCCGGCGGCCAGGAACAGCGCGTCGGCGAGGGTGACCAGCACCATGTAGGCCACCACGAACCACAGCGCCACCCGTTTCCTGGCGGTCATCGCCGCGCCCAGGAGGAAGAGGAACGCCGCATACGCGAAGTTCGGCGCCACCGGGATGGTGAGGGTGTCCAGCCAGTAGATCACCGGGTGGAGTCCGCGCCGGAGCGGCCCGATCAGCGCCGTCAGGGCACAAAACAGCCCCAATACGCTGAAGATGATGGCGAAGCCATTGGGGACACGGCGCCGGAAGCGCCGCCACCCCGTGAGTTGATCCTGGTCCTGCACGGTGCTCATTCCGTCACACTAGGCTCTGAAAGGGGTCAGCTGCTCGACGCGCGGGCGCTGTTTCTCTGTCCCGGGGATCAGCCGTCATGCCGGTCTCCGATCCCGGTGGTGTGCTCGTCTTTCCCTCGTACGGAGGAGGTGAGGACCCCGGCGGGGTCACCCACGTGGACCTTGCCACAAACCCGTCCCGGGTCCGAGTCGGTGCAACTCCGGCTGATGGTGAAGTTCAGGTCATAGTCGCCGGAGAAGTAGCGGCCGCCGCCGGAGTCCACCCCGTCGAGCTCCGCCCGTAAGGTGACCTCGGTGCCCGGCTTCCAGCGCTGTGCGGGTGCCCAGGTCACCTGGTCCTTGCCGTTGCGGTCCGTCGCCCAGTCCCACGAACCGGCCGGCCGGTCGCCGGCGGTGACGTTCAGCCGGCGCTGCACCGCGGCCCGGTCGGTCACCGGGTGCTCGAAGGTGAGGGTGAGCAGCCGGTCGACGGTAACCACGGCGTCCCGGGGGCCGGGGTCGAGCACCACCGTGTTGAGCCGGGCCGGCCGCGCGGTGGTGAGCGACTCCTTGGTCGCGGCGACGCCGCCCTGGTCGCTCCTGGTCCTGGCGACGACGGAGTACTTGGTGGCCGGGGCGATCTTGGCGCTGGAGGTCCAGACCGTGCCGCCGTCCCCGAGCCCGCCGGGCAGCCGCCGGCCCCTGGGGTCGGTGACGGTCACCTCGGTCAGTACCCCGCCCTTCGCGGTCACCGTGAGCTTGTCGCCGGCCTGCACGGTCCTGGTGCCGTCGGACGCGCCCAGCGCGACCTTCACCGGGTCGGCCACGGGGGCCGGCGCCGCGAAGCCCGCGCACCCGCTGAGGGTGCCCGCGCCGACCGCCGAGGCCAGGGCGAGCGCGGCGCGCCGTGGCCGGAACGGCCCGCGGCGGGGGAAGGGGAACTGGCTCATCTCGGGCTTTCCGTCTGCGGTGGGGGGCGGCGGTGTCGGCCGCTAAGACGGCCGGGCGACACAGTTCGTTGCAGGGAGTGATGTGATCCACGCCACGGCGGCGAGGGTGTGTCCTCCGGCTCGTGCCGCCACCGGCGTCCGGCGCCGCACCACCGGCCCGTGACCCGCAGTGATCACCCGATCGGAGCACCCGGGCCAGAACCGTACATACCCTGAAATACGCCAAACTGGCCACCCCTTGCCGCCCGTTCGGGCGGCGGTAGAGGAGGTGTGCGTCCCATGGCGATTTCCATCTCGGTCGTGCTGCTGCTGGTGGTCCTGACCGTGATCTTCCTGCGCAGCGGCAAGCTCAAGTTCTCGCACGCCCTGGTGTGTGCGCTGCTCGGCTTCTACCTGGCGAGCAGCAGCCTCGCCCCGGACATCCACCAAGGGCTGTCGGGCGCCGCCGACGTGGTGAGCAGCCTGCGGCCGTGACGGCGGCGGCCCACCGGGCCGGGCCGCTCAGGCGGCGGAGAACACCCCGAGCGCGTTGGGCACCGGCCGCTCCGCGCCCCCCGACGGATGGTTGCGGACCGTGGCCCCGTACGCGTCGCCGGTGACCAGCGTCGAGGACCCGCCGCCGTCCAGATCCATCGCCTCCCGCGCGCCCAACTGCGCCATGACCTCCGCCAGTTCCCGCACGGTCAGGCCGGTCCGGCCCGGCGCCCCGTCCAGTGCCATCAGATACAGCACCCGTCCGCCGGCCCCGATCCCGGCGGACGTGCGCACCGCCACGGCGCCGGTGTCCAGACCGGCCACCGGCGCACCGCCCCGCACGATCGGGAAGCCGCCCACCGCGCAGCGCAGCCGTCCGTTCCCCCGGCCGGTGAGGTACGAGCTGACGCTCACCGGCTCACCGATCCGCAGCGCGCGCAGCTGCCGCGCCCCCTCCTCCCGGCCCACCAGCACCACGCTGCCCGCCGGCACCCCGCCGGCGCCCGGGACCTCCCCGACCGCCGTCACCCGGCCGTGCCGGACCGTCACCTCCGCGGTCTCCGCGCTGCACGGCGCCGCCCGGTCGGTGTCCGTGCCGCAGGTGGCGCGCACCCGGGACGCCGGACCCCACTGCGCGGTGTAAACGCCGATCCCGCCGACCGGCAGCGCGTACTGGTTCAGTCCGCGCAGCGGTAGCGTCCCCTCGCCGGTCAGCACCGCGCCGCGCAGGGTGAGCCGGTCCAGCCGGGCGCGGCGGTCGTAGCCGACGCCGAGCACGTCCTCGGTGGTCGCGCCGGGCGGCAGCACCGGTCCGAACCGCTGGCCGTCGGGCACCGCGCCCTTCAGGTGCCGCCCCGCGGCCACCGCCGGGCCGACCGCGGCGCCGGTGGGCTGCACACCCGGGTGCTGGGTCTCGGTGATGTTGAAGAAGTCCCCGTTGACCGCCCCCACCGCCCGGCGCTCCGCGGCGAGTTGGGAGACCGGCGACCGCGCGCCGACCGCGCCCGGGTAGAGCAGGTCCACCGTGACCCGCGGATCGGCGAGATCGACGGTCAGCAGATGCCCGTGCGCGGTGCCGCGCGGCAGCGTCAGCCGGAACTCCCCGTACGCCACACCGGGCGCCACGTCCGCCGCACCGAAGCGGCGGAGGAGGCTGTCGGCGGCGGTGGCCGCGGCTCCGCCCGCCACCCCTCCACCGGCCAGCACACCCCACGCCACCAGCACCGTCAGCACCGCGCGCACCCGACCGCATCGCCGCTTCACGATCCCTCCTGACGTCCCGTCAACTCTCCCAGATACGGGAGGCGTTCACCATGGCCCGGAGGCGTCATGAAGCGGTACACCGGCGGAACGGCCGCCGTGTCGCCGCGCCGGGTCATCCGGCGTGCTGCCACGAGACGTCGTTGACCAGCTGGAGATAGCGGGCCCAGTCCCAGAACTCACCGGGGTCGGTGTGGTCGGTGCCGGGGACCTCGACATGGCCGATGATGTGCTCCCGGTCCTTGGGGATGCCGTACCGGTCGCAGATCGCGGCGGTGAGCAGCGCGGACTGCGTGTAGAGCACGTCGGTGAACCACGTCGGGTCGTCGATCCAGCCCTCGTGCTCGATGCCGATGCTGCGGGTGTTGTAGGTCCAGTTCCCGGCGTGCCAGGCGACGTCCCGCTCGCGGACGCACCGGGCGATGTGGCCATCGGCGGACCGTACGACATAGTGCGCTGCGGCCTTGTGCTTCGGGTCCTGGAACAGCTTCAGGGTGTCCTGGTAGGTCTCCTGGGTCACATGCACCACGACCCGCTCGACCGGGTACTGCGCCGGCCGGTCGGCGGCGGTGAAGTTGCCCGGGCTCGCCGGGACCCACTGGACCGGGGGGTAGGTGCCGCCGAGCGGGGTCCGCCGGTGTGTGGCGGCGGCGGTGGGGGCCGTGGTGAGGGGGGTGAGGGCGGCGGACGCGGCGAGCGCGGCCGCACCGGTCAGCAGCCGCCGGCGAGCCGGGCGGTGGGGGGCGGGCTCCATGTGAACTCCTGACAGGGACCGAGGGGTGGTCGCGTACATGTCACGCACATGTGGTGCGTTCATGATGCGCAACAGGGCACGCCCTGCCAAGGGAATGGCCGTTCTGCCAATGGCTTGACCAAAGGCAGAACGGCGCAGGTCAGAAGCGACGGGATACCTGATCGGACGTCACCCGGGTGCCACGCCAGCGACCCTGACGGCCGTTCGGGTCCGGCACCCGGGTGCGTCACCCGCCGGTCAGTGACCGATCTCGACGTCCTCCAGGATGCCCAGCGCGTCCGGCACCAGGACCGCCGCCGAGTAGTAGGCGCTGACCAGGTAATTGATGACCGCCTGGTCGTTGATGCCCATGAAACGCACCGACAGTCCCGGCCGGTACTCGTCCGGGATGCCGGTCTGGTGCAGCCCGACCACGCCCTGGTTCTCCTCGCCGACCCGCAGTGCCAGGATCGAGCTGGTCTGCTCCGGGGTGACCGGGATCTTGTTGCAGGGGAGCAGCGGAATGCCCCGCCAGGCACGGACCGCGGTGCCCTCGACCTCCGCGGTCGTGGGGTAGATGCCCCGGGCGTTCCACTCCCGCCCGATGGCCGCGATCGTCCGCGGATGCGCCAGCAGGAACTGGGTCTTGCGGCGCCGGGAGATCAGCTCGTCGAGGTCGTCGGGGGTGGGCGGACCGCTGCGGGTGTGGATGCGCTGCTTGAGATCGGCGTTGTGCAGCAGGCCGAACGAGGGGTTGTTGACCATCTCGTGCTCCTGGCGCTCCCGCAGCGCCTCCACGGTCAGCCGCAGCTGCTGGTCCAGCTGGTTCATCGGGTCGTTGTAGAGGTCGGCGACCCGTGAATGCACCTTCAGCACCGTCTGCGCCACGCTGAGTTCGTACTCCCGCGGCGCCAGGTCGTAGTCGGCGAAGGTGCCCGGCAGGGCCGGCTCACCGACATGGCCGGCGGCCAGCTCGATGGCCGCCTCGCCGTGCTTGTTCTGCGCCGGCACCAGCGCCGCGCCGACCTCCGCGAGATGGGCCCGCAGCGGCTCCGAACGGCCCAGCACCTCTTCGAGATCGCTGCGGTACAGCGTCAGCGCGGTCACCCGGGTCACCGCCCGTACGGAGTGCTCCCACTCCGCGTCCGCGGTCACCAGCGCCGCCGCACCGATCGCGTCACCGTCGGCCAGCACCCCCAGCACGGTCTCGTCGCCGTACTTCCCGGCGCCGACACGGTCGAGCTTGCCGTGGGCGATCAGCACGATCCGGTCCGTCGGCCCGCCCGCCCGGGCCAGTACATCGCCGGGTGCGAACTCCCGCTGGACGAAGCGGTCCGCCAGCGCCTCCAGTGCCGCGGTGTCAGCGAAGCCGCGCAAGGGCGCCAGCTCGCGCAACTCCTCCGGAATCACCCGGACTTCGGAGCCGGTCGAGACGAACTCCACCCGGCCGTCGCCGAGGGTGTGGGTCAGCCGGCGGTTGACGCGGTACGTGCCGCCGGAGACCTGCGTCCAGGGCAGGACGCGCAGCAGCCAGCGGGAGGAGATCCCCTGCATCTGCGGCACGGTCTTGGTCGTGGTCGCCAGCTTGCGCGCCGCCGCGGTGTCCAGGCTGGAACGGGTCTGCTCGGACGCCTGCGGGCCGGACGTCGGGTCCACCGATGTGGTCATGAGGAAGGCTCACCTGTTCTTGTCTGTGCTGTGCTGAGACCGGTGCGGCGCGGAGCAGGAGTCCGCGCGTCGGGGCGGCGGGAGAAGCCGCTCCCGGGGCGCACCGGTATTCCGCCGGTCGTCGTTCAGTGGCCGATCTGTACGTCGTCGAGAACACCCAGGGCATCGGGCACCAAAATGGCCGTGGAATAGTAGGCGCTGACCAGATACTTGATGACCGCCCGGTCGTCCAGGCCCATATAACGCACCGAAAGGCCCGGCTCGTATTCATCGGGAATTCCGGTCTGGTGGAGGCCGACGACGCCCTGCTTCTCCTCTCCGGTACGCATCAGCAGAATGGAACTCGTCCGCTCCTTCGTCACCGGGATCTTGTTGCACGGGAAAATCGGCACCCCGCGCCAGGAGGGCAGCGAATGCCCCATGAAATCCACCGCCGTCGGATACAGCCCGCGGGCGCTGCACTCCCGGCCGATGGCGGCGATCGCCAGGGGGTGGGCGAGCAGGAAGCCTGGGTCCTTCCAGACCGTCGCGAGCAGCTCGTCGAGGTCGTCGGGGGTGGGCGGGCCGGTGCGGGTGTGGATGCGCTGCTTGAGGTCGGCGTTGTGCAGCAGGCCGAACGAGGGGTTGTTGATCATCTCGTGCTCCTGGCGCTCCCGCAGCGCCTGGACGGTCAGCTTGAGCTGCTCCTCGACCTGGTTCATCGGGTCGCTGTAGAGGTCGCCGACCCGGCTGTGGGTGCGCAGCACCGTCTGCGCGACGCTGAGTTCGTACTCCCGGGGCGTCACGTCGTAGTCGACGAAGGTGGCGGGGAGGGACGGCTCACCGTGGTGGCCGGAGGCGAGGGAGACCGCCGACTCGCCGCTTGCGTTCACCGGCTGCGCGGTGCCCTGACGGGCCGTCGTCAGATGCTCCCGGAGCCCGGGGGAGCGGTCGGCGACCTCCTGCGCGGCCTGCCGGGGCAGCGTCATCACGGTCACCCGGGTCACCGCGCGGTAGCTGAACCGCCAGGTGGCCTCGGGGTCGGTCAGCGGCTCGTCGCCGAGGTGGTCCCCGCCGGCCAGCGCCTCCAGCACCGTGTCCTCGCCGTATTTGCCGGTGCCGACGCGGTCCACCCGGCCGTGCACGATCAGCACCAGCCGGTCGCCGGGACCGCCGGCCTCGCAGATCAGCTCACCGGGCGCGTACTCCTGCTGGGTGAAGCGGTCGCCGAGCGCCGTCAGCACCTCGGTGTCGGTGAACTCCCGCAGGGCGGGCAGCTCGCGCAGCTCATCGGGGATGATCGCCACATCGCTGCCACTGGTGTCGAAATCGATCCGCCCGTCGCCGAGGGTGTAGGTCAGCCGGCGGTTCACGCGATAGGTGCCACCGGACACCTGCACCCAGGGAAGCAGCCGCAGCAGCCACCGGGACGTGATGCCCTGCATCTGCGGTGCGGTTTTGGTGGTGGTCGCCAGATTCCGCGCCGCGGTGGTACTCAGGCTGGAATTCTGAGCTTCTTCCGCAGTGCCGTGCAGCGATTCGTCGGCAATTGTCACCGTGCCACCTATCTCTTCGAAGAGTGCGATGCGGCCCGCCCCGAAACCCCGTCTTAGGGCGGTTCCGCGGCAACCCGCCGAACCGAAGGTAGTCGTGCTGTTTTTATCGGCACAATCGCTCGATGGGGTGGCATGGAATTCCCGCACCCTGGAAAGGTTTAGCGGGTTCAATTCCGGGGAGAGTGTGCCGGGGTGCGGGAATGGAGGGGATCGTCCAGGACGGCCTGGAGCGCGGCGTGCGCCGCCCCGAGCAGCGGCCCGTCGGCGCCCAGCCGGGACACCGTCACCCGTGGCCCGCCACCCCGCCCGGCCCCCGGCGGCAGGCCATCGCCCGCGACCGCCGTCCGCAGCGCCAACTCCCGCTCCAGGGACGGCAGTACCCAGGGCGCCAGCCCGGCCAGCGCACCCCCGAGGACCACCGCCTGCGGATCGAGCAGATTCACCGCCCCGGCGAGCGCCACCCCCAGCGCCGCCCCCGCCTCGTGCAGCGCGCGGACGACGGCGGCGTCCCCGTCGGCGGCACGGCGCGCCAGCAGACCGATACGGGCACCGGGCCCCGGATGCGCCGCCGCCTGCCCGGGAGTGAGCCCGCCCGCCCGCAGCACGGCCGGTTCCCCCGCGTACTGCTCCAGACAGCCACGGCCGCCGCAGTCGCACGGCACGCCGTCCGGATACACCGGCACATGCCCCAGCTCCCCGGCGAACCCCCGGGCGCCCCGCAGGAGTTGGCCGTCCACGACGACCGCCGCACCGATCCCGGCCTCCGCCGACACATGCACGAAGTCCGGCGGCGGGGCCGACCCGCCGTCACCCCCGCCCAGCCGGAGTTCGGCCAGCGCCCCGAGGTTGGCCTCGTTCTCGACGGTGAGCGGGAGGGCCGGGCCGCCGCCGCCCGGGGCCGTCGCCCCGGCGAGCCCCGGCGCCAGATCGGCCGCCCGCCAGCCGAGGTTGGGGGCGTGCACCACCGTCGTCGTCCCACGGGCCACCAGACCGGGCACCGCGACCGTCAGCCCGGCCGGCCGCAGTCCCTCGGCCGCGATCTCCGCGGTCACCTCGGCCAGCAGCGCGGACAGCTGCCGCAGCACGGGCCCGGGAGCGCTGTGCCGGTTCGCCGCGTCGGCCGCCACCCGGGCCCGGACCCGTCCGCGCAGATCGACCGCGCACACCGCCAGGTGGTCGACGCCTATCTCGGCCCCTATCCCGGCCGGGCCGCGGTCGCTGACGGCCAGTTCACTGCCCGGCCTGCCCCGGCCGCCGGTCGCCGTCCGCCCCGCCTCGACCAGCAGCCCGGCCCGCAGCAGCTCGTCGACGAGCGGGGCTACCCCCGCCCGGGTCAGCCCGATACGGGCCGCGACCGCGGCCCGGGACAGCGGCCCGTGCCCGGCCACGGCCCGCAGCACCCGGGCCAGATTGCGCCGCCGGATGCCGTGCTGGGTGTCACCTCCGGCCGCGGTCACCGCAGCAGCGGCGCGCCGTCGGCCAGCGTCGCCGTCAGCCGCTCCCAGGCGGCTTCGTCCCGTGACCGCGCCTCGTACTCCGCACCGCGCGCCGTGCCCCAACGACGGGCCACCGTCGCCGGGTCCTCCTCCAGCAGCAGCCCCGCCGCCTGCGCCGCCGCCCCGAGCGCCACCAGCTCCCGTGCCTCGGGCACCACCACCGGACGGCCCGACAGCCGGCGCACGGTCTCCCGCCAGGCCCGGCCGCGCGCCCCGCCGCCGATCAGCAGCAGCGGCGCATCGGGCGCGGCGTCCGCGTCCAGTACCCGGTCCAGGGCCTGCAGCAGGGTGAACACCGCGCCGTCGTAGGCGGCCTGGAGCAGCTGGCCGGCCGTGGTGTCGTGCCGCAGCCCGTGCACCAGGCCGGAGGCGCCGGGAAGGTTCGGGGTGCGCTCGCCGTCGAGGAACGGCAGCATCACCACACCGCCGCCCTCCGCCACGTCCTCCCGGTCGCGCCCCAGCAGCGCCGCCACCCGGTCCACGGCGAGCGTGCAGTTCAGGGTGCAGGCCAACGGCAGCCAGTCGCCGCGGGCATCGGCGAAGCCCGCCACCGTCCCGGTCGGATCGGCGGGCCGGCGGGCGGAGACCGCGTAGACCGTCCCCGAGGTGCCCAGGCTCAGCACCGGCCGGCCCGGCGGCAGCCCCAGGCCGAGCGCGGCGGCCATGTTGTCCCCCGTGCCGGCGGCCACCAACGCGCCCTTGGGGAGCGGCAGATCACCGGCGTGCACGGTCCCGGCGGCCTCGCCGGGCAGCGCCACCCGGGGCAGCAGCGCGGGGTCCAGCCCGACATGCGCCAGGACCTCCGCGTCGTAGGACTCGGTGGACGAGGCCCACCAGCCGGTCCCGGACGCATCGCCGCGATCCGTGACGGCCTCGCCGGTGAGCCGCTCGGTCAGGTAGTCGTGCGGCAGCCGCACCGCGGCGGTGGCGGCGGCCGCGGCCGGCTCGTGCTCCCGCAGCCAGGCCCACTTGGCCACCGTGAACGCCGGGCCCGGCACGCTCCCGAAGCGGTCCGCCCAGGCCCGCGCGCCGCCCCGTTCCGCGATCAGCCGCTCGCTCTGCGGTGCCGCGCGTACGTCGTTCCACAGCATCGCCGGACGCACCGGCGCACCGGCCGCGTCCAGGGCCACCAGCCCGTGCTGCTGCCCGCCGACGGACACCGCCGAGACCTGCCGCGCCGCCTCACCGCACTGCGCCAGCGCCTCACCCAGCGCCTGCCACCACTGCCGCGGGTCGCTCTCCTTGGCGCCGGCCTCGCCGCTGACCGTGTGCGGCGCCTGGCCCCGGGCGAGGACCGCACCGGTCACCGCGTCCACGACCAGCGCCTTGGTGGACTGGGTGGAGCTGTCCACCCCGACGACCAGCGGTCCCGCTGCCTGTGCGCCCATCGTGTGCACTCTCCCTCGGCGGCCCGTCATCCAGGTCTCGTTCCAGGGGGTTCCCCGGCGTGCTGTCGCATATTAGTTTGGCCGCGGCAGAATTTGTAAAGTGCCCTGACGAAATGATCGAGGGAGCCGCGATGAGCCGTCAGCCCACGCCCGGGGACAAGTTCAGCTTCGGCCTGTGGACCGTCGGCTGGCAGGGCCGGGACCCCTTCGGCGACGCCACCCGCCGCGCCCTGGACCCCGTCGAGACCGTGCACCGCCTCGCCGACCTGGGCGCGTACGGCGTCACCTTCCACGACGACGACCTGATCCCGTTCGACGCCGGCGGCACCGAGCGCGAGGCGGCCGTCAGCCGTTTCCGCCGGGCGCTGGACGCCACCGGCCTGATCGTCCCGATGGCCACCACCAACCTCTTCACCCACCCCGTCTTCAAGGACGGCGCCTTCACCGCCAACGACCGCGACGTCCGCCGCTACGCCCTGCGCAAGACGCTCCGCAACATCGACCTCGCCGCCGGACTCGGCGCCCGCACCTATGTCGCGTGGGGCGGACGGGAGGGCGCCGAGTCGGGCGCCGCCAAGGACGTACGGGCCGCCCTGGACCGGATGAAGGAGGCCTTCGACCTCCTCGGCCAGTACGTCCTGGAGCAGGGCTACGACCTGAGGTTCGCCCTCGAACCCAAGCCCAACGAGCCGCGCGGCGACATCCTCCTGCCGACCGTCGGCCACGCCCTCGCCTTCATCGAGCGGCTGGAACACCCCGGCCTCTTCGGCGTCAACCCCGAGGTCGGACACGAGCAGATGGCCGGGCTGAATTTCCCGCACGGCATCGCCCAGGCACTGTGGGCGGACAAGCTCTTCCACCTCGACCTCAACGGCCAGAGCGGGATCAAGTACGACCAGGACCTCCGCTTCGGCGCGGGCGATCTGCGGTCCGCGTTCTGGCTGGTGGACCTGCTGGAGACGGCCGGCTACGACGGGCCGCGGCACTTCGACTTCAAGCCGCCGCGCACCGAGGACCTGGACGGTGTCTGGACCTCGGCGGCCGGCTGCATGCGCAACTATCTGATCCTCAAGGAGCGCGCGGCGGCGTTCCGGTCCGACCCGGCCGTCCAGGACGCGCTGCGGGCCGCGCGCCTGGACCAGCTGGCCCGCCCCACCGCCGAGGACGGCCTGGCCGGTCTGCTCGCCGACACCACCGCCTACGAGACCTTCGACGTCGAGGCGGCGGCCGCCCGCGGGATGGCCTTCGAGCATCTGGACCAGCTGGCGCTGGAGCATCTGCTCGGGGCGGTGTGAGGGCCGTACCCGGTCCGCTCAGCGGAACAGTCCGCGCAGGAACGCGATCTCGGCGGCCCGCTGCTCACCGCCGCCGCTCTCGTGGCCGTTGAACCGCCATATCTTCAGTTCCTTCGCGCCCGTGTAGTGATGGAACGCGGCGAAGCCGGTGGACGGCGGCACCACGTCGTCGCGCAGCGCGGTGCCGAAGAGCGCCGGGGCGGTGGCGCGGGCCGCGAAGTTCAGGCCGTCGAAGTGGTCCAGGGAGTGCAGCGCGGTGTCGGTCCGGCAGCGTGCCCCCGCGAAGTAGCGGGTGAGTTCGCCGTAGGGGCCGGCGTCGGTGATCTCGATCGCGCGGCGGATGTGCGTCAGGAACGGCGCGTCGATCAGCGCCCCCGCCAGACCGGGGACCAGGCCCGTCATCGCCAGGGCCAGGGCGCCGCCCTGGCTGTGGCCGGCGACCACGATCCGGTCGGTGTCCACCGCGTCATGTCCCCGCGCCGCCTCCACGGCCCGTACCGCGTCGGTGAACAGCCGCCGGTAGTAGTAGCCGTCGGGGTCGAGCAGCCCCTGGGTGAGCTTGCCGGGTACGCCCGGGTTGCCGGAGCCGACCGGATCGGGGGTGTCACCGGGCCGGTTGGGGCCGCTCTGGCCGCGGGTGTCCATGACCAGCGTGGCGTAGCCCGCGGACGGCCACAGCAGCCAGTCGTGCGGCAGCAGCCGTCCGCCGCCGTAGCCGAGGTACTGCACGACGCACGGCAGCGGCCCGGTGGCCGCGCGCGGGAGCAGGAACCAGCCGCGGACGGGGTGCCCGCCGAAGCCCGCGAACGTCACGTCATGGGTACGGAGCAGGGCGAGTCCGGCATCGACCTCGGTGAAGCGCGCGTCGAGGTCATGGGTGCGGGCCTCGACGAGGGTGCGCCGCCAGAACGCGTCGAAGCCGGCCGGCTCGGGACGCGGCGGGCAGTACGCGTGCAGCTCCTCCAGGGGAAGGTCGGTGAACAAGGAAAACCTCCGAGCCGTAGGCTGGCTTGTTGTCTGTCGCCAACGGTGCCCAGGGTCCGGACATTTCAGACGTGAATTGTTCCAGGTTGGTCACCGAGTCCCGTAAATCCGAGTGAAGAAGCGATCATTTCCGCCATGAGCTTTCCGCCGCCGCCCAACCAGCCGAACCAGCCGCCCCACGCCGCCCCGGGCGGTTTCGGCCCGCCGGCCGGCGGCTACGGGCCGGGCGGTCCGGCACAGGGCGGCTACGGCCCGGGTGGCTACGGTCCGCCCCCGGGCGGCAACCAGGCGCCCGGCGGCTACGGCCCGCCCGCGGGCGGCTACGGCCCTCCCGGCCCCGGCGGCCCCGGTGGTCCCGGCGGCTGGCAGCAGCCGCCCGGCCCGCCCGGCGGCGGCAACGGCAAGACCATCGCCGCGATCATCGGCGGCGGCGTGATCGTGCTGGCCGCCGTCATCACCCTGGTCGTGGTGAACACCGGCGACGACAACGGCAACCACCGTGCCCAGCCGTCCGGTTCGAGCGCCGCCGCCAGCCCGTCCGAGAGCACGTCCCCGACGCCCTACGACGAGCCCACGCCCACGGACGAGCCCACCGGCGCCCCCACCGACGGTGACTTCGCGAGCAGCCTCCCGTCGCCCCCCGCCGGCAAGATCCCCTTCTATCTGCTGAAGGTCGGCGACTGCTACGACCGCCCGGCGGACAACAGCGCCAACAACGACGAGGCCTCCTGCAACGGCCCGCACGACGCCGAGGTCGTCTCCCTCCACCGCCTGGGGTCCGGGCTCACCACCGAATCGGACATCAAGAACAAGGCGGCGTCGCTGTGCCGCAAGGAGCTGGGGCGCAAGGCGTCCCAGCAGCCCGCGGGCACCGCCGAGGGCACCCACATCGAGTACCCCAACCTCAACGGCTACCGGCTCGGCATCAAGTCCGTCAGCTGCAGCCTGACGGGCAACAGCACCGGCACCAAGAAGCTCACCAAGCCGCTGTCCTGAACCACCGCTGAGGCCGGCGGACCACTACGGGGCGGCCGGCGCCCCGTAGTTCCGTCCCGTTCAGCGGTCCACCCGCTTGCCCGCCGCGCCGCTGTCCGGGGCCTCGCCGACCTCGGCCGCCGCCGGATCGAGCACCCGCGCCAGGAACGTCCTGGTCCGCTCGTGCTGCGGGGCACCCACCACCTGCTCCGGAGTGCCCTGCTCGACGATCACCCCGCCGTCCATGAACACCACCCGGTCGGCGACCTCCCGGGCGAAGCTCATCTCGTGGGTGACGACGAGCATCGTCATCCCCTCCTGCGCCAGCGACCGCATCACCGCCAGCACATCGCCGACCAGCTCCGGGTCCAGCGCCGAGGTCGGCTCGTCGAACAGCATCAGCTCCGGGTCCATCGACAGCGCCCGCGCGATCGCCACCCGCTGCTGCTGCCCGCCCGACAACTGCGCCGGATAGGCCGCCGCCTTGTCGCTCAGCCCGACCCGTTCGAGGTTGGCCCGGGCGATCCGCTCCGCCTCGGTGCGGTCGCGCCGCAGCACCCGCCGCTGGGAGATCGTGAGGTTCTCCAGCACGGTCAGATGCGGAAAGAGGTTGAAGGACTGGAAGACCATCCCGATCCGCCGCCGGACCCGGTCGATGTCCACGTCCGGGTCGGTGACCTCGGTGCCGGCCACCACGACCCGGCCCGCGCTCGGCTCCTCCAGCAGGTTCACACAGCGCAGCAGGGTCGACTTCCCGGACCCCGAGGGCCCGATGACACACACCACCTCGCCGCGCGCCACCGAGAAGTCGATCCCGCGCAGCACCTCCAGCTCCCCGAAAGCCTTGCGCAGGCCCTGGACGTCGATGGCCTTCGTGCCCACCGTCTCCGGTGCCGCCTGCTCGGTCGTCACGCCGCTCACCTGGCCTTCGCCGTACGGGCCTCCAGCCGACGGACCAGCTGTCCGAGGGGGAGGGTGATCACGAGATAGAGCAGCCCGGCGATCAGGATCGGGGTCAGGCTCTTGTGCTCATTGAGCGCGTCCCGGCCGAAGTTGGCCAGCTCGAACTGGGTCAGGGACAGACCCAGCAGATACACCAGCGAGGAGTCCTTGGTCAGCAGGATCAGCTCGTTGGTCAGCGGCGGCAGCACGATACGGAACGCCTGCGGGATGACGATCGAGGCCATCGCCCGCCCCTGCGACATCCCCAGGGAACGCGCCGCCTCCGTCTGCCCCTTGGGGACGGCCTGGATACCGGCCCTGATGGTCTCCGCCATATAGGCCGCGCCCACCAGCCCCAGTGACAGCATCACGGTGATGTTCATATCGAGCGCGACCTCGAAGGCCAGCGGCACACCGAAGCCGAGCGCGATGAAGACCAGCAGACAGGGGATACCGCGGAAGAACTCGATATAGGTGACCGCGATCCAGCGGTAGGGCGGCACCGACGAGAGCCGCATCAGCGCGAGCACCAGCCCCAGCGCCAGCCCGAAACCGAAGCCGAGCAGGGTGTAGAGGACGGTGTTCACCAGCGCCGTGGTGATGATCTCGGGGAAGAGCGCCTTCGCGACCTCGACGTCGAAGAACGCCAGCCGCAGCTGGTGCCAGTCGGCGATCAGCGCGAAGACCACCACGGCGGCGACCAGGACGCCGTACTGCGCGCCGCGGATGGCCCGCGCGCGCTGTCTTTTGGACACAGGCATGACGGGCGGCCTCAGCTCTGCGGGGTGGTGCCGAACCACTTCTTGTAGATCCGGTCGTAACTCCCGTCGGATTTCGCCTTCTTGATCGCCGCGTTGATCTTCTTGCGCAGCGCGTCATTGCCGGTGCGCACACCGATGCCGTAATGCTCACCGGTGTTGAACTCCGCGGTGACCTTGGTGTCCGGGTTCTGCTTCACATAGTCGAAGAGCACCCCGTTGTCATTGATGCCGGCGGCGACCTGGCCGGACTTCACGGCGGTCAGCAGCAGCCCCAGGTCCTCGAACTCCACCAGCTCGACGCCCTTGCCGTGCTCCTTGGCGTAGATCCCGCCGGTGGTGGCCTTCTGATAGCCGAGCTTCTTGCCCTTGAGATCCTCGATCTTCTTGAAGGGCTTGTCCTTCTTCGTCAGCAGTGCCTGGGTGGCGTTGAAATACGGGTCGGAGAAATCCATGACCTTGTCGCGGGCCGGCGTGATCGTCATGCCCGCGGCGGCCAGGTCGCACTTGCGGATGGTGAAGTCCTGGCCGGTCTCGATGCCTTCGAAGGGCGTGTTGACGATCTCCTGCTTGACGCCGAGATCCTTCGCGACCAGGTCCACCAGGTCCACGTCGAACCCGACGACCTTGCCGTCCTTCTTCACCTGGAACGGCGCGTACGGAAGGTGGGTGCAGGTCTTCAGGGTGCCGGAGGAGACCAGTTCCAGACCGCCGGAACCCTTCTTCCCGTCGGACTTGGTGCTGCTGCACCCCGCCAGTACGACGACGGCCGTGGCGACGGCTATGACAGGCAACGCGGAGCGAGCGGACACTGGTCCTCCAGAGCGGATACAGATCATCCAAGCCGTGCATGCTGCGATGTGGGTGCATCCTGCCACCGGCCCGGGGCTCTGTCCCCGCCGCTTCGGTTGCGTCTGTGTAACGCCTTCGGCCCGCGTCCGGACCGGCGGGCGCCGCCCGGTCCCGCTCGCGGGCCGCCGCTCAGCGGCCGAGTGCGGCCGCCAGCGCGGCGATGGCGTCCGGTCCGACCCGGCAGCAGCCCCCGATGAGCCGGGCCCCGTCCGCGGCCCAGCCGGCGACCCGGTCCGCGCTGAACGCCGGGCTGCCGCACCACGCCCGCGCCGCGGCGTCCCAGCTCTCCCCGCTGTTGGGATAGACCACCACCGGCTTCCCGGTGACCTGCGCCGCCGTCCGCACCGCGCGGTCCGCGTCGTCCGGCGCGCAGCAGTTCACCCCCACCGCGATCACCTCGTCGGCGTCCGCCGCCACTGCGAACGCCTCCGCCAGCGGCTGCCCGGCCCGGGTACGGTCCCCCGCGACGCTGTACGACAGATAGGCCGGGACACCCAGCCCCCGCACCGCCCGCAGCAGCGCCCGGGCCTCCTCGGCGTCCGGCACCGTCTCCAGCGCCAGCACATCGGGCCGCGCCGCCGCCAGCACCTCCAGCCGCGGCCGGTGGAACCGCTCCAGCTCCGCCACCGACAGGCCGTAGCGGCCGCGGTACTCGGAGCCGTCGGCCAGCATCGCCCCGTACGGGCCCGCCGAGGCGGCCACGTACAGCGGACCGGGGACCCCGCCGGCCCGCGCCCGCCCGGCCGCCTCGCGGGCCAGCTCCACGCTCCGGGCCAGCAGCTCCGCGGCCCGCTCCGCACCGGTGCCGCGCCGCGCGAAGCCCTCGAACGTCGCCTGGTAGCTGGAGGTGATCGCGACCTGCGCCCCGGCCTCGTAGTACGTCTGATGCGCCCGTACGACGGCCTCCGGCTCCTCGGCGAGCAGCCGCGCGGACCACAGGGCGTCGCCGAGGTCGTGCCCGTCGGCCTCCAGCTGGTTCGACAGCCCGCCGTCGAGGACGACCGGCCCCGCGGCGAGGGCGTCGGCGAGCGGCGGGGACGTGCTGACCATGGTGCGGAGCCTCTCGGTGCTGCGGGACGCGCGGGTCTCCCCGCCTCACCGGAGAGCGTAGTGCCCGGGTGGTGCGAACCCCCTGGCCGGCGCCGGTGCGCACGGCCTGTGTGCCGACCGGGCGGTGCCGCCGGCGCACGGACCGGCTCGACGATCAGTCCAGCGACGAGAACACGAACGAGAAGCGTGCCGGAGCCGCCTCCAGCCGGTGCTCCGGCAGCACCCCCGGCCCGCACGACTGGCTGCCGATGCCGTGCTGCGCATGGTCGAGATGCACCCACAGGCCCTCGCCAGGACGCAGATCCGTGGTGTGGCGGGCCGCGGCCAGTTCCTCGGCCGACCACCGGCGGGCGGTGAGGAAGAAGTCCGGATCTCCCTCGATCCGCAGGCCCGAGCCGTCCGTACGCGTCAGCTCCGCCCAGCGCACCCCGGGCCGCGCACCATTCTCCTGCGGCCGGACATACGGCGTCTGCAGCGCGTCCACCGGCATCGACCAGCGGCTGATGCGGGCGGCGGCCCGGGTGTCCGGATAGCCCTCGCCGGGCCCGCCGCCGAACCAGGTGGCGAGGCCCAGGCTGCCGCACACCCGCATCCGCACCCCCAGCCGCGGCAGCGGAACCGGCCAGTCACCTTCCGGATCGACGCTCAACTCCAGCCGCAGGAGGCCCTGTTGAGCCGTCCAACGGTAGACCGTGCGCAGTGCGAGCGGCCCGCCGGCCGGGGCGACCCGGGTGCGGACCACCAAGGAGTCCGGGCCGGTCTCGACGGCATCGACACGGTGCCGCATCCGGTGCAGACCGAGCCGCCGCCACTCGGTGGCCGGCCGGGCCTCCGGCTGCCAGGGCGCGGCCTCGTCGTTGTCGGTCGGCGCCCGCCACACGTCCAGCCGGGGCCCGCCGATCCGCACACCGTCCAGATATTCCAGGGTCCCCGTGGCGGCGTCGAAGGTTCCCGGACCGAGCACGAGCACATTGCCCTCGCCGCGGCGCGGGACCGCGGTGGCCGCCGGGGGAGCGGCGGCCGGGCGGGGCGCGGCCGGCAGCTGGCCCCAGGCGACCTCGTGCCCGGCGGGTGCCCAGGCGGTGTCCTCGCCCAGTACGGCCTGCACCGTCCAGAACGCCTCTCCGTCGTCGCCCGTATCGGACGGCGGCTCCGAAAGCTCCACCACGGCCGACTCGCCGGGCGCCAACGGCGGTACCTCCAGCCACCCATGGCCGCGCGGCCCGCCGTCCACCTCGTAGACATAGCGGAACTCCAGGTGGCCGAGGCCGGCGAAGTCGTGGAGATTGGTGATCCGGAACGCACGCCCCACGCCGTCGTCCGAAGCCGGCTCGATCCGCACCGGTTCGATGACCTTCTTGAACTCCAGCAGACCGGGGGAGGGCACCCGGTCGGGCAGTACCAGCCCGTCGCAGACGAAGTTCCCGTCGTGCAGCTCCTCGCCGAAGTCCCCGCCGTAGGCGTGGAACACCTCACCGGCGGGCGTCCGCTGCCGCAGCCCGTGATCGATCCACTCCCAGACGAAACCGCCCTGGCAGCGCTCGTACCGCTCGAACAGCCGCTGGTACTCGCTCAGTCCGCCCGGACCGTTGCCCATGGCATGCGCGTACTCGCACAGCACGAAGGGCAGCGACCGCCGCCGGGCGTCCAGCTCCGGATCGGCCAGCGGTTCCTCCGCGCGCCGCCCGATGCGCTCCACCTCGGCGTGATCGGCGTACATCCGGGAGTAGACATCGGTGTCGGCGCAGCTGCGGTCGCCCTCGTAGTGCAGTGGACGGGACGGGTCCCGCGTACGCATCCAGGCGGCCATCGCGGACAGCCCGCGCCCCGTGCCGCACTCGTTGCCCAGGGACCACAGCACGATGCTCGGGTGGTTCTTGTCCCGCTCGACCATCCGCCGGGCCCGGTCGAGCAGCGCCGGCTCCCAGCGCGCGTCATCGGCCGGATTGTCCCGCCAGCCCTGCTGGGCGAACCCGTGCGTCTCCAGATCGCACTCGTCGACCACCCACAGGCCCAACTCGTCGCACAGGTCGAGGAAGGCGGGGTGCGGCGGATAGTGGCTGGTGCGCACCGCGTTGATGTTGTGCCGCTTCATCAGCAGCAGATCGCGGCGCATCGTCCCGGGGTCGAGGGCGCGCCCCGAACGCGGGTGGAACTCGTGGCGGTTGACGCCGCGCAGCAGGATGCGCCGGCCGTTGACCTTCAGCAGCCCCTCCTCGACGCACACCGTGCGGAAGCCGATCCGCAGCGGAATCCGCTCGCCGGGGGTGACCAGCTCCCCGTCGTAGAGGTGCGGTTCCTCGGCCGTCCAGGGACGCACCGGGACCGTGGCGCTCTCCCCGGTCGCCAGATCCAGGCCGAGCGCGGGGACGGTCACCCGGCCGGCCGGCGTGCACTCCACCCGCAGGGTGCCGTGGCCCGTGACGTGGTCGAACCCGGCGTGCACGAAGTGGTCGGCGACCGCGCCCGGAGGACGGCGCCGGAGCAGGACGTCCCGGAAAATACCGGGGAGCCACCACTGGTCCTGGTCCTCCAGGTAACTGCCCGACGACCACTGGTGGACCCGCACCGCCAGCACGTTGCCGCGCGGCCGCAGCAGCGGCCCGACCTCGAACTCGTGCGGCAGCCGGCTGCCCTTGAAGTGGCCCAGCTCCACCCCGTTGAGCCAGACCCGGGCACAGGACTCCACCCCGCCGAAGTGCAGCACGGCGGACCCCTGCCCCCACCCCTCGGGCAGGTCGAAGAGGCGCCGGTGATCGCCTGTCGGGTTCTCGTCCGGCACCCGCGGCGGATCGACCGGGAAAGGGTAGGCGGTGTTGGTGTAGACGGGCGCCGTGCCGGATTGCGGCCGGTCACCGCCCCCGTACGAGCCCTCGGCGGTGAAGCTCCCCTGGAGCGGCCAGTGGCCGGGCACCCGCAGCTCCTGCCACCGCGAGTCGTCGAAGTCCGGCCGGGCGAACGCCTCGTCGCCGGCGGTGGCGGACGCCGAGAGCCGGAAACGCCAGCTGCCGTGCAGCGAGATCCGGGCGGCGTCCGAGTCCGCGTACCAGGCGCGGGGCGGCAGGGCCCCGCTGCCCGGTGAGCGGTCCTCGTAGTACGGGAGGGGCGGTGCGCTGTCCGTCGCGCCGGGGTTCCGGGCGGGCGGCGCGGACGACGTGGGGTGCGGCGGGATGCCGGTCACTGGTCCTCCTGCTGCGGGCGACGTGCCGGGCGGTGGGGGATCGCCTCAGCGAAGCACGCGCGGCGGCGCGGCGCAGCCGGATGGGCAGGATTGGCCCACACCGCACGGCGCGGCCCGCCGTCAGCGGCCGGCCGCCTCACCCCCGTCGCGCTCCTGCGCCGGCCACCACACCAGCGCGCCCGCCGGATCGTCGGAGGCCGGCCCCGCGGGCTCCCACCGCCCGCCCTCCTTGCGGTACGGCCACCAGCGGCCGTCCCGCCCGTAGCGCAACTGGGCCGCGCCGCCCACGACCGTCCAGCGGTTACCGGCGGCCCGAAGCCGCGGCCGGGCCCCGTCGTCCTCCCACGCGGCCGCCAGCCGGACGGTGGCCCGCGCCAGCGCCCCGGGCTCCGGCGTCCACTCCTCCTCCAGGGCCGCGAGCCCCGCCGCACCGCCCAGCTCCCAGGCCCGCACCGCCGACGCCATGCTCCGCGGGTCACGCCCCGAACCGGCCGCCAGCCGCGCGGATATGGCCGCCCCGGCACCGGCCGCCGCCATCCGCACCGCATCCTGGGCCGGCGTCAGGGCGGGCGGCGGGGGACCGTCCGGATGCCCGTCGGCCGACGCGTCCGCCAGCATCCGCCGGGCCCGCGCCGCCGCGTCCCCGATGAGGAACTCCAGCGCCGCCACCTCCACCCCGGGCGCGGGCGGGGTGCCGCCGCCGAGCACCGGCGGGGCACCCGGCGCGTCGACCGGCGGGGGCGGTGCGGGCAGCGGCGGCAGAATGTCGCGCGCCGCATACGCCTCGGCCGCCGGCACCCCCGCTTCCCCGGTGGCCGGCCCCGCCGCCCGCGACGCACTGCGCGCCGGCAGCTCGTCCAGCAGCTCCCGCTCGGCGCGGCCGCGCACCAGCAGCAGGACGAACGGGTCCTGGTCCAGCAGCCGCGCCAACTGGTAGCACAGGGCCGCCGAATGAGCGCAGTGGTCCCATGCCCCACAACTGCACTCCGGCTCCAGATCACCGATGCCCGGAAGGAGTTCGATCCCGGCCGCCGCGGCGTCCTCGACCAGGGCCGGCGGCATGTCACGGTCCAGCAGCGCCGCGATGTGCCCGGCCCGGTCAGCGACCATGTCCAGGAAGCGGTCCCACTCCGCCGCGCTCAACTCCTGCAGCAGCACATCGGACCGGTGCCGGGTGCGGTCACCGTCCTGGACCACCGCGGTGATCCGGCCCGGACGCACCGTCACCGCGCCGACCGCACCGGCCCGCGCGTGCCGCCGCCCCAGCTTCAGCTGCGCGGCGTCCAGCGCGGTGTCCTCCAGCGCCTTCAGCCACGCCTGCCCCCACCAGCTCCGGGCGAAGGCCCGCCCACGGGCCGCCGGCAGCGCCTCGAACGTCCGCTCAGCGGCCACGACAGCCCCCTCGTCCCGATCCATCAGCCCCTCGTCTCCCGTGTTCATCGCTCGTTCCCCCGCAGTGCGACCAGCTCCGCCAGCTCGGCGTCGGTGAGTCCGGTCAGCGCGGCCTCGCCGGACCCCAGCACCGCATCGGCCAACCGCTGCTTACGGGCGAGCATGTCGGCGATCCGGTCCTCGATCGTGCCCTCCGTGATGATCCGGTGGACCTGCACCGGCTGCGTCTGCCCGATGCGGTAGGCGCGGTCGGTGGCCTGCGCCTCGACGGCCGGGTTCCACCAGCGGTCGAAGTGCACGACATGCGAGGCCCTGGTGAGGTTCAGCCCGGTGCCCGCCGCCTTCAACGACAGTAGGAACACCGGCACTTCGCCGTCCTGGAAGCGCCGCACCATCTCCTCGCGGCGCGCCACCGGCGTCCCGCCGTGCAACAGCTGCGTGGGCACCCCGCGCGCCGCCAGATGTCCCTCCAGCAGCCGCGCCATCTGTACATACTGCGTGAACACCAGCACGCCCGCCTCCTCGGCGAGCAGGGTGTCCAGCAACTCGTCCAGCAGCTCGACCTTCCCCGAACGCCCCGCGATCCGCACCGCTCCCGTCGTCCCGCCGCCCTCCGCCGGGACACCCTCCTTCAGGTACTGCGCGGGGTGGTTGCAGATCTGCTTGAGCGAGGTGAGCAGCTTGACCACCAGCCCCCGGCGGGCGAACCCGTCCGTCCCGGCGATCTCGTCCAGCCCCTCGCGCACCACGGCCTCGTACAGCCCGGCCTGCTCCGTGGTCAGCGCCACCGCACGGTCGGTCTCCGTCTTGGGCGGCAGCTCCGGCGCGATCCCCGGATCGGACTTGCGGCGGCGCAGCAGGAACGGCCGCACCAGCCGGGCCAGCCGCTCGGCCGCCGCCCGCGCCTCCGGGGACGCCGCCGCACCGCCCTCGATGGCCTGCGCATAGCGCGTACGGAACCGGCCCAGCGGCCCCAGCAGCCCCGGAGTCGTCCAGTCCAGGATCGCCCACAGCTCCGACAGACCGTTCTCCACCGGGGTACCGGTCAGCGCCACCCGGGCCCTGGCGGGCACGGCCCGCAGCGCCCTGGCGGTCGCGGAGAACGGGTTCTTGACGTGCTGCGCCTCATCGGCGACGACCAGCCCCCAGCCCACCTCCGCCAGCTTCCCGGTGTCGAGCCGCATCGTCCCGTAGGTGGTGAGCACGACCTCGCCGTCCGCGAGCTCCGCCAGACTGCGCCGCCCGGCGTGGAACCGGCGTACCGGTGTACCCGGCGCGAACTTCTCGATCTCCCGTTGCCAGTTGCCCATGAGGGAGGTGGGACAGACGACCAGGGTGGGGCCGGCCGACGCGGGCACGGTCTGCCGGTGCAGATGCAGGGCGATGAGCGTGACCGTCTTGCCCAGCCCCATGTCGTCCGCGAGACAGGCGCCCAGCCCCAGCGAGGTCATCCGGTGCAGCCAGCCGAGTCCGCGCAGCTGGTAGTCGCGCAGCGTCGCGGTGAGCGCCGCCGGCTGCCCCACGGTCGCGCCGTCGCCGCCCTCGGGGTCGGCGAGCAGGTCGCGCAGCCGGGCCAGCCAGCCCGAGGCGGCCACTTCCACCCGGCCGCCGTCCCCGTCCTCGGCACTGCCGGTGAGTGCGGCACCGAGCGCGTCGAGCGGCGTGACCCTGCGTTCCCGCCGGTCCCGTGCGGCCCGCACCGCCGCCGGATCGATCAGCACCCACTGACCGCGCAGCCGCACCAGCGGCCGCCCCGCCTCGGCGAGCCGGTCCAGCTCCGCCCGGTCGAGCGTCTCGTCCCCCACCGCGAACCGCCAGCTGAACGACAGCAGCGCATCCGCCGACAACAGCGACGGCAGCCCCGCGCCCCACCCCTCCGTCCCGTCTCCGTCTCCCGTGTCCGGTGGCCCCACCACGGCCCGCGCGGTCAGGGTGCGCGCCAGCTCCTTCGGCCAGTGCACCTGCACCCCCGCGGCGGCCAGCGCCCCGGCGGCGGGGCCGAGCAGCTCGGCGACCTCCTCATCGGCGAGTTCCAGCGCATCGGGCACCGCCGCGGACAGCAAGGGGGTCAGCGGCGCCCAGACGTCCGCCGCCCGGCGCAGGGTCAGCAGCGTGTCCAGCCGGGCCCATGTCCCGAACGCCTGCCCTGCCGCCGAGGCCCCCGCCCACACCTCCGCGGCGTCCCCGACCAGCGTCGGATCGGTCAGGCTGTGCACCTGCAGAACGGCCCGGAACGTGACGGGAGCCCCCTCGGCCTCCCCGGCCCCTCCGGGCTCCTCCGCACCCCGCCCACCGGCGCTTCTGGGCCCGTTCCAGCCACTCAGCTCCTCCGCCTCCGCGCCGTGCACCTCCACCCGCAGCGAGATCCGCACGCCCGCGTCGTGCCCCGCGGCCACCTCCATGGCCCAGGCGCGCTGTTCGGGAATGTGCTGCGGAGCGGTCACCGCGAAGGCCGGCGCCCCGGTGGCCAGCGCGGCGGCGGGGGAGCGCGGCAGCCCGTCCGCCACCGCGTCGAGGAAGGCCCGGACGTGCCGTTCGGGATCGGGCAGCTCCCACGGGTCGGTGTCCGGGAGCGGCACGGCGTGCGCGTACGGTGGCATCGCGGCGGCGAGATCCCGCAGCCGCGCCAGGTCCGCCGGGTCCAGCGGCCCCAGCCGCCAGGCGTCGTATCCGGCCGGACTGACCCCCGGCAGAATCCGCCCGCGGGCCGCGAGCTGCAGCGCCAGTACGGACGCGGCCCCCCAGAAGGCGGCAGCAGGATGCGCGCCCCGCCCGGCCCGCGCCCGGGTGAGCACCGGCACCGCGTCGGCCACCGGGAGCACCAGGGCCGGAACCTCACACCACGAGACCCCGCCGTCGTCATCCGGCAGCACCACGCCCAGCGACGCGTCCCCCACGGGACCGCCATCCGGCCGCCAGAAGGCCATCCGCCCGGCTCGTGGCGGGTCCGACGGCAGAAAGACGGCCGCACAGTGCGCGAGCGCGGAGAGCTGCGCGGAGGTGACCGCGGGGAGGGATGTCACGGGGTCCCGAACTCCTCAAGTTTGACTACTGGCGCCTGGAGCGCCCGAGAGTACAGGACGTTCGCACCGCCCGAAGGAACCTGCGGCGCGAAAACAGCGTTCAATGGAGTACACAGAGCGCGGCATGCGCCGCGGAAGGGGCGTGAAGGATGTCCACACAGGCGAAGGTCGCAGTCGGCGGCGTCGCGGTGGGAGTGATCCTGCTGTGGCTGCTGCCCTTCTGGGCGGCCCTCCTGGTCATGGTCGGAGTCCCGGCCGTCGCCTATCTGACACTCGACTCCTCCCAACGACGCCGCCTGCGCCGCGTCAGCCGCAAACAGATCGGCCGCTGAGGGGCGGGGTTGCCGTGGGCTGGGCCGCGTGTGCCTACGGCGGGTGGGTGGTGGGTCGGAGGGGACGCCCGGTAACCCGTCCTCGGCGCGGGCGATGCTGGTACCAGAGGTTCTTCACCCCGTTGTTCGCTCCGGGTCCTGCGGGCGGCTCACCGGACATCCCCTCCGACCGCCGTCCGTACGCGGCTGACCCGCCGTACGGATCACCGTTACGGCACACCGGTACGGCATCCCCTTGGCAGGCAGCTGGTTCAGCCCGCCCCGAAGCTTGGGCGCGGCTGAGTCATGGCCGTGAGGCGCGGTGTCACCGGTCCGCGGTCGGCAACGGGGGACGGTCGGAGGGGATGTACCGGGGACCGCCCGCAGGACCGGAGCGAACACCGGGGCACTCAAACGCACGAACCCGCGTCGCCCGCGCCGAGGACGGGCCCCGGTGCGTCCCCTCCGACCCCCGCGGCAACCACGAACGCCGCCACGGCGCAAGCCACCACCGGACCCGCACCAACCCCTGACACGGCGACCAGATCGCACCTCAAAGGGGCGCGGGGAACTGCGCGCCCAGCCCCCACCAGGCCAAGCGGGCCCCACAAGGCGCCACCCGCCCCGCCCCGAGCCCGGCCACTCAAACCGGCCGAGCCGCCAACTCGTCGAGAGACGACAGCAGACCGGGCAGCTCAGGCCCCCGCCCCACCGGATGCACCTCCCCCGGCTCGTCGTCCAGCAGCACGAACGCGATGTCATCGGTACGGGCAACCATGCTCCAGCCGGGCCCGTCAACGCGCAGCGTCCGCGCCTCGCCCGCCGCGAACGACGACCGCACCCGCCCGGGCGGCGGCGGATCGTTCACATAGCCGCGCGCCTCCGCAAGCACCCGCCGCACACCCGTGTGCGCCGTATCGCCCGGCTCGGCAAAGCTGATGTCGCTCTCCACCTGCTCCCGCCAGGCCGCCCACTGCATGGCGATCTCGTCCGCACCGAGCCGCCGCTGTGCCGGCCCCCACTCCTCGGCGTCCGGAGGCGTCAGCGGCGCCGGATCGCCCTCCTCGGGTTCGGGATCGTGCGGCTGCGGCACACCGGGTGCGGCCACGGCGAGCGCGAGCGGCCAGCCGGGAAGCGCCCCGACGATGCTGTGTTCGCCGGGCGAGAGGTCGTACTCCATGCCGCAGTCCCAGGCCGCGATCGCGCAGGCGACCAGCGAGACGTCCTCCGTCACCACGGTCCAGCGCGCGCCGTCGCCGTCCTGGCCGAGGACCAGCCCGTAGCCCTCCGCGTACGGTTCGAGGCCCAGGCCCGCGCAGACCTCGGGGTAGTCGTCGCCGAGCACGCTCGGGAACTGTGCGGGCGTCAGCAGCACCGCCGTCAGCACGAACAACTCGTCGTTGTCGGCGCTCTCGGTCGTGGGCACGCGGGCCTCCCCATCCGTTCCATCGCGGAGTACGTCGGCGCACCCTAATTGGCTTGGTGCGGGCTTGTCACCAGCCGTACGCTGCGCGGATGTGTTTTTACAGCCGCAGGATGCACGTCGTGTGCCTGCTCTGCCGGGCCGCGTGGAAGAAGACTCCGGGCTCGCGGGGGCCTGGGTATTGCCCGCAGTGCCGTGGCGAGCTGATCGACGCGGGCGCTGACCTGGCGGTGCCCAAGCGGCGCGATGCGGCCGGCTGGCGGGCGCTGGAGGCCGTGCTGCGCGCGGGGCTGACGTTCCACGGAGGGTGCTGCGGTACGGGGCCGGGTTACCGCCCGCGCAGCCCGCGCGAGGTCCGGGAGCGACTGGCGCTCGCGGGCCGCACCGGTATGCCGGTCAAGGCGGCGCTGGCCGTGGTGGACGCCACGGTCACCGACCGCTACGGCGCCGACGCGCGTACGCAGGGCCGCGGCACGCGCAGCGGCCGGCGGCCGGCCGTGGTGCCGAAGCAGGCGCGGCAGACCTCCCGACGCGACTGATTCCGGCCACCGCACGGCGCGATCTGACGCCCGCAGCACCGCCCAAGTGCCGCCCACGCCCGTAAAATTGGCGCTTCGGTGAGCGAAGGGACGGTTGTCAGGTGCGGCGCTACGACTGGTTGCGGGAGATCCGGCGGCTCGACCCGGAGCGCGACTTCCTGCGGATCTACCGCATCGTCGCCACCCATGAGTTCCCCTGGGACTTCACCCGGGCGCTGGAGCTGGCGCTCTACCGCACCTATGCCGTGCCGAGCATCGGCCGGCTGCTGGCCGAGACGGCGGAGCTGACGGACCGTACGCAGAAGCGCTACGACGACACCGCCCTCCTCCTGGACGCCGTCGTCGAGCACGGCTTCGACAGCGAGGACGGCCGGACGGCGATCCGGCGGATCAACCAGATGCACCGCAGCTACGACATCAGCAACGAGGACATGCGCTATGTCCTGTGCACCTTCGTGGTGATGCCCAAACGCTGGCTCGACGAGTACGGCTGGCGACGGCTGACCGCCCTTGAGCAGCATGCCCTCGCCGCCTACTACCGGGCCCTCGGCCGTCACATGGGCATCACCGAACTCCCGCGGACCTACGAGGACTTCGAGCAGTGCCTCGATGCCTACGAGGAGGCGCACTTCGGTTGGGACGAGGGCGCCCGGAAGGTCTCCGACGCGACCCTGGACCTGATGGCGGGCTGGTACGGCCCCCTCGCCCCGGTGGTGCGCGGTGCCAGCATGGCCCTCCTGGACGACTCGCTGCTGGACGCCTTCCGGTACGAGCGGCCCAGACCGGCGGTCCAGAAGACGGTACGCACCGCACTGAAGCTGCGCGCCAGGGCTGTCCGGCTGCTGCCGCCCCGCCGCACCCCGCATTACGCCCGCCAGAACCCCGAGATCAAGGGCTATCCGAACGGCTTCCGGGTGGCCGAGCTCGGCACCTTCCCCGCCTCCCGCCGCACCGGCGGCTGCCCGGTGCCGCACGGGGAGGGCCCGGCGGCGTCCTGAGAAGGAGAAACCGGTGCTGTCCGCGCGGCGTCATCCCCGGCGGACCGCCAGCGCCAGGTAGCGGGCGTCCTCGTCCTCGTACCGGATGAGGTCCCAGCCGGAGCCGGCGAGCAGGGGCCGCAGATTCGGCTCCGCCCGCAGGTCGCCGGGGGTGAGGGGGCGGCCCTTGCGTGCGGCGAGGGCCGCCCGCCCGATGGGGTGGAAGAGGGCCAGCCGGCCACCGGGGCGCACGACCCGGGCGAGTTCGGTGAGGCCGCCCGCCGAGTCCGGCAGATGGGAGAGGAGCCCCGCCGCGAAGACCGCGTCCAGCGCGGCGTCCGGCAGCGGCAGCCGCGTCACGTCCGCGAGCAGCAGCGCCGCGTCACGGTCGCGCCCGGCCCGCACGGCCTCGCGCAGCATCTCGGGCGTGAGATCGGCGCCCAGCACCGTCCCGCGCGTTCCCACGGCCGCCCGCAGCGCGGGCAGCGCACGCCCCGTACCGCAGCCGGCGTCCAGGACCCGGTCGCCCTCCTGGAGGCCCAGTTCGGCGACGCCTGCCACATAGGCGGGGCCGTCGTCGGGGAACTTCGTGTCCCAGGTCGCGGCGCGTTCCGCGAAGAACGCACGGACCTCCTGCGGACGGTCGGCGTGGTGATCGCTCATCGGGCTCCTCCGGAGTGGGCGGTCGGCGGGGACGGGATCTCATGCTCCCGCACCGCCCGGCCGCCCACCGGGCACACGCCGCCGAGGACGGACCGGACGCCCGGCGGCGGATGCCCCGGCACGGTCCAACTATCACGAATCCACAGCGTGATGGGCTTCTTGATCGGAAGACGTGACCGCTTTGGCCAATCCGGGGAAATCCCCGCCAACGGGCGGTACGTTCCTCGCCATGGATTTCGGGCGGCCTCCGGCCGCCGAAGGCTCCTACCGTCGAGCCATGCATCTGCACACCCCGTGACGCGCAGGACCCTGCATCCTGGAGGAAACGGCCGATGAACGCCGCACAAGGGGCCCCGGAGGCCGCAGCCCCGGGCCGCGACGCCGAGTTGACCCTGAAGATCTTAGTCGCGGGCGGCTTCGGCGTGGGCAAGACGACCCTGGTGGGCTCGGTCAGCGAGATCCACCCGCTGCGCACGGAGGAACGGCTCAGCGAGGCGGGCGAGACGGTCGACGACACCGGGGGAGTGGACCGCAAGGGCACCACCACCGTGGCGATGGACTTCGGCCGCATCACCATCCGGCAGGGCCTGGCCCTCTACCTGTTCGGCACCCCGGGCCAGGACCGCTTCTGGTTCCTGTGGGACGACCTGTCGGAGGGCGCGCTGGGCGCCGTGGTCCTGGCCGACACCCGGCGCTTGGAGGACTGCTTTGCGGCGGTCGACTACTTCGAGCGCCGCGCGATCCCGTTCCTGGTGGCCGTCAACTGCTTCGCGGAGTCCCGCTCCTACGGAGCCGCCGAGGTGGCCCGCGCCCTGCACCTGGACCGCGGCACCCCTGTCGTGCTCTGCGACGCGAGGGACCGGGACTCCGGCAAGGAAGTACTGGTCCGGCTCGTCGAGCACGCGGGGCGGCGGCACTCCGACCGGGTGCTGGACTCGGTGGGATGACCGGCGGCACGTGGCGCGGCCCCGGACGGCCGACGCCACGTGCGCCCTCAGCCCGCCACGTCCGCCAGGGCCACGACCTTGTCGATCCTGACCCGCACCACCAGTTCGCCCGGAACACCGTTGCGGGCGCCGTACTCCTCCGCCCGCTCCTCGCCCATGTAGCGGGCCGCGATCCGCGTCGCCCAGTGACGGACCTCCGCCAGATCGCTGCTGATCTCCGCCGACCCCTGGACCACGACGAACGAGAACGGCGGCCGGTCGTCGTCGACGCACAGCGCCACCCTGCCGTCGCGGGCGAGGTTACGTCCCTTGACCGTCTCCTCCCCGGTGTTGAACACCAGCTCCTCACCGTCCAGGAGGAACCACACCGGTGCGATGTGCGGCCCGCCGCCGTCGCGTACGGTCGCCAGCTTGCCGGTACGGGTGCCTTCCGAAAGGAACCTCTGCCACTCGTCCTTCGTCATCTTGTGTGCCATGCCGACATCTTCGGCCATGCGGCACGAACCGGCTCCGTGTGGCACGCCGGACCGGGGGGCCGCTTGCCGAGACGGCACAGGTGGGACAGGCTGGCACGGCAGCCTTCGAACGGACCACGGCTGCGGTCCGGCCAGGAGCACGGGCCACGACACGGGGAGGAAGCGGCAATGGCATTGAGCAGCGGACTCGACTGGCTGCTGGACGACCTGACCAAGCGGGTGGAGAAGGTACGGCACGCACTGGTGCTGTCCAACGACGGCCTGGTGACCGGGGCGAGCGAGAAGCTCCAGCGGGACGACGCGGAACATCTCGCGGCGGTCGCCTCGGGACTGCACAGTCTCGCGAAGGGGTCGGCGCTGCACTTCGGCATCGGGCGGGTGCGCCAGACCATGGTCGAGTTCGACGACGGGGTGCTGTTCGTGACGGCGGCGGGGGACGGCAGCTGCCTGTGCGTGCTGGCCGGCGCCGACGCCGACCTGGGCCAGGTCGCCTACGAAATGACGCTGCTGGTCAACCGTGTCGGGGAGCATCTGGGCGTCGCGGTCCGCCAGCCGGAGAGTTATCCACAGGTCTGAGCCGGGGATTGACCCGCTGTCATCGCCTGCGGCACAGTCGTCACTGTCAGTGATCGACCGAGTTGCGGGGGAAATGACATGACAGTGATGTGCGACGGGCAGCAGACGCTCACGATGGGGCGAGCCGCCCGCGAACTGGAGCTGAGGAACGGCGAGTTCGAACTAGCCACCCAGCTCGGAAAGGTACGGACGGTCCCGACGGGGACCGACGGCCGGCCGGGAGCCGCCGGAGCACTCGGCCGACGCCGCGTCCCGGCGGAGGAGATCTCCCGACTGCAGGCCGAACCGGGCTTCCCCGACGCCCTCCGCGAACGGGTCCGCACGGTCAGCACCAACGAGGCGGCCGAGCTGATGGGCATCGGCCCCGGACGCGTCCTGCGCCTGACCCGGGCCGGCTGCTTCGGCCCCGTCAGGTTCTATGTGAACCGCTTCGGCGCGGTGGTCTGGCTCTACCTCGCGGCCGAGGTCAGCGACTTCGCCGACCGTGAACCCGACCTCATGCGGGGCAACACCCCTGCGGCGATGCGGGTGATGCTCGACAGCGGACAGGACTGGCGCGCCCGCCAGTGGCGCAGCCGACGGGTCGCCCAGCTCATGGGACAGACCGACGACCCCTGGGAAACGGCAGCGGTCATCGCCGCCGTGCTGCCCCCGGAGGAACTGGCCTCCGTGGCCGAGGACCCGCGGGAACGGTCCCTGCTGCGCCGCCTCAGGCCCGCCCTGGCATCCGTGATCACGGTGACCCCGGCCGCCCGGGAGTCCTACGAGCGAGTGCTGACGGCGGACGAGTTCGACGAGGTGATGTGGTACCGGGTCAACCTCTCCCGCGAACTCGAAACGGCCCGCAGGGAAGAACCGCGACGCCTGCGGACCGCCGCCCCCACGGCCTCCGCTGCCCGCCCGGGTCAGTCGCCGAGCTTCCTGAACAGCCCCTCCTGGACGACCGAGACCAGCAGCCTGCCCTCCCGGTCGTAGATCCGCCCGCGGGCCAGTCCACGGCCGCCGGTGGCGATCGGCGACTCCTGGTCGTAGAGGAACCACTCGTCCGCGCGGAACGGGCGGTGAAACCACATCGCGTGGTCGAGCGAGGCCATGTCGAACCCGCGCGGACCCCACAGCGGTTCGATGGGGATGCGGACAGCGTCCAGCAGCGTCATATCGCTGGCGTAGGTCAGCGCGCAGGTGTGCACGAGCGGATCGTCGCCCAGCGGCCCGACCGCGCGCATCCACACCGCACTGCGCGGCTCCGCACCCTCGATCTCGTCCGGCGTCCACCGCAGCCGGTCGACATACCGGATCTCGAACGGCATCCGGCGCGCCATCCGCTCCAGACCCTCGGGCAGACCGCGCAGGCGCTCGCGGACCTCGTCCGCGACCGTCGGCAGCTCCTCGGGGTCGGGCACCGCCCGGCGCATCGGCAACTGATGATCGAAGCCGGGCTCCGGCTTGTGAAAGGAGGCGGTCAGATTGAAGATCGTGCGTCCCTGCTGGACCGCGACCACCCGGCGCGTGGTGAAGGACCGCCCGTCGCGGACCCGCTCGACCTGGTACACGATCGGCACCCCCGGCCGGCCGGGCCGCAGAAAGTACGCATGGAGCGAGTGGACCGGGCGGTCCCCTTCCGTGGTCCGCCCGGCCGCCACCAGCGCCTGGCCCGCGACCTGCCCGCCGAAGACCCGCTGCAGCGATTCCTGGGGACTGCGGCCCCGGAAGATGTTCACCTCGATCTGCTCCAGATCCAGCAGATCGACGAGCCTCTCGGCAGGATTGGTCATGACCGGTGGCCCTCCGTCAGATCCCTCGGCGGCTTCGGCCGAAGCCGCCGTCTTACCACTGCCCCACGTCCGTGACCCGCACGACCGCGCGCCCCTCCTCGTCGGAGGCGGCCAGATCCACCTCGGCGGAGATGCCCCAGTCGTGATCACCGTTCGGGTCGGCGAAGGTCTGCCGCACCTTCCACAGCCCGTGCGCGTCATCCTCCTGAATCTGCAGCAGCTTCGGGCCGCGCGCATCCGGGCCGGTACCCAGCTCGTCGTACTCGTCCCAGTAGGCGTCCATCGCCTCGCCCCAGGCGTCCGCGTCCCAGCCGGACTCGGCATCCATCTCGCCGAGTTCCTCGACCTTGTCCAGCGCCGCCAGCTCCACCCGCCGGAACATCGCATTGCGCACCAGCACACGGAACGCCCGCGCGTTGGACGTGACCGGCCGGACCTGATCCGCCCGCTCCGCGGCCTGCTCCGCCGTCTCCTCCTCGGGATTGGCGAGCTGCTCCCACTCGTCCAGCAGACTGGAGTCGACCTGCCGCACCATCTCGCCCAGCCAGGCGATGATGTCCTGGAAGTCCTCGGACTTCAGATCGTCCGGCACGGTGTGGTCCAGCGCCTTGAACGCACTCGCCAGGTAGCGCAGCACGATCCCCTCGGTCCGCGCCAGCTCGTAGAAGGAGGTGAACTCCGTGAAGGTCATGGCGCGTTCGTACATGTCGCGGATGACCGATTTCGGCGACAGCGGATGGTCGCCGACCCACGGGTGACTCTTGCGGTAGAGCCCGTAGGCGTGGAAGAGCAGCTCCTCCAGCGGCTTGGGGTACTCGACGTCCATGAGCCGTTCCATGCGGTCTTCGTACTCGACGCCGTCGGCCTTCATCTGGGCGACCGCCTCGCCCCGGGCCTTGTTCTGCTGCGCGGCCAGGATCTGCCGCGGATCGTCCAGCGTGGACTCCACCACCGAGACCATGTCCAGCGCGTAGGACGGCGACTCGGGGTCCAGCAGGTCGAACGCGGCCAGGGCGAACGTCGACAGCGGCTGATTGAGCGCGAAGTCCTGCTGCAGGTCCACGGTCAGCCGGACGATCCGGCCCTCCGCGTCCGGCTCCGCGAGCCGCTCCACGATCCCGCCGTCCAGCAGCGAGCGGTAGATCGCGATGGCCCGCCGGATGTGCCTGAGCTGGTTCTTGCGCGGCTCATGGTTGTCCTCGAGGAGCTTGCGCATCGCATCGAAGGCATTGCCCGGCCGTGCGATCACGGACAGCAGCATCGCGTGCGTCACCCGGAAACGGGAGTTCAGCGGCTCGGGATCGGAAGCGATCAACTTCTCGAAGGTGTTCTCACCCCAGTTGACGAAGCCCTCCGGCGCCTTCTTGCGCACCACCTTCCGGCGCTTCTTGGGGTCATCGCCGGCCTTCGCCAGCGCCTTCTCGTTCTCCACGACATGCTCGGGAGCCTGCGCGACCACAAAGCCCGCGGTGTCGAAGCCCGCCCGCCCGGCGCGGCCCGCGATCTGATGGAACTCCCGCGCCCGCAGCGTCCGCACCCGCGAGCCGTCGTACTTGGTCAGCGCCGTGAACAACACCGTACGAATGGGGACATTGACACCCACGCCGAGCGTGTCCGTACCGCAGATGACCTTCAGCAGGCCCGCCTGCGCCAGCTTCTCGACGAGCCTGCGGTACTTCGGCAGCATGCCGGCGTGGTGCACGCCGATGCCATGGCGGACATACCGCGACAGGTTCTTGCCGAACTTCGTGGTGAACCGGAAGTTTCCGATGAGCTGAGCGATCTCGTCCTTCTCGGCACGCGTACACATGTTGATGCTCATCAGGGCCTGCGCCCGCTCCACGGCGGCGGCCTGGGTGAAGTGCACGATGTAGACCGGGGACTGGCGGGTCTCCAGCAACTCCGTGAGCGTCTCCGTCATCGCCGTCGTGCGGTACTCGTACGACAGCGGCACCGGCCGCGTCGCGGAGCGCACGACCGACGTCGGCTTCCCCGTGCGCCGGCTGAGATCCCCCTCGAAGCGCGACATGTCGCCGAGCGTCGCCGACATCAGAATGAACTGCGCCTGCGGCAGCTCCAGCAGCGGAATCTGCCAGGCCCAGCCCCGGTCCGGCTCCGCATAGAAATGGAACTCGTCCATGACGACCTGGCCGATGTCGGCGTCCTTGCCGTCCCGCAGCGCTATCGACGCGAGCACCTCGGCGGTGCAGCAGATGACCGGGGCGTCGGCGTTGACCGAGGCGTCACCGGTGAGCATGCCGACGTTCTCGGTGCCGAAGAGCTTGCACAGGTCGAAGAACTTCTCCGAGACCAGCGCCTTGATGGGCGCGGTGTAGAAGGTGACCTGATCATTGGCGAGAGCGGTGAAGTGCGCGCCGGCCGCCACCAGGCTCTTTCCGGAGCCGGTGGGAGTCGACAGGATGACATTCGCTCCGGAGACCACCTCGATCAGCGCCTCCTCCTGGGCAGGGTAGAGCGAGATGCCCTGCTGCTCGGCCCAGCCCGAAAAGGCTTCGAAGAGGGCATCGGGGTCGGCGTCGTTCGGCAGATGATCGATGAGGGTCACGCCCCCCATACTGCCTGTCTTCGGCCCGGATCAGGGAACCGGCGACCCAGAGAGAGATCCCCCGAAGCCCCCCAGCCCCGCAAACCACCCGCCCCGCGGCCCCGTCGTCCATACGAAGTCGCCCACGGAAGCCTCGCGTCATGCCCAGATATCTACTCTGACCAGGGCATATGTTCCCCCTCCTGTCGTGCAGCCCGATCGCTCCCCGCCAGGTCGAGCGGGCGCCGTCGTCGGCGAAGGCGGTTCAGCGGCAGCCCCTTGCTCCCCGCAGCAGCCGCGCCATTGGGGGAGGCTTCCACGCAAGGTCTTTACAACCCGTACACGATCGCGGACGCGCTGTTGTCGCGGGTGGGCTTCGCCTCGTGTGGGGGTGCGCTTGAAGGGTGGTGGAGATCACCGGTGGAGGTCGTCGGCGATGGGTCACTGGCGGAGGCCGTCGGCGGAGGGCGTCGGTGGTGATTGCCGGGGTGAGCGGGCGAGCGGGCTGGCGAGCTGGCAGGTGGTGGGTGCTGCTGTGGTCGGCGCTTGGGGGCGTGCGGGGAGGGTGCCGGGGTGGGCGGGGACGTGTGAGCGGGATGGCGCCTGAAATGGGGAGGGGGTGGGGGCGGGGGGTCGGCTGATTCGGGGGTGGTGGGGTGGGGGAGGGGGGAGGCCCCCCGGGGAGTCTCCCGATCCGCCTTGCCCGACCCGGTTGCCGACGAGCCCGCAGCGGACCCCGGTGCGTTCCCCCATCCGGCCGCCGCCCTCGCCCCGAGCTGTCCCCTCCCCTCTGCCTCTGATTGCCGTATTCATCTCCCGCCCTGGCCCTCTAACCCCGACTGCCCGGCTCCAGGGGTGAGCCCCCCCCCAACGACGCGCTGTACCTATCACCGACGGTCAGAAGCTGACGTGACGTCAGAAGCGCAAGGCGGCAAGCAGTGCCCCGTCGGCCGTGGCTTTCCCCCTCGGCCAGCTGGCGCAGGCTGAGGGAGCTGCCCCGGGCAGGTGGGGCGGAGTTGGCTCACCCCCTCCTCATGGGGAGATCATCTGACGCTACGCTGAGTCGCCGACCGGGCGTCAGTGGCGCGGCCAGCAGCGCACGAGGCAGACACCGCGCGGGTGGACACGTGCAAGAGAACAAGGGGTGGGAAGAACCATGATGGGACCGGCGCACTCGCTGTCCGGGGCTGCGGCCTGGTTGGGGGTGGGCGCGGCGGCGGATGCCATGGGTTATCCGATGCCCTGGCCGGTGCTCGTCTGTGGGGCTCTGATCTGTGCCGGTGCGGCGCTCGCCCCGGATCTCGACCACAAGTCCGCCACCATCTCACGGGCGTTCGGCCCGCTCTCGCGGATGGTGTGTGAGGTGGTCGACGCTCTCTCGCACGCGGTTTACAAGGCGACCAAGATGCGCGGTGACACGAACCGCAACGGAGGTCATCGCACGCTCACCCACACCTGGGTGTGGGCTGTGCTGGTCGGCGGCGGAATGTCGCTGCTGGCGATGCAGGGTGGCCACTGGGCGGTGCTCGGCATCCTCTTCGTTCATATGGTGCTCGCCATCGAGGGGTTGCTGTGGCGGGCGGCACGGGTCTCCAGTGACGTGCTGGTGTGGCTGCTGGGCGCGGCCTCGGCGTGGATTCTGGCCGGTGTTCTCGACCAGCCCGGCAATGGCGCGAGCTGGCTGTTCAGCGAGCCGGGGCAGCAGTACCTCTGGCTGGGGCTGCCGGTCGTCCTCGGCGCGCTGGTCCATGACATCGGCGACGCCCTCACCGTCTCGGGCTGCCCCATCCTGTGGCCGATCCCGATAGGCCGGAAGCGCTGGTACCCCGTCGGCCCGCCCAAGGGCATGCGCTTCAAGGCCGGCAGCTGGGTGGAGCTGAAGGTGCTGATGCCGCTGTTCATGGTGCTGGGCGGCATAGGTGGTCTGGGCGCGCTCGGCTTCATCTGACCTCTGGGGCGCACCCCGTGCTTGAGGATGCGCTTCCCTTGGACGGATGACGGATAGATGTATGCCGCCCGGCCGTGGGCGAATGATCAGGCGGTGCGGGAGAACGTCTGACGGCGGTCCCGCGGCCGGGGCCGTCCTCGCCGCAGCGTCGTGTGTGTCAGTAAGTTGCCACGCGTACTTCGCGTTCCAGCGGAGGGCAGGCCCAAGGTCGGTGCCGTTGCGCCGCGTCCGCGCGCTCGCGGTGCAGTGCGGCCGCCAGGTTCCGTAAGCCGGAGATTGTTGACGGGACGACCCCCAGGGTTGTCCCGTAACGATCAGGTAGGGCGGCGTCGAGGCTGGTTGTCGACCGGGTGCGGAGTTAGCCGAGGGTCGGTTGCCCATGGCGTGAACGTGGCGAAGCCGTTGATGACGAGGCCGCGTTGAGCGATGGCTCTCTGTAGTAGGGCGGGTGTAATAGGGCGGGGCCGTCGTGGTGTTCCCTTACCCAGGTGTGATCCGTCTCTGCGAACTCGTCGTCAGCCCAGGCGCATGCACGGCCTTCCGCCCACGGCAGGTCGGGTAATCCCGGAATAGGTGCGACGAATCTGTTGGCTTCCTATTCCCAAATGCAGCTGTCCGCGCCAGTCCGGCAGCCCCACCCAGACCGACCGACGCCGCTCGGTGGCCTCCCAGTGAGGTGTCAGCAGGCGGTGCGTCCGATAACCGTCGGGCCGGTGGTGCAGTTCGCGGCATACGGATTCAGTGGTCCGTCTGCATTCGCCGACAGCGCTGGGGCGCACCAGGCCTCGTACCGCTGCTTGCGAGCGTACGCCAGACCCGCTCAGGTGCTTGTGCGGAGTAGCGGCTGCTCGGCGCCTGCATCAGCCGTTTCTCGCAGGGTCTTTCCGCTCAGAGAGCACGATGAAAGGCCGAGGGAAGACCAAAAGCCCCCGCAAAAACAAAAGCAAGGAGCTTGTCCGCTCCTTGCCACTCTCAAGGTATAGCGCACTGGGGGGCTTGCGGCAAGGCCCCCGTTGTGGCGCAGAATCGCCCGCCGAAGCCGGAAGTTGTGGAAATGGGTGGGGCGAAGTGCGGGTGTTGTTGTCGACGTATGGGTCGCGCGGGGACGTTGAACCGTTGGTGGGGCTCGCGGTGCGGTTGCGGGCGCTCGGGGCGGAGGTGCGGGTGTGTGCGCCGCCGGATGAGGAGTTCGAGGGGCGGCTTGCGGGCGTGGGTGTGCCGATGGTGCCCATCGGTCCGTCGGCGCGGGAGCTGACGGCTGCGGCGCCGCAGCCGTCGTCCCTGCCCCGGTACGCGGCCGAGTTGATCGCTGCCCAGTTCGGCGAGGTCGGCGTGGCGGCCGAGGGGTGCGACGTACTGGTCGCGACCGGGATGCTGCCGGCCGCGGCCGGCGCGTTGTCGGTGGCGGAGAAGCTGGGCATGCGCTCGGTGTCTGTGAGCTTCCAGCAGCTGGAACTGCCGTCGCCGCACCACCCGCCGATGGCATATCCGGGCCGGCCGTTCCCGCAGGGGGTGACTGACAACCGGGTGCTGTGGGACCTGGACGCACAGAGCATCAACGCGCTGTTCGGTGCGGCGCTCAACACGAACCGGGTGGCGAACGGCCTGCCCCCGGTGGACGACGTTCGTGCCTATGTCGTCGGCGACCGGCCGTGGCTGGCGACGGACCCGGTCCTCGACCCGTGGCGGGAGACGCCGGACCTCGACCTTGTCCAGACCGGTGCGTGGTTTCTGCCGGACGAGCGCCCGTTGCCGGACGCATTGGTGGCGTTCCTGGAGGCCGACGCACCACCGGTGTACGTGGGCTTCGGCAGCATGCCCCTGCACGGAGCGCCGGCCGCCGCCCGGGTGGCCGTCGAGGCGGTCCGGGCGCAGGGCCACCGCGTCCTCGTCGGCCGCGGCTGGGCCGACCTGGCCCTGATCGACGACCGGGACGACTGCTTCGCCGTCGGTGAGGTCAACCAGCAGGTGCTGTTCGGCCGGGTGGCCGGTGTGGTGCACCACGGGGGCGCGGGTACCACGACGACGGCCGCCCGGGCCGGTGTGCCGCAGGTGGTGGTGCCCCAGGCGGCGGATCAGCCGTACTGGGCCGGGCGGGTTTCTGAGCTGGGCATCGGTGTGGCACACGACGGTCCGACGCCGGGTTTCCAGTCCCTGTCGGCCGCGCTTGAGTCGGCCCTGGCCCCTGAGACCCGGACACGAGCGAGGGCTGTGGCCGGCACGGTCCGCACCGACGGGGCGGCGGTGGCCGCGGAGCTGCTGCTCGACGCGGGGAACTGAGAGCGCCGTCGATGTCGGCGTGAGTGCGGCGGGCTCGGATCGGTTCGTCGAGCCAGGCTGGAGCCCGCCAGACCCGTGTCGTTGGCGACCGGCTCACGGGGAGATCGCCCTTCCTGGCGATCAGTGGACGGGAGCAGCTCCCCCTGGCGACCAGCGCACGGGCCCTCCCCAGCAGCCAGACGAAAAGTACTGCTCTCCCCGGCGAGCAGAGCCCGAGAACCGCCCCCGCGGCGACCGGCCCACGAGCCCACGAGGACACGAGCCCACCACCCCTCTCCCCACCGACCCAATTCGCCCCCGCCCCCCCCGAACCGCCCCCAACCCGAACACGACCACCCCCCGCCCCGCGGTGCAAGCAGTCTCAGAACGGAGCTATGACGTGAACCCGCTGACCACCAGCGTGTTTGACCTTTCCGACCACCTTTCCGACCACCATTCCGGACACCCTTCCCCCAAGGCCGACCCGGCGCTGATCGCCGGGGACGAGGAGCACTTCGCGGCCCTGGCGGAGAGCCTGGAGCAGACGATCGCCGAACTGTCCGCACGTCTCGATGCCGAGCGCCGGGCGCCCGGTGGCGTGGGTCGGCAGGCGATGGACCGGGACGCGGAGGTCCACCGGCTGACCGCCCGGCTGCGTGCCCTGCGCCGCTTCGGCCTGGATCTGTGCCTCGGGCACATGGTCAGTGCGGAGCACCCCGAGCCGGTGTACGTCGGGCGGCTCGGCCTCACGGACAGCGCGGGGCGCCGGCTGCTGCTCGACTGGCGTTCCCCGGCGGCCGAGCCGTTCTTCGGCGCTACCCATGCCCACCCGATGGGTCTGGCCAGCCGCCGGAGATACCGCTGGACCCGCGGCCGGATCAGCGACTACTGGGACGAGGTGTTCACCCCGGAGGGGTTTGCCGGGCACGCCGCGCTCGACGACCAGTCCGCGTTCCTCGCGAGCCTGGGCAGCAGCAGGTCGGCACGGATGCGTGATGTGCTCGGCACCCTCCAGGCCGACCAGGACGCCATCATCCGTGCGGAATCCCGCGGTGCTCTCGTCGTGGACGGCGGGCCGGGTACGGGGAAGACCGTCGTCGCGCTGCACCGTTCCGCGTACCTCCTCTACTCCGACCCGCGGCTCGGTCACCGTCGGGGCGGTGTGCTGTTCGTCGGTCCGCACCGGCCGTACCTGTCCTATGTCGCCGATGTCCTCCCCAGCCTCGGGGAGGAGGGCGTGCAGACCTGCACGGTGCGGGACCTTGTGGCCGAGGGCGCCGCGGCCGGGGTCGAGGCCGACCCGGAGGCGGCCCGGCTGAAGTCGTCCGCGCTCATGGTGCGGGCGATCGAGGAGGCCGTCAGGTTCTACGAGGAGCCGCCCGCCGAAGGGATGACGGTCACGACCGACTGGGCCGACGTCTGGCTGAGCGCCGACGACTGGGCCGAGGCGTTCGCAGCACCGGAACCAGGTACGCCGCACAACGAGGCGCGTGAGCAGATCTGGGAGGAGCTGGCCACGATCCTGAGCGACAAGCTCGGCGGCGATGTTCCGCCCGAGCTCTTCCAGCGGTCGCTGCGGCAGGACGCAGAGCTGGTCACGACGCTCCACCGCGCCTGGCCGCTGCTCGAAGCGGCCGACCTCGTCGGCGACCTGTGGTCGGTACCCGCCTACCTGCGGAGATGCGCTCCGTGGCTCGGGCCCGAGGAGGTGCGCAAGCTGCGGCGCAAGGAGGCGCCGCAGGCGTGGACCGTGTCCGACCTGCCGCTCCTGGACGCGGCGCGGCAGCGGCTCGGTGACCCGGAGGCGGCACGGCGTCAGCGTCGGCACCGGGCCGCTGTCGCCGCCGAACGGGCGCGTATGGCCGATGTCATCGACAATGTGCTCGCCGCCGATGACGACGGTGAAGCGGCGGTGACGATGCTGCGCGGACAGGATCTGCAGGAGCGCCTGATCGATGAGAGCGTGCTGACCGGAGCCGAACCGGACCGGCTCGCCGGCCCGTTCGCGCACATCGTCGTGGACGAGGCGCAGGAACTGACCGACGCGGAGTGGCAGATGCTGCTGCTTCGCTGTCCGTCCCGGAGCTTCACCATCGTCGGGGACCGCGCCCAGGCCAGGCACGGGTTCACGGAGTCGTGGCAGGAACGGCTCGAACGGATCGGGCTCGACCGGGTCAGCCTGGCGTCCCTGACCCTCAACTACCGGACGCCGGAAGAAGTCATGACAGAGGCCGAGCCGGTCATCCGGGCCGTGCTCCCGGACGCCAATGTGCCGGCCTCCATCCGCAGCAGCGGCATCCCCGTCGTCCACGGGTCTGCCGCGGACCGGGACTCGATCCTCGCCACCTGGCTCGCCGCCCATTCCGAAGGGACCGCTTGTGTCATCGGCGACCCCGCCTTCCGGTCGACGGCCCGCGTCCGCTCGCTGCCCCCGGAGCTGTCGAAGGGACTGGAATTCGACCTGGTCGTCCTCGTCGACCCGGAGGGGTTCGGCACGGGAATCGAAGGCGCGGTGGACCGCTATGTCGCGATGACCCGGGCGACCCAACAGCTCTTCGTTCTCACAACTCCCTGACAGGGAGGGGAGGGAACGGGATGGGAGGGGACGGGATGAGGGGGCGAGGAGGAGCGGCCGGCAGCGGAATGCCGGAAAGGCGAAACCGCCGGAACAGCGACCAGGAGACAAACACCGCCCCCCCCCGAACGCCGCCACAAAAAAACTGCCAGACCGCCCACCAAGCTCCCTATGTTCCCTATATTCCCGTTCATGCCCGAGATACAGCTGCTGCGCCCAGGCCACGTCCCCGCGCTACTCGCCTTCGAGGAGGAGAACCGGGCCTACTTCGCCGCGTCCGTCCCTGACCGGGGCGACGACTACTTCGCGCGGTTCGGCGAGCGGTTCCGCGCCCTGCTCGCCGAACAGGAGGCCGGGGTCTGTTACTTCCATGTGCTGGTCGGCACCGCGGGGGAGGTGCTGGGGCGGGTCAACCTCGTGGATGTGGAGGGTGGCGGCGCCGAACTCGGGTACCGGATCGCGGAGCGGGCCGCGGGGCGCGGGCTGGCTACCTGGGCCGTACGGGAGATGTGCGGCCTTGCCGCCAACGGCTATGGGCTGACCACTCTGCGTGCCGCGACCACGCTCGACAACGCGGCCTCGCGGGCCGTGCTGGCCCGCTCGGGGTTCGCCGTCGTCGGCACGAGCCGGCTCGCCGGCCGCCCCGGCCTGTCCTTTCTCCGCGGCCTCGCGGACTTCCGGACCCCGCCCACCGGGCCCCTGCCGCAGCCGACTTCACGCCATACGGAAGGATGACCGGGCTCCTGCAACCGATGATGAGGACCCGACAACCGTGACCCACCAGCCGCCGCAGATGCCGCCACCCGGACCGGGCGCCCCGCTGCCTCCGTACCCCGGCGCGCCGGTTCCTCCGCAGAACGGGCCGACGCCGCCGACCGGACTGCCGGGCCAGGGCGGGGGCGCGGGCTTCGCTCCGCCGCCTCCTCCGGCGCCGCGCAAGCCCCGTACCGGACTGATCGTCACCGTTGTCCTGGTGGTCGTCGTGCTGCTCGCCGGGGGTGGCTTTCTGGTGTGGTCGCAGCTCGGCGGTGGGGACGACGCCGAGGCCCGGCAGGGGCAAGAGCAGAGCCAGGGTGACGGGGGAGCGGGGCAGGGCACGCCCCAGGGGGAGAAGCCGGCCGCGCCCAAGGTGGTGAAGTCGGCGGGGACGGAGCTTCGTTATGACGCGGAGCTCACCAAGATGATGTACACGCCGGACAAGCTGGCCCCCGCGAAATACCCGGAGCTGAAGGGCCTGACCCGGACCGACGGGGTCTACCGTCCGGCGAACAATCCCTCGGTCAACCTGGGCGTCCACACCGGCGCGGGCACGGTGTCCGACCCCGCGCAGCGGGTGCGGGCGGCGTTCGCCCCGAACGACATGGCCGTCGCGCCGAAGGACTTCGACGTCCAGGATGCCGGCGCGAAGGGAGCCATTCTGCGCTGCGGGATCTCCCAGGGCGACGGCTTCTACATCCCGCTGTGTGTCTGGGCCGACAGCACCTCGGTCGTCGACGTGATCGGGGTGGGCGACGCGACCACGCGCTCCCTCAAGAAGGTCGATCTGAAGACGCTCGCACAGCAGACGCGCGATCTGCGCAAGGCGATGCACGGCGGCTCCGCCGGCTGACCCCCGCTCCGCAGCGCGCATCGGCGGCGCAGACCTCATGAGGTCTGCGCCGCCGTGCCGTACCGTACGCGCCTCAGCCGTGCCAGGACTGCCACAGCGCCGCGTAGGCGCCGCCGGCGGCGACCAGGTCGTCGTGGCTGCCCAGTTCGCTGATCCGGCCGTCCTCGACGACCGCGATCACATCGGCGTCGTGCGCGGTGTGCAGCCGGTGGGCGATGGCCACGACCGTACGGCCGTCGAGCACCCTGCCCAGGGATCGTTCCAGGTGGCGGGCGGCCCGTGGGTCGAGCAGGGAGGTCGCCTCGTCCAGGACCAGGGTGTGCGGGTCGGCCAGTACCAGCCGGGCCAGTGCGATCTGCTGGGCCTGGGCGGGAGTCAGGGCGTGGCCGCCGGAGCCGACCTCGGTGTCCAGCCCCTTGCGCAGGGCCCGCGTCCAGGCGTCGGCGTCCACCGCGCCGAGCGCGGCCCACAGTTCGGCATCGGCCGCGCCGGTGCGCGCCAGCAGGAGGTTGTCACGGAGCGAGCCGACGAAGACATGGTGTTCCTGGTTGACCAGCGCCACCTGCTCACGGACCCGCTCGGCCGGCATGGTGGAGAGTTCGGCGCCGCCCAGGGTGACGCTGCCGACGCGGGGCCCGTAGATACCGGCCAGCAGCCGGCCCAGTGTCGACTTGCCCGCGCCGGACGGCCCGACCAGGGCCAGCCGGGTCCCCGGCCGCACTCGCAGCGAGACCTCGCGCAGCACATCGGCGCCCGCGCGGTAGCCGAAGCTCACCCCGTCGGCGTGCAGGTCCCGCCCGTCGGGGCGCCGGTCCGCGTCGGTGGCCTCCGGCGGGATCTCCCGGACGCCGACGAGCCGTGCGATGGACACCTGGGCCACCTGCAGCTCGTCGTACCAGCGCAGGATCATGCCGACCGGTTCGATCATCATCTGCGCCAGCAGTGCCCCGGTCGTCAGTTGCCCGGGACTGATCCAGCCCTGCAGGACGAAGGCGCCGCCGAGCAGCAACACCGAGGCCAGGAGCAGCACATGCGCCAGATCGACGACGGGGAAGAGCACCGAGCGCAGCGCGAGCGTGTAGCGCTCCCACTGGGTCCATTCCCGGATGCGGCGCTCCGACAGCGCGATCCGGCGGGCGCCCAGCCGGTGGGCCTCGACCGTACGCCCCGCGTCCACGGACTCGGTGAGTACGGCGGACACCGCCGCGTAACCGGCGGCCTCCGAACGATAGGCGTGCGGCGCCCGTTTGAAGTACCAGCGGCAGCCGACGACCAACAGCGGCAGCGCGATCAGCACGGACAGGGCCAGCGGTGGCGCGGTCACGGTCAGGCCGCCGACCAGCAGCGCCACCCAGACCACACCGATGGCCAGTTGCGGCACGGCCTCGCGCATCGCCTCGGAGAGCCGGTCGATGTCCGTGGTGATCCGCGACAGCAGATCGCCGGTGCCGGCCCGCTCCAGTACGCCCGGCGGCAGTGCCACGGACCGTACGAGGAAGTCCTCCCGCAGATCCGCCAGCATCCGCTCGCCGAGCATCGCCCCGCGCAGCCGGACCATCCGCACGAACACCGTCTGCGCGGCGAGCGCGAGGGCGAACACCGCGAGGGTGTGCTCCAGTTGGAGGTCGCGCACGCCCGTGGACAGCTTCTCGACGACTCCGCCGAGCAGATACGGGCCGGCCATGGAGGCGATCACCGCGGCGGCGTTCACCACGATGAGGACGGTGAAAGCTTTGCGGTGCCGGTGGATCAGGCCGCGGACGTAGCCGCGGACGGTGGCCGGTGAGCCGACGGGGAGTGTGGTGAGGGTCTGCGGGGCGTCCGGGTCGTGGTCCGGCGGCGCCAGGCCGGTCATGCGGTCTCCTCGGTCTGGCCGGTGGACAGCGCCGGCTCGGGTTCCGTGTCGCGGGTGACGACCGCGCGGTAGGCGGGGTGGCTGTGCAGCAGTTCGCGGTGGGTGGCCGTGGCGACGGCCTTGCCGTCCTGGAGGAACACCACCTGCTCGGCCCGGTCCAGGAGGAGCGGACTGGAGGTGAGCACGACGGTGGTGCGCCCGGTCCTGACCGTCCCCAGACCGTCGGCGATCCGGGCCTCGGTGTGGGCGTCGACGGCGCTGGTCGGCTCGTCGAGCACCAGCACCTCGGGGTCGGTGACCAGCGACCGGGCGAGGGCGAGCCGTTGCCGCTGCCCGCCGGACAGCGACCGGCCGCGCTCGGTGATGTGGGTGTGCATCGGGTCTCCCGAGTCGTCCACCGAGGCCTGCGCCAGCGCGGTCAGTACGTCGCTGCACTGGGCCGCGGCCAGCGCGTCCCTGGCGTCCACCCGGCCGGAGGCCGGTACGTCGAGCAGCTCGCCGAGCGTGCCGGACAGCAGCACCGGGTCCTTGTCCTGGACGAGGACGGCGCGGCGGGCGGTGTCCCGTGGCAGGTCGTCGAGCGGGGTGCCGCCGAGGACGACGGACAGGCTGGCCGGGTGGTCACCGTCCTCGTCGGCGCGCGGCGGGTGTCCGCCGAGGCGTTCGGCGAGCCGGCCCGCGGCGTCGGGGTCGCCGCAGACCACGGCGGTCAGCCGGCCGGCCGGCGCGGTCAGCCCGCTGACCGGGTCGTACAGCGTGCCGGTGGGCGGCGTCTCCGGCTCCTGGACCTGTCCGCCGGCCGTCCGCTGCTGGGCCAGGACGCGGGCCGTGCGCTTCGCCGACGGTTTGGCGAACGCGTAGGCCTGGGCGATCTCTTCGAAGTGGCGCAGCGGGAAGAGCAGAAAGGTGACCGCGCTGTAGATGGTGACGAGATCGCCGACCGCGATGGTGCCGTCGAGGGCGAGCCGGGCGCCGTACCAGACCACCGCGATGAGCAGCAGGCCCGGCAGCAGCACCTGCACGGCCGAGATCAGGGCCCACATCCGGGCGCTGCGGACGGCCGCCCTGCGGACGTCCTGGGAGGCGCTGCGGTAGCGGGCGAGGAAGAGTTCCTCGCCCCCGATGCCGCGCAGGACGCGCAGTCCGGCGACGGTGTCGGAGGCCAGCTCGGTGGCCCGGCCGGCCTGTTCGCGCTGGGCGTCGGCGCGGCGGGTGGCGGGCGGCAGCAGCGGCAGGACGGCCAGCGCGAGTACGGGAACGCCGACGGCCACCAGCACGCCCAGTGCCGGCTGGTAGAAGGCCAGCGCGACGGCGACGCCGACCGCGGTCAGCGCCGACGCGGCGAACCGGGAGAGGGCCTCGGCGAACCAGCCGATCTTCTCCAGGTCGCCGGTGCTGACGGTGACGATCTCGCCGGCCGCGACCCGCCGGGTCATGGCGGAGCCCAGTTCCGTGGTCTTACGGGCGAGCAGCTGCTGCATCCGGGTGACGGCGGTGATCCAGTTGGCGACGGTCGCGCGGTGGACCATGGTGTCGCCCACCGCGATCAGTACGCCCAGGGCCAGGATCAGACCGCCGGCCAGGAGGAGACGGCCGCCGTCGCGGTCCACCACGGCCTGCACGGCGAGCCCCACCGGCAGCGGGGAGGCGGCGATGGAGCCGACGTTCACCAGCCCCCAGAGCAGGGCCTTGAACTGTCCGCCGAGCTGTTGTCCGCAGAGCCACCGGAGAAAGGCGCCGCCCGTACGGACGTCCGGGACGCCCGGGTCGGGGTACGGAAGGTCACGAAGGTGCATGCTGTCCCAGCCGGAGTCGTGGTGAGGGGGCGGCAGCAGGCCGTCCCGGCAGGTGAAATGTCCTCCCGGCCGGTCTCGTCACCGGCGGAGGTCTGGGAAGACTGGCCCGCGGGCTGGGTGGATTTCAAACGGTTTTTCCGCTGTGCCCGCGCGATCCGGACAACAACGGGGCGGTCGGAAGGGGGGCCGGCCGGCGCTGAACGGCCGCCGCGCCCGTGGTGCGACCATGGGTCCATGCGGACAGCGGGCAGGGCGATGCGGACGGCGGCGGTGGCCGCGGCGGGGCTGGTTCTTCTGGCGGGCTGCGGAGGCGCGGGCGACGGCCGGGGCGGCGGCAAGGACGACGGCGCGGCGAAGGGGGAGCGCCCCGGGGGCCCGGCCCGCGGCGGCGCGGCCACCACGCACCTCGCGCACATCCCCGAGGTCGGTCCGGCGCTGCGGTCCCGTATCCCGGCCGCGTCCCGGCAGGTCGTGGCGGTCTACGGCGCGGGTGTGGACTCCGCCGACGCCACCGTCGTCCTCTATGACAAGGGCGCCAAGGGCTGGGACCGCAAGGGGAGTTGGGATGCGCACAACGGTCGCCGCGGCTGGACGGTGAACCACCACGAGGGCGACAAGCGCAGCCCCGTCGGCGTGTTCACGCTGACCGACGCGGGCGGTGTGCTCGCGGACCCCGGCGCCAAGCTGCCCTATACGCACTCCTCGGCGTTCACCCCGCCGCCGTACTGGGCCAAGAGCACCCGGCACGATTTCGACTACGTCGTCGCGATCAACTACAACCGCGTCAAGGGGACCTCACCGCTGGACCCGACCCGGCCGCAGGGGCAGTCCAAGGGGGGCGGGGTCTGGCTGCATCTCGACCACGGCAGCGGCACCTCCGCGTGTGTCAGCGTCCCGAAGGCCGGGATGCGGGCGCTGCTGCGCGCCCTGGACCCGGCGCGGCACCCCGTCGTCGTCATGGGGGACAAGGCGCACTTGGCGGCCTGAGGGGCATATCGGGACGGTGATCGTGCCCCTGGTCTTCTGCCGCCAAGGTCTTCACCACCCGGTGCCGGGATGCACATCGACGTCCCTGGACGAGGGCGCGGTGCCTGCCTGGTGGGCTCCGCGCTGCTGCACCGCCGGGCCCGGCGCGTGCGGCTGCCCGCCGGGCCCCGGGGCGCTCCGGGCTCCTACTCCTCGGGCTTCTTCGAGTCCATCCCCGGCCGCGCCTTCTTCCACAGTCCGCGGGTGAAGTCGGGGATCTCCTGCGGGGCGCCCTTCGCCCTGATCGACAGGTCGCTCAAAGGCACCGGCGCCGTCCAGGTCGCCGCGTCATAGACGTCGAAGTCAGGTACGAGGCCCAGCCGCATGCACTGCATCAGCCGGAAGACCAGCATGTAGTCCATGCCGCCGTGTCCGCCGGGCGGGTTGGCGTGCTCCTTCCACAGCCAGTGGTCCCACTCCGCGTACTTCCCGAAGTCGCCCCACTCGTCGTTGCTCTGGTCCGGCTCCAGATAGATCCGCTCGGGATAGTCCTCGAAGACGCCCTTGGTGCCGCCGAGGCTGTTGATCCGGCTGTAGGGGTGCGGGGTGGAGACATCGTGCTCCAGCCGGATCACCCGCCCCTTGGCGGTCTGCACGAGGCTGATCGTCCGGTCGCTCTCGATGTACGACTCCTTCCAGCTGGGGTCGTTGGCCGGCATGTGCGTCTTGCGGTAGGCGGCGAGACCGAGCGCGGGCGTGCCGAAGCTGGAGATCCGTACGGCGCGGTCACCGCGGTTGACGTCCATGTAGTTGGCGACCGGACCGAAGCCGTGGTTGGGGTAGAGGTCGCCGCGCAGCCGGGTGTGCCACAGCCTGCGCCAGGGCCCCTCGTAGTACTTGGGATCGAACATCAGGCCGCGCAGGTCGTGGTTGTAGGCGCCGGCGCCGTGCAGCAGGTCGCCGAACAGGCCCGCGTGGGCCATCCGCAGGACCCGCATCTCGTTCCTGCCGTAACAGCAGTTCTCCAGCTGCATACAGTGCCGGCGGGTGCGCTCGGAGAGGTCCACCAGCTCCCACAGCTGGTCCAGGCGCAGCGCGAGGGGGCATTCCACGCCCACGTGCTTGCCGTTGAGCATCGCGGTCTTCGCCATGTCGAAGTGCCGGTCCCAGGGCGTGGCCGCGTAGACGAAGTCGAGGTCGCCGCGTTTGCAGAGGTTCTCGAAGTCCTGCTCGCCGTTGGTGTAGACGGCGGGCGCCGGCTGCCCCGCGGCGGTGACCTTCTTGGCGGCCTTGGCGGTCTTCTCCTTCACCGGGTCGCACAGCGCGACGACGCGGACGCCCGGCACCGCGAGAAAGAGGTCGATCATGCTGCCGCCCCGGTTGCCGAGGCCGATGATGCCGACACGTACGGTGCCGCGCCGCTCGAACGGCACGCCGATCATCGTGCTGCCCGCGGCACGCGGAACCGCGGCGGCCGGTGTCGCGGGGGCGGCCGCGCCGGGAGCGGCCGCGGCGGCCGGTGTGGCCGGGAGGCCGCCGAGCCCGAGTCCGGCGCCCGCCGCACCGGCGGTCCACAGCACCGAACGGCGGCTCGGCCCCGGGTCGTTGTGGTCGTGGTTCTGCGATGGTGCCTCGTTCATCGGTCCTCCAGGAGCGCTGGTGTGCCGGGGCATACGTGAACCTCGGTCAGGACCCTGTCGGCCGTCGGGCCGGGGCACAAGAGGGCCGATTGGACTCTTGTTACGGCACGCTCGGACTCTTTGCCGCATGACCGGACTCTTTGCGGCAAGGCCGGACGCGCTGCCGCCAGAAGCTTTCGCAAGTCACTGAAAACACTTGCGGAAAGCCTTGACGTGTTCACGAGGTAAACGGCAGGCTCCGATACGGAAATCCCCCCATGGCGGCCGGCGCGTGGCTGCTCTCGTGGGCGCGGTGCGCGCTGCCGCGCCCCATGACCAAGGAGCCGCACAATGCAGCAACGTTCCCGTGTGCTGGGCGGGGCGCTGGCAGGGGTGCTGGCCGCGGCCGGCCTCGCCACCTTCGCGCCGTGGTCCTCCCAGGCCGTGCCGCCCGGCGAAAAGACCGTCACCGCCACGCTGTTCGAGTGGAAGTACGCGGACGTCGCCCGCGCCTGCACCGACCAGCTCGGCCCGGCCGGCTACGGCTACGTCGAGGTCTCACCCGCCACCGAGCACATCCAGGGCGACCAGTGGTGGACCTCCTACCAGCCCGTCAGCTACAAGATCGCCGGACGGCTGGGCGACCGGCCCGCGTTCGCCTCGATGGTCAGCGCCTGCCACGGCGCGGGCGTCAAGGTCATCGCCGATGCCGTCGTCAACCACATGGCGGCGGGCGCCGGTACGGGCACCGGCGGCACCAAGTACACCAAGTACGACTACCCCGGCACCTACCAGGACCAGGACTTCCACGGCTGCCGCAAGAGCATCTCCGACTACGGCGACCGCAAGGACGTCCAGACCTGCGAACTGGTGGGCCTCGCCGACCTCGACACCGGCCGCGACGAGGTCCGCACCACGATCGCCAGGTACCTCGACGACCTGCGGTCCCTGGGCGTGGACGGCCTCCGGGTGGACGCCGCCAAGCACCTCTCCGCCGAGGACCTCGCGGCTATCAAGGGCAAGATGCGCGACCCCGGCTACTGGGTGCAGGAGGTCATCCACGGCGCCGGCGAGGCGGTGCAGCCCGAGGAGTACACCGGCACCGGCGACGTCGACGAGTTCCGTTACGGCCAGCACCTCAAGAGCGCCCTCCAGGGCGGCGGTCTGGCCCAGCTCAAGTCCGTCGCGGACGGCAAGCTCGGCAGCGACAAGGCCCGTACCTTCGTCGACAACTGGGACACCGAGCGCAACGGCTCGACGCTCACCTACAAGGACGGCGCGGCCTACACGCTCGCCAACGTCTTCATGCTCGCCTCGCCCTACGGGTCGCCGAACGTCTACTCCGGCTACGAGTGGTCCGACAAGGACGCCGGACCGCCCAGCGGCAGCGAGGGCTGGACCCGCCAGCACGCCGAGCGGGCGGTCACCGGGATGGTCGGCTTCCGCAACGCGGTGGGCTCGGCCGAGCTGACCGACTGGTGGGACAACGGCGGCAGCGCGATCGCCTTCGGCCGGGACGGCAAGGGGTTCGTCGCCCTCAACAACGGTGACGCGGAGCTGAAGCAGACCTTCGCGACCTCGCTGCCCGCCGGTACCTACTGCGATGTCGTGGCGGCCGCGCCGTCCGCGTGCGACGGCCACACGGTCACCGTGGGGGACGACGGGAAGGCCCGGCTCTCGGTCCCGGCCAAGGGAGCGGTGGCGCTGCACGTGAAGCGCTGACCGGCACGCCCTCAAGCGGGCCGGGTCGCCCTCTCCAGTGCCTGGAGCACCGAGTGGTAGCCCCGGCCCGCCGTCGCGTGGTCCATGCCGACCTCGCACATCCGGTTCGCCGACAGATGCGCGTCGAAGTGCCGGGCGGTCACCTCGGCCGCCTCCTTCGCGGTGGCCGATTCGGTCAGCTCCCGGTGCAGCATCCCGCGGTCCCCGGCGAACGCACAGCAGCCCACGTCGTCCGGCACCACGACCTCCCGCGCACAGGCCTCGGCGACCCGGCGCAGCCGGCTCCCGCCGCCCAAGTGCTGCATGGCGCAGGTGGGGTGGAGCACCGCCGAGCCGACCGTGCGGGTGATCTCCAGCCGGGGCAGCAGCTCGTCGGCGGCCCAGACCACCGAGTCGACGACGGTCAGCCCGGAGTGCAGCCCACGGTTTCCGGGCGTCAGATACGGCACGACCTCATGGGCGAGGCCCAGCGTGCACGAGGACGCGTCCACCACCAGCGGCAGCCGGCCGCCGGCCGTCCAGCCCCAGGCCGCCTCGACGACGCGGTTGGCCATCACCTCGGCCCCGCGCCGGTATCCCTTGGAGTGCCAGATCGTGGCGCAGCAGGTGCCGGCCACCTCCGGCGGAATCCACACCGGCCGGCCCGCCCGCCGCGACACCGCCACCACCGCCTCGGGCAGCGGCAGCCCGTCGAACCCGGCGGGCGGCCCGAAGATCCGGTTCACACACGCCGGGTAGTAGACCGCGGCCGCCCCGGCCCGCCGGGTCACGGGCCGCGTCCGGGGCGCCGCACCGGGCATCCACGGCAGCCACTCCGGCACCAGATCGGGACGTACGGCCTTACGGACGGCGCCGGTCACCGGCCCCAGTACCCGGTCACCGATCAGGCCGGCCGCGCCCACCGCCAGCCGCGCCGCCCGTTCGACCGCCCCGAACCGCCGGGCGGACCGCGCGGCGACCCACTCCTCGCGCGCACTGTGCCGCCGGTGCCGGAAGTCCTTCATCAGCGCACCGGTGTCGATGCCCACCGGGCAGGCCGCGGCGCAGAGCGAGTCGCCGGCGCAGGTGTCCACCGCGTCGTAGCCGTAGGCGTCCAGCAGCGCGGTGGTGACGGGGGAGCCGGCCGGCTGGCGCAGCATCTCCCGGCGCAGCACGATCCGCTGGCGCGGGGTGGTGGTCAGGTCCCCGCTCGGGCAGGCCGGTTCGCAGAAGCCGCACTCGATGCACGGGTCGGCGCGCGCCTCGACCCGGGGGATGGTCTTCAGTCCGCGCAGATGGGCCCGCGGGTCGCGGTCGAGGAGCACGCGCGGCGCCAGGATGCCGTGCGGGTCCACGGTCTCCTTGATCCGCCACATCAACTCCGTGGCCCGCGCGCCCCATTCGAGCTCCAGGAACGGCGCGATGTTCCGGCCGGTGGCGTGCTCGGCCTTCAGTGACCCGTCGAAGCGCTCGACGGTCAGCCGGCAGAAGGCGTCCATGAAGGCGGCGTAGCGGGCCACCTCGGCCGGCCGCGCCGCGTCGAAGGCGAGCAGGAAGTGCAGATTGCCGTGTGCCGCGTGGCCGGCCACCGCGGCGTCGAAGCCGTGCCGGGACTGGAGTTCCAGCAGGGCCGTACAGGCCTCGGCGAGCCGGTCGGGCGGTACCGCGAAGTCCTCGGTGATCAGCGTCGTCCCGGGCGGCCGGGAGCCGCCCACCGCCGTCACGAACGCCTTGCGGGCCTTCCAGTAACCGCCGATCGCTGCCGCGTCCCGGGTGAAGGCATTGGTGACGGACGGGACCGGCGCGACCGGTTCCAGTTCCGTCAGCACCCGCGCCGCGGCCCGTTCGTACGCCTCCTGGCCGGCCTCGTCGGGCGCCCGGAACTCCACCAGCAGCGCGGTGGTCTCCTTGGGCAGCGCGGCCCAGTCGGCGGGCACCCCGGCCACCCGCACCGAGGCGCGCAGCGTGTTGCCGTCCATCAGCTCCACCGCCCGCGCGCCCGCCGCGTTGAAGAGCGGTACGGCCGAGGCGGCGGCCTCCAGCGTCGGGAAGAAGAGCAGCGCGCTGGAGGTGTACCGGTCCAGCGGCAGGGTGTCGAAGACGGTCTCGGCCACGAAACCGAGGGTGCCCTCGGAGCCGACCATCAGGCCGCGCAGGATCTGTACCGGTGTCGCGCCGTCGAGGAAGGCGTCGAGGCGGTAGCCGTTGGTGTTCTTGAGCGCGTACTTGGCGCGGATGCGGGCCACCAGCTCCGGATCGTCCTCGATCTCCGCCTTCAGCCCCAGCAGGCCCGCGCACAGCGCCGGTTCGGCAACGGCCAGCTCCGCGTCGGCGTCCGGCGCCGCGGTGTCGACGATCGTGCCCGACGGCAGCACGAGGGTGGCCGAGGCCAGTGTCCGGTAGGAGTTGCGGGTGGTGCCGGCCGTCATCCCGGAGGCGTTGTTGGCGACCACTCCGCCCAGCGTGCAGGCGACGGCGCTGGCCGGATCGGGCCCCAGCACCCGGCCGTAGCGGGCCAGCGTGGTGTTGGCGCGCAGCACGGTGGTCCCCGGCCGGATGCGGGCGCGGGCCCCGCCGTCGAGCACCTGGACACCCGTCCAGTGCCGGCGCACGTCGACGAGGATGTCCTCGCCCTGCGCCTGGCCGTTGAGGGAGGTCCCGGCGGCCCGGAGGACGACCTTGCGGCCCCTGCCGTGCGCGTAGGAGAAGACCGCGGAGATGTCGTCGAGGTCCTCGGCCACCACCACGACCTGCGGCACGAAGCGGTACGGGCTGGCGTCGGAGGCGTAGCGGACCAGGTCGGAGAGGCCGTGGAGCACCTTTTCCGCACCCAGCAGCGCGGTCAGTTCACCGCGCAGCGGCTCGGGGGTGCCGGACGCCCGCGGGCCGGCCACCCGGTCGTGGGCCGGGCCGCCGGGGGCGGTGGGCCGCAGGGTCTCGGGGTCCGGCTCCAGCAGGGGCATGGCGGCACTCCTCCGGTTGACTGTGCGTCAGGGCCGGTCCGGTGGCCCGGCCAGGGCCCACCCGCCGGACGGGACCGGGCTCAGTGCGGCGAACCCGTCCCGTCGACCAGGGTGGACAGCAGTCCGCCGAGCACCTCGCGCTGCTCGGCGGTGAGCGGTGCCAGGATCTCCTCCGCCGCGGCCCGCCGTGCGCTGCGCAACGCCCGCAGCGTGGCGCGGCCGGTGTCGGTCAGCTCGATCCGGATCACCCGCCGGTTGGCCGGATCGGGCACCCGGCGCACCGCGCCCTGCGCCTCCAGGGCGTCCACCAGCGTGGTCACCGCGCGCGGGACGACCTCCAGCCGCTCCGCGAGGTCGGCCATCCGCGGCGGGGCGTCGCGGTAGTGGTCGACGATCCGCAGGAGCCGGGACTGCGCGGGGGTGAAGGCGAGGTCCAGGTGTGCCAGGTGGTGCTTCTGGGCGCGGTGCATCCGGCGGGTCAGCCGGACCAGCTGCTCGGCGAGGTTGCTGGTGCTGACCGTCGGCTCGGGGGAGGGCATACCGCGAGGATAGCGGACGGCAGGACGTTATTCATTGTGAACATAGGTAACAATGAGCTAGGCTCCACGCTGCGTGTCCCCCCGGCCGCCCCTGCCGCGACGCCGCACACCCTCGAAGGAGCCCATGCGCAGCGACGAACCCCAATGGACCCCGCCGCCCAAGGACCCGGACAAGCCGGTCCCGCTGCGGCGGATACTCACCCTCTTCCGCCCCTACCGCGCCCGGCTCGCCCTCGTCGGCCTGCTCGTCGGCGCCTCCTCGCTGGTCTCGGTCGCCTCCCCGTTCCTCCTCCGGGAGATCCTGGACGTGGCGATACCCGCCCGGCGCACCGGACTGCTGACCCTGCTCGCCCTCGGCATGATCGTCACCGCCGTCACCACCAGCGTGTTCGGGGTGCTGCAGACCCTGCTGTCCACCACCGTCGGCCAGCGGGTGATGCACGACCTGCGCACCGCGGTCTACGCCAAGCTCCAGCGGATGCCGCTGGCCTTCTTCACCCGCACCCGCACCGGCGAGGTCCAGTCCCGGATCGCCAACGACATCGGCGGGATGCAGGCGACGGTCACCTCCACCGCGACCTCCCTGGTCTCCAACCTGACCTCCGTCCTCGCCACCGTCTGCGCCATGCTCGCCCTGGACTGGCGGCTGACCGTGGTCTCCCTGCTGCTGCTTCCGCTCTTCGTCTGGATCAGCCGCCGGGTCGGCAACGAACGCAAGAAGATCACCACCCAGCGGCAGAAGCAGATGGCCGCGATGTCCGCGATGGTCACCGAGTCCCTCTCGGTCAGCGGCATCCTCCTCGGCCGCACGATGGGCCGCGCCGACTCCCTCACCCGGACCTTCGCCGGTGAATCCGAGCGCCTGGTCGACCTGGAGGTCCGCGCCAGCATGGCGGGCCGCTGGCGGATGGCCACCATCGGGATCGTGATGGCCGCCATGCCCGCCCTGATCTACTGGGCGGCCGGCCTGGTCCTCGGACTGGGCGGACCGGCCTTCTCCCTCGGCACCCTCGTCGCCTTCGTCTCGCTCCAGCAGGGCCTGCTGCGCCCCACCGTCTCCCTGCTCTCCACCGGCGTGCAGATGCAGACCTCGCTCGCCCTCTTCCAGCGGATCTTCGAGTACCTCGATCTGCCGGTCACCATCACCGAGCCCGCCGAGCCGGTCCGGATCGCCTCCCCGCGCGGTGAAGTCCGCTTCGAGAACGTGACGTTCCGCTACGACCCGGAGGCCGCCGCCACCCTCGACGGCATCGACCTCACCCTCCCGGCGGGCGGCAGCCTCGCCGTCGTCGGGTCGACCGGCAGCGGCAAGAGCACCCTGAGCTACCTCGTCCCGCGGCTCTACGACGTGACCGGCGGCCGGGTGACCCTCGACGGCACGGACGTCCGCGACCTCGACTTCGACACCCTCGCGCGCTCGGTCGGCGTGGTCTCCCAGGAGACCTACCTCTTCCACGCCTCGGTCGCCGAGAACCTCCGCTTCGCCAAACCGGACGCCACCGACGAGGAGATCGAACGCGCCGCGCGGGCCGCCCAGATCCACGACCACATCGCCGCCCTCCCCGACGGCTACGACACCCTCGTCGGCGAACGCGGCTACCGCTTCTCCGGCGGCGAGAAACAGCGCCTCGCCCTCGCCCGGACCATCCTGCGCGACCCGCCCGTCCTCGTCCTGGACGAGGCGACCAGCGCCCTGGACACCCGCACCGAACACGCGGTGCAGCAGGCCATCGACGAGCTGTCCGAGGGCCGCACCACCCTCACCATCGCGCACCGCCTCTCCACGGTCCGCGACGCCGACCAGATCGTGGTGCTGGACGCCGGCCGGATCGCCGAACGCGGCACCCATGACGAGCTGCTGGCCGCCGACGGACGCTATGCGGCGCTGGTACGGCGTGACGCATACCTCACTCCGGCTTCCGATCAGGTGATGACCCCGTAAGTGACCCATGGGTAAGGTCGGGGATGCGGCGGCCAGTTCATTGGTCGGGGTGGCCGCCGCACCTACTTCATGGCACGGCTCACGGCCATGGCGCGACGGCCGGCAGCGTGCGCTGCGCCTGGCGTCGCCGCCTCCAGATGCGGTGTCCGAGGGGGCTCACGGAGGGCCGCCGGCTCGCTTCGCCCGCCGGCTGCGGAACAGGTCCGCCGGTGATTCATCGCCGGTACGGTGGACGTCCGCCACGGGCCTGAGGCCCGTCTCTTCGGATTGCGAGAAGTCCGATGAACCAGATTGCAGCCGACACCCATCTGGCCGCGGCGGTGGTGGTGCACCACGCCCGCGTGCTGATCGTGCGCCGTAGCTACCGCGAGCGATTCCTGCCCGGCGCCTGGGGTGTGCCGTGCGGGAAGCTCGACCGTGGGGAGACCGCCGAGACCGGCGCCCTGCGGGAGTTGAAGGAGGAGACCGGACTGCTCGGCGCCATCGTCGCGCACACCGGCTCGACCAGCTTCCTGAGCGACTACCGGGGCCGCCGCGTCCACAACCATCAGGAGAACTTCGTCGTCCGCCCGCTCACACTGGAGGTCGTCCTGCCCAGCGCGGACCAGGCCTTCCGCTGGGTAAGGCCCCACGAGCTGGCCGAGGCCGGGGTGGACGCCTACAACCTCACGGTGATCCGCCAGGCGCTCGGCGGACGGCTGGACGCCGCCGGGCTCCGTGCCATGACGGCCCGCCTCGGACATCCGGGCGCGCCCCCTTTCAGTAGCCCAAAGACGCTGCCAGAGCGTCGAGTTCGGCACGATAGACGGCCGGTGGCAGCGGAGTCTTGGGCGGCGGGTCCCCGCGCCCGGCGCGGCCGCCCCTGACCGCACCGCCGGCCCGGTCGGCGGCGCCGGTACGGGCCGGGTCCGCGCCGCTGTACGTGACGGAGCCACGGTCCGCGACGCGGCCGTGGCTCCGCACATAGACGTCGGTCACCGACCGCTGCGGGGCGGTCTCCAGGAACAGCGTCACCGTCGGCTCCTCGCTCACCACCCGGTGCAGCGTACGGGCCGCCAGGCCGTAGCTCCGCCCCGCGCCGTACTGCTCGTCGTGCAGCAGCCGCAGCCGGGCGTCGCCGACCCGGCGCAGGCGCCAGGCACCGCCGGGGCCGTCGATGGTCTCCCGGTAGGCGACCGCGGGCACGCCGTCCGCGGCGGGCTCGTAGCACTCCATCCGCACCCGGCCGCGCACCACCGCCGAGGCGATCGCACAGCGGTGGTTGTGGATGTCCTCGGAGACCGCGCCGGCCGCGCCGTGCCAGAAGTGGACCCGCAGCATGAACCGGGGCGCGCCGGGCAGCAGCAACAGCTTGTCGAAGCCCAGCGCATGGCGGTACGACAGCCGGAGGCACTCCGCGAACTCCAGATCGCCGGCGGACAGGCGGCGCACCAGCGGGCCGAGCGCTTCGGGCCGTGCCAGCCGGGCGATGACCTCGCGCGCCGACTCGGGCGACGGCGGCTCCGGACCCCCGCCCAGCCCGTCCACCAGCAGCCGCCGGGCCTCCTCGACCTGCATGTCCGCCTCCCGTTCGCCACCTGCCTGGACCGCACCGGCACCGTGAACCCGCACCGCCCTTCCGGCCGTTCGTCCGCCCGCTGTGGGGCCCTGACCGGCAGTGCCCGCAAGCGTCACCGTGCGGAGTTCCCGCCTGCGCCCCCGTCCTCGGAACCCGGCCCGCCGCACGGCCGGTAGACCATCAGCGCGTACCGCCGCAGCACCGACAGTCCCTGATACGCCATCCACACCGGATGCCCCATGGGCCCGTCGTCCCACCGCCACACCCCGCCCCGCTGCAGGGCGTGCACCCGCGTCACGGCGGCGGTCAGCCGCGCCTCCCACACCGGCAGCCCCACCTCCCCGGCCGCCACCCGGCGGGCGCCTTCCGTCATCAGCGCACGGGCCACCCACGCGGCCGCGAAGTGCCGTACGGACAGCAGCTCCTGATGCAGCGGATCTTCCTGGACCGGCCGCCGCACCTCCTCCTGGCAGTTCTGGAGATCGGACGCGCCACCCCCGGGCGCCCCCGGGCCGGCCAGCAGCCAGCGCAGGCCCTCCTCGCGCACCGCACGCTGCCGTTCGTCCTCGCCGAGCACCCGCGCGGCGCGGTCCAGCGCCACCACCGCCCGCGCGGTGTGCACCGCGGACGGCGCCGGATTGCCGTGGCCGGTGGCCAGCGCCGCGCCCCAGCAGCGGTGATGCCCGCGCGCCGGATCGGCCGTGGCGCCGTTGACCAGCACCTCCCGCAGTCCGGCCAGCGCCGTGGCCCCGGGCGCCGCCCGCAGCAGCCCGCGCAGCACATTCGTCACCACATAGGTGTTCGCCAGCCCCGAGGCGTCGTGGTCCGGGTCCCACAACACCTCGCAGGAGCGTATTTCGGCCTCCAGCAGCCGGGGGTCGGCACCGGCCCGCGCCAGCGCGCCCAGCACGATCGCGGACACCTCGGGCCGCGCCCCGCTGCCCTGCGAACGGGCCGCCCACCCGCCGCCGGGAAGCCGCAGCCGCCACAGCGTCTCGGCCACCTCCCCGGCCCGTATGAGGCCGTCGTCCGGCGCGATGTCGAGCAGCAGATGGAGCCCGTACGCCGTGCCGAACGCCGTCGGGTGCACCGGCGGTCCGCCCTCCGCGAGGGAGTGCGGCCAGCCGGTGAGCGGCCCGCGGCCGGGCACCTCGATCACCGCGAGGCCGCGCCGCAGCGCCTGGTACGTGCCGTCCACCAGCTCGGGCAGCGACCCGGCGGGCGGCGGCACCGGGACGGGCGGGGCCACGGCGGAGGCGGCCGCGCCGCGCGCCCGCAGCAGGGCCGCCGCCAGCCACACCACGGCGCCGACGCCGGCGCCGGCGGTCGCCGCGACGCAGTAGCGCGCCGCCTCGCCCGCGAGGTTCTGCGGCAGAATCCCCAACAGCGCCTGGAACACGGCGAACGCGGCGGCCGGTACACCCAGCCGCCCCAGCCAGGGCAGCAGCCGGGACGGGGTCAGGGCCCGCGGAACGGCGGCGGAGGACGGGCCGTCCTCCGCCCCCGCGGGCGCGGGGCCGGCCGCCCCCGAACGCTGTGGTGGTAAGTCCTGCCGCAGCACCATCTGCTGCTCCCTCCCCCCGGGCGTACGCCCCGGCACCGCCTGTGCGCGGAGCATCCCGACCAGTGTAGGAATCCCCACTGACAGCGGGGTCGCACACCTGTCGCAGGCCATCCCGGCCACCGCGTCCGCTCAGGACCGCCGGCCCCAGGCTCCGGGCCGTGGGGCCGGCGGGTCCGGTCCGTGCGGGGTGGGTTCAGGCGCCGGCCATCGCGCACCGGCCGCGGTCGGCCTTCATCGGGCCGGCCGCGCTGGGGCGGACGTCGAAGTCGAACATGGCGGTGGGGACGTACAGCGAGCAGCAGGCGTTGGGGATGTCGACGATGCCGCTGATGCGTCCCTCTATGGGGGCGGAGCCGAGCAGCAGGTAGGCCTGCTCTCCGCTGTAGCCGAACTGCTTGAAGTACTCGACGGCGTTGAGGCAGGCCCGGCGATAGGCCAGCGTCGCGTCCAGGTAGTAGTTCGTGTCCGTGTCGTGGTCCACGGAGACCCCGATGAAGGTGAGGAACTCCGTGTACCTCGGCTCGACGTTGCCCGGTATGAAGACGGGGTTGGTGGTGATGCCGTACGTCTCCATGCCGCCCTTGATCAGATCGACGTGGAAGTCGATGAAGCCGCCCATCTCGATGGCGCCGCAGAAGGTGATCTCCCCGTCGCCCTGGCTGAAGTGGAGGTCGCCGCCCGAGAGCTTGGCGTCCTTCACGTACACGGGGTAGTAGACCCGCGAACCGCGCGTGAAGTTCTTGATGTCGTGGTTGCCTCCGTTCTCGCGGGCGGGCACGGTGCGTGCGCCTTCCGCGGCGATGCGCGCGGCGAGGTCTCCGGTGGCCGTTCCGGCGAGGGCGTTGGTGCTGTCCGGCGGTACGGCGAGCGGCGGGACCCGGTTCGGGTCGGTGTCGATCAGCGCCTGCTCGCGGGTGTTCCAGCGGGCCAGCATCTCGGTGGACGGGGCCGTGCCGAACAGGCCGGGGTGGGTGATCCCGGTGAAGCGGATACCGGGCAGGTGCCGGGAGACCGCCTGCTGCCCGTGGAAGTCCCATATCGCCTTGTAGGCGTCCGGGAAGTAGTCGGTCAGGAATCCGCCGCCGTTGGCCTTGGCGAAGATGCCGGTATAGCCCCAGCCCTGGCCCGCCGCGTCACCGGCCTGCTGCGGCACGGGGCCGAGGTCGAGGATGTCGACGACGAGCAGGTCGCCGGGTTCGGCGCCCTCCACGCCTATCGGGCCGCTGAGCATGTGAGGAATGGTCAGGTCGATGTCGCGTACGTCGTTGGCGGTGTCGTTGTTGCCCACCTGGCAGTCGGTCCAGTCACGGCACTCCATACGGAATTCCGCTCCCGGCTTCACCATGGCGACGGAGGGGATGTCCGGGTGCCACCTGTTGTGCCCGGGGACGTCCTGGTCACGCATCGACTTGCTGTGGTCCACATTGAAGAGAATTTCGGGCATGACAGCTCCTCATTTCTGATCCGGTCACGTTGGTGCGCCCACGGTTCCGGCCGCCGGGGCCGGCTTCCGCGACTTCCGGGTGAGCGGCCACAGCGCCCCGAACACCACCACGCCGAAGACCCCGAGTGCGATCGCGGTCTCGTTGGGATGTGTCCAGTAACCGGAGAGCAGCAGCGCCGCGGGAATCGCGCCGGTGACCCAGCCCTCGATCGCCGTGACATAGCCCGTATAGGTGGTCAGGCTGTCCAGCTTGAGTCCGAGCAGCAGGAAGAACAGGAACCACAGGAATGCCCAGTAGAGCCAGATGACGCCGAAGGGATAGTCCTTCAGGACATGGAAGTTGACGAACGAGTAGCCCAGGGCGGCGACCGCCACGAACAACGAGTAGTAGCCGACGCCGGTGGTGTCGAGGTTGGCGAGCAGTCCGATACCTACGTAGAGGTAGGTGAAGCCGAACAGGTAAATACCGGAAACCGCCAGGATCTTCACGGGATCACCGGCGGCGGCAATGATGAGGTAGGTCGGCGTCAGTACCTGCAGTGCGCCGACGAAAAGGTTGAAGACCGCTGCTGCCCGGCCGTCGACCTTCCCCAGCAACAGCATGCCGTTGATGAACAGCACCGCACCGACAAAGAGCAGTCCCACGTTACCCACGGGGACGCACCTCCTCAGTCCGCGTGGGGGACGGAATCACCCGTCCCGCGCACGACGTTCTGGCGGGCCGACCACCGCCCTCAGGGACGCGGCAGCCGCGAGAGTGCGGGGTGCGGGCGCCTGGGCACCCGCTTGCCCGGTGGCACTTCGGAGACCACTGCCGGGGCCTCACGGGCCCGCTCTTCCCGGTCGTGGAGGGCGGCGACCGCGTGCGGTGTCACCGTGAGGCCGGGCGAGGAGAACACGCGCCGTGCGGCGACCGCGCAAACAGGGCAGCCATAGGTCCCGGGCGCCGTCCCGATCGCCAGTTTCACCTCGAAAGGCCCGCAGCGGCTGCACTGATATTCGTAGGTTGCCATCAGCAGCCTCCGCATTCCGGTGGACGCCGGTCAACCCGCTTGTCTGCGGCGCGCTCCGATGAGCGTGCGCAGCAGTTCATTTCGTCTCTCTTTCCAGGAGACGTCCAGCAAATCCCGGTGTCAAGTCGCGCACGGGCCGGGCCCGTACGGGTTCAGAACGCCCCGATGACGGCCCCGGCCGCCGCTGCCGCCAGCCCCGCGGCGAGACTCGCCACGGCGTACCAGAGGGACGCCCTCACCTGGCCTTTCTCGCAGAGGCGGACCAGCTCGTAACTGAACGTGGAGAACGTCGTGTAGGCACCGCAGAAGCCGACGCCGACGATGGTCAGGAGCTGCGCCGGCAGGCCGTGCCGCGCACCGAGGCCCACCAGCAGCCCCAGCACGAACGAGCCGGAAACGTTGATCAGCCAGATGCCGCGCGGGAACACCCCCGGGCTCCGGTGCTGTGCGTACTGGTCCACTACATGGCGTGCGACCGCCCCGGCCGCGGCCGCAGCAGCGACGGCGAGCAGGGTGATCACCGGACCCACCAGCCGTAACGGGGGGCGCGGCCGCGCCGCGCGGCGCTCCGGGCCCGGCGGGCCGACGCCAGCCGCCCCACCGCCAGACCCAGCACGGTGGCGGCCAGGCCGGCGGCCAGGCTGCCGAACACGTTGACCGCCGCGGTGGTGAGGTGGCCGTGGACCAGAAGGCGGTCGGTGTCGGCCATCCACGTCGAGAAGGTGGTGAACGAGCCGAGGAACCCGACGCCGGCGAACGCCCGCACGTACCGGGTCGGCGGCCAGACCTCCAGCACGTACACGAGCAGCAGCGCCAGCAGGAACGAGCCGGACACATTCACGGCGAAGGTCGTCAGCGGGAAGCTCCCCGCGGGCGTGGGAAAGGCCAGGCCCAGCACATAGCGGGCCGTCCCGCCCAGCAGGCCGCCCAGCGCGACCGCCGCCAGGACGCCCGGCCGCAGCCGGGCACGGAACGGCTCGTGTGACCGTGCGGGCCCGCCGTCCGGCTCGGGCACCCGAGCATCCGCAGGCCTCATCGGTACAGCCGTATCCCCAATTCGCTGGCACAGCTCCTCCATTATCGCCGGGGATTGCCGCACCGATGCCCCCGCGACTAAAATTTGATCACCGGCGCCGGACGGTGCGAGATGACCGACCGGTTTGCAGGAGCAGTGGCCACCACCGATGGAGGACGGCCATGGCAAAGATTCTCGCGGTGCTCTATCCGGACCCCGTGGGCGGATATCCCCCCGATTACGCCCGCGACGAGATTCCCACCATCACCGGCTATCCGGGCGGTCAGACCGCGCCGACCCCGCAAGCCATCGATTTCACCCCGGGACAGCTGCTCGGCTGCGTCTCGGGAGAACTGGGACTGCGCCGCTTCCTGGAGGAGCGGGGCCACACCTTCGTCGTCACCTCCGACAAGGAGGGGGCGGACTCCGCACTCGACCGTGAGCTGCCCGACTCCGACGTGGTGATCTCGCAGCCCTTCTGGCCCGCCTACCTGACCCCCGAGCGCATCGCCGCGGCCCCGCGCCTCAGACTCGCGATCACCGCCGGGATCGGGTCGGACCACGTGGACCTGCCCAGCGCCATCGAGCACGGCATGACGGTGGCGGAGGTGACCTACAGCAACAGCATCAGCGTGTCCGAGCACGCCGTCATGCAGATCCTGACCCTGGTGCGCAACTACCTGCCCTCCCACGAGTGGGTGACCGCCAAGAAGGGCTGGAACATCGCGGACAGCGCGTCGCGCGCCTACGACCTCGAAGGCATGGACGTGGGCGTCCTCGGCTCCGGCCGGATCGGCCAGGCGGTGCTGCGCCGCCTCAAGCCGTTCGACGTCACCCTGCACTACTGCGATGTGCACCGGCTGCCCGGGGACGTCGAGCAGGAGCTGGGGCTGACCTACCACCCCGACGTCCGCGCGCTGGCCTCCGCGATCGACGTGCTGTCGATCCACACGCCACTGCATCCGCAGACGCAGAACCTCTTCGACGACGACCTGATCGGGGCCATGAGGCGCGGCTCGTACATCGTCAACACCGCACGCGCGCTCATCGTCAGCCGGGACGCCGTGGTGCGGGCCCTCAACAACGGCCGGCTGGCCGGTTACGCCGGTGACGTCTGGTATCCGCAGCCGCCACCGCCCGACCACCCCTGGCGCACCATGCCGTACGAGGCGATGACCCCGCATGTGTCCGGTACGACGCTGTCGGCGCAGGCCCGCTACGCCGCCGGCACCCGGGAGATCCTGGAGAGCTGGCTCGACGGGCGCCCCGTCCGCTCCGAGTACCTGATCGTCGACGGCGGCGGCCTCGCCGGGACGGGAGCACGCTCGTACACGGTCGCCGGATAACGCACGACGGCAAAGACGGCTACGACGGCAAAGAAGGCCACGACGGACGAGGGGGCACCGCAGAATTCCCGAAGTCCTTGAAAGATCCAGAACTCCAGAACTAATTCCGGGAGGAACTTCCACAGAAGATCCACCAGCCCCTTGTGAGCGGACTCACGCCGACATTCCTGGACGGGCGCGAGGTGATCCCCTTAGCGTCCGTAAATGGAATGATTTTTCCTTATGCGAAGGCATCGGCGCCGCGCATACTGTTTTTGCAGGAAAACCAAGGTGAGCACCGGGAAGGTGGATCAGTGAGCAGTACGGACGCCGTATGGGTACGGGGCGTGAACGGCATTCAGATGCATCACGTGACCGACCTCCAGGACGCCGGCCGATTTCTGGGCAACGCCGCCATGGCGCTGCGGGCCGCCCATGTGCGGACCGGCTCCGACCGGTACTCCGGGATCGCCGCCGAGCTGAAGAGCCTGGTGGTGCGGGTACGCGAGCTGGAGGACGAGGCCCGGGCGGGCATGCACGACCTGCACTCCACCGACCCCGACCGCTTCACCCGCTGCCGCGACGGCCACGAGCCCTGGCCCGGTGAGATCCCGGCGGGCTTCATCCCGCGCCACACCTGCCGGGACGAGTGCCTCTACCACGACCGCGACGTCCTCGAAGCCCTCATGCAGTGCACCTGCGGCCGCCCGCCGTGCCAGGCCTGCGAAATCGGCGGAAAGCTCTGACGGACTGGAGCCCGGACCGGAGCCCGGACGCGCACGTGAGGGAGCCCCTGATGCGGGGGCTCCCTCACGTGCGTGCGGGATCGAGCGGTAGTGGGGGCGACCTGTTCACAACCTCGCTCGCGGGACGGCCCTCAGGCGTTGTCCGCATACCAGCGCAGTTCGACGGTGTTGCCGTCCGGGTCGCTGACGTACAGGGACTGGCCCGTGCCGCGGGCGCCGAAGCGTGGCCCGGGGCCGTCGGTCACCGTGAACTCGCCCGAGTCGATGACCTCTTGCCAGTCGAGCGGCTCGACGACCAGGCAGAGGTGGTCGACGTTGGAGCCCTCCCGGGGCCCCTGCATGAGGTCGATGATGGTGTCCGCGCTCACGCGCACGGAGGGGAAGGGCACCTCGCCCGCGCGCCAGCCGTCGACGCGGACCGGCTCCAGGCCGAGCGAGCCGCAGTAGAAGTCGAGGGAACGCTCGATGTCCGAGACGTTCAGCACGAGGTGGTCGAAGGCGATGACGCGCATGGGAGCTCCTCTTGGGGCGCCCAGCTGGGCGGAGCGCCGTCGGGTGGTTGCAGAAGGAACCTATCTGCCGGACCGGCGCGGCGGATCGGTCGTTGGTCCTGGTCCGGCGGTCCTGGTCCGTGTGACGTGCCGACCGGCAGCCGCTGCCGGCGGACCGCGGACGAGGTGACGGTGCGCCGTCGGCACGGGACGCGGCCGGCTCCCGTTCTCGGTCCGCCCGAAACCCTGGACCGCCCCCGCTTCCCCGGTACATGATCACCTATCGGCTCGTCCTGCCCCAGTCGCGGGCCGAGGAAATGCACCGGGAGCGGAGGACCATGTCGAACGCCGAACACATAGCCAGGGACCGGGTGCCCGGCGGGGCGCACCCGCCGTCACGGGCACGGCAGCTGCTCGCCGCCTCCATCGGCAATGCCGTCGAATGGTACGACTGGTACACATACACCTTCCTTGCCACGTATATCGCCGCGCAGATCTTCCCCATGAGCGCGGCGAATTCGCTGGTGCCGCTGCTCTCGACGTTCGCGGTCTTCGCGGTGGGATTCTTCATGCGGCCCGTCGGCGGGCTGTTGATGGGCGCGGTCGCCGACCGGCGCGGGCGCCGTACGGCGCTGACGGTGACCATTCTGCTGATGGGCGGCAGCAGCCTGCTGGTGGGACTGACGCCGACGTACGCCGCCGCCGGCATCCTCGCACCGGTCGTCCTCGTCCTGGCCAGGCTGCTGCAAGGGCTGTCGGTGGGCGGGGAGTTCGCCGCCTCGACCACGTTCCTCGTGGAGTCGGCCGGGCCCGGGCGGCGGGGGCTCTTCTCCAGCTTCCAGTATGTGTCGACGACCATCGGCCAGCTCGTCGCTTCCGGCGTCGCGGCGCTGCTCGTCGCGAATCTCGCGCCCGCGACCATGGGCAGCTGGGGCTGGCGGGTCCCGTTCGTGCTGGGCGCGCTCCTGAGCCTCGTGGGCTTCTGGGTCCGGCGCGGCGCGCGCGAGACGCTTCCCCACGCTCTCGACTCCGTTCGAGCGGGGGAGACTCCGATCGAGGAGCCGGCGAAGGCGTCCCGGCCAGGCCTCTTCGAGGCGTTGCGCCGTCATCCGCGCGAGTCGCTGCTGATCTGCGGAATCACGGCGGGCGGCACACTCGCGTACTACACGTGGACCTCGTATCTGCCGACGTACGCCGAGCTCAACGCCGGGGTGGAGAAAGCAGACGCGCTGCTGGCGGGCACCCTCTCGCTGATGTTCTTCGCCCTGCTCCAGCCCCTCGCGGGCATCCTCTCCGACCGGATCGGGCGCAAGCCGTTGCTGTTGATGTTCGGGCTCGGCTTCGCCGCGCTGATCGTGCCGCTGCTGCGCATGCTCGACGACTCGTTCGTCACGCTGCTGCTCGTGCAGTGCGCGGGCATGATCCTGCTGAGCGGCTTCACGGCGGTCTCGGCGGCCGTGAACGCGGAGACGTTCCCGGCACGGGTGCGCGCCGCGGGAATCGGCTTCCCCTACTCGCTCACCGTTGCCCTCTTCGGCGGCACGGCGCCTTATGTCGGCACCCTGTTCAAGGACATGGGGCACGCCGGTCTGTTCCCCGTGTACGTGGCCGTGCTGTGCCTGGTCTCCTCTGCCGTCTACCTCCGACTGCCCGAGACCGCTCACAGCCCGCTGGACCGGTGAGGCGCTTCTCGCGGTACTCGCTGGCAGGGTTGCAGCCGCCGTGCAGCCACCCGTGTCAGCCCGACTTCGGTGGCTTCTGCGCGTCGAAAGCGAAGAGGGTGTTCTTGGCCGCGGCCACGATCACCGCACGCCCGGCAAGAGTCACCCGCGGGCTCGCACCCTGCTCGCCCGTCAAACCATCGACCTGCGGATCTGTTGTCCACAGGGGTTTGCCGTCGTCGGGCGACAGCGCGACCACCCGGCCGGTGGCCGAGCTGAAATACAGTGCGCCGGCTCCCGCAACAGGACCCGCCGCGCCCTCCACGCCAGTCTGCCGCGACCACTTCTTCCGGCCGGTCGCCGGGTCCAGTGCGGTGACGAGGCCGGTCTGCCCGCTGACGTAGACGGTGCTGTCCACCATGCCGGGCGTCCCCGCGTATGTCGTGGCCAGCCGGGAGTACGTGACCTTCCGCGCGGCCGGGTCGACCCGCGTCACCCCGTCGTAGCCGGTCAGCTGCGTTCCCTCCCTGTGTACTTGCAGGAGTACGAGCCTGCCGTCGGCGACGCCCATCGGCACGGCGGGGCCGTCGACCGCGATGGGCCTGCCCAGTGTCCCCGAGGCGCGGTCGACCGGGTACAGGGTGGGGTGGCGCACTGCCAACGCATCCACCTCCGCATCCTTCGCGCACATCGCGACGAGCCGTGAGCCCGCCGGGACGGGAGCGCACTGCGTACCCGCCGGGAAGGGCGACGTCCAGGTGACCTGACCGCTGTGCGCGTTGCGGGCCTCGAAGCGGGAGTTGGAAGCGTCGACCGTCACGACGTCGGAACCGACCACGACGGCGTCCTGAGTCCGACCCGTGACGGCCGTCGACTGGGCGCCGGACGGCGCGGACCACAGCTCCCGTCCGGCCTTCGCGTCGAGGGCCACCACCTCGCTGGGAGGGTCCTGCGGGGCGTCCTGGGCGGCGAAGCGGTAACCGAGCACCGTGTCGTCGGTGGCGCCCACCAGGTGCATGCCGTTGACGGGGACGCCGGGGCTCTTCGCCGTCCACACCCGCGAGCCGTCCTTGGCCCTGATACGGGTCGCGACGACACTGCCGCCCCCGCAGAACAGCGCGTCGCCGTGCGCGATGCACCGCAGTTCGTCGGGGATGTCGGGGCGACCGCCGGGCACGGCCTTCTGCCACGGCTTGAAACCGTCCGGAAGTGCGGCACCCGCCGCTGCAGAGCTGTTGTTGCCCTTGTCGCCGCCGCTGTTCCCCCCGAAGCCGCCCGCCGTCAGCGCGGCGACTCCGCCACCGATCGCTGCCACCGCGACGGCGACCGCGGCCGCGAACACGGGACGCCATCGGGGATGCACTCGGCGGCCGATGGTGGAGGTGCCGGCCTTCCCCGTATCGGGGTCGGCCGGGGTGATGGTCGGGGCCGGCGGAGTCGGTGTGGCGGGTGTGGGGGTGGCGGGTGTGGCGGCCGGCGTCGGGCTGGCCGGCGTCGGGCTGGCCGGCGCCGGGGTCGCCGGCGCCGCGAAGTGATGCTCGGTGACCATGTCGCGGGTGCGGCCCGTGCCAACTCCCGCCGCGTCCATCTGGCCGAGGTCGGCCGGCAGGTCCCGTAGCAGCACGAGGAGTTCGTCCGCCGAGGGCCGCCCGTTGGGCTCCTTGGCCAGGCACGACTCGATGACCGTGCGCAAAGCCACCGGCACATCCTCCAGCGACGGCTCCTCATGCACCACCTGGTACGCAGAAATGTAGGGGCTCTCCGCGTCGAAGGGCCCGTGGCCCGTCGCTGAGTAGGCCAGCAGCGTCCCCAGCGAGAAGACATCGGACCGCGGCCCTACATCGCGCGGCGCTTGCAACTGCTCCGGTGACATGAAGGGCGGCGTACCGATGACCCGCCCGGTAATCGTCAGCGTCTGCTGGTCCACGGCGCGCGAAATACCGAAGTCGATGACGCGGGGGCCCTCGGGCGAGAGCACGACGTTCGAGGGCTTCAGGTCACGGTGGATGACCCCCACCCGGTGGATGTCCCGCAGCGCCTCCGCCAGCCCGATGGCGAGCCTCCTCAGCTCCGCTCCGCTCAGCGGACCCTTCGTGGCGATGCGCCGGGCGAGCGTGTGCCCCTGGATATACGTCGTCGCCATCCACGGCTGCTCGGCCTCAGGGGCAGCGTCGACCACGGCGGCGGTGAACGCGCCACTCACCTGCCTCGCCGCCGCCACCTCCTGCCGAAAGCGGATGCGGAACTCGTCGTCCGCCGCGAACTGCGGGTGGATCAGCTTGATCGCGACCCGACGCCCCGAACTCGTACGGGCCAGAAAGACCGTGCCCATGCCACCCGAGCCGAGTCGCGCCTCCAGCGGATAGCCGCCGATCTCGGCTGGATCACCTGCGCGCAACGACACTCTTCCCGACCTCCCGTCCCTCGCGCACCTCTGCCACCACGGCCTGCGTACCTGTCCTGCACACAAATTAGCCGCAGGGCAGTACAGCAGAGCAGAGTGGGTGACGAACAGGATCTCAGGGCTGCTGCTACCGTGCCGCACGCGACGAAGCCTTCGAGGGGAGAGGCCCGCTATGCCCTTCGGCGGAGCCCTTGTCACCTTGGTGCGGTTGGGGCCCAAGTTGACTGCGACGAGCCGCGGTCGGCTCCTAGGACTTGCCCGGGCGGTTACGTCACAGACCGTCTTCCACGGGCCGAACCCTTCGGGCAGGTCACGTCACTGCACACCGGTTCGCACCCGTGGAGATCCCATCGATCACCTGCCGGTGATCCCGCCACCATCCGCAACGCCGGTCGATGACCGGCAGGAACGGCCGCAGCCGTTCCCACTCGGCCATCTGTCAGATCACCCCGCCCCATGCTGGTAACGACGAGTCATCGGCCGGCACAGGCAGGTGATTTGCTGAACTGGCCCCAGCGTGCTGGCCTAGTTCGCCGGGTTCGTCAGCTCCGTGCCGAAGCGGCCCTTCGTCGCCGGGGAACCCAGGTCACTCGGATTGATGAGGGACGAGCCCTTGGCGTTCAGCCCGTCGGTGCCCGCGTACAGCAGGGCCGCCGCGCCGACGCCGTCGGTGCGGTTCGGGATGCCCACGGCCAGGTCCGCCTTGCCGTCACCGTTGTAATCGGCCGGCGAGACGGACGTACCGAACTTGTCGTTGCCCGCCATGGAGCCGGGGACACCCTCGGTGTCGAGCGAGAAGGTCTGCGCCCCCTCGTCGGTCAGCCAGTTCGCGGTGCCCCTGAGCACGTTTATGGCGCCGGCGTTGTTATAGCCCCCGGGCGCCTCGGCACCGGTGTTGCTGACCACCAGGTCGTCGTGGCCGTCGCCGTCGAAGTCGGCGAGCCGGATGGCCTCGCCCTCCTGGGCCTTGCCCTTCCAGTCCACCGGCTTGTCGGAGTCGAGCCCGCCGGCGGTGCCGGGGTAGGTGCGCAGCTTCTGGTCTTGCGGACCGTCCGAGAAGCCGGTGTCCGTGACGACGTCCGCCTTCCCGTCGCCGTTGATGTCGCCGACCACGGGGCGGTACTGCGCGAACGGCAGCGGGATGTCCTTGCCCAGCGGCGTGCTCTTCAGGCCCCCGGACGAGCCGGGCAGCACGCCGAGCGTGCCCTCGTCGGAGGGCGAGTCCTCGGAGGCGACGGTGACGAGATCGGTGTAGCCGTCCCCGTTGATGTCGCCGGAGGCCAGGTGCTCGACGCTGACGCCGCCGCCGGGCGGGGTGACGCTGGTCATCTTCGGGGTCGCGGTCTGCCGCAGGTTCTTCGCACCCTTGACGAGCTGTACCTTCGCGCCGTCGGAGATGGCGAGGTCGCTGAAGCCGTCCTTGTTGTGGTCGCCCACGGCTATCTGGTCGCCGAAGTGCGCGTTGGCGGCGACCTTCGGCGCGTGGAAGGCGATGGCGTCGCCGGACAGGCCGCTCTTGGAGCCGAAGACGATCGTGACGGAACCGGCCTGCGCAGTGCTGCCGATGGCCTCGTTGTTCGCGGCGACGACCAGGTCGGCGTAACCGTCCCCGTCCACGTCGCCGCGCACCACGGCCGAGCCGAAGCCGTCCTTGGCCTCCGGGGTGCCGGGCACGCCCGCGCTGGCCTGCGTCAGCGTGCTGTGCCGCTTGGTGTCGACGCCACCCTTGGCGCCGTAGGTCACGCCCACGTAGCCCGCCTTGGACTTCCCGGAGACGGTGCCTTCGGGCGCCCCCACGCCGAGGTCCGCGTGGCCGTCGCCGTCGAGGTCGCCCTGGGTGGGCTTGCTCTGCTTGGCGGCACTCGTGGAGGGCTGGTCCTGGCCCCGCCCGTTGCCGTCCGTCGGTGCTGCCATGGCGCCGCCTGCCGCGGCCGCGACCAAGGCGGCGCCCAGAGCGCCTGCCACCATGCTCCTGGTTCGGTTGGGCACAAATCCTCCAATGGGTAACACATCGGTCGCCCCTCGGTCCGTCCCCCTGAGCCGTGGGCCTGGTGGGACGGAAGGGGTGTTGCACAGAGACAGAGAGAAACCAGAGCGAGACGGTTGCAGAATGAACGTAAAATGACGCGGTCCCACACATTCGCGCAGCGCACGGCAACTCTGCTCCGGGGCACCGCATTTGGTGCCTGTCGGCTGCCCCTCGGTTCGCTCCTTCGCGCCGCCCCGTACGCCGGCACCTGGTCCCAGCAGGTCGGTCGCGCCGGCCTCTTCCCCTGTGCGTGGCCGCGCTGTGCCTGGTGTCGCCCCTCGTCCCCCCGACGCTGCCGGAGACGGTCCGGCAGGAGCTGGATCAGTAAGCCCGGCAGACACGAAGGCGCCGCCCGCCCCGGGACGGGGGCGGGCGGCGCCTTGGGGGGTGTGACCTGTCAGACCAGCCAACCCACGATGTGCAGGATGTTGGCCAGCAGGTCGGTGAGGATGTTCATGGGGATTCGTCTCCTTGAAGTTGCGGGACTCAACTCTCCGGACCAGCAAGGGATTTCGACCGGAGGCGCGATAACGGTCTGCAGCACGTCGCTTGCGCCCCGTCATCATGGCTCGTCGCTCGGAGTCAATTGAAGGCCCTCCCTCTTCGATCATGCATACCGGCGAACGTGCGCTCCCGTGTGCAGGTGTTCGCATCCTGTGGAGTCTTCGCATCGCCCCATATGACGCTCCTGCCACCCTTTTGAGTGGGCATGGCGGAGCTTGTGCGGGCATGGCGGCCGCACCGTGCGTGACCTTTCTCATTGCCACTTCCATTGCCGGAATGAGCCGGGCGGTATTCGCCCGTAATTGACGCGCAATCAGAAGTCCCGGCCGCCCGGGCAAGGGTGGACATATACCCGGAAACGAGTTCACTGAACTCGCCGGTAATGAAACGGTGCGTCAAGAGCTCCGCATTCCTCGCGGAATCTCTCGGCCCTGGTGTCCGAGTTTCACAAGACGATCACGTGTTAGCGTCCGTCGCCGCGAACCGAAAACGCGAAAGGAAACTCCGTGGGCCACCTCCACCACTTCAGCGCGGGCTGGATATCTCCGGTCCTCGCCTATGCCATGGCATGCGTGGGATCTGCCCTCGGGCTGCGCTGTACCGTCCGCGCACGAGCCGCCGACGGCCGCTCGCGCCGCAATTGGCTGCTGACCGCCTCCGTCGCCATCGGCTCCGGCATCTGGACCATGCACTTCATCGCCATGCTCGGATTCGGGGTCACCGGCAGCCCGGTCCATTACGACGTCCCGCTGACCGTGCTCAGCCTGCTGATCGCCATGCTGGTCGTCGGCGCCGGTGTCTTCACCGTCGGCTACGGCGCCGCCGGGCCGCGTTCGCTGCTGCTCGGCGGCCTGGGCACCGGTGTCGGCGTGGCCGCCATGCACTACCTGGGCATGGCGGCGATGCGGCTGCACGGGCACGTCGGCTTCGACCCGGGGCTGGTCGCGCTCTCGGTGGTCATCGCCGCCGGCGCCGCCACCGCAGCCCTGTGGGCCGCGCTCCATGTGCGCGGCGCGGTCGGCGCGGCCCTCGCCTCCCTCGTCATGGGGCTCGCCGTCAGCAGCATGCACTACACCGGAATGGCTGCCGTACGGATTGAATTGACGCCCAGCCGCGCGCCGTTGACCGGTGTCACCGCAATGGAATTCATCTTTCCGCTGGCCGTCGCACTCGGTTCATTTCTCTTCCTCACAGCGGCCTTTGTCGCATTGTCCCCGACCGCCCGCGAGCGCGCCGCGGCCGCCTCCGCCGATTCACTGCCCGAGCACTGAACTCCCCGCCTCGCCCGACCTGTTGAGGAATTCATGCACAGACGACAGACCCCGGACCATTCCGGGCCCGCAGAGGAGGCCCGGCCGCCCGGAAACGGCCGCCCCCGGCACGCGCTGCCCCCGGTCGCCAAGTCCACGAAATCCACCACGGATTACCGCGTCCGCCTGATGCCCCGATCGGTGCGCGCGAAGATCGTCGCGCTGCTCATGGTCCCCGTGGTGTCCCTCATCGCCCTCTGGGCATTCGCCACCGTCACCACCGCGCGGAATGTCTCCGACCTCCAGCGGCTCAAGGCCGTCAACGCCACCCTCGTCGCACCGGCCGGGGACTTCGTCTCCGCCGTCCAGGAAGAGCGCGGCGCCGCGGCACGCGCCGTCGCAGCCCCCGACCCCGGACGTCAGCAGACCCTGCGGGAACGGCAGCGGGCCACCGATGCCGCCGCGGCCGCCCTCCGGGACGGCATCGCCGCCGGCAGCGCCGACGCGGAGACGGCCGACGACCGGCTGCCCGGCCGCATCGACCGGCTGCTCCACGACGTCGACGGGCTGGCCGCGCTGCGCGGACGCGTCGACCGCCACAAGCCCGACCTGGACCGCGTGATCGCCGACTACACCCGCGTCGTCGAGGACGGCTTCGCCACCTTCGGCGCGCTGACCGGGCGGGAGAAGACGGCGGACACCTCGGAGGCGCGGGTCGTCCTGGAACTCTCCCGGGCCCGCGAGGCACTCGCCCACGAGGACGCCGTCCTCGGTGCCGCCCAGCTCTCCGGCCGGATGACACGGGGGCAGTTCGACGCGTTCACCGGTGCGGTGCACACCCAGCGCGCCCTGTTCACCGCCGCGGTGGACGATCTGCGCCCCCGGGACGCCACGGCCTACCGCCGGATTCTGGACGGCACGCCGTACCGCGCACTGCGCACCGCCGAGGACGCCGTACGGGACGCCGGTGCGGGCACCCCGGCCGCCACCGCCGTCAGCGCCGTGCGCTGGACCGACGTCAGCGACACCGTGCTGCACGACCTGCGCACCGCGCAGCGGGCCGCGAGCACCGGGGCGGCCCGGGACGCCGACCCGATGTCCGCGGACAGCCTCGGCGGACCCGGCATCGCCGTCGTCCTGGGCCTGGCCGGTGTGCTGCTCTCCCTGCTCATCTCGGTCAAGATCGGCCGTCGGCTGGTCGTCGAGCTGGAGGAACTGCGCAACTCCGCGCTGCGGGTGGCCCGCCGGGACCTGCCCGCCGCCATGCGTCTGCTGCACGCGGGCAAGAAGGTGGACATCGACGCCGTCGCCCCGCTCGGCGACCGCGGCACCGGCCGCGACGAGGTCGGGCAGGTAGGCGACGCCCTGGTCGCGGTGCACCGCGCCGCGCTCCATGCGGCGGCCGGCCGGGCCGAGGCGCTCAGTGGAATCTCCGGTGTCTACGTGAGCCTCGCACGCCGCAGCCAGCTGCTGCTGCACCGCCAGCTCGCCCTGCTGGACACCATGGAACGCCGCACCGAGGACCCGGTGGAGCTGGAGGACCTGTTCCGCCTCGACCACCTCACCACCCGGATGCGGCGGCACGCCGAGAGCCTGATCATCCTCTCCGGCGCCGCGCCCGGCCGGGGCTGGCGCCACCCCGTGCCGCTGCTGGACGTGGTGCGCGCGGCGGTCGCCGAGGTGGAGGACTTCCAGCGGGTCGAGGTACAGGCCCTCGCCGAGGCCCGGCTGGCCGGCGGCGCGGTGGCCGACCTCACCCATCTGCTGGCCGAACTCGTCGAGAACGCGGTGATGTTCTCGCCCCCGCAGACCACCGTGCAGGTGCGCGCCGAACGGGTCGGCGCCGGTATCGCCGTGGAGATCCACGACCGCGGCCTCGGGATGCGCAAGGAGGCGCTCGACGAGGCCAACTGCCGTGTCCAGGACGCCGAGGAGGTCGACCTGCTGGACACCGAACAGCTCGGCCTGTTCGTCGTCAACCGGCTCGCCCACCGCCGGGGCGTCAAGGTGGCCCTCCAGCCCTCGGCGTACGGCGGCATCACGGCGGTGGTGCTGGTGCCCGACGCCCTGCTCGCCGCGGCGGCGGACGGGGAACAGCCGGACGCGCGCGGCGCCGGGCCGGCACCGGAGGGTGGCTCGCTCTTCCACCGGCGGCGGACCGCCGCCCAGCGTGCGCCGCTGGCCGTGGCACCCCGCCGGGAGGCGCTCCCGCCCGCCCCGGCCGACACCGCGGCGGAGCGGCCCGCGCCCGACTCCCCGGCGGCGCTGCCTCCGCTTGGCGCTCCGGCGGAGCGGCCCGCGGCCGCGCCCGGCGCACCCGCCGACGCAGCCCAGCCGTCCGTCGCCGCAGCGGAGTCGGACACCGTTCTGCCCCGCCGGGTGCGCCAGGCCAGCCTCGCCCCCGAGCTGCGGGACAGCCCGGAGCAGCGGCCCGAGTGGGTGCCGCGCACCGAGGGCACGCCCGCACCGCGGCGCTCCCCGGAACAGGCCCGCGCCACCATGGCGTCGCTGCGCGCCGGCTGGGCGCGCGGCCGCGGGGACACCGCTCCGCCGCAGCACCCGCTGCCGGAGCCACGGCACCGACCGCACCCGCAGGGCCATCGGCCACCGCACGGAGCGAACGACAATCCGTCCCGAGGAGAAGAAACACCATGACCGGCGACCAGCAGCTTTCCGGCGAACTCAACTGGCTTCTCGACGACCTGGTCTCCCGTGTGCCGGCGATCCGCTCCGCGGTGGTGCTGTCCGGCGACGGGCTGGCCGTCGGTACGTCCAGCGGACCGACCCGTGACGACAGCGAGCGTTTCGCGGCGATCGCCTCCGGCTTCCACAGCCTCGCCAAGGGCGCGAGCCGGCACTTCGCGGCAGGCCAGGTCATCCAGACCATGGTCGAGCTGGAGGGCGGCTTCCTCTTCGTGGTGGCGGCCGGCGACGGCTCGTGCCTGTCGGTGTTCGGCGACGCCGAGGCCGATATCGGCCTGGTCGCCTACGAGATGGCCCGGCTCGTCAAGCGGGTCGGCGCACACCTCGGCACCCCCGTGCGCGCCGGATCGGAGTGACCGGCCGCCCATGACCGACTCCACCCCGCGCTGGTACGACGACGAGGCGGGGCCGATGGTCCGGCTCTACGCGATGACCGCCGGGCGGGCCCGGCCGAGCAGTGCGGCCTTCGAGCTGATGGCCGTGGTGCGGGCCGAGCCCCGGCCGGACGAGCCGCCCACGCTGTCGCCCGAGCAGCAGACGATGTACACGCTGTGCCGCGAACGCCCCCGCCCGGTCGTCGAGGTCGCCTCCGACTCCGGGCTGCCCCTGGGGGTGGTCCGGGTACTGCTCAGCGACCTCCTGGCCGAGGGGCTGATCCGCGTCAGCCGCCCCGTACCGCCCGCCCAGTTGCCCGACGCGCACATACTCAGGGAAGTGATCGATGGACTCCGCGCGCTCTGACTCCTTCATGGCCCTCAAGATCCTGGTGGCCGGAGGGTTCGGCGTGGGCAAGACGACCCTCGTCGGCTCGGTCAGCGAGATCCGCCCGCTCAACACGGAGGAGCGGCTGACCGAGGCCGGGCGTCCCGTCGACCGGCTCGACGGGGTCCAGCAGAAGACCACGACGACCGTGGCCATGGACTTCGGACGGATCACCCTCCACGACGACCTGGCGCTGTATCTGTTCGGTACGCCGGGACAGGACCGGTTCTGGTTCCTGTGGGACGAGCTGGCGCAGGGCGCGCTCGGCGCGGTGGTGCTCGCCGACACCCGGCGGCTCGCCGACAGCTTCGCGGCCATCGACTACTTCGAGCACCGCGGCATCCCGTTCGTCGTCGCCGTCAACTGTTTCGACGGCGTCCGCGCCCACCGGGCCCAGGAGGTGGCACGGGCCCTGGACCTCGACCCGGCGACACCGGTGCTGCTGTGCGACGCCCGGGAGCGCGCGTCCTGCAAGGAGGTGCTGATCGGTCTGGTCGAGCACGCGGCCTCCGCCTACGAGGCGAGGCTGCCCACCAACTCCGGTTCCGTATAAGCCGGTTGCGGGTCCCTCTCCAGCAGCCGGCGGATGCCGACGGCCGCCGCACGGCCCGCGCGGTTGGCGCCGATGGTGCTGGCCGACGGCCCGTAACCGACGAGGTGCACCCGCGCGTCACGGAGCGTGCGGGTGCCGTCCATCCGGATGCCGCCGCCCGGTTCGCGCAGCCGCAGCGGGGCGAGGTGGTCGAGGGCGGCGCGAAAGCCGGTCGCGTAGAGGACCACGTCGGCCTCGACCGTGCGGCCGTTGTCCCAGGCCGCGCCGGTGGGCGTGAGGCGGTCGAAGAGCGGCAGCCGCGCCAGCACACCGCTCTCCCGGCCCCGCCGGACCGCCTCGGTCATCGGCAGCCCGGTCACGCTCACCACACTCCGGGGCGGCAGCCCCTGCCGGACCTGCTTCGCCACCAGGGCGACCGCGGCCCGGCCCTGCTCCTCGCCGAACGGTCCCTCGCGGAACACCGGCGGCCGGCGCGTCACCCAGGTCACGGCGGCCGAGACCGGCGCGACTTCCAGCAGCTGTTGTACGGCCGAGGTCCCGCCGCCGACCACCACGACCCGCGCCCCGCGGAAGGCCTCCGGCCCCCGGTACTGCGCACTGTGCAGCTGCCGGCCGCCGAAGATCTCCTGCCCGGGGAACCGGGGCCAGAACGGCCGGTCCCAGGTCCCGGTCGCGTTGATCAGCGCCCGCGCCGCGTAGTTCCCCTCCGACGTCTCGACGAGCAGCCGCCCGCGCCCAGGGGCCCCGCCCGGCTCCGTCCCCGCAGGCTCACCGCCCTCGCGCACCGCCGTCACCCTCACCGGCCGGTGCACCCGCAGCCCGAAGGTCCGCTCGTAGCTGTCGAAGTACGCGCCGATCACCTCGGACGACGGCTGCCGCGGGTCGGCACCGGTCAGCTCCATGCCCGGCAGCGCGTGCATCCCGTGCACCTTGTCGTACGTCAGCGTCGGCCACCGGAACTGCCAGGCGCCACCCGGGCGAGGGGAGTGATCGAGCAGCACGAAGTCCCGGTCCGGCCGGTAGCCGACCCGCCGCAGATGAAAGGCGGCGGCCAGCCCGGCCTGCCCGGCACCGACCACCACGACCTCTACCTCACGCACCCCGCTGTAGTTCATGTTTCTACTAACCGGGGGAGGGGGCAGGTTCTTCCCGCTGGGGGAGGGGCTTTCCGGGGGGCCCGGGAGGGCCCCCGAGGCGGCTCCGCCCCTCAGCGGCCCAGCTGAGGTGCCCCACCCGGTCGCCGCCCTCCGCTCAGCGCCCGCCGGCGATCAGCAGTGGTGCCCCACCCGGTGCGGACGCGGGCCGGCCATTGGCCGCCGGTACGCCCGCCAGTGGAGCGGGCCCCGCATCCAGCAGACCCCGGGCGGCCAGCTCCGGTCGTACCCCCTCGCCGAACCAGTACGCCTCCTCCAGATGCGGATAGCCGGAGAGCACGAAGTGCTCGACGCCCAGGGAGTGGTACTCCTCGATCCGGTCGGCCACCTCCGCATGGCTGCCCACCAGCGCGGTGCCCGCACCGCCCCGTACCAGACCCACCCCCGCCCACAGGTTGGGCGAGATCTCCAGCTTGTCGCGCGAACCGCCGTGCAGCGCCAGCATCCGCTGCTGCCCCACCGACTCGCTCTTGCCCAGCGCCTGCTGCGCGGCCGCCACCGTCTCCGGATCGAGGTCGTCCAGCAGCCGCCCGGCGGTCGCCCAGGCCTCCTTCGACGAGTCCCGCGAAATCGTGTGCAGCCGGATACCGAACCGGACCGTACGCCCCTCCTTCTCCGCCAGCCCGCGAATCCAGTCGATCTTCTGCTTGACCTCCTCGGGCGGCTCGCCCCAGGTCAGGTACACATCGACGTTCCGGGCGGCGACCGGCCCGGCGGCCGCGGACGAGCCGCCGAAGAAGATCTGCGGCAGCGGGTCCGGCGGCAGCGCGGTCAGGCCGCCCTCGACCTGGTAGTGCTCGCCCTGGAAGTCGAACGGCCGACCGCCCCAGACACCCCGCACGATCTGCAGGAACTCATCGGTACGGGCGTACCTCCGGTCATGGCCGAGATGGTCGCCGAACCGCTTCTGCTCGGTCGAGTCACCGCCGGTCACCACGTTCAGCAGCAGCCGTCCGCGGGAGATCCGCTGATACGTCGCGGCCATCTGCGCCGCCAGCACCGGCGAGATCACCCCCGGCCGGAACGCGACCAGGAACTTCAGCCGCTCGGTGGCCTGGGTGAGCGCCACCGTCGTCAGCCAGGCGTCCTCGCACCAGGTACCGGTCGGGGTGAGCACCGCCTCGAACCCCAACTGCTCGGCGGCCTTGGCTATTTGGGCCAGATACTCGATGTCCGGGGCCCGGACCCCGCTCACCGGGGTGATGCGGTCACGCCGAATCCCGCCGTCGGTGTAGGCGTGCCGGTCGACGAGCGTCCGCCCGTCGCCCCCGGTCGGCAGAAACCAGTGCAGGTGTACGGACATCTCAGTGGGCCTTTCCATAGGTACGCGGCGCCGTGCCCGAAGGCGGCAGGTCACCGTTGAAACGGGGGTCGACGAACGACCCGAAGTCGTAGGAGCGGGGGATCAGCTTCAGCGCCGCGAACGAGTCGACGATCTGCTGCTCGGACGCGATGGCGGCCTTGTCCACGGCCACCGCGACCGCCGTCCCCCGGGTGCGCCGGACCGCGTCCAGCGCCACCTTCTCGGGCAGTCCGGTCTCCTTCGCCCAGGCCTTGGCCCAGGCTTCGGGGTGTTTGAACACCCAGTCCTGCGCCCGCCGCAGCCGGTCGGTGTAGTCCTTGAGCGCCGCCGACTTCTTCTTGTCGTCCAGCGCGGCCGGGGCGGCAACCTGGAAGCTCAGCCCGTTGACGACGCCCTGACCAGTGGTCAGCACCCGTGCGCCGGCCTGATCCAGGGCCTGCGAGGTGTACGGGTCCCACACCGCCCAGGCATCCACCTTCCCCCGGGTGAACGCGGCGAGCGCATCGGCGGGCTGAAGGTAGTTGAGTGTGACGTCCTTCGGCGACAGTCCGGCCTTCTTCAGCGAGGCGATGAGCTGGTAGTGCGCGGAACTGCCCTGGGCCACGGCGATCGACTTGCCCTTGAGCTGCGCCGGCCGCTTGAGCGGGGAGTCCTTCTTCACCAGGACCGTCTCACCGTCCGACCGGCTGTGGGTCCCGGCGATAATCTTGATCTTCGACTTCGCCGCGGCGGCGAACACCGGCGGGGTGTTGCCGACCGCGCCGACATCCACCGCCCCGGCGTTGATGCCCTCCAGCAGCGGCGGCCCCGAGGTGAACGTCGACCACTTGATCTTGTACGGAAGGTCGTCCAGCTCCCCGGCGGCCCGCAGCAGCGCCTCCGAACCACCCTTCTGATCCCCGATGTTGAGCGTCAGCGATCCCTTCCCGTCGGTCCCGCTCCCGGTCCCGCCGGCGCCCTCGGCCCGCGACGCCCCACCGCACGCGGCCAGCAGCAGCGTGAACGGAAGCAGCAGGATGGCTGGGGCGATATGACGTGCTCTCATGGGGTGTCCGTTTCGTTCTCTGTGGGGTGCGTTGATCGGTGTACGTGGGTCGGGGGAGGGGGAGATGGGGGATGGGGATGGGGGAGCGGTGTAGGGCGGTGGGCCGGTTTCGGTCTGATCGGGCAGTGGCGGCGGGGGCAGGGGCGTTGTCAGGCGGGGCGGTTGCTATCCGGGTCGGTCGTTATCCGAGGCGGCGGGCGCCGCATGGCCCGGGGTCGCCGAGCGGTCTGGGGGTGCTGCGTCATCCGGGGCCGCCGCCGCATCGCTCGGGGCCGCCGTGTCATTCGGGGCCACCGCCCCGCCTGGGGCAGCCGCGTCATCCCGGGCCACCACGCCATCCGGCCCGCCCGGTGCGTCCTCCACGGCGCCCTCCACAGCGCCCTCCACGCCGAGCCGGTCGAGCAGGCGGGCGCGCAGCGCACCGAACCGCGGATCGGAGATATCGCGCGGACGCGGCAGATCCACCGGCGTCTCGTACGCGATCCGCCCGTCCTCCATCACCAGCGCCCGGTCGGCGAGCAGCAGAGCCTCCTCCACGTCATGGGTGACCAGTAGCACCGCGCAGCCCCGCTCCCGCCACAGCTCGGCGACCAGGCGCTGGGCCTTGATCCGGGTCAGCGCGTCTAGGGCACCGAAGGGTTCGTCGAGCAGCAGCAGATCCGGCTCCCGGACCAGCGCACGGGCGAGCGAAGCCCGCTGCGCCTCACCACCGGACAGCGTCTTGGGCCAGGCATCCGCCCGATGCCCCAGTCCCACCTCGTCCAACGCCCTTGTCGCAGCGGCGCGTTCCGGCCGTCCCCGCAGCCCCAGCAGCACATTCCGCCAGGCCCGCTTCCACGGCATCAGCCGTGGCGCCTGGAACGCCACCGCCTTACGGCGCGGCACCAGCACCTCACCCTCGATCTCCCGGTCGAGCCCGGCCAGCACCCGCAGCAGGGTCGACTTACCGCAGCCACTCCGCCCGAGCAGCGCCACGAACTCGCCTGATTGGACGGCCAGTTGCAGATCATCGATGACGGCACGGCCACCGAAGGCACGCACCAGCCCCGCCACCTGCACGGCGGCACCGGGAGACGCGGCGCGCGCGTCCTCCTCGGATGCGAGGTCGGTCACTGACCCGTGAACGTCGGTCGCCATTGCAGCAGCAGCCTTTCGAGGGTACGGACGAGGAAGTCGGCGAGGAGCCCGAGAATCGCGTAGACCACCAGGCACACCACGATCACGTCGGTGCGGAAGAACTCCCTGGCCTGGTTCATCAGAAAGCCGAGGCCGTCATCGGCATTGACCTGCTCACCGAAGACCAGCGCGAGCCAGGCGGTGGCCAGCGAGTAGCGCAGCCCGGTCATGGCACCCGACAACGCGCCCGGCAGCACCACATGCCGGACCAGCCCCCACCGGCTCAGCCCGAGCGAGGTTCCGGCCTCGACCAACTGTGCGTCCACGCCCCGGATTCCGGCATAGACATTCAGATACAGATGGAAGGCCACCCCCAGCGAGATCAGCGCGATCTTGGGTGCCTCGCCGATCCCCAGCCAGATGATGAAGAGCGGGATCACACCCACCCACGGGACCGAACGCAGCATCTGCACGGTGGCATCGACAAGGTCTTCACCGAGCCGCGAAAGCCCCGAGGCGAGCGCCAGCACCACACCGATCACCCCGCCCAACATCAGCCCGACCGCGACGCGTTGGAGCGACACCAGCATGGCCGACGGCAGCGTCCCGTCCGAGACCAGATCCCCGGCGGTGGCCGCGATGGTGCCCGGCGACGCCAGAATGTCCTCCTCCAGCACACCACTCGCGCTGAGCCCCTGCCACAACACCAGCAACGCAACGGGCCCCACCATCCGCCGCAACCACCGCGGCACCGCCCACCGCCGCCCCAAAACCGGAACGACCCGCTCAAGCTCCGGCCCGTCACCACGGGAGGCGTCCACCTCACGGGAGCCGTCCACCCCGCGGGGAGCATCCACAGCGCCCGCCTCCCCACCCTTGGAGAGCGACGACCGCCCCCCTTCAGCGTCCATATCGGGAGGCGCATGGCCACGCACGGCCTGGTCGAGAGTCATAAGTGCTCCAGGGAAGACGAACCGAGGGAGGGGAGAGCGAGGAGGAGAAAGAGAACGGCCCAAGCGAAGGAGACGACACGGCCACACATCAGCAACACGCACATGCCCCGCACTACAACCAGCAGCGAAGCCACAACCAACAACTGGGAACCAGCAACCGGGAACCGACAGCCGCGAGCCGACTACCGGGAACCGACAACCGAGCACTAGCACCTGACAATCAGCCGACACCGACAAGACCGGCGGCGGTACATGACGGGCTACGGGTAGCGGCAACCAGCCAAATGCCACCAATGCGGAAACCGGGGGCCGACCCAACACCGGAAAGCGGGAGGGCGAGCCGCCCAAAACGACAGCCTCAGCGCGAACCCGACCGAGGCCGGCCTCAACGCATCAACAGAAAGAAATCAGCAACGGCCGCCGCGGCGACACGCGGCAGAGGCCACCCGCACCAGGTCGATGTGACCGCGCGTGGTGAGCAGGGCTGATGTAGACATGCCGCTGAACGTAGCGGCGCACTCCGAGAGGGGTCAAACACCATCTCGGCTGGTGGACCTTCGTTTCCGGACCATTGCGGCCGCATTGCCGACGACACCCACGGGGGTGCGGACGAGGGCGGACCAGCCATACGAAAATGAACGCATGAGCACCGCATTCACCACCCGCACCCTTGACGTCACCACCGGCTCGACGGAAACCGTCGCCGACCTCACCGCCGACTGCGCCGCCTTCCTCCGCGAGACAGCAGACGGCCGCGACGGCCTGCTGAACATCTTCGTCCCCCACGCCACGGCCGGCATCGCCATCCTCGAAACCGGAGCCGGCAGCGACGAAGACCTCCTGGCCGCCCTCCACGACCTCCTCCCCGCCGAAAACCGCTGGCGCCACCGCCACGGCACCCCCGGCCACGGCCGCGACCACGTCCTCCCCGCCCTCGTCCCACCCCACGCCACCCTCCCCGTCATCGCCGGCCACCTGGCCCTCGGCACCTGGCAGTCCATCTGCCTCGTCGACACCAACGTCGACAACCCAAACCGCCAGGTCCGACTGAGCTTCCTGGGCTGACCAAGACCGCCCTGTGGGTGGCCGTGAATTTTCCCCCATCAAGCCGGCAACGTCCTCCCCTGCGGCGTGCGCTCCGTCCGGCCCGGCTGGTCCGTGCGTGGCGAGGCATGGGACATCGTCCAGCGCGCCCTGTTCGACTCCCTTGTGGTGCTCAGCAACCACATCAACGGCCGCCCCGTGCCCGGTGGCGCAAGCTGCGGCTCACGGAGGATGCCTACCGGCGCACCCTGCTGTGGTGCCGGGGCTACGGGCGACGAGTCGGGAGGGCGTGGGCAGGGACAGTTCTGCGCGGCGGGCGAACTCCGAGATCGTCAGCGCGGGCAGGTCCTGCTGAACGTCTCCAGGAGCTCGGGCGGCACGGGACATGGCCGACTCATGGGGGGAGTTGTCATGGCGTACGGGTGCCGAAGTGGGCGGCGAGATGCAGTGCCACGTGGATCTGGAGGCGGTGGTCGGCGAGCGGGACGGGCAGCAGTTCCTCGATGCGGCGCAAGCGGTAGACGATGGTGTTGCGGTGGACGTGCTGCTCCTTCGCGCTGCGGACCAGGCTCTGGCCGCTCTGGAGGTAGCTGAGCAGGGTCGCGCGGTGTTCGGCGGCGGCAGGGCCGTCGTGGGCGAGGGCGCCCAGCGTCTCCTGGACGAACCAGCGGACGCGTTCCGGGTCGGGAAGGCGACGGCCGCGAGGCTGACGGTGTGCCAGTCGGTCACGTCGCTGTGTGTGGATGCGCTGTCGGCAGCGCGGCCCGCATCGAGCGCCTGTAGGTGGGTGCGACGGAAGCCGTCCGTGCCGGAGGCTGCCGGACCGAGGGCTATGCGAGTCCCCTCAAGGACGGGGCGTACGGAAGTCGGGCCTGCCGCTCGCGGTCGCTGGGGTGGCGGACGCGGCTGAGCCAGACCCACAGGTGGTCGCCGTCGGCAGCGACGGTGAGCAGCGTGGCCCCGGGCAGGCGGTCGGCCAGCTGGGCAGCCACCCTGCTCAACAGTGCCCCGGTCGCCCCGCCGGGCCGCCACAGCACGGCCCCGATGTGGTGGTGCGCGAGAGCGAGACCGAGGTCCCGCTCGACACGGTCGCTATCGAGGGGTCGGCCGTCGAGCAGGGCCTGGACGGTGGCGCGCTGCCAGGCCGCCCGTCCCTGGGCGAGGCGTTCCCGTTCGGCCAGATAGCCCCCACGATCTGGGTGATCGCGTCGTCGATCACCTCGGTGACGACGAGCGGCACTTCGGCCAGCGCCTGCTCCGGAAGGAGCTGGAGACGCATGCGGGACAGCAGCTGTTCGAGCCACATCCGGTGGGAGTCGCGCACGCTGTGGACCACGGTGTCGAACGGCAACGCCTGTTCCGCCGCGGACGCCGCGATCTGCCGCAGGCTGTCAGAGGCGTCCGGCCGGAAACCGTGCCCGCCCAGCCTGGCCAGGATCTCCAGGAGCAGCGCGTCAGCGCTCCGGTGGATCGCCCTGACGGGCAGGTCGGTGCGCTCCGCCTCCTGGAGGACGACGGTCACCGGTACTTCCCCCGGCCGCTGCACGCCCTGGCCCGTGCCCTGGTGACCTCTTCCCTGCAACCGCTCACCTGGCGGGTCCACGGCATGACCCCACCGCCCGCCCCGGTGCGGGCCCTGCTCGTGAAGACGACCGGGCTCATGATGCGCGTACAAAGGGCGCTGACGCCCGACCCGTCCGAGAACTACCAGGAACAGATCGAAGCCCTCACCCGGCAGGACCGGCGCGAGCGGGCCGCCAACATCCGGCGCCTCGACGAGGACTTCGCTGCCTTCTTCCGCAACCGACACGGTCAGCCGCCCCGGGACGCCGCGGCCGACGCCACCGAACTCCCCAGCGAGACCCTCTCCGCCTGACGATTCGAAGGCCGCTGCCGCGACGGTTTGCAAGGATCTCGTTCGCCGTGCCCCACCCCTGCGACGGACGCTGCTGGGACAGACCCAGTGAGTCGCGGTCGCCGTAGGTCAGGTTCCGCAGGCCGCTTTCCCGCAGGGTGGTCTCCAGGGCCACGACCTGCCCCCGGGGCGGAATGTGCATCGAGACGCCGGTGGCCTGGATCGTCTTGGCGTTGGGTACCTGCTCGGCCGGGTCATCCAGCCTCGGCACGTGGAGACCGAGTTCTTGTCGCCGCCGTCCAGGATGGCCTTCTGTCGGCGCCCTGCTTGTACCCGATCACCACTGGCTGCCGTTCTCGTCCAGCCCCAGGGTGTCGATCCGGCCCCGGAACGGTTGTTTGTCCAGCTCTGTGGTCTGCCCCACCCGAGAACTACGGTGGCCCCGCGTCCCGGGCCGCGGCGAGCCGAACGACGAAAGCGCGGCCGACCGATGAGGGACGTCGCAGCGGAGAACCTACTTGGATTCGACTCGTCCCACCGGGTCGGGACCGGTTGTCAGTGCCTCGCATGCGGTCTGCCAGGTGGGGGCGCCGGGGTGGAGCTGGGTGTGGAGGTAGGCCGTGGTGAGCCGGGCGAGGGCGGCGACCCGCTCGGGGTTCTCGTCGGTGGTCTCGGCGGCGTCGTATCCGGCGATCCCGCCGAGTCCGTGCTCCGCGTCGAACAGGGTGAGCAGAGTCTTGGGGCCGGGGGCGAGGGTGTAGGGGTCGGCGTGCCAGTCCGGTCCCATGTCCGTGAAGTGCCGGGAGTCGTCCTTGTCGCCGGCGACGACCAGCGCGGGTGTGGCCATGGTGGAGAAGTCGACAGCCCCGATGATCGGCCACTGCTCGGCCATGGGCCCGTTGAGGACTTCGCCGCCTCTGCCGGGCGCGGCGAGCAGTACGCCCGCCTTGATCCGGGGCTCGACGAGGCGGACCACGTTCCCGGTGTCGGGGTCGGTGAGCCCGGCGCCGAGCAGGAGGGCGGCGGTGAAGCCGCCGAGCGAGTGTCCGGCGAGGGCGACCTTGGTGTGGTCGATCCGTCCGGCGAGCTGTGGCACGGTGCGCTCGATCACGTCGAGCCGGTCGAGGAGGTGGGTCATGTCCTCGGCGCGGGAGCGCCAGAAGTCGGGCGCGCCGGGTGCGTCGGCGACCAGGTGGCTCAGTGTCCTGGAGGTGAGGTGGGTGGGCTGGACGACGACGAATCCGTGTGCCGCCCAGAAGTTGGCGAGCGGCGCGTAGCCGTTGAGGGAGGAGAGGTTGTTCGAGGGGCCGTGCCCGTGGGAGAGGAGGATGACGGGGAGGCTGGTTCCTGTCGCGGGTGCGGAGACGCGCACCTGGAGGTCCACGGGACGTCCCGGAACGGAGAGGACTATGGGACCGAAGGACAGGACCGGGACGGGCATGCCCCATGTGTCGGTGGTGGGGGATGTGCTCACGATGTGGTTTCCCTTTCGGTGGCACCTGCCGTCGCCGGCTTCTGAGACCGATGACGGTCAAGGCGGTCAGGGGCGTCCCGCTTCGACTAACCTGAAACGGAGCGCCGCACCATTTAATATTCGGAGCGCTGCTCCGGTTTGTCAATCGGCTTGGAAGGAGAACGAGATGGCTACCGAGAGCCCTGCAGGGGAGCCGCCGTCCCGAAGTAAGCGCGCCGACGCCCAGCGCAACCGGCAGACGGTGCTCACTGCTGCCGCCGAGGTCTTCGTCGTCTCCGGCGTCGACGCGCCGATCCGCCAGATCGCGGCCCAGGCAGGCGTCGGGATGGCCACGATCTACCGTCACTTCCCGACCCGGGCGGATCTCGTCACCGCCGTCTACCGCCACCAGATCGAGGCATGCGCCGAGGCCGGCCCGAACCTGCTGACCAGTGCCGGCTCCCCACTCGACGCACTGCGCCAGTGGGTCGATCTCTTCGTCGACTTCCTCGTCACCAAGCACGGACTCGCCGACGCCCTGCAGTCCGACCATGACCGCTTCGCCGCGCTGCACGCCTACTTCCTCGACCGACTGCTGCCCGTCTGCGCCGAACTGCTCGACGCCGCGGTCGAGGCCGGCGACATCAGGTCCGGCACTCAGCCCTACGAGCTGATGCGTGGCATCGGCAACCTCTGCATCGGACGCGACAACGACCCCCGCTACGACCCCCGACGCCTGATCGCCCTCCTCCTCCAGGGACTCCAGCGACCTCACACGTCCTGATACCGACGAGCGACCTCACGGGGGCGCCGCTCAACGTCGTGAACATTCGCTGTCGTAGCTCGTGAACAACGCCATGACTGCTCACGGTCTTGTCATGCGTAGGTCCATCCGAATCCCCCGGCTCCGTCAGCGAGGGCCACGGCACTCTCTACCGTGCGCGGACCACTTCGTCCGCCTGGCGCGGTCACCCGAGCCTTCCGCACTGCCTACGGCATGCGGCATGCCGCCCAGCGACTACCGGAACCGCGCACTCACCTCAGTCCGAGTAGACGCATCTCCAAGCCATCGAGGACCCATCGCTAACGACATCTCACGGGATACACCAGCAAGCTGGTGATGCCCTCGCCGCCGACGAAATAAGGAAAGAGCACGGGACGTAACCGCCTCACCAGCCGAAAAGGAGCATGTCTTGAAGATGCGTATCGGTCGGGTCGTCGCAGGCACGATGGCGCTTGCCGCCACCACCATCATGGCGACCTCAGAAAGCGCCGCTGCCGGCGTCACACCCCGCATCGGATCGGACCACACGTATTCCGGGCGACAGCACACACCATCCGTTCCCCTGTACAAGGGGAGCGGTGTGGCTCAGCACCAATACCGCGTTGCCGTGTACACCGGCGGAGAGGAGGGTGGTGGCACCGACGCGAACGTCTACATCACCATCTACGGCACCAGGGGCTCCGCAGGGCCGATCAGACTCGACAACTCCGCAAACAACTTCGAGACCGGCAAGACCGATCGTTTCACTCTCGGTCTCCGCAACCTCGGCCGGCTCAAGAGCATCAAAATCCGCCACGACAACAGTGGTAGGAAACCTGGCTGGTACCTGAACAGGGTCACGATCGACGGCAACGCCAAGTTCAGCGCCTACCGGTGGCTCGCCAAGGACGAAGAAGACCACAGGACCTGGGTGAAGCTCTCCCGCGACTGAGCACCATTACTTTTCCGAGACCCTCACCGCACTGGGGGGTGAGCGACCTCTGCTGATTGGGGAGCGCGCCGGCGCAGGCCACGCGGTGTTCTCGTACGGTGCGTAACGCAGTTGGTGGCGGAGCTACGGGAGAACGATAACGATGCCCCTGGGAGCCGATGGCGGCCCCGGGGGCATCGTTCGTGCGGCTCGCACGGTTCGAGCGGGCTCTGGCACAGATCTTGGGCAGCGGCCGTGGAGGGGCACCGCAGTATTCGGGGGTTGCGAGGGTCTGGTCCCGTCTGAGGCAGCGGGCGTCTCCGTGCCAGGCAGGTGGTGGTGACACGTCAGTTGTTGCTGTACCTGCCCGTCCGACGGGCGATGTGTTGATTCCCCGGCGGGCATCGCCTTCCGAACAGCGCGGCTGGTTCTGGCCGTTCGGTAACGGCGCTGCGCGGGTATCTGCTAAAAGTCGCACCCACGCTGCGCTGTGGGACGGAAGCGCTCAGAACAGGTGGATGCGTGCGACCGGGGGGATCGATGATCAAGAAAGTCTTCCGGACACATGACGTTCCCAGGGAAGACCGGTTCGACTTATGGCGGGAACTCGTCAGCCATACACACGCTCCGCTCCAGCTGGAGAGTGAGCACTCAGCTGACTTCCAGGCCTCCCAGGAGGTGTTGACGCTCGGGGACGTGACGATCTGGCCCACGACGTTCACACCGGTGCGTTACGTGCGGACCGCGAAACTGGTCCGGGCCTCCGACCCAGAAACCGTCCACGTATCACTGCCGATCCGCGGAACCCTCCGCGGATCGCACGGGAACCACGAAAAGACCTGCGGGCCCGGCACCTTCTGTGTCCTGGACACCTCGCGCCCGATCAGCCTGATGAGCGGGGACGGCGACCACCCGCATACAGGCATCGGCCTGGAGATCCCCAAGGTGCTGTTACCGCCGACCAGGCGCCACATGGCCTCACTCACCTCCATGCACTTCACCGAGCAGGAGGGTTTCGGGACCCTGCTCGGGCAGCTCATGCGCAGCGTGGCGTGGGACACCGGAACTTACGGTCCTGCCGACGCCGAACGGCTCGGCACCATTGCCGCTGACCTGCTCTCCGCGATGTTCGCCCACGCCCTGGAGGCCGAGCGGAGCCTGGCGCCGGAGACACACAAGCGCACCCTGATATTACGCATCCGCGCGTTCATCCGGCAGAACTTGAACGACCCGCTGCTGACGCCGTCCATGGTTGCCGCGGTACATCACATCTCCCTCAGCTATCTGCACCGCCTCTTCCAGGGCGAAGACTTGACCGTCGCCGCCTGGATTCGCCACCAACGCCTCGAACGTGCCCGTCGCGATCTCACCGATCCGGCACTGCATCACGAAACGATCCATCAAATTGCCGCTCGTTGGGGGTTCAGCCGCGCCGCTGACTTCACCCGTGCCTTCCGTACCCACTACGGCATACCGCCCAGGGACTGCCGGCACCGAGCATTCGGTCTCCAGGTCAAGACGCATTGCTAAGTTCTCAGCACCCCTTGCTGATGACCTCCGCGGCAGCTGCCTGCATTGTGGAATCGCGGCGCCGGCCGGCTGGTCGGCTGACGCGCATACACCTAGTGGGGAAGGACGTTCATCATGCACGCGACGCGCATCACCTTCATCCTGGCGGGGTTACTGCTGCCGCTCATCGGTCCGTTGAGTGCCGCTGAAGCTGCCCCCTCCAACCCGGGCACACCCCCGGCGCAACGCACGTCCGCCCTCGTCGATCGCAACCAGGCAGTAGCGAAAGTCGCCGATAGGGCGTGTGTCACCTCGGGAGGGTACGGCGGCGCGCGGTTCAAGAAGCTCACCGGGCCCGTGACGAAGCTCAAGGTCACGCTGTGGGCGTATGACGGAGTCTCTGACGGTCAACACGTGCGTGTCCGGCTCGTCACGAAGAACAGCAAGGGCCAGAGGCACTATTGGAAGTGGCACAAGACCTCTTCCGAGAAGACGTGGCATACGACTGCCCGCGACGTGTACGGCATTTTTGAAGTGGGCGCCCAGGTAGCACAGTTCAAGGGCAACAAACGCCTGGATATGTGCACCGCCTGGAAGTAGTCCGCGCCCGGCAAGGAACTCGGTGTCGGTCGCGCCAGGTTCCCAGAGCATGGAGAACGGGAGATCAGCCAGCTGATCCGCCTCGTGACGCATGTCCCGCAGCCGTCCCTGGTTCCGCCCGTTCGGATACGGAGCGGCGCCGCCCAAGAGGCGCAGGCGTGCAAAGCGTGGGTCTTCTCAGCGGGCCAGGGCGTGAACCAAGATGTCCTCCTGCGGAAAGCGCGCGAAGGAGCCGGTCACCGGCCCCGGGCGGCCCGCCGGACGGGCTGCGGCGTCGCGTGCCGGAGGCCGTCCGGCACCGGCGTGCGCAGCCCGTACCAGCCGGCGTGAGACACCTGTCAGGAGAACAGCATGCACAGCGCCCCCAGACCCGCTTCCCGCTCCGGCGCCCCGCAGCTCGACGCCGTCATCGTCGGGGCGGGCTTCTCCGGCCTCTACCAGTTGTACCGACTGCGCGCATTGGGCCTGCGCACCCGCGTCCTCGAAGCGTGTGAAGACATCGGCGGAACGTGGTACCGGAACCGGTACCCCGGTGCCCGCTGCGACGTCGAGAGCACGGCCTACTCCTTCTCCTTCTCGCCCGAACTGGACCAGGAGTGGGAGTGGAGCGAGCGGTACGCGACGCAGCCGGAGCTCCTGCGCTACCTCCATCACGTCGCCGACCGCTTCGACCTGCGCAAGGACATCACCCTGCGGACCCGGGTGACGGGGGCGGTGTACGACGAGGGCGGGCACACCTGGCAGGTCACCACCGACACCGGAGAGACGGTCACCACCCGGTTCGTCGTGCTGGCCACGGGCTGCATGTCGGCCGTCAAGGAACCGGACATACCCGGGGCCGGCACCTTCGCCGGCCGATCCCTGCACACCGCCGACTGGCCGCACGAGGACGTCGACCTCACCGGGAGACGGGTCGCCGTGATCGGCACCGGATGCTCCGGCATCCAGGCCATCCCGATCCTCGCCGAGCAGGCCGCCGAACTCACGGTCTTCCAGCGGACACCGGTCTATGCGCTGCCGGCCCGCAACCGGCCGCTGTCCGCCGCGGAGACCGCCGAACTCAAGGCCAACTACCCGGAGTTCCGCGCCGCCCAGCGGCTTTCCAAGGGGGGCACCCTCTTCGAGCCGCCCACCCGGTCGGCCCTGGAGGTGGACGAGGCGGAGCGCAGGGCCACCTATGAGGAGGGCTGGGACTCGGGCGTACTCAGCGGCCTCCTGCGCACGTACACCGACATCCTCGTCGACCGGGACGCCAACGACACCGTCGCCGAGTTCGTCCGGTCCAAGATCCGGTCGATCGTCACCGACCCGGAGACGGCCGAGACGCTCTCGCCGCGCACCTTCCCGTTCGGTACCAAGCGTCCCTGCCTGGACACCGACTACTACGCCACCTACAACAAGCCGCATGTGCGGGTCGTGGACCTCACCAGGACCCCGATCGTGGAGATCACACCGAGCGGGATCACGACCTCGGACCGGGAACACGCCGTCGATGTCATCGCCTTCGCCACCGGCTTCGACGCGCTGACCGGGTCCCAGGTCGCCATGGACATCGTCGGCAAGGGCGGCACCACCCTCAGGGAGAAGTGGGCCGACGGCCCCCGAAACCACCTGGGCCTGCTCTCGGCCGGCTTCCCGAATCTCTTCACCGTCATCGGGCCCCTCAGCCCGTCGGTGCTCAGCAACGCGGTCGTGGCCATCGAACAGCATGTGGAGTGGATCAGCGACTGCATCGCCCACCTGCGGCGGAACGGGATCACCGAGATCGACGCCACCCCGCGTGCCGAGGCGGACTGGTGCACCCATGTCGCCGACCTCGCAGCCCAGACCCTCTACCCGTCCGTCGACTCCTGGTACATGGGGGCGAACGTGCCGGGCAAACCGCGGGTCTTCCTGGCCTACACGGGAGGCCTGGAGCGATACCGGGCAGAGTGCGCCGCCGCCGCTGAGGACGGCTACCGCGCCTTCGCCCTGTCCGGCGGCGCTGACTGAGCAGCCGTCCCCGGCCGGCGAACGGGTCACCGATCGCCGGCCACGGCGAACAGCGCACCCCAGAGCGTGGTGTCATTCGGCAGCTGGCGTTGCGTGTACAGGACGCGAGGCTGCCCCTCGCCGAGATCGGCAAGGGGCAGGAGTGGATGGGTGTGCGCGTCTGCGGAGCAGGTGAGCCGCTCTACAGGCTGTGCGTTCGAAATGGGTGGCCGGTCAGACCTTCGTGAGCTCCTTGAGCGTGGTTCCTCGCTGTTGTGCCCAGTTCTCCAGTGTGATGCGGCAGGCGTGGTCGAGGTGGCGCAGTTCGGAGAGGTCGAGTTCGACGGGATTGTCGTGCGGGAGTGCTTCGAGGGTTTCGAGCATGCGGGGGAGCCGGAGGAAGGTGGCAGATCCGGTGAGGGTGACGAGGAGCCGGCCGTCGGTTGTTTCGTGGGTGTCGAGCTGGATGTGGGAGGTTTCCCAGGCGCTTTTGATCACGGCGAGGGCGATGCCCAGGAGGACGCCTTCGAACATGTTGGTGGTGATGATGGCGATCGCGGTGACGGCGAGCACGAGCGCCTCGCCGCGGTGCGTGCGCCACAGGGGCAGGAGGTCCTTGACCGGGACCAGCTTGCAGCCGGCATGGACCAGGACCCCGGCGAGCGCGGCCAACGGGATGACGCCGATCGCGGCCGGCAGGAGGGCGGCGAACAGCACGAGCCACAGCCCGTGCAGGATGCGGGAGAGCTTCGTCTTGGCTCCGGCCTGGACATTGGCCGAGCTGCGGACGATGACCGCTGTCAGCGGCAGCGCGCCGAGCACTCCGCAGAGGGCGTTCCCCACGCCCTGAGCCATCAGTTCCTTGTCGAAGTCGGTTCGCGGACCGTCGTGCATGCGGTCGACGGCTGCGGCGCTGAAGAGGCTTTCGGCCGAAGCGATCAGGGCGAAGGCGAGGACCGTGCCGAGGGCGGCGAGACTGCCCAGCGAGGCGAAGTCGGACATCCCCGGCGGCTGTATCGCCGAGAGGAGCCCTTGGACCTCGACGCGGGGAACGGACCAGCCGGCCACCATGGTTGCCGCGGTGGCCAGGGCGACCGCGGCAAGCGGCGCGGGGAGCAGCTGTGCCTGGGCCGGGAGCTTCTTCCACAGCACGAGGACGGCGATGGTGCCAGCCCCGATGGCGAACGCGGTCAGGGCAGAGCCGGAGGTGGCGATCTCGGTGACCAGGTGCGGCACTCCCAGGATCTTGTCGATCCCGGAGCGGGGCTGCGCGACTCCGGCCATGGTGTAGAGCTGGCCGAAGATCAGAACGAGCCCGATGCCGGCGAGCATGCCTTGGACGACCGCGACCGTGATCGCACGGAAGAACCGCCCGAACCTCAGTGCACCCAGGACGAGTTGGACCAGTCCGGCGACCAGGACGATGGCCCCGAGAGCGCCGAGGCCGAATTCCTGGACGGCCTCGAAGACCAGGACGGTCAGGCCGGCGGCCGGGCCGCTGACCTGGAGGCTGCTGCCGGGAAGGAAGCCGACGACCAGGCCGCCGACTATGCCGGTGATCAGGCCGAGTTCGGCCGGCACACCGGAGGCTACGGCCACTCCCACGCACAGGGGCAGGGCGACCAGGAAGACGACGAGGGAGGCCAGGACATCACGCCGCAGATGGGCGGGCCTTTTGAGGGTGGAGAGCATCAGTGGACTTCCTCGCACAGCGGAAGCGGAAGGGGGAAAGTACTGGGTGGCCCGTGGGGCGGGCAGATACGGGTCACAGCGACAGGAAAGCCTTCTCGTCCGGCCCGTATGCCGTGACTGCTCCGGTGTGCACCTCGTAGTACCAGGCGTGCACGTTCAACGTGCCCTCCTCGACCCGTTCCGCGATGCAGGGGTGAGTGTGCAGTCGCTCCAGCTGGGCGACCGCGTGCAGCTGGACCGCCTCCGCAACGTCCGGGGAGAGCGGAGTGGTCGTCTCAGGCTGGACGGCCGCGTGCTCCAGCCAGCCCTGTACGGCGGGCAGGGCGGCGAGGTCGCCTCCGCTGACCAGCGCGTTGACCGCGCCGCAGTGGGAGTGTCCGCACACGACGATGTCGCGGACGCCGAGTACCCGCACCGCGTACTCGATGGTGGCTGTCTCCGCGGCGGGGCGGTCGCTGCTGTACTCGGGCACGATGTTGCCCGCCGTCCGCAGCTCGAACAGTTCACCCGGCCGTGCACCGGTGATCAGTGACGGCACCACGCGCGAATCGGAGCAGGTGATGAACAGCACCGCGGGGCTCTGCCCGGCCTCAAGGGCGCTGAACTCCGCAGCACGTTCTGCCACACGCGCGGTGAAGGATCGTGCGTTGTCAACCAGGGACTTCATGGTGGCCTCTCTCCTGCGCTCACGAGCGGCCCGCGAGCGCGGTGTGTTCAGGTCATCAGGGGAAGGAGGTTTGGCGGCATGCCGGAAGGGCCTGACGCCGGCGCTTGCGCGTCATCGTCGACGCGAAGCGAAGAGGTGATCAGAGACGGGACGACGCTCGCGCCTACCGCGCGGAGCACCTCGCCACCGCATGACGGGGGGAACGTGCGTGTTCAGGGAGCGCCAGTGTCGAACAGTGGCCGGTATCGCATGGGATACGCCGAGGCTCCATCAGCACATCTCCCCCGAATATCACGGCCGTTGGCCAAAGCACAGGCGCGCCATTGCGTCAGCACGTCAGGCGCCCGCTTGACCATCTCGCGAACACCTCTTTGCGCGGACATTACCTCATGATCAAGGGTCAAGTCACGGTCAAATAACGGCCGAAGGGTTTCCCCTGCGGTCAATTTGGCGCGTTGGCCACTGCGACGCACCCAGGCGTACGCCCCTTGGGTCGCCGGCGACGCAGCGCGCCGGCGAGGCGGGACTGAGCAGTCTGCACCTGCAGGGCCTTCACCCGACCCCCACTCAGCAGGTTGAGCGTCGGGTCATCAAGCAAGGCGGAGCTGGGTCATCGGGTCGCCCGTGTCGACATAGAGGCAGGAGCTCGGCTTGAGAGCGCGTCGGATGTGCTCGACAGCGGATGCGTACAGCTCGCGGTGACGGCCGTCCAGAGCTCCGACGCGGCATGCGAATGCCAGATCAAAGAGGCCGGTCCCCTCAGGCAGAGCGAAGTCCTCCACCGCAGCGCAGTGCGTGGAGAGCAGTCCGGCCTCGATCTCGGCCGCGCAGTGACGACGTGTCCTGTCGATCCCGGCCCGGGACCGGTCCAGCACCAGGACGTGGCCGGTGGGAGCGACTCTCCGCGCGACCTCACGCGCGGCGGCACCAGGTGCCCCACCGATCTCCAGAACGCGCAGCCCCGGTTCCAGCGGGAGAACGTCCACGACCCGACGCAGCCGTTCCGACAGCCCCGCAGTCATTCACTGACCCCGCTTCATCGCGCCAGGTACCTTTCAGAGGATCTCCGAACGTCCGGCAGCGGCCGCAGCTGTCGCACAGTGCAGCCGGACGACGCGCCGGCGCGTCGAAGCGAGTGCACTGCGTTGCCTCTCGCGGCCGGCTCGGTATTTGGATGATTCTGGCATTGGTGCCCGAACGGCACCGGGACTGGCAGCGGGTGTCTCTCCGCGATCAAGGCTGCGTTGTCGAGAACGGCAACTGCGGTCGGCCCGGACCGGCAGCCTCACATCGTGGAGGAGGGTGCTGCGCACAACGGTGGGCTCGACAGCCGGGCTCACCGTACGCCGCCCTGCCGGCGAGAGCAGCGCGTAGAACCCAGTCGCCGAGCTCGACCGAACCTCTCTGTCGCTCGGTCGTGGCCATCCGTGAAGGCCGACAATCGGCGTTAGTGGCGCTCCGACGCGACGAAGGGGAGTCCGGCCTGGATGCGGTCCTGGCGATGTCACACGGCTCAAGGCCCTGTGCTTGGGCCTGGTGCTGGCCGTGACCGGAGTGCTCCTGCTCATCGAGGGCGCCACCGGACTGTGGCCGTTGGCGCGCCCAGACCTGCGGCGTACACGGGCACCCAAGCCCTCGCTTGGGTGGCAACGGGCTCCGACGTCCCGAAGGACGCCGGAGCCAACCGTGGCGGGTGCCGCCGGACGTGGCGACGGACAGAATCATCCCGCGACTCGTCGTTGTGCGCGGCGGCAATTCCCCCCCGGTGGACTTTCAGGGGCGCCGTCTCACGGATGCGGGACGAATGGTTACAGCTTTCAATTCTTCCTGGTCTGTACATCTATCGCGCCGAGCCTGCTGCCATAGCAGTTCATTTTGAAGATCCATTTGCCGCGTCCCACCCACGCGCCGAAGTGCTCCGTTCCGTCGGCGCACTCGGCATTTGCTCGAGCATGGCCGTACGGGACGCGGCACTTTGCGGTCCAAGTGGAGTGCGTATGCTTCTCGTTGAAGCATTTGACCTGGTCGAAACGGGTGTAGTTCGCGGCAGCAGCCGGGGTGGCCGTGATGAGTCCTGCCGATGCTGTGCCGAGAATGGCTGCGCCAAGTGACAGTGCGAGCGTGCGCTTCAAGGTGTCCCCCTGTTCCTTCCGGGCCCGTTGGTCTGCGGGCCTGGTCTTTGGATCTTGGCGTCGATGTTACCGGTGGGTTCGGTGTGAGCGCAGTCTTCGCTGCCCGCAACTGAGTTGGGATTGAGCCGACTTCACACTCGAAGTGGCTGTGTCGTGCACAGGTCAGCGACGCAGAGGCAACGGTGCAGAGGTAGTTCCAGACAGCGTTGGAGGGGCGCCGGTACGGTCCACAGCCCGGCCCGGAGCCCTCCTGGCGCATCCGGCCCGGAGCCACAGTGTCGGATAGCGTCCGGCCATTGGATGGGGGCCGGTCGAGTAGAGAAGGGGTCTTCGCGTGTATTACGAGACGCTTGTTGCGTTGCACGGGGTGCTGGACCGGTACCCGTGGGCGGAGCACATCACGTGTGACGACACGGGGAGCGAGCTGTTCGGACTTGCTATGCGCAGGTCGGAAGCCTACGGCTGGTATTCCACCGGTGGGTGGACCTACCCGTTCAAGGGGTGGGGCGAGGCTCGAGTCGTTCAAGACCCGGGGCGCTGGGCCGATTGCCTGGCTGGTGGGGACTGGACGCAGGATGGGAGGGTCCGGCAGCTGGCGTGGATGTCGGCGGACATCCCGGTCGATGTCCGTGAGCCGCGTTTCCCGGTCCTTCACGTGGCGCGCATCCTGTCAGATGCGGTGAACCGGATCGGGCTCGTTCGGTTCACCGGGCTGCATGCGGTTCTCCCACTGCAGGAACTTGTTGGTGATGCCTCCGACGACCTGGAGGAGATGCGGGACTGGTTCGCTCTCGCTGATCCGTCCACGTCGGTTCCCGTGAGTGTCACTGTCGCTGCTGGGCCTGCGGTGTCAGGGAAGGCGGCGGCCGTGTGTGGTGCTGTGGGGGAGCGGCTCGGTGGCCTCGCGGAAGTCGAAGTTGCTGCTGGCGAGCTTGACTTGTCCGGTATGGCGGACGCGCGTGGTGAGCATGGCTACAACAAGGGCCGTGAGCGTGGTGTGATGCGGTTTGCGTGTCGTGCCCGGGAGTGGTCGCCGGATGTTGCGGTGTGGCTGGTCGAAGTCGTGAGTGATGCGTTGCGCGCAACCGGATGCGCGGAGCAGGTGGTGGTGACCGTCTCGCTGGCGTCCCCGCCCGCCCGCTAACCAGTACTCCTGCGCGAGCGGCCGGCTGGTGGCCCGGAGGGCACCTCATGACTGTGGGGGCTATGACCTGCGCCTGTGGAAGCTCGCTTACCCAAGTGGGCGGTTCTGCGACATGCCGGAGATCGTGAACGCGATCCTCTATCAGGGGCGGACCGGCTGCCAGTGGGCCTATCTCCCGTACGACCTGCCGGAGAAGAGCGCGACGTACTACTTCTTCGCCGCTTGGCGGGATGACGGGGCCGACCACGTCATCCACGAACCCCTGCGCTGCCATGTCCGACTGAGCTTCCTGGGCTGACCGCCGGCGGCCGGTGAGCATGTCCGCGAAAGACCGGATGGGCCTGGTGAGCGCAGGTGGACCAACCAGCCTCGCCAACTGGCGACAGCCCGTACAGCGAATCCGTTGTCCGCTGTCGAGCTCGGTGAGAGCATCAAGGTCCAACGGTCCCTCTCCTTCGTTTGCGCTACGCAACGCGAATGAAAGAGTGCGGGCCGTTGCCATGTCCACGGGTTTGAGTAATTTTCCAAGAACTGCGAATGACAGGTACCGGTTATGTACACAGCAGAGCCGACAGAAGCCCGCATCGAGGATGCAGGCAACATCTTGGTTGCGCCTTCGATGTTGCATGATGAGGACTCGATCAGGGACTTCTTCGGCTCCACCATCACGCCAGAGGAGCTTGCTTCTGGTTCGCCCGATCTCGGGCAGAAGACCGTCTACCTGTGTGGTGACATATCCGCGATCAGCGGCCGCCAACTGCAGGCGGCGGACCGGGTATTCGTTGTACGGGAGCTTTCTCACGGTTACCGCGAGGGCGTCGACAAACCTTGGTCCCTCGTCGGCCTCGGCCGAGTCCCCGTCCGCGTACACGGCGTCGGCGTGTACTACCGGGGCTTTTTCGGAATCGGCGAGGACTACTTCGGGCGGATCAGTGCGGAGCACGCTTTCCAGTCCCTGACGGAGTCCACCAAGCCTGGAACGGCCCATCGCAGCGGAATCTATCTGACGCCCGTCACACGAGACGGTGACGAACTGCATTTTCGTCTGCTCCGGTGCTCCACGAATCTCTCGGGGCCGACTGAGGGCTTTCGCCCGACCGATGCGCGCATCGTCGAGGCTCTGAACCGTGAGGCCGCCGCCGTCTTCCGGAACCAGGCACCGCTCAATCACGTCCTCGCTCAGATTTACCACAACACCCGCGCCACGACCGAGCGCAAGCAGTCCAAGGCCAAGATCTCGGCCCATGCCGACAAGACCAAGGACATGCCTGTCAATGGGATCATGGCCTTCTGCACCTTCTATGACCGGCTCGACAAGCTGCAGCCCCTGGCCGAAGACGCCTTCGACTACGGTGCGAAGGGTGCCAGCGGGATGACCAAACTCCACTTTCGCCTCAAGGAACGGGCTGAAGACCACAACGGAGTCGCGCTCCCGCCGCAGTTCACTCTGACCCTCCACCCCGGCTCCGTGTTCTTCATGCCGCTGTCCACCAACCGCCTGTATACGCACGAAGTCCGGCCCTCGGCGTTGGATGCTGAGTTGCTCCCGACCCGCCTGGGGTACGTGGTGCGCTGTTCGAGCGCCGAAGCCGTTCACAAGAACGGCCACACGTTCCTCAAACTGGCCGAAGATTTGGTGCAGCTGGGGCCACCCACACCGGCCGGCATGAACGAGCTGCGCAGACTGTACGCCGAGGAGAACAGGGCCTCGTCCTTCATCGACTACGGCGAAGAATTTCTCTTCAGTATGAACACGGGAGATTATGTTGCACCTCAAGTATAAGATCTCGGATGAGATCATCGTGTGCGCTTTGCCGATCGAGGGAAATCTCTTTGCGGAGCTGTCCACTTCGGTTCGCCTGGAAGACGTAGGAAAAGGCCGGCGAGGTGCCGTGATTACCAGGGTTGACGAGGCGGATGGTGGCGTACCTCTCGTACGCACTACCACTCGATATGGCAGCCCGGCGCAGCGTTTCCGGGTAGTGCACGAACGGCTGGCGCAACAGATTCAAGAACGCGCGGCGCTCTCGGTCGGCTTCAACAACGCTCTCATCGAGAACTACACGGACGCTTATAAAACAATGGGCAGTCATTCCGACCAAGCCTTGGACCTGGCCGACGATTCGTTCATCGCTGTCTTCTCCTGCTACCAACACCCCGAAGCGAGCCCGCCAAGGAAGCTGATCTTCGAATCAAAGGGGTCCGGTGGTGAGAAGTGTGAGATCCCCCTCGCCCACAACAGCATCGTCGCGTTTTCCATCGATACGAATCGGCGACTCAGGCACAAGATCGTACTGGACGCGCCCGGCCCGACGGCGGATAACCAATGGTTGGGTGTGACGTTTCGAACGTCAAAGACCTTCGTTCGGTTTCACGACGGACATGTATACCTCCCGCAGGGTGCGCGCCTCATGTCGGCCGAAGATGAGCAGAAGATCGAGTTCTACCGACTGCGGCGCCGAGAGAACAATGAAACGGACTTCACCTACCCGCTGCTGGCATACACCATCAGCGAGAGCGATTTGATGCCGCCCGTCTGACCTCCCTGTGCCTGCGGCGCACCTCTGTGTCCGCGTTTGGTGTGGCCGGGACGGCGCTTGGCCGGCTCGACAGTGAACAGCTTGGAGCGAAAAGCGACGGGTGCTTCGAGTTGGCGACGTTGAGCGCGCGCCAGGAACGGGACACGGGGGTACCGGCTCAAGGGACGCAGCCACCATGGTCGACCGCTCCTCGCGGACCGGCGGGCGGCTGATGACCTGCGTGCTGCCCGTGCGAGGTCTCGGGTTGCCGTATCCACGCGGCCAGTAGCCGAAGCGCTTCTTCGGAGTGGGAGCCTGCCTCGGCGGTGTAGACACTCAGCCGCTGGTCCGGGTCGGCGGGCAGGGTGAGGGACTCGTAATGGAGGGTGAGCGGGCCGACGATCGGGTGGCGGAAGTGTTTGCTGCCATGCGTGTGCCGATACACGTTCTGGTCGGCCCACCAGCGGCGGAAGTCCTCATCCCTGATGGAGAGTTCACCGACGAGTTCGGCCAGCAGCGGATCGTGGGGATGGCGTCCGGCGTCGCGACGGAGGGAGGCGACAATGTCCTGGGCGTGGGTGTCCCAGTGGGTATACAACGAGCGGGCGGTCTCGTCGCAGAACATGAACCGCACCAAGTTCCGCTCGCGGTGCGGCAGTGCGTCGAAGTCGGTGAGCAGCGCACGTGCCATCTGGTTGGACGCGAGGACGTCCAGTCGCCGCCCCAGCACAAGGGCGGGAGTGTGCTCGAGGGTGCGGAGCAGGTCGCGCAGCCCCGGGCGGACCGGCTGCGGACGCGTCGCCGCGCGGCGGGGCCTGCCTGTGGCGGGCTTGGCGAGCTGGAACAGATGGGTGCGTTCGACGGGATCGAGGCGTAGCGCGCGGGAAGACATTCCTGATCACCGGCGTCAGTACCGGTCTGGGCCGTGCACTCGCGCGGGCGGCGTTGGCCGCGGGCCACCGGGTGGTGGGCACGGTACGCACGCCCGCCGACGCACGGGCCTTTTGAGCGCTCGCCGGCGACGCGCACGCCCGCATCCTGGACGTGACCGACCATGACGCGGTGGAGACGGTCGTGGGCGAGACCGAGCGCGAACTGGGCCCGGTCGACGTACTCGTCGCCAACGCCGGGTACGGCCATGACGGCCTCTTCGAGGAGTCGTCGATGGAGGACCTTCGCTGTCAGTTCGAGGTGAACGTCTACGGAACCGTGGCAGTGATCAAGGCGGTGCTGCCGTACATGCGGGAGCGCCGTTCGGGCCACCTCATCGCCGTCACCTCGATGGGCGGGCTGATCACCATGCCGGGCCTCAGCTTCTACCACGGCAGCAAGTTCGCGGTGGAGGGCATCCTCGAAACGCTCGGCAAGGAGGTCGCCGATTTCGGCATCCGTGTCACCGCCGTCGAGCCGGGCAGTTTCCGGACCGACTGGGCCGGCCGTTCGATGATCCGCGCACCCCGTGTGCTCACCGACTACGACGAGCTGTTCGAGCCGCTGCGCGCCCGGCGCATCCGCGGCAGCGGGCACCAGCCGGGCGACCTGGACAAGGCCGCAGCCGCGGTCCTGCGAATCGTGGCGGCCGACCAGCCGCCGAAGCGCCTGCTGCTCGGCACCGACGCGCTTCAGCTCGTCCGGGCCGGACGCGACAGCTTCGAGCGCGACATGCTGGCATGGGCCGAGCTGTCGGCCTCCACCGACTTCGACGACGCCAGCCGGTCTGCCTGAAGCGGGTGTCATAAGTGGCGCCGTGCGACGCAGACTTCGGGAAGGGAGGGATCGGGGGGCCAGGGGCTTGGCGCGCTGATCGCCCAGCGGGCCCCGACAGCGGCCGTCGTCAAACCGGCCCGCTCTTGGTCCACCACAGCCGGACATGCTCGTAGCCGTTCGGTCCAGGGGGCCGGAAGGTGTCCGGACGAGGAACATTCGGTGAAGGCAGGAAAGTTCTGTCAGTGACAGGGGGCACACTGAGAGCGAGCTGATGTGTGAGCCCGGGGGGGTGCGATGGACATCAGGTTCGAGCTGATCGGTCCGGACAGCCGGAAGGAGCTGCGGTCGCTCTACACCTGGCTGTGCGACGACCTGGAGGCCGTGCTCGCGCTGGTGTCCACGCTCGCGACACTGGCGCAGCTGCCGTTCTCCTACGCTGCTTGGCGGGACGGGCGCAGGCCTCGGTCCCAGGTCGTCATCCAGGTCATGGGCGCCATGCCCGGGGAGCTGGAAGCGGTCCGGGAGGCCTTCCCGGACGTCTCGGTGCGGCCGATCGCCGGGGACGGTCAAGGGCCGGAGCCGGAGCCGGACCCGGAGCAGGAGGCGGGCAGTTGACCGGCGACGCGACGACGGAGGGCACGGGCACGGAGGACGCGCTCGGGATCGACGCCGCGCGCTCGGCCTGTGTCCTCATCGGCGTCGACCATTACTCCGAACTCGAACCGCTGCGCAGCGTCCGCCACAACCTCACCGAACTGGCCGCCGCGTTGACCGACGAAGCGATCCTGGGTATCCCCGCGGAGCGGATCACCATGGTCCGGAACCCGGAGTCCGCAGCCGCTCTTGTCGGACCGATCCGCGCGGCTGCCCGGGTGGCCGCCGACACCCTGATCGTCTACTACGCGGGGCACGGCCTGCTGGACCGCGCGGAGGAGGAGCTTTACCTCACCCTCCCCGACTCCGTGGAGGACCAGCCCGAGACGGCAGTCAGCGATTCCTACATCCGCCGTGCCATGCGCGATCACGGCTCCGCCGAGCGCCGGGTCCTCCTGTTGGACTGCTGCTACAGCGGCCGGGTCCTCAAGGGCGGCATGTCCGTCGCGGACCGTGGCGTGCGGGCATCGGGGAAGACGCTGAAGGGCGTGCGCGGCGCCTATGTGATGACGTCCACGTCAGCGGACCGCAAGTCCCATGCTCCTGACCCCCGCCGGTGTACGGCGTTCACCGGTGAATTCGTGGGCGTACTGCGCGAGGGCGTGCCCGACGGGCCCGAGCTGCTGGGGCTGCACGCGATCTTTGAGGCGGTCCGGGACCGGATGGCCCAGCGCCGGTTGCCGCAGCCGCAGGAGCCCCAGGACCGGGACGAGGGCGGGGTCGGCCTCCTGCCGTTCATCCGCAATCTGGCGATGGTGCTGCCCCCGACAGTCATGGACCCGCCTGTTGCGCCGCGCGTGCGCATTCCGCGGCGCGTGCTGGCGACAGGCGCCCTGGCGCTCGGCCTGGTGGCAGGGCTCGCCGCACCGCCCGTGTGGCAGTGGGCGCGGGAACTCCATCCCCGCCCGCCGGGCGGCGCCTGCTCGCCGCGGGCCACCCTGCTGAGCTACTCCGACGCGCTCGACAAGCAGCAGGCGTCGGGCGAGACCATCGGCGGCCTGTCCGCGCTCGCGCTCACCGGGCCCGGCCGGGCCCTGGCTCTGACGGACAATCAGACGGGGCGGGTTTTCCCGCTGCGTCTCGGCTCACCGGAGAAGCTCCGCCCGGAGGCCCTGACCGCCAAGACACTGCGCACCCAGAGCGGCACCAAACCCTCCAAGTGGTTCGACGGCGAGGGCCTGGTCGTCGAGCGCGGCGGGAAGACGATCCTGGTCGCCTCGGAGTCCGGGCCCGCCATCCGCCGCTTCAAGATGGCCACGGGCACACAGGTGGGCCCCGACCTGCCCATTCCGCCCGAGTTCCGGGCCGGCCCGCAGGGCCAGGGACAGGCCGGGCGAATGATCGAGTCGCTGACCGTCTCCCCGGACGGGAGGTATCTCTACGCCGCGATGGAGGGCGCGTTGGCCGAGGACGGTGACTCCCGGGGCCGCAACATGCTCCGCATCCAGCGCTACGTCGGGACCCCGGGCGGCGCCTACCGCCTCGACCAGCAGTACGCGTACCAGGCCAAGGAGGGTATGTACCTCGCTGAACTGGCCGCGTTCGCCGACGACCGGCTGCTCGCCCTGGAACGGCAGTACGTGGACGGCGTCGGCAACGCGATCCGGGTTTACGACGTCCCCCTCAAAGGTGCCCAGCCCGTGGACGCGCGCAAGACGCTCTACGACCAGCCGGCCGATGTGTTCGTCGAACACAGCCTGCTCTTCGACCTCGGGCAGTGCCCTGCCGGTGACCCCGGTGTCGTCCCCACCCACGCGGGACGGATCGTCAGTCCGCTGTTGGAGAACGTCGAGGGAATGGCCCTCGGCGCGCCGTGGACCGCTGGCCCGCACGACGGTCGACGTCCGCTGTACCTCGTGTCGGACGACAACACCAACAGTGAACAGACGACCCGTCTCTACGCGTTGAGCGTGCAGCTCCCCTGAAATGCGCCCAGGCAACCTGGTGCGGGCCGGTCCGATGGGTGCGGTGCGACTGGGTGCGCCCGCTGCAATGGGAGGGGCTGTCGGAGTGCCTGCCATGGTTCGGCCTGGCATGACCGTGCAGCGGCATGGAGATCATCCCGGGTGGTCTGTGGGACGCCGAGTCCGGCCTCCGCCGCCTCGCCGACCGTGTCGACGCCCTCCACGCCTGAGCCGCGCCGCACCTTTCCGGCCGGACCGAGTCCTGGAGGGCGATGCGCGCCGCGCCCCCGGCTCAGGGCGCGGTGGCTTCCCAGGCCGCCTCGATCATTCTGAAGACCTCGTCGACCGTGGCCCCGGGATCGTCCGCCCGGCAGGCCAGGGCGTAGGCGTCGATGGTGAACCGCGCGGTCGCCCGGCAGGCCGTCGCGCTCCGGGACAGGTGGGGATCGGCGGCCAGCGCCGCTGCCAGCGCCTGCGCGTGACGCAGGCTCATCGACTCCTCGTATTCCCGCAGGGCGGGCGATCCCTCGATCATGCGTCGGACGGGGGCACTGCCCTCCGCCGTGCAGTGCCGGACCAGGGCCTGGACCTCGCGGTGCAGCGCCGGAATGAGCGGCTCGTGCGGAGACCGGTCGGTCACCGCCCGCGTGAGGCGCTGCTCGAAGTCCTGGTCGCGCTCGAACACCAGGGCTTCCTTCGCGGCGAAGTGGGCGAAGACGGTGGTGACGGCCACGTCGGCCTCGGCCGCCACGTCACGGATGCCCACTGCGTCGTATCCGCGCTCCAGGAAGAGGCGCAGCGCGGTGTCAGCGATCTTCTGACGGGTCGCGGCCTTCTTGCGTTCGCGGCGTCCGGACGGCTCGATCATGGCCCTGACGCTACCAGGTATGAATCCCTAACCGTTGTGAAATCCTAACGGTTAGGTCTATCTTGAGCCGCATGAGGAAAATTCGTTTCGCCGAGTTCGGCGGTCCCGAGGTCCTGCAACTGGTGGAAGCCGAGGAGCCCCACGCGAGCCCCGGTCGGATACGGATCGCCGTACGGGCGGCGGGAGTCAACCCCGTCGACTGGAGGATTCGGGAGGGCCAGGTCCTGGGAGCCCATCCGGTCGAGCTGCCCGCCGGGGTCGGACTGGACGCCGCCGGGGTGGTGGACGAGGTCGGCGAGGGCGTCGAGGGGGTCGAGGTCGGCGACCGCGTGTTCGGTGAAGGCACCGACACCTACGCCGAGTTCGCTGTGCTGTCGGCCTGGGCCCGGATGCCCGAGCGGCTGACCTTCGAGGAAGCGGCCGGGTACCCGTCGGTGGTGGAGACCGCGCTGCGCATCATTCGCGAGGTCGGCGTGCGGCCCGGGCAGACGCTGCTGGTCAGCGGCGCGTCCGGCGGCGTCGGGTCGGCGGTGCTGCAGATCGCCCGCGAGCGCGGCATCACGGTGATCGGCACGGCCGGGGCTGCGAATCAGGACTATCTGCGCGGCCTGGGCGCCCTCGCCACGACCTACGACGCGGGCTGGGGTGAACGGGTGCGCCAGCTGGGCCGGGTTGACGCGGCCCTCGACCTGGCCGGCTCGGGCGTGATCCGCGAACTCGTCGAGCTGACCGGGGACCCGCGCAAGGTCGTCTCCATCGCCGACCTCGGAGCTCCGCAGCTGGGCGTCCGGTTCTCCGGCGTGCCCGGGAGCGTGCCGGACGCGCTCGCCGAGGCCGTCGACCTCATCTCGCGGGGCAGACTCCACATCCCGGTCGAGAAGTCGTACGCGCTCACCGAGGCAGCGGAGGCGCACACCGACAGCCGCGCCGGCCACACCCGGGGGCGCCGGGTCCTGATCGTCTGAGCCGCGGTCCGTCCGGCGTACCGCGTCGAACGGGCGGTCAAGGTGCTTCCCGGCCCCCGCCGCCGCGTCCCGAGCCCCACGCCAACAGGTCGCGACAGCCCACTGCGGGGGCGGGGAAGCTCCCGGTGACGCGGGGGCGGGGGCGCTGCGGGGCGGCAGCGCCCGAGCGAGCCAGGGCGGGCTACCTCGGGCTGATCGTCACCCGGTAGGTGGCGCCGGCCCTGCCGTGGGTGTTCACGGTGACGGTCTGGCCGTGGGCGTCCCAACTTGCCTTGTTGCCTTGGATGTCGACGCGGTAGCCGCCTGGGTAGGTGTCCCTGGGCACGGTGATCCGGGTGGGTCCCGCTGCGTTGTCGCGGGTGCGGAAGGTGAGCGTGTAGGTGCGGGTGGCCGGGTCGTAGGCGTACGTGAGCGGGTTGCCGGCGACGGCCCGCGCGTACGGCTGGACGAGCAGCTGGGCGTTGGGCTTCGCGACGCCCGTCTGGTCGAGGAAGCAGTAGCCGCCGCCCCGGCACCACTGCCACCACGTCCAGCCACTGGAGAAGCGGTCCAGGGAGGCCGTCATGTCGGTGACGAACTGGCTTGCGTGCGGCACGTAGGGGTTGCCGCCCCACTCGCCCACGATCACCGGCATGCGGTGACGGGTCGGGTAGTCGCTGATCGCGGCCTCGTAGGCGGGGATGAAGGTGCCGTTGGGGTCGTAGTCGGCGCCGGTTTCCATCGCGGTCTCGTAGAAGTGCGGTGCGTAGCCGGCGTGCGGGTCGTGGATGGGGCCCATCCGGGTGGGGACGCCGACACCGACGATGACGGTGGGTTCGACGAACACCCACGACCTGCGGTCGACCAGGCGGATCGCCCGGGCAAGGCGGTTCCACAGCTCGGTGAGTTCGGTGGCCTCGAAGCGGGCTGCGGCGGTGGGGAGGTCTTCGCCTGCGAGGAACTTCGCGAACGGCTCGTTCATCAGGTCGTAGCCGAGCAGCGCCGGGTGCTTGCCCAGGGCGGAGGCGACCGTCATCCACATGCGAGCGTGCGCGGCGCGGAAGTCGGCGTCCTTGTACAGGTGGTCGAAGGCGGTCTGTACGGATGGCTCGAAGTACTGGGAGAACCAGTCGTCGGGTATCGGCCAGAACGGTAACCCCTCGTCGCGGGTGGCCCAGTCGGGAATGCCGCGGGAGCCGAAGTGGGGGCCGTACACGTCCTGGTGGGCGTCGAGGACGACCTTGATGCGGTAGCGGTCGGCCCAGTCGAGGATGCGGCGCATCTTGGTGAGGTAGCCGCGGTCGTAGTGCCCGGGGGTGGGTTCGAGGTCGTCCCAGAAGAACGCGAGGCGCGCGAGGTTGAAGCCCCGGGCGGCCATGTCCTTGAGGTCGTTCTCATGGATGTCGGCGAACGCGTGGGTGCCTCGGCTGTGCTTGTCGGCGAGGTTGAAGCCGCGCCACTGGAGCGCGCGGCCTTGGCCGTCGGCGATGAAGGTCCGGTCACCGACCGTGACCCGGTCGGGGGAGCGGTCGGGGGAGCGGTCGGGGCTGGCCTGGGCCTGTGCGGGGAGGACGCCGAGCAGGAGTGCGGCGACGGCGAGGGCGGCGGGCGCGACGCGGGAGGTCAAGCGCATGCAGGAGCCCCTTTCGAGGAGGGCTGCTTGGGCGGCGTGCGACTGGGCGGCCGGATGCTACTGGCGGGTGGGTCAAGTTCCCAGAAGTTGGCGGGAGTTGGCCGGAGATGGCGGGGCTTCCTCCTTCAAGGGCTTCCCCTTTGCACGCCGCACCCTCGCGTACGCCGTGACCGCCCCCGGCCCAGTCGAGACCCTGGCCGGGGGCGGTCACTTGAGCATCATCGGCGGGCAGAGCCCGAGGCGTCTACCGAGGTGGTGACCTTCGACACGATGAATTCCTCGATGCCGACCTCGGCACTCACCGTCACGGAGCCGCCCACGGTATTCGTCCACCCCGTGGTGTCGGAAAAGGCAACGGTCGGTTTCTCGTCGGCGGCTCCATCGGTGTTGTTGCACAGGGCGGACACGCACTTTTCCGGCCCGACGGTCGCGACGGAGGAACTGTCCTCCTTGTACGTGCACTTGAGGTCGCTTTCACCGGCCGCGCACCGCTTCAGGGAGTACAGGGTGAGGAGGTTCCGCATGGATTCGTCGATGTGACCGGGAACCCAGTTCTGGTTCGCTGCGCCGTTGCGGCAGGAGTAAGTCCCGACCTCCGATCCGTCTCCGTTGCTTTCCCCTGTGACGTCCAGACAGTCATAGCTGGAGGCGTTCCGGATCGCGAAGGTGAGCGGGCCGGTAGGCTCCAGGAACCAGCGCTGTTCTCCGGACCCCGGGTCGCAGTCGGACGGGGCAAGGCGATGATTGTCGCCTTCGGTGAAGCCGATGCACTATCACAGTCGTACTTTTCCTTCTTAGGCGTACTGGCGTCAGAGGTCGAGGTCGACGTCCGTGACCGGGTAGGCGACGCAGGAGTGGGTGTAGCCGAAATGCTCGTCGGACATGCGTAGTTGGGCTTCCTCGGCGGTGTGAACCGTGCCCTTGAGGACGCGGACGCGGCACAGGCCGCACTCGCCGGAGCGGCAGGCCGCTTCCGGGCGGACGCCCTGGTCCTCCAGCGCGTCCAGCAGGGGTCGCCCGCGGCGGGTGCGGAACGACGTGCCGCCGGCGGTGACGGTGACCTCGGAGCCGGGGTCTGCGTCGGCCGGCCAGTGGGCCTGGCGGGTGGGGTCGGCGGGAGCGCCGTTGGCCTCGAAGCGAATCCGGCGGCGGGGGTGGCCGAGCCCTTCCAACTGCCGCAGTGCGTACGGGTACAGGGCCTGAGGGCCGCAGACGTAGACCATGCGGCCGTCGAGCGGACCGGCGAGGGTCTTGATCAACGCGGCGGTGAGCAGGCCGGTGGGTCCGGCCCATCCGTTTCCGGGCTCGGCCATGACGTGGTGGACGCGGATGTTCGGGTAGTTGGCGGCGACGGCGTCGAGTTCCTCGTGGAAGATCACGTCGTCCGGTGTGCGAGAGCCGTAGATCAGGTGGAAGCGGCGGTCCAGCCCGTGGTCGACGATGTCGCGGATCATGCTCATGGCCGGTGCGACGCCGGAGCCGCCGGCGAGGAACACGAGGTCGTCGCCGTGGAAGAGCGGGTTGTGGTGGAAGGTGCCCATCGGCCCGGTCGTGGTGAGCGTGTCGCCCACGGAGAGGGTGTCGATGAGGTGGTTGCTGATCCGCCCGCCGGGTACGCGGCGCACCGTCAGGTCCCAGTGGCTGGGGTCCGCCGGGCTGGAGGACAGGGCGTAGGGGCGGTTGGTGTTGCCGGCGAACACGCCCACGTACTGCCCGGCCAGGAACGGCGGCAGGTCCGCGCCGTCGGGACGGCGCAGCCGGAAGGTGGCCGAGCTGACGGTCTCGGTGATGACTTCGGAGACGGTGAGCGCAAGCCGTCGGGGATGGTACGACGCGACGGTGCGCGAGGTCTCGGCAGCGTGTTCGGCGGTGTCCGCGGGGCGGCTGTCGATGTCGGCCTGGACGTCGGTGTAGCCCTCGAAGAGCGGGGCGAGGCGGTGGGGCACGGGGACTCCCTGTCGGATCGTGCGGTCAGGCGGCCTGGTGGCGCAGCAGGCCGCGGGCGACCCGGTGACCGGATTGCAGCGACGTCTGGAAGCCGCCCATTCCGGCCCACGAACCGGCGAGGTGCAGGCCGGGGACATGGGTCTTGCGTTCGCTGTTGCGGAAGAGCCAGTTCTCGGTGCGGTCCTGGTCGTAGCCGTATATCGCGCCGCCGGGATGCCCGAGGTAGCGGGACAGGGTCATCGGGGTGGCGACGTCGACCTCCTCGATGGCGTCGCGGATGCCGGGGGTGACCACCTCTACGCGGTCCAGCAGCGTCTCGGCGTAGGCGAATTTGGTACGGGCGTACTCGCCGGGCGGGACCTTCTCCCAGGCGTCCGCGTACTGGAGCGTCATCAGGCTGATGTGGGTGGCGCCTGAGGGGGCGAAGCCGATCGGGGCGATGTCGTAGGAGGAGACGCAGATCCCGCGGGCCGGCTCCAGGGTGTGCCAGGAGGCTTGCATGCGGTCGTCGTCCAGGTCGGCGTTGACGAAGGTGGTGCTGGTGGTGAAGCCGAGCTCGGCGGGCGTGGCGTCCAGACCCATGTGCAGGATGAAGCCCGAAACGCCGATGCGGCGGGTGGCGAGATCGTCCCGTACGGCCGTGGGAACGGCGTCGCCGAGCATGGCGTACGTCACCGGTATCGAGGCGTTGGAGATGACGTCCCGGGCGGAGATCTCCTGGCCGTCGTCGAGGCGCACACCGACGGCGCGTCCCCGCTCGGTCAGGATCGCCTCGACGGCCGTGTTGAAGCGGACCTCGCCGCCCGCCCTGAGGAACGAGTCGAGAAACGCGCTGGACATGGCCTGCGAGCCGCCCCTGATGTGCCAGGGCTTGAACTCGAAGTAGGCGAACAGCATCAGCGCCAGGTCTTGGAACGCCACTCGGGAGGGTGGCTGTCCGAGGTAGGGCCAGTAGGCGGTGAGCGCCGACTTGAGCCGGGGGTCGTCGAAGTGGTCGTCCAGCACCTCGCTGTACGGCCGCAGCCCCTGGCGGAAATAGCCGGGATCGATCTGCTCGGCCGGCAGGCCGCGCATGGCGGCGATCTGCCAGAACGTGGTGTCCTTCAGGAGCTGGAAAAACCGCTCGACGCGCTCGCGGTTGCCCGGGAAGGCATCGCTCAGCACGTCCACGGCGGCCGTCCAGTCCGCGGGCAACGTCACGTCGAACTCGCCGGGCACCACGGCCCGGTAGAGGTCGCGCTCCTGGACGAAGTCGAGGCGGTCGATGACGCCCAGGTCCTCGAACAGGCCCCGCAGGGAGAACTCCTGGCCCTCCACGCCGACCCCCGAGAGCTGGTGCAGGGCCACCTCCATCTCGTAGCGGCCGCGCCGGAAGGATGTGGCGCAGCCGCCGGGGATGTTGTGGCGCTCCACCAGCAGCGTGCGCAGTCCCGCGTGCTGGAGGGTGGTGGCGGCGGTCAGACCGGCGTTGCCGGCCCCGATGACCACGGCGTCGAAGTCACTCATGGCCGGCCTCCTCTCGCGCGATCGAGCCGGACGTCGCGCCCCTCGCCCCGGCCCGTGCCTTCGCGGCCGAGAGCGGGCGCAGCATCTCCATGACGTCGTCGATCTCGCTGTTCTCGCTGCTTTCGCCGTTCTCGTCGAAGTGGGGGCATGTCGCAGCCCGTGAGCTGCTTGCCGTCCACGGTCGCGGTGGTGACCGCCTTGCCCGGGTACGGCTTGAGGGCGACAGGTCGGCAGGGCTGGTGAAAGCGACGTTCTCGGTCGGCGGACCGGCGACAGCGTCCACGTCGCCCGCCTCTACGGCCTTGCGGAAGGGGTGCACAAAGATCACCTCGCATACACAACAAGTTGAATAGGTGCATCGTAGACTAGGTTCGCTGATGCGCCCCGTCCAGACCTAGTCACTTTTTTTACTAATCAACCGGTGCTAGGTTGGCGGCATGGCTCTACGTAACGCGGTGATGGCCGCCCTCCTGGAGGGCGAGGCATCCGGATACGACCTCGCGAAGGGCTTCGACGCCTCGGTCGCCAACTTCTGGATGGCCACCCCCCAGCAGCTCTACCGGGAACTGGAGCGCATGGAGGCCGACGGGCTCATCACGGCCCGCGTCGTGGAACAGGAGCGCCGCCCCAACAAGCGGCTGTTCTCCCTGACCGAGGCCGGACTCCACGCGGTGCGGTCCTACACCGCCGAACCCCCCAAGCCGACGGCCATCAGGGACGAGCTGCTGGTCAAGGTCCAGTGCGTCGACGCAGGCGACATCGGGGCCGTACGATCCATGATCGCCGAACGCACGGAGCGGTCCACCGCCAAGCTGGCCGGCTATGAGCGTCTGCAGAAACGCCTGCTGGACGGCCGTACCGAGGAGGAGTTCTTCGCGACCGCCGAGCGCATCGGCCCCTACCTCACCCTGCTGCGGGGAATGTCCTTGGAACAGGACAACCTCCGCTGGGGCGCGCTCGCCCTGACACGGCTGGAACAGCGCGCTTCGACCTCCACCGAGGGATGAGTCGGGCCTGCCGCGTCGGCGATCCCAGGCTGTGAGCGGCGCCTCACGATCGGTCGACCACGCGCACCCTCGGCGAGAGCAGGCGGCGCGGCTCGGTGCGGAGGGTGTCGCGGGCGCGGTTCCTGATGGTGATCAGTTCGTCGTCCCAGCCGGCCTCGCGCAGTTCGGCGTCCGTCATGCTCAGGCCGTCGGGGTGCTGTCCGATGGCGGCGAGGTGTCCGAGGTGGCCCCAAGCCAGCCGTTCGACCTTCCAGCCCGGCCAGGTTGCGCCCACCCGCGCGACGAGCCCCGGTGAGACGGTGTCGGTGGTCCAGTAGCGCAGGCGACGGGCGCGCAGGTCGATGACCGCGCCGTCGGTCACGGCGTCCTCGGCGGCCAGGGGGAAGGGCGCACTGGCGGCCAGAGTGCTGGGAAGGGATTCCCCGTGGTGTGCCAGCAGCGGGACGATCGTGTTGGAGAGTTGCCAGTGTGTGAGGGTCGCGTCGGCGGTGATGACGCTGACGAGGCAGGTCGCGTGGGCGAAGGTGTCGGCGATCAGTTCGTCGTGGCGGACCGTGATCTGGCGGGTGTCTGAGGCCCAGTCGACGAACCAGTAGTCGCGTGAGGCCAGGTTCACCTCTACGGCCTCGGTCTTTGCTGGTTCGGGCGGGAGGCCGGGAAAGAGCAGGCGGCGCAGTTCCTCGTCGCCACCCCAGGCGTAGGCGACGCCCCAACCCTCCCAGCCCGGCGTCGCCGCCTGGTGCAGGGACATGCTTTCGCGGTGACTGACGCCCGCGCGCGGCATGTCCAACGCGCAGCTGTAGAACCGGTACCGGCGCGTGGCCAGGTCCAGGGCGATGCCCCGACAGGAACGCGCCGTGTTCGGGGCTCCGTCGACGGGCCTGCCATCGGTCAGGACCCTCTTCACGAGGCCGGCCGGGCCGTCGGTCCCCGTGAGGTGCCACCGGCCGTACTTCTCGTCCAACTCCCAGGAGGAGCCATCCTCCAGGCGGACGGTATAGGCGGTCCAACATCCCATGCGTGCACAGTACTCATCGCGGGTCGGCCGCCTTCCTGGACGCCGCACAACAGGTGACCACCGAGTCGGGCCTGTCGGGTATCCGACAGGCCCTGTCCTCACTGCGGAAGCCCAGCGAAACGGGCTTACGGGGCCGCCTGGGTGGATAGCGTCGTCGGCATGAGCACACACCGATCCTCCGCGGCCGAGCCGTGGCCGGGCTGGACGACGAACCGGGCCGCCCAGGCCGCGTACGGCGAGCGCTTGGTCCGCATCGCCAAACTGATCCCGACCCTCCTGTACATGTACGTCATGGACCGCCAGGCCTTGTCCGCCGCGCACGACGCAGGCCGGCAGGACCTGGTCGACTCCCACGTGAACAGCGTGGCGCTGGAGTGCCGCGACGATCTGCTGGAGACGGCCGCGGTCCTGGACGCACTCGCGTTGTGCCACGGTCCGGGCAGCTACCTCCCGCGGCCCTATCAGGAGGTGGCCGGACAACCGCCGGCCCAGGGCGTGGAGCTGCGCACCGACGCGTCCGATGTGGCCGACCGTGCCGTGCGCCACGACCGGCGCCACGGCACCAGCAAGACCGGTGACCTCCCGCCCGCCCTTGAGGACGGCTGCACCGACGCCCAGCGGGACGCGGTCCGTGCCTACGTACGGCGCGAATGGCTGGCATCCCAGGGGGAGTTCGCCGGCGACTGAGCCGTGACGGGCTCGACCGACCCGTCGCGCGGATATCGCACAGGGAGTGCGACTGCCGGCCACTGGCTGCGGTGGTGACCGGCCGGTCGCCCCATACCGTTCGGCCACGCCGTGGGTGTCGGTAGTCGCGCAGGTCAGAACGTGTAGCGACGCACGGTCTCTGGGTGGATGACGAGACGAACCCAGTCTCCGGCCAGGACCCCGGCGAGAGCGTCGGCGCGGGCCGGGTCGTCGAGGTCCCAGTAGCGAGCGGCCAGGCGGGCAGCCAGGTCGTGTGCTCCGTCGGGTTCCACCGTGGTGCGGCCGGCGGCCGACAGCCAGCGCTCGGGTTCGCCCACTGGGGCGGCGACGACGAGCGAGGCGCGGGGGTCGCGGCGTAGACGCCGCACTTTGATCGACTCCGGGTCCGTGAACAGTTGGATCGTGCCCTGGGCCGTGGCCTCGAACCACACCGGCCGCAGCCGGGCGGCGATCCGCCGACCGGTCTTGCCCGTTGCGGCGAGTATGAGAGTGGTGCCGTGGCTCATGAAACCGATTGAACACGGCCGACTCGGACGATCCCATGGGTGAGCATCCGGTTCACCTGTGTATCCGTCTACCTTGGTGGGGTGGACGTGTTCAGTGACCTGATCCGCGGGGTGCGGGCCCACGGCTCGTTGTTCGGCAGCTCGACCCTGTCCCCGCCCTGGGCACTGCACTTCGTGGACGGTGCGCCACTGACCCTGTGCACCGTGCTCACCGGGGCCGGCTGGATCGTGCCGGAGCACCGTCCGCCCGAGCCGCTTCGCGCCCGCGAGACGATCATCGTGCGCGGCCCCGCGACGTTCACCTTCGTCGACGAGGTCGGCACCCGGGCCGAACCGCTCGCGTGCGGCGAGCACTGCGCGACACCCGAGCAGGGCGGGACCCGGCACCGGCGCGGCTGGCACGACGACGGCGGGGACGCCGGCGACGGCGGCGGTGCGACGACCCTGATCGTCGGCGCCTATCCGGTGCGCGGCGAGATCAGCCGCCGGCGGGTTCAGCGCGGCGTTCAAACGGGTCCGAGGCGTAAACCCGAGCGAGTTTCGGCGCACCGCGACCACTGCCTCCCCGGCGACCGAGCGGCCCGCTCCTGCCCGCACCACCCCGGCCGAATGAACGCCTGAACCAGGGAGGGGAGGCAAGCCAGGGCGCGATCGCCTCCGAGCCGGGCCACTCTGAGCCGGACCGCTCTGACCCGGACCGCTTCGAGCCGGATGCCGAGATCCCCTGCCCCGACCGTGATCGCCCATCGGCCGAGTGATGTGACGGCCCTCAGCCCTCTCCTGCCCACGGCCGCAGCTTCTCCGGGTTGCGGACCGCCCAGATCCGGTTGACCCGCCCGTCGGAGACGTCGAACGAGGCCACGGTCACGACGACGCCGGCACGCTGGGCCACCAGGCCCGGCACACCGTTGACCGACCGCTCCAGGAGTTCGAGCCCCGGAGCCTTATCGGCGATGGCGACCATGTACTGGGCGATGCGCGCGCCGCCCTCGACCGGGCGCAGGACGCTGCCGACCATCCCGCCGCCGTCGGCGGTCATCACGGCGGCCGGGTCGAGAAGCGCGACGAGGGCTGCGATGTCCTTGGTCTCCCATGCCTCCTTGACGTGCCTCACCACGTCGGCCTGGCCGGTCGCCGTCACCGGAGCGCGCCCGACACCCACCCGCCGCCGGGCGGCGGAGGCCAGTTGCTTGCAGGCCGCCGGGGTCCGGCCGAGGACGTCGGCGATCTCGGCGAACGGGTAGCGGAAGACGTCGTGCAGGACGAACGCCACCCGCTCGGCGGGCGTCATGGCCTCCAGGACGACGAGGAAAGCCATGGTCACCGACTCGTCCAGGACGATCTGGTCGGCGGGGTCCGCAGGGCCGGTGAGGCCGGCGCCGCCCGTGTGGTCCCCCTCGGTGCGGTCGGGCAGCGGCTCGGGAAGCCACGCACCGGCATAGCGCTCACGGCGGGCCCGTGCCGAGCCGAGCAGGTCCAGGCAGATGCGGCCGGTCACCGTCGTCAGCCAGGCGCCGGGCGACAGGATCTCCTCCTGCCGGCTTGGTGACAGCCCGTACCAGCGTGTGTAGGCATCCTGTACGGCGTCCTCGGCCTCGGTCACCGAACCGAGCAACCGGTAGGCGACATTGATCAGTTGGCGTCGCTCGCCGGCTATCTCATCCGTCCTGCCCCCGACACTCTCCATGCTTCCGGCCGCCCCTCGCCTTACCTTTCGCAGGCCCGCTTCGTCGGGTTGGTGAGACCTTACCGATCTGCTGCCCGAGGGCGGGAAAAGAGGACTGTGAAATGGCCACTCAGGTGACGGCGACGGAAAACGCACAGCGCAACTCCTCGTTCCTGCAGTTCGCGATCGCCCTGCAGACCCTCACCCTCTTCCTCCAGGCGGTCTCCGCCGGCCTGCTGCTGACCTCGTCCTACGGAGAGACGCTGCACAGCGTCGGAGCCCGGGTGACGTACGGGGCGTCGATGCTGTATGTGCTCGCGGCGCTGCTGGCGTGGAAACCGGGCGGCGGCTCGCCCCGGCCCGTCTGGCACGCGTCGGGTTTCCTCCTGCTCGCCTCGGCCCAGGTCGTGCTCGGCATCGCACACGTCCCCTCGGTCCATCTCCCCCTGGGCGTCTTGATGTTCGGCCTGAGTGTGCTGGCGCTGGCCCGGCGCTAGGCCGGTCCGCTGCGACCGGCGGCTCGCGCAGGCGTCGCCGCTTCCGCCCTCACCGCCGCCATCGGCGCCTGTCGTCGTCTTCCCGCTGGGCGGTCTCGCCGTCGGTCGGTACCGTGCGAGGCACAACGGGAAGGGGGTGGGCAGGTGCGCCCAGCGCTGTTGCTGGATGTGGACGGGCCGCTGAACCCGTATGCCGCGAAGCCGCACCGACGGCCCGAGGGTTACCGGACGCACCGATTTCTGACACCCCGCTGGGAGGCCGCCGAACGGCGTCGGCTGGCTGGGTGGGGGCTGCCGAACAAGCCGGTGAAACCGCTGCGGGTGTGGCTCAACCCGGCTCACGGCCCGGCGTTGGACGCGCTCCCCTTCGAGCTGGTGTGGGCGACCACATGGGAGGAAGAAGCCAACGCTTTCGTCGCACCCGTCCTGGGACTGCCCGAACTGCCCTTCATCGCCTGGCCTTCGCCGCGGGACGAGTCCAGGGACGGTGTGTTCTGGAAGACGCCGGAGATCGTCGCGTGGGCGAAAGGCCGGGCGTTCGCCTGGGTTGACGACGAGATCACCGAGGTGGATCGCGCCTGGGTGAACGAACATCACAGCGGCCCCGCTCTACTCCACCGGGTCGATCCCCGCTGCGGCCTCACCAGCAACGACTTCGCCGCACTCGCGGCATGGGCGACCGGTCCGCGCTGACCCACGGCCGGCCGGCAGCCACCTGCGACGTCGTTCCGCTTGGTTCTTGCGGGACAGCCTTTGACCTGCCGTCGGCGAAGCTGATCAGCCGTGCCCGCCGCCCCGCTCGGCGACGAGGGCGCGGAATGCCTCCACGTCGCCGATGACCTCTTCCCTGCGGTCCCGATGCTGGTACAGGTCGTAGTAGCGGGCGCCGATGACGTCGGGGTCCGTCACCGCATCGCCGGTGGTGATCCCGGAGGCGATCGTCACCGTCGCCACGTGGATGCCCTCGGGGCGGAGTTCGGCGTGCAGGGAGTGCGCCCAGTTGCGCAATCCCGCCATCGCGAGCCCCACGTTGGCCAGGAACGGCGCGGCGACGGTGGAGGACACACCGGTGGTCAGCAGCACGGTCCCCTCGCCACGGGCGCGCATCTGCGGCAGCACCTGCCCTACGGCCGTCACCGCCCCCAGTACGTGCAGCTCGAACTGCTCAGTGGCGGACTCGACTGTGGTCTGCGCGGCGCCGGTGATCGACCCGGTCGGGCTGGGGCTGTACTCCATGACATCCGCCGGTCCCAGCATCTCCTGTGCCCTGGTGATCGCGGAGGCCAGCGCGTCACGGTCACGGATGTCCGCCGGAAAGGCCGCGGCCTTCACGTCCAGCGCGGTCAGCTCACCGACCAGAGCGTCCAGGGTGTCCTTGCGCCGGGCGATCAGCCCCACTTGGCAGCCATGGCGACCAAAAGCCCTGGCCACGCCCATTCCGAGCCCCGGTCCCGCACCGACAACAAGGAGAGTCTTCGCCACCACAGCGTCCCTTCCGCCCCATAGCGGTAGCGCCGCGCGGTCAATTGCGGTGCACCATCAGGCAGTTACTGATTGTGTGTAGCACCATGATTTGTCACCGCACTGATGGCCACAAGACGGCACATTTATGTCGGTGACGCACATGGAGGTAACCCTTGACGGCCCGCAAGAGCATCTCGCCGACCGGTCGGCGCCAGCCGGATCAATCGGACCAACCGGATCAAGCGCAACCTGCTGACGAACCGAAAGGTGACCCGGATGACGAGGCGTGCCGGGAGGTGCTGCGCATCCTCGCCCTGATCGGTGACAAGTGGAGCATCCTGGTCATCGGGCAGCTCCAGGACCGGACCCTGCGCTTCAGCGAACTCCACCGCGCCGTCAGAGGTATCTCGCAGCGCATGCTCACCCTGACCCTGCGCCAGCTCGAACGCGATGGGCTCCTCACTCGCACCGTGCACCCCAGCGTCCCCCCGCGCGTCGACTACACGCTCACCCCACTCGGCTCAACACTGCTGGACTCCATGGTGGCCCTCGGCGAGTGGGCCACCACCCACCGACAGGAGATCAAGAACAACCGCCACCGCTACGACAGCGCCCGCTCCTAGCGAACACAGACCTGTTGGCACGCCCCAGCCGTCCACAGGGTCCGACAGGTGCTCCGGCAGGGCGGACGGACTCCTGAGCCGTTCTCGCCCGGAGGATTCCGTGCCGGACAGCCGACGCCGGAAGTCCGGACGAAAATCCCTTGCCCAATGGTCAAGAAGTGTTGACCATTGGGTCCATGCCTACCGATGATCTTCCCGAGACGTTCCACGTCACCACCGACGAGCAGTTGCGCGCCGTCTCCAACCTCACCCGTCACCGGATCATGGCCGTGCTCCGCTTCGAGCCCGCGACGATCACGCAGATCGCCGAGCGAGTGGGCCTCGCGAAGGGGAGTTCCAGCTACCACGTACGGCTGCTGGAGCGGGCCGGCCTGGTGAAGGTGGTGCGAACGCGGAAGGTCCGGGGGGTCACCGAGCGGTACTACGCCATGGCCGCGCGGGCGATCGTGCTGCCCGACCCGGGCGAGGGCGGCCCGGATGTGCTGATGCGGCATGCGGTGGCGGACCTGGAGGCGGCGCCGGTGGACGGCGAGCGGCACGTGCGGATGGCGCATCTGCGGCTCACCGAGGAGCAGTTCGCGGAGCTGGGGGCGCGGCTGCAGGCACTGGCGGACGAGTACCGGGAGCTGTCCGATCCGTCGCTGCCGGACGCGTCACTCGTCTTCGCACTGTTCCACCCGGCATCGCGCGAGCAGGCCGAAGGGGATGCCAAGTGACCTCAGACGTCCGGAAGCTGCCGACCGGGTTCGGACGGCTGTGGACCGCGCAGACGGTGTCCTCGCTCGGTGACGGGGTGTCGCATGCCGCGCTGCCGCTGCTCGCGCTGACGTTGACGCGGAATCCGGTGGCGCTCGCCGTCGTCACGGCCGCCGGAACGCTGCCGTGGCTGCTCTTCGGGGTGCTCGGCGGTGCGCTGGTGGACCGCTGGGACCGCCGGCGCACGATGTGGGTCACGGACGCGGCACGCGCGGTGCTGCTCGCGATACCGGCGGCAGCGGCCGCGCTCGACGTGCTGAGCATTCCACTGCTCGCGGCCGTCGCCTTCCTCCTCGGCCTCGGCGGACTCTTCTTCGACACGGCCGCCACGGCCTATCTCCCGGATCTGCTCGGCCGCGACACCGCGCTCCTGGAGCGCGCCAACTCCCGTCTGCGCAGCACCCAGACCGCCGCGTCCGGCTTCGCCGGGCCGCCCGCGGGCAGTGCCCTGCTCGCGCTCGGGCGGGCGGTTCCACTGCTCGCCGACGCGGTCTCGTTCGCGCTCTCCGCACTGCTCGTACGGTCGCTGCCTGCCGCGTCCCGGCCCGCACCACAGGCCCGTGAGTCGCTGCTGCGGCAGGCGCGGGCCGGCGCCTCGTACGTCTTCCGGGATCAGCTGCTGCTCGGACTCGCGCTGCGCCCGGCGGTCGGGAACATCGCCTTCCTCGCCGTGGAGACCGTGCTCGCCCTCTTCGCGCACGACCGTCTCGGCACCGACACCTTCGGCTTCGGTCTGCTCCTCACGGCGGAGGCCACCGGCGGTCTGCTCGGCGCCGGCATCGCCTCCTTCCTCGGCCGGCGACTCGGCACCGGCACCGCGCTGACCTGCACGGCCGCAGTCGAGGGACTCGCCGTCCTGGGCCTTGCCGCCGCCCTGAACCCCTACGTCGCCGGCCTCGCGCTGGCCGTCTGCGGCGCGGGTATGGGTGCCACGATGGTGCTCGGCCCCTCCCTCCGACAGGCGATCGTCCCCGCCCACTTGATAGGCAGGGTCGCCTCCACCTCCCGCATGCTCGCCATGTGCGCCGCCCCGTTCGGCGCCTTCCTCGGCGGCTGGCTGGCCACCACCTACGACGTGCGCACCCCGCTCTACACCGCCGCCGGCCTCCTCCTCACCATGACCACCGTCACCGCGACCATGACCAGCAACCGCCGGGTCGAGGCGGCGCTGCGTGCCGCCGCCCCGGCTTCGACGGAAGTTCTGAGTACTGCGGGATGAACAGGAACGGGGTGGCCTAGCCAATCGCATGGAGGGCCCCATCCGGGTGGAGCGTCCTCCACACCCTCTCAGTCCCGCCCCGCGCCCCTCTCAACTGTTCTTCTCAGGCGCCCAAGGGTAGATATCACCCGGTAGAGAAACCCTGCCGCTGAAATCGCCATAGCCGAACCCAAGACGACGGCATTCACCCCTTCGCTCAACTGCCAGATGAGCGAAGGGGAGGCAATGGCGAAGAAGAGCAGTGCGGCAACAATTGCCCCCGTGATGACGGAATAGACGATCTCTACCGTAACCGTGTCACGTGATACCTGCTGAGACGATCCCTCGGGGCTTACGGCTTCCGGCTCATCCTCATTGGAATGTCGCATACCGGCAGCATTTCATGATGCCTCAACTTCGCACGTGCTAGCGAGGCTTGTGGCCACGCGCCCAGCACTCCAGCACGTCACGGAACCCGACACCGCCCCGAAGTCGCCGCGTCCACCATCGCGAGAGGGCGGGCGTCCGGCGCGATATGCAGGGCCTCTTGGCCTCCTTGACAGTAGAAATGATCTTTCCCAATCGCGTCCGAGCGGTTCAGGCATACCGCCCGGCCGCAGGGCGGTATGCCGGTACCGTTGAGGCAGAAGTCAGTACACGGGGGTCTGATATGCGTGTGCCTCTTGAGGCTGGGCTGGTGCGGATCTGGGACGGGGACGAGCCCGTCGGGGCCGGCTTTCTGGCCGGACCCCGGCATTTGGTGTCGGCTGCGCACGTGGTCGCCGGAGTTCTCGGGGTGTCCGGCGACGAGCCCCCGCCTGAGGGGGCCTCGGTCAGTCTGGACTTCCCGCTGCTCGCCCCAGGCAGGCGGCAGCTCGCCGACATCGTCGCCTGGCGGCCGCCCGTGCCGGAGCACGGGATGGACGTCGTCGGGCTGCGGTTGCGGGAGGCGCCGCCTGCGGACGCCCGGCCGCTCGTTCTGAGCCGGCGGCACGGGGAGTTGGACGGTTCGCTGGTCATGGTGGGTTTTCCCCGTGGTCTGGAACTGGGCACCTGGGTGCACGGGCGCCAGGGCGGTCCCGTCGCCACGGGCTGGGTGGAGATCGAGAGCGACCCGGCACGGCAGGCCATGTTGGCCCCGGGCTTCTCCGGAGCCCCGGTGTGGAGCACCGACGCGGACGCTGCCGTGGGCATGGTCGGCTACCGGGTCACCGGCGCGGGCACGAAGATCGGTTACATGCTCCCGGTGGACATGCTGCTGGAGGCGTGGCCCGAGCTGGCCGAGGTGATCGAGCGGCGCGTCCCGTACCGGGCGCTGCGTCCCTTCACCGAGCAGGACGCCGATCTTTACCACGGGCGCGAGGAGTTGGCAGGTCGGCTCGCCGACCGCATCCGCTCCGGAGTGCCGCTGATCAGCGTCATCGGCGGATCGGGCATCGGAAAGTCCTCGCTGTGGCACGCAGGCGTGGTGCCCCGGCTGCGCGCCACCGACTCCTCGGGCACCGCCTGCCTCACCCTGGCGTTACGCCCGTCCGACGCCGCCACCCCGCTGACCGCACTGGCCTTCGCCCTCGACCGGCTGATGCGCCCCGCCCTCACAGCGGCGGCCCGGCTGGAGTCGGTCGCCGCGACCGAGGGCCGGCTGGCCAGGGGACAGCTGCCGGACATCGTGGCGGCTGTGCTGGAGCAGCACCATGCGGACCAACTGGCCGTGTGTGTCGACCAGTTCGAGGAGGTCTTCGCGGCGTCGGCCAACGACCGCTCCGCCTTCGTCCGCGCCCTTCAGCCCTGCTTGTCCGCCAGGTCCCGGCTGTGTGTGCTGGTGAACCTGCGCGACACCTTCCTGGGGACGGCGCTGGCCGATCGCGCCGCCGCCGACCTCGCCAGGACGTGGCTACCGGTCACCGTGGGGGAGATGACCGAGGGCGAACTGCGGCGGGTCATGACCGGACCGCTGGAGAGGGTCGGCACGGTCGCCTTCGCCGACGGGCTGGTCGAACGCATCCTGGACGACCTGAAACACACCCCGAACCCCCTGCCCCTGCTCGAATTCACGCTCGCCGAGCTGTGGGCGCGCCGACGGGCGGGACTGATGACCCACGCGGCGTACGAGGAACTGGGCGGCATCTCCGAGGCACTGGCCCGCTACGCGGACCGGATCTGGGCCGGCATCGACCCGGAGAGCCGGAAGGTCGCCGACCGGCTGCTCATCCAGCTGGTCCGGCCCCTGCCCGACGGCAACCTCGCCGTGCGCCGCACCGCGTTGCGCGACGAGTGCGACGAGAACCAGTGGACCGTCGGGCAGCGCCTCGCCACGTCACGGCTCCTGGTGATGCACCGGATCGGCGGTGACCCGAGCGGCACCTCCGGTATCGAGCTGGCGCACGACTCGCTCCTGCTGCACTGGCGGCATCTGCGCGAACTCTGCGACGAGCACCACGCGTTCCGCCTCTGGCAGGACACTCTGCGGCAGCGCATGGCCACCTGGTCCGAGCAGGGCCGCCCCGGCAGGCGGCTGCTCGCCGGGGCCGAGCTGAGGGACGCCCACCGGTGGCTGCGCACCCATGAAGCCCATCTCTCCACCCCGGAAATCCACTACATCATGGACGGCCGGGTGCGCCGCTGGCGGGTGAACGGCGCTGTCTCCGCCGCCCTGGCCCTCGCACTGGTGGCGGGGACGCTGATCTACCAGAACCGCAGCGAGCAGGTGGAGCAGTCCCTCGCGGGTACCCTGCGCACCAAGGCCGAGGAGCGGGCTTCCTACGACCCCTATGGCGCGATGCAGCTGGGCCTGCGCGCCTACCGCACACACCCTGACCGCGGACTGCCGGACGTCTTCGACGGACTGGGTCCCGTCGACCGGATCGTGCCCAACCTCGATGCGGCGACCACGGCACCACGGAACGCATCCCCGACGGCGACACCGACCGCGCAGAAGGTTCCGCCGTTGTCGTACGCCGACCAGTTGGCACTCCAGGATCTGACCCCCTTGGTGGCGGCCGGCGGCCGGACCCTGGTCACGCGCGCGCCGAAGAACCAGATCGTCCCGTGGCGGGACACCGGGCGCGGGCCGGTGGCTGAGCCCATGGACGGGGTGCTGGAGGATGACGACCAGGCCGACCATGCGGTGATCAGCCGCGACGGACGGTACATCGCGTTCCGGGACCAGCCCTTCCCGCACCTGGACGGGGAGCGGAGCGTCCCCGGCTCCTGCTCTGTGCCGGACATGGCGAGTGCCACCAACAAGGTGTGCCTGGTCGTCTACGACACGGTCGAACACCGGGTGGTCCTCGGTACCGAGTTCGCCCCGCTGCCCCGGGTCGGTGTGTTCTCCATGAGCATCGACCCGAACAACCGGGTACTCGGGCTGGTACTGCCGGACAGCATGGATGCCATGACGGCCGCGGGCCGGCGGAACACCCTGTACCTCCTCGACCTGAAGACCGGCAAGCTTCTCCGCAAGTCCGTATTGCCGTGGCAGAGCGCGGTGTTCAACTTCTGGCTGGGGCCGGACGGCAAGTCCGCGATCCTGGGCGAAGGCGAGTCGGACGGGTCCTCGATCCGTACCGCCCTCACCCTGACCCGAGTGCGCGTGGAATCCGGTCGGCTCACCCGCACCGCGCTGGCAGAGCCGTCCCGGACGCAGAACTTCATCACGAGCCCGGACGGCCGGACCGTCGCTGCCGTACTCAAGGGCGCGTCCGGCGCCCCGGCGGAGGTGAGGGCCTGGAACATCGCCACCGGCGCGCAGACGGGGCACATCCCGCGACTCGACCCGGCGGAGGCCGACGGGACGCTCGCGCTCAACTCCACCGGGACCGCCGCCTGGTTCTCCCTCCCGCCCGATGTCGATGCCATCAATGACGACGCCGACTTCGTCGCCGAGTCGGGGAGCCGCGTGTCCATCCGGTCACTGGCCACGGGAAAACGCGTCGGCCGCTACGCCTATCCGGGAGAGTGGTCGACACTGATGCCGCTGGGCGACTCTCCGGACGGCCCGGTCCTGCTCGTGGACCGCACGGCGCTGGGCGTCGTGTCGGCGGCCTCCGGCGGGCGGAGTCCGCTCCAGCGGGTGGCGGACGCGGCCGAGGCCGGCCCACGCGAAGCTGTCAGGAAGCCACCCGGCGTCGACCGACTGTGCGCGCTCCTGGGGCCCCAGGTCAACGAGGCGCACAACATCAAGGATTTGATCCCCTCCGGGGCGTACGACGGGTCCCTGTGCCCCTGAGCCGGGACTGCCTGCGCAGCACGCACATCACTCATGGATGAGGTGTCACATGGCTGAGATCGCTCGCTGGTCGCTGGACGACGGCGGAGAGGTGCTGGTGGAGATCGTGGAGGAGGGCCCCGAGATCAGCCCGGTGTCCCGCTCCCGGGACGTGGTCCGGTCCGCGGCGACCTCGCTCGGGTCCGCACTGAGCAGTGTGCGGGACGCCTCGTCCACGATCCTCGGCCAGTTCCGCGATGCGTCCGTGCGCCCGGACAAGATCGAGGTGGAATTCGGGGTGCGCCTGAGCACCGAAGCCGGTGCCGTCATCGCCAAATCCAGCCTCGACGGCCACTTGACGGTCAAGCTCAGCTGGGAAGGCGGACGAGCCGCCCAGGAATGAGCCTCCCGGTACCGGCAGGTCGCACACCGTACGTCCCGGCCTCCGCCCACTCGGACGTACCGAGGTAACGATCACTCCGCTGAACTGGGATCGCTCCGCTGGTTGGCATGGAAGCGCGCCTTCTTCTGACGATTCCCGCAGGTGTTCATGTCGCACCATTTGCGGGTGCGGCTCTGACTGGTGTCGAAGAAGGCGGCTTGGCAGCTTGGTGACGCGCACAAGGCCAACCTTCCGTCTCGTTCGCCTGCGATGATGCTGATCGCGTCGGCGGCGATCACGCTGAGGGCATCTTCCACACAGGACGCCGAACTGAGCTGCCATTGCCGCTTGCCCTCGGGCGTCAGGATCGCTGCGGCCCGACCCTGAGCGCTGCAGTCATTGATGACTCGGACAGCAGACGCGGGGAGAGCCTCCTGGAGGGCGGCCGCTGTCGCGGCGGCGTGAATCGACTCCCTCAGTTCCCGGGCGAGGCCGAGCTGGGCAGTGCTGCAGGAGTCCACGGCGAGGCCGTACACCGCCAGCCAGTCGATGAGTCGCTGCGGCGTGGGAATGCGCTCCACGGCGTCGCCATGACGCTCCGAAAGGGTCCCCGTGAAGCTGGTCGCCAGCACGTTGCCGAGGCGGAAGTCGGGGAATTCAGCACGCATGGAACCACCTTAGACGGTTGCGGCGTGACTCGGAGAACTGCTAGAACCGCCTTTGCCGGTTCCGCGATGGCCAGGAGGTCTCATGCCCCGTCTCACCAGCGACGTGCAAGCATGTGAAGCCCATGCACCTGACGCCGACCTCGACGATCTGCGTGCGCGACTGGCCACAGCGCGGCTACCGGAGGCCGAGACGGTCCATGGCGCCGCGCCCGGCCCTCGCCGATGGTCACAGGGCGTTCCGCTCGCCGACCTCGTCGAGGTCGTGAACTACTGGCGCACCGGATACAACTGGCGGTCGTTCGAAGAGCGCCTCAACCAGATCGGCCAGTTCCGTACGACCATTGATGATCTGGGAATCCACTTCCTGCACCGCCGCTCCCCGCGCGCAGATGCCACTCCTCTGATCCTGACGCACGGCTGGCCGGACAGCATCGCCCGGTTCATCGATGTGGTGGACGAGCTGGCAGATCCGAAAGATGCCGACGCGCCGGCGTTCCACGTCGTGGTCCCGTCGCTGCCGGGCTTTGGTTACAGCGACCGGCCGGCCACCACCGGGTGGGGAACCGAGAAGACCGCGGCCGCGTGGGTGGAGCTGATGGGCAGGCTCGGCTACAGCAGGTTCGCAGCCCACGGCGGCGACTGGGGAGGCAATATCACCACGGTTCTCGCCGGCAGGTTCCCGGCGCACGTGCTCGGCATCCACACCACGTTCGCCGAGGGACCGCCCGGGTTGACTACGGACGGGCTGACGGCGGTCGAGCGCCAGTGGGCCGAGGAAACCCGCGACTTCTGGCGCCACCGCGCGGCGTACGCGAAGCAGCAGGCGACCCGGCCGCAGACCATCGGCTACGCGCTCGTCGACTCACCGGTCGGGCTTCTGGCCTGGATTCTCGACAAGTTCGCCGAGTGGACAGACACCGAAGACAGCCCGTTCGAGACGATTTCCCGAGACCGGGTTCTCGACAACGTCACCCTGTACTGGCTGACACGGACCGGCGCATCGTCGGCCCGCATCTACTACGAAAGCCACAACTCACTGGACCCCGAACTCCGGGTCGACGTCCCGTCGGCAATCACCATGTATCCCCGCGATGTCGAGAGTGTCCGCGCCCCTGGGCGCAGGAGCGGTACCGGCAGATCGTCCGATGGGGGGCGCCCGAAAGCGGGGGCCATTTCCCGTCGCTGGAGGTTCCCGAGTATTTCGTCAAGGACCTGCAAGAAGGCCTTGCGGCAGTGCTGGCCGCCACTCGGTGAACGCGGCCGGGTGCCGGTACTCGATCACCGCCTGATCCGGCTCAAGGCGCCGGCCGACGGCTTCCGGAACGCTCCACCGACCGCTCGCCACAACGGGGCGGTCTCAGCCGCCGCGGCGCACCCGGGCCGCCCTGCGGGCCTCGGCGAGCTTACGGGCCTCGGTGGCCTTGCGGGACTTGCCGCCGGTGGTGCGGGAGGCGTCCTTGCTGGTGCCCAGGCCGCGGAAGGGGGTGTTGGTGTTCTTGGCCCGGTGGGCGCCGGGCTTACCGTCGAGCGCGGTGCCGGAGGGGGCCTTGGCCCCGGTGATCCGGCTCAGCTCCGCCTCACCCGAGCGCACCTTGGTGGTCGTCGGCTCGATGCCCGCCTCTGCCATCAGGCGGCTCATCTCCCTGCGCTGCCCCGAGAGGACCAGGGTGACGACGCGGCCGGACTCACCGGCCCGAGCGGTGCGGCCCGCGCGGTGCACATAGTCCTTGGGGTCGGTGGGCGGGTCGACGTTGACCACGAGATCGAGGTCGTCGACGTGCAGGCCACGGGCCGCGACATTGGTCGCCACCAGGACGGTGACCTGGCCGCTCTTGAACTGCGAGAGGGTCCGGGTGCGCTGCGGCTGGGACTTGCCACTGTGCAGGGCCGCGGCATCCACCCCGCTGGCCCGCAGGTGCCGGGTGAGCTGGTCGACCCCGTGCTTGGTGTCCAGGAACAGCAGTACGCGGCCGTCGCGGGCGGCGATCTCCGTGGCGACGGCATACCGGTCGGGACCATGAACGACCAGCAGATGGTGGTCCATGGTCGTGACCGCGCCCGCGGACGGGTCGACCGAGTGGACGACGGGGTCATGGAGGTAGCACCGGACCAGGTGATCGACGTCGGGGTCCAGGGTGGCGGAGAACAGCATCCGCTGACCGTCGCGGTGCACCTGGTCGAGCGCCTCGGAGACCTGCGGCAGGAAGCCCATGTCGCACATCTGGTCCGCCTCGTCGAGGACGGTGATCCGCACCCGTCCCAGGCCACAGGCCTTGCGCTCGATGAGGTCGTGCAGGCGGCCAGGGGTGGCGACGACGACCTCGGCCCCGTCGCGCAACGCGGCGGCCTGCCGGCCGATCGACATGCCGCCGACGATCGCGGCCATCCGCAGCCGGAGCGCGTCGGCATACGGCGCCAGCGCTTCGGTGACCTGTTGGGCCAGCTCCCGGGTGGGCACCAGGATCAGGGCGAGGGGCTGCTTGGACTCCGCGCGCCGCCCCGCCGTCCGTGCGAGCAGCGGCAGGCCGAAGGCGAGGGTTTTGCCCGATCCGGTGCGCCCGCGCCCCAGGACGTCGCGTCCCGCCAGGGCGTTGGGCAACGTGGCCGCCTGGATCGGGAAGGGCTCACGCACGCCACGCTCGGTGAGCGTCCGCAGGACCTCGGCCGGCAGCCCCAGGTCAGCGAAGGAGACGGCCGGGGGCACCGGCTGGGCGAGGTCGTCGTGCGAGGTGCCGAGGTGGTCCGGCTGGTTCATACAGAGCCTTCCGTATGCGGAACGTACCGAGGAAGGCCCGGCAGGAAATGAGCAGCCAACGAACAACGGGAAACGGACGGGCCGAATCGCCAGCCGTCACAGCCGGCGCGGCCATCACGGCCATCACAGCCGTCCAAACGTCTGAGGCTAACACAAAGTGACAGTGCGCCCCGGCGCTGTGGTGCTGATCGCTCCACCTGTGCCGCTGACGCGACACAGGGACCCCCACCGCTGGGCCGGCCGCCGCACCCCACGGCCCCGCCCACACCTGTCCGAGCGAGCCTCCCTCACCTGAGACATCTCGCCTCCGGGCCGTCACCCGTCGATGTACTGGTCGGCCCAGGCGCTGATGATGTGGGCGGCCCGCTGCGCTTGTCCCCGTGCCGTCAGGAGATGGTCTGCGCCTTCGAGTGAGACGAAGCTGCGCGGGTGCCGTGCCTCGTTGAAGATCTCCCCGGCGTTGGCGATGTCGACGGTGTTGTCGGTGGGCGAATGCAGGACGAGCAGCGGCAGGTCCAACTCGCCGATCCGGTCCCGCAGGTGAGCACGGCGGACGTCCTCGACGAAGGCGCGCTTGAGTACCAGGGTCCGCCCGCCGACGAACCACTCGTGCGACCCCTCACTGAGCACGCGGTCCACGACCGCGTCGTACTGTCGCTCGACGTGGCTGGGGTCGACCGGCGCCCCGATCGTGGCGACCGCGCGGACGCCGGTCGCCTCGGCCGCCGCGGCGAGGACGGCGGCGCCTCCCCACGAGTGCCCCACCAGCAGGTCTGCCGGCGTCCCCCGCTCCGCCATCATGGCCGCGGCACGGATCGTGTCCTGGACCTTGACGGTGAAGGAACCGTCGCCCCAGTCGCCGTCGGAGTCCCCGATGCCGAGGTTGTCGAAGCGCAGCATGCCGATGCCCTCGCGTGCCAGCTGCTTGCTGACACGTGAGGCGGCCGGCGAGCCCTTGCCGAGCGTGAATCCGTGCACGAAGATCCCCCAGCCGCGGATCTCGCCGTCCGGCAGGTCGATCGCGCCGGCCAGTTCGGGGCCGACGACGCTCGGGAATCTCACTTTTTCGCTCATGTTGTGATCACCTAGGCAGGGGCTGTTCGTGGAGCAGGTTCGTGGAGCAGGAAAGACTAGGGTGCCACCGGCCGGCACCACGCGCGTGCTCCGGGCAGGGGAGCGGCGAGCGCGGTGCCTGCCGTGATGGGCACGTCAGGCGGTCGGCTTCCGGTCGGAGGACTGCTCGGTGGTGAGCAGTGCGGTGATCTCCTCGGCGAGGTGCGGGCCCAGCTCGCCCCAGCCGTCCTTGTAGCCGTAGACACCGGCCAGGGTACGGGCCTCGTAGTCACCGTTCATGATCTCGATGTCGGTGGCCGTGATGAGCGCCGGGTGGGCGACACCGACGGCCGCCGAGACCTTCAGCAGCTCCTTGCGGAGAGTACGCAGGTAGACGGCGGCCCGGGTGGCCTTCGAGGCCGGGTCGAGGCCGCGGGCCAGCCACGGGCTCTGGGTGGCGATGCCGGTGGGGCATTTGTCGGTGTGGCACTTCTGCGCCTGGATGCAGCCGATCGACAGCATCGCCTCACGGGCCACGTTGATCATGTCGGCACCCAGGGCAAAGGCGACCGCGGCGTTCTCGGGCAGGCCGAGCTTGCCCGAGGCGATGAAGGTCAGGTCGTCGGTCAGCCCCCGCTCGGCGAAGACGCCGTAGACCCGGGAGAAGCCCATCCGGAAGGGCAGCGACACCGAGTCGGAGAAGGTCAGCGGCGCCGCCCCGGTGCCGCCCTCGCCGCCGTCGATGGTCACGAAGTCGACACCGCGGTCACCACGCGCCATCAGCGTGGCCAGCTCCTGCCAGAACTCCATCTCGCCCACCGCGCTCTTGATCCCGACCGGCAGTCCGGTCTCGGCGGCGAGCAGTTCGACGAAGTCGAGCATCGAGTCGACGTCGCCGAACGCGGTGTGCCGCGACGGGGACGCGCAGTCCTCGCCGAACGGGATGTCGCGGATCTCGGCGATCTCCCGGGTCACCTTCGCGCCCGGCAGCATTCCGCCCAGCCCGGGCTTGGCACCCTGGGAGAGCTTGATCTCTATCGCCTTCACCGGGGCGCCGGCGACCACGTCCTTGAGCTTGTCGAGGTTGAAGCTGCCGTCCTCGTTGCGGCAGCCGAAGTAGGACGTACCGATCTGCAGGACGAGGTCGCCGCCGTTGCGGTGGTACGGCGAGAGACCACCCTCGCCCGTGTTGTGCAGGGTGCCCGCCAGCGCCGCCCCCTTGTTGAGCGCCGAGACCGCCGCGCCGGAGAGCGACCCGAAGCTCATCGCCGAGATGTTCACCACGCTCGCCGGCCGGAACGCCTTGGCGCGCCCGCGCGGCCCGCCCAGCACCTTGGCCGACGGCAGTGGGGCCTGCGGGTCGTGCAGGTCGGGCAACGCACCGGCGAACGTGCGCTGCTTGAAGTAGGCGTGCCCCTGCATGTGCTCGACGTCGTTGTCGGTTCCGAACCCGAAGTAGTTGTTCTCCCCCTTCGCCGACGCGTAGATCCAGGTGCGCTGGTCACGACTGAAGGGGCGCTCCTCGTCGTTGGACGTCACTATGTACTGGCGCAGCTCCGGCCCGATCGTCTCCAACAGGTACCGGGCGTGCCCGAGTACAGGGAAGTTCCGGAGCAGTGCGTGCTTCTTCTGGACAAGGTCACGAGCGGCCACCAGTGCCAGTGCTGTTGCGGTGGCCGTGGCGATGCTCCGGGCGCGCATGAACGTTCCTCTCCTCGATGCTCGACTCCCTCGCCATCCGGTGGAGTCGTCGTGTCGTGTCGGGCGTCGGGCACGACCCCGCGGGCGTCAGCGTCCGTCGCAGAACGCCAAGCGATATTAGGGGCTCGCCCGGACAGCGGGTCGTGGGTGGGTCGTCTTCCCGGTGGTGGGCGGTCCAGGCGCGTCGAGGAGAAGGATGCGCACAGTGACGCCGGCGCAACACGGCGTAAGATCTGGGCGCCGGCCTACCCGGGCGCGAGGTAAGGGCTGCCGGACGGTCTGGTCGCCGAGGTCGCGCCCCCAGGAGCTGCGACCCGGCGCTCTCCAGATCAGGCCGCGTCTTATGGATCACCTCGCGGCCAAGATGTGGCTGGCCGCGAGGTGGAGTGCGGCCCGGTAGACGACTACTACTACGGCTACTGGCCTGGCGGCGTCGGCTGGCGCCTAGCGCAGATGCCGGGCGAAGAACCGGGCCGCGGCGTCCCCCGCGTACTGCGGGACGCCGCTGTGCCCGCCCATGTTGGCGTGCAGCGTCTTCTCCTGGGAGCCGAAGGCGTCGAACAGGTCCAGGGCCGCCTGCCGGTCGTTCCCTTCGTCGTCCCACTGCAGCAGGACGTGCAGCGGGATGGTGACCCGGCGGGCCTCCTCGAACATGACGGACGGCACGAGACTCCCGGCGAACAGAACGGCGGCCGAGATGCGCGGCTCGACCACCGCGAGCCGGATGCCGATGGAGATCACTCCTCCCGAGTACCCGACCGGGCCGCGGATCTCGGGCCGTGACAGGAGGGCGTCCAGGGCGGCCTGCCATTCCGGGACCGACTTTTCGACGAGCGGGAGGACGAGGGCGTCGACGATCTCGCCGCCGACCGGCTCGCCGTCCTCCATGGCACGGCGCAGGTCGGCGCGGGCCTGCTCGACGGCGGCCCAACGGGGCCGGTCACCGCTCCCGGGGAGCTCGATGGTGGCCGCGGCGAAGCCGTCCGCCACGGCGTGCCGGGCCCGCTCCGCCAGCCGGGGGTACATCGCGCGCAGCCCGAGCGGAGGGTGGCCGAGCAGGATCAGCGGCGCCGGTGCGGATGCGGATGCAGACGTGGGCGTCCACAGGACGCCAGGGATCTCGCCGAGGGTGAATTCGCGTTCGAGGACACCGTCGTCGAGGTGCTGTTCAGAAGTGACGTGCATGGTCGTGCCTTTCGGGAGTGCGCTGGAACGGCGCTCCCGGACGACCTATCGCCCGACCGTGACCCCGGAGGGGAGCACCCATGTCGATACTGCGTTCACGGGTACCACCTCCTCGTTCTCTCGCACGGCCTTCCGGAAGGTAGCAGTGGTCGCCGTGGTCCGCCAACGGATTTCTGCGGAACGGGCCCGCGTCATCGTCGTGAGAGGGGGGACGCGCCGCCAGAGCCTGGCAAGAACGGGTGACAGGATGGCCGACATGGCGAACACAAGGCGGGCGAAGCCGAATTCATGGACGGCACCGAGTCGGTCCGTCCACAAGATCAAGGTCACCCTGAGCGGCTCCAAACCTCCGATCTGGCGCCGCCTGGAAGTACCGTCCGGCATCACCCTGCAGCAGCTGCACCACGTCATCCAAGCGGCCTTCGGCTGGGAGGATTACCACATGTGGGCCTTCGAGACGCCGCAGGGCCGGTACGGCATCGCCGACCCCGAGCTGGGCATCCGCAGCGCGGCGTCGAAGCGGCTCAACGAGGCAGTCCCCCACACCGGCGACCGGCTCGGCTACACCTACGACTTCGGCGACGACTGGGAACACGACATCCTCATCGAGGAGATCGCCGAGCCCGAGCCGGACACCGCCTACCCACGCTGCCTCGCCGGCCGCAGGGCCGGCCCGCCCGAGGACTGCGGCGGCATCGAGGGATACGAGTACCTCATCGAGATCCTGGCCGACCCCGCCCACGAAGAACACGAAGACCGCCTGGAATGGCTCGGCCTGGACTCGGCCGACCAGTTCGACCCCGCAGCCTTCGACACAGCTGAGGTCAACCCTGCTCTCTCCGACCTCGCCACCGTGCTGATCAAGCCCTGAGCCGGCGCCACCCCGAGCCCCCAAGGCCCCGCAGGGGCGCCCTCGCAGACCCTCGCAAGATCAATGCGTCGCCGCACTATCTGTGTTGTCCCGGCACGTTGTTGACGGGTGGCACGTCCTGGTCGGCGCTTGAAGGGGGCGAGGGAGGTGCGTCCGCAATCGGCTGCGGGCGTGGACGTGGGCGGCCGACGGTACGCGGGGAAGGTCTTCCCGCCCTGTCCGCCCATCAGGCCGATGCCGAGTGCGACCTCGACCGGTCCGGCCCTCGCGGCGGACTCCTCTCAGAACGGAGCAACTCAATTCAGCGCGTGTGGAAGACGCCGTCATGACGATGGCGGGAAGGCGTGGCACATGGGGCCCGGCTGGGACGTGTCCTGGGCGCGGACGCGGAGCAGGAAGGCTACCCAGCTGCGGTAGGGCTTCCACCGATCGGCGATCTTCGCCAATTGGGTGACGTCGGCGGCGGTGGTCGGGGCACCGAGTCCGTATGCGGTGGCGACGGCCTTGTGGACGCGTGGTTCGTGGCGGGGAAAGACGTCGGGGTGTCCTGCTCCCCGGATGAGGACGAGTTCGGCGGAGAAGGGGCCGATGCCGGGCAGGGTGCGCAGTTCGGCGAGGGCGTGGTCGGCGGGCAGGGCGCGCAGGAGGGGTGCGTCGAGTTGCCCGTCGAGGGCTGTTTCGGCCAGCGCGTGCAGCCGCTGGATCTTGATGTCGGTGAGACCGGGCACGTGGGTGAGGGTGCGCAGGGCCGCGGGGGTGGGGAATGCGTGCAGGGTCTGGCCGGCGATGTGGACGCGGTGTCCGCGCTGGTGGGCGATGCGGGCCTTGAGGGCGGCTGCCTGGGTCATACGGATGCGGTTGCCGATGATCGCCCAGGCGGCGGCTTCGTAGGGGGAGTGGAAGCACACTGGGCGCAGCCCCGGGTGGTCCGCCATGAGCCCGGCCACGACGGGGTCCGCGGCGAGGCCGGGGAATCCGGTGGCGTCGACGTCGAGCGAGAGGATGCGGGCGAGTTGGGCCCGTACGGCCTGTTCGGCCACTGCCTCTGCGGTCACTGCCGTCGCCGGGTGCGGGGTGCCGGGATGCACGGTGAATTCGGCCCGGACCGTTCCCGTGCCGCCGTCTGCCCTCACCTCCTGCCGGACGGCGGCCGCGACGACCGAGGCGCCGTCGTCGGCGGGGAAGGCCAGGCGGAGGATGCCGTCCGTCGCCCGGCGGTAGTTCGCGGGGCGGAAGCTCTCCAGGAACCGGATGCCGGAGGCGAGCGAGAAGGGTCCGGCAGGGGTGAGGGTGACGGCGGGCACGGTCAGCCTCCGTGTGCGGTGAGGGTGTAGCCCTCGGGGCCCTCGAAGGAGAACATCGGCCCGAAGGGGCTGTCCGCGATCGGAGTGAGGATCTTGATCCCGGCAGCGGCGAGCTGGTCGTGGAGCTGATGGGCGTCGGAGGTCTGGAACCAGAGCACCGCGCCGAGTCCGGGCCGTGCGGTGTCGGCGAGGTCGACGCCCGGCAGGAGTTCGCGGACGGCGAAGGGGGTCGGCTTGGTGTCGAAGACGACCGCGTGGGGCGGTGAGAACGCGGCCCGGCGCAGACCGAGGTGCTGCTCGCAGAAGTCCGCCGCCGCGTGCAGGTCGCGCACCTGCAGGGCGACGAAGTCGGGGCCGTCGATGGTGGCAGTCATGGGTCTCCTCGAATCCAATGTCAGGACTTTGACATATCCGAGGCTAAGGCGGTCGCGTCGCGTATGTCAAAATGCTGACATGCTGGAGAACGCGTCGGCCGAACCGCCCCACCCCACGAAAGGCGTCACTCGCCACGTGGGATACCTGCTCAAACGCACCCAGGCCGCCCTCCGTGGGGCCATGGACAAGGTCCTGCGCGAGCACGGCCTGACCGTGCCGCAGTACGCCACCCTCGAACTCCTGGCCCTGCATCCCGGCATGTCCAACGCCGACCTCGCCCGCGCGACCTTCGTCACCCGGCAATCCGGAAACGTCGTCCTGCGGGGCCTGCAGGAAGCGGGACTGATTGCCCGCCCCGCCACCGCCGACCACGGCCGCGCCCGGCCCGCCCACCTCACCAAGGAGGGCAACGCGCGCCTGGCCGCCGTCCAGGCCGCCGTCTACGCCATCGAACAGCGCATGGTCGAAGCGATCCCGGCGCAGCGCCGGGCAGTGCTCCTTGCCGACCTGGAGCGCATGGCGGAAGCACTGGAGGAATGACCCCACTTCCCGGGTGTCGGTGAACACCCGCCGGGTTGCCCCGGAGAAGCTGCTCTTCGATCCGGTCGGCTTGCGACGGACCCTCGGTGTGCCGGAGTCCCGCCAGGAGGCGTTCGGCTCCGCCCCGGCCTTTCGTTTGGCCAAGGCGAGCTGATGCGAGGTTCGGACGCGTCGGTAGGTGATTGCGCAGCAGGTCAAGGTGAAGAAGGCCTCGTGGACGTCGCTCTGTCGACTGTCGGTACAGGGCGACCGCCGCTTGCGATGCCGTTGCTGCCGCAGCGGCATCAATCTTGAGGCGGGGCTGAGCGGAGCAGTCGGTACGGATGGGAAGGGCGGGGGCCGAATGCCATCCAGCGAGGGCCGAGAAAAGGGCAGCCGGTGGCGCACAGGGCTGACCGCGACCGCACCCGGGTGTCCGACGTTTCTCACTGCTTGCGGGTGAACCACGAGACCACGCCGTCGCGCCGACCGAAACTGGATGATCGCGCCCGTTATTGTCCCTTCTCGTGCCTTTGAGTTGCGCATTTGTGAATCTCAAGCCCGGCGTCGGAAAGACGACGAGTGCTGTGTGGCTGGCCCACGCGCTTCACGAGTCGGGTAGGTCTCCGCTGCTGGTCGACGGGGACCCGGCCGCTTCCGCGCTGCGCTGGAGCGAGCTGGCCAACGGCTTTCCGTTTCCGGTGATCGCCCTGCCGGTGGGGGACGTCCACCGTCGCGTGAACGACTTCCTCGGCGACCGCCAGTCCGTCGTGCTCGATGCGCCCCAGCTGGAAGACCATCCCCGTATCGCCCGCAGCATCATGAGGTACGCCGACGAGTGGATCGTGCCCGTGACCCCAGCCCCCATCGAACTGGACCGGATGGCGCCCATCCTCGGTGAGATGGCGGACGTTCAGTCCCTGCGTGCCGAGCCGGCCCGCTCGGCGGTGCTGCTCAATCGCACCAACCGTCCCGATGCCACACGCACCGGGCCCGATGCGGACGCTCGTGAGGCACTCACCGAGCGGGGCTTCAAGGTGCTGGACACCCATATCGCGCGGCTCGACCTGTACGCCCAGTCTTTCGGGAACCCGGTCCAGGCCAAGGGTTCGGCGTACATGGACTTCGCGGAGGAACTGATCAAGCGTCAGGACGAGGCATGAACCAGCGCAAGGAGAACTACCGTGCGGCATTGCGGCGCGGGCCGGATGTCTCGGCACCTCGGCCCACCAAGGTCGCCAGGTTGCAGAGCAGATACATCCGGGTGACCGTCGAGGTCGACCCCGACCTGCGAGGCGATCTGACGCGATGGATGGGGTGGCCCGTCTCCTCGGTGGCGTTCGCCGGCGCTACCGTCCTGCGTACTCTGGCCGCCACCGCAAGCTGGGTCGCTCGCCCCGGAGGCCAGGCTTCGTCCGGCCCGCGCGAGGCTCCGGATTCGGGTCGCTGACCTTCATGCGCTGACGACCCCGAACATGGCTGGAATTACGGAGCGGGGTCGTTCTGCGGGACGCTATGGGGCGGGGGTTGACTTTGCGGAGTTTCGCGGACACCAATATCGATAATGTCAACCGTCGGATGCGGCTGAGCTTTCTGGGCTGACCAAGACCGTCCTGAGGTCGGCTGCGAATTCTCCGTACCCTGCGTGCCCGACCCGGGAAGCTTTGCGCGGTACGGGGCTGAACGTGGTCGATCGCCCCTGTGACGGATGCGGAAAGTGCCTGCTTGGCATGCAGCGGCTGTCCCCCATGAAGTCGGCTACGTCGTCCCCGGAGCGTCAACGGGAGGACGTGCTGAGAGCCGCGGCATCTGTCGGCGGGGACGCCGCAGCGTCGGCTGGGCTGACGACTGGGAGGTATTGGGAGTCACGGACCCGGTCACCAGGCCCAAGCCCGGCCCGTGGCTTCGCGATGAGCGGGGGTCGTATGACGGCCTCGTCGCCGCAGCGGGTGGACCGCTCGACCGCAACGTCGTTGACTGCCTGAACACTGGCTACAAGACGCGTGACGAGGGAAAGCTGCTCGTCACGTTTGGCCACGAAGGTCCCTGGGACCTCAACGGCCATCGACTGCCCAGCAGACTGCCGCGAGGGCATTGCGTACTGCGACGTGTCCGTCCGCTTGAAAACCCTCGTGTGAGAACCCAGTTCGTGGACGCACATGCTGCGCAATGCAACCGCTACCGCTGCAGTGGTAATGCCGGGTTCTCATGTCCTGATCACCGAACACTGCAGGAAGAACTCGATGGCAGAACGGGCTGTGAATATGCGAGCCTCCCTCTCCCAGATGCCGATCGAGAAGGCCGTGATGACCCGCGACGAGGCTCTCAAGCAGCTCAGCCACCTCGCGCACGCGAAGGCATTTGATCAGCACGTCGGGTCTGACCAGCTCATCCAGGCTGGGCTGGACGCGCTGATCGCTGGGGTTGAGAGTCCTTCCCTCGCCATGCTGGCCGGTCTGCTCCGGAGCGAAGAGCCGGAGGCTCCGGCGCTCTTCGACCAGGTGCTGGAGGAGTTGGGCCTGCTCTTCCATCCGCCCACTGACCCTCGGGCCGCGAAGTGGGCGATGGCCTACTGGGTCGCCGGCCAGATCGCCGACGGCTCTCTGAATCCCGCCGTCGGCACCCACTTCATCTGGGCAGACGTCGCCTATGACCTCGGCTACCCCGAAGAGCTGGAACCGCTCGTCCATTGCGCGCACAACCTGGACGGCTGGGAGGAGAGCTGGGGAGTCTCCGTCGAGGAACTCGACGAAAGCGCGGTTGAGGCGGCGAAGCAGTTCCTGAGCAAGAGATCGGTAGCCGAAGCGGGGAGCTGACACCAGTTCACTCTCGCCACCGGGGATCGGTAACCCACTACCACCGTTCCCGCCAAGCGGCTGATGGTGCAGCCCTCAGGTCAGATACCGCATTGTGTCGGCATGGCCGAGACACAGAGGTCGGCGGTGCCAAGCTGGTCTGCACGTAGGAGATCACGCGCACGTGCTTTCGCTCATGGTTGCCCATGACCACGACCGAGTTCGGGCGCTCACGAAGAAGCCTGACCACCGCACCGGGTGCTGGACCTCGGTCGACCAGATCACCGACGCTGACCAGCATGTCGTCCGTACGACCCGTCCGGGCACGGCGCCGCCCCTGTTCGCGTTCTTCGCCGGCAAGGTCGCGTCCGGGCGCGATGACATCCGGGAGACACCGTCCACCGAATCCTCGCCGAGGACGACATCACCGACCGACCCCACGGCCTGAGCATCACGAGATCATGCCTGCGCCCTGGAAGACCCGCCCACGGCGGCAGTGCCTGGGAAAGAGCGCACACCGTGTGTTGGTGCCCGGCGGTGAGCGGCTGAACGCTGGCTGACCCGAGCATCGGTCCGTGTTGGTCTGGGAGTTCGAGGCCGGTCTCTACGCCGTGGCACGGACAAGCGCGCCGTTGTGCTCGTGTTCGTCGAGCTTGCACGCAGACGGCGCGGGCAGGGCGAACGGTCCCGGCAAGTGCGACGACCGGTGATCGTTGAGGGGGCGGCGCTCCACTGGCAGGCGGCGAGACCCTCCGAGTGATCCAAGTCACTTGCTGGGGGTGCATAGCGAGGTAGGGGCCAGTGTCTTTATTGAGGGTGTAGGGGCGTGTTGAGGTGAAGGGGCGACACTGATGGGGCGGATGCGGGCCGATGAGTTCGACCGGTTCGTGGCGGCTCGGTGGTCGGCGTTGCTTCACCTGGCGCGGCTGTTCACCGGCGGAGACCGGCACCGGGCCGAGGATCTGCTGCAGGAAGCGCTGGTCAAACTGTGGTTTGCCTGGCCGAAGGTGGCCGATCAGGCGCCTGAGGCGTATGTGCGCAGAGTCCTGGCCCGTGCCGCGGCGCGCTCGGCGCGGCGTCGCTGGTGGGGCGAGCACCCTGTGGACCAGCTGCCCGACCCGCCCGAGGTGGCAGATGAGACCGCTGCCGTGGACGAGCAGACCCGGTTGGAGGCCGTGTTGGCGTTGCTGCCGACGCGGCAGCGGGCTGCGGTGGTGCTGCGCTACTACCAGGACCTGCCCGAGCGGGATGTCGCGGAGGTGCTGGGCTGTCCGGTGGGTACCGCCCGTTCACTGACGACCCGCGGCGTTGCACGGCTGCGTCAGCTTCTGGCCGAGGCAGAGCCGGTGGAGTGAAGAGGGAGCTATGGATCACTTCGAACAGGAGCTGGCGCGGATGATGCGCGACAGCCACGAGGAAACGCTCTATGAGGACCGGCACCGGGACCGACTGCACGCCGGCGTTCGGGCACGCCGGAGGGCTCGGGCGGCCTGGACGGCCACCGGCTCCGTGCTGACCGTCGCCGGACTCGGGGTCGGACTGATGGTCCTGCCAAGTTCCCTTGCTCAGGACGGTGGCCCCGCCGGCCCTCAGCACCGCTCCGGCACCCCCGCGGAGCCGGGCCCGACACCGTCGAGGCCCCGCCCCGGGCCCAGTGCCACGGCTCCGATGCCGACCTGCACGTCAACCACCCGGCCGGTGCCGATGCCGTATCACCTTTCGACCGCCGCGCCTTCGATGCCCAGCCGTACGTCACCCCTCAAGCCGGTTCCGATGCCGACCTGCACCTCAATTACCAGGCCGGTTCCGACGCCGACACAAACCTCGACCGCCAAGTAGCGCCCTGGCCGCGTTCAAGCGGTCCCGATGGGTGTGTACAGAAGCCCAGTTCCGTGGACCTCGGTGAGAGGGAGACGGCGACTTGGCGTGCGCGCGTACCGCGCCCTGGTCAACCGAGTCGGTCACACGCCTCTGCCTCGGCTCCCGCCGAGCGGGCGAGCTCCGCACCGTTCATCCGCCATGTATTCGTCGATCCTCGAAACCGTCGCCTCCCGGCCCGAAATGTGTCGGGAGGCGCAGGAGGCACCGTGCTCACCGCGTTCGCCCGCGCGTTCAAGACGCCCGAACTGCGCAAGAAGCTGTTGTTCACCTTGGGCGTCATCGTGCTCTACCGGATCGGAGTGCACATCCCGGTCCCAGGGGTGAAGTACGCGAACGTCGAGTTCTGCATGGAGCGGCCCCGCGCCGACGGTGGGTTGTTCGGCCTGGTGAACATGTTCAGCGGTGGTGCGCTGATGCAGGTCACGATCTTCGCGCTGGGGATCATGCCGTACATCACGGCGAGCATCATCCTCCAGCTGCTGACCGTGGTGATCCCGCGGCTGGAGACCCTCAAGAAGGAAGGGCAGTCCGGGCAGGCGAAGATCACCCAGTACACCCGCTATCTGACCGTGGCGCTCGCCGCCCTGGAGGGCACCGGTCTGGTGGCCGCCGCCCGCGCCGGTACGCTCTTCCCGGGCTGCACGCGCCCTGTCGTGCCCAGCGACTCGGCCTTCACCGCCATCACGATGGTGATCACGATGACCGCCGGCACCTGCCTGACCATGTGGCTCGCCGAGTTGGTCACCAGCCGCGGTATCGGGAACGGCATGTCGATCCTGATGTTCATCTCGATCGCCGCCCGCTTTCCGGGCGCGCTGTGGCAGGTCAAGCTTGAGGGCGAGCTCGCCGGCGGCTGGATCGAGTTCTTCGCAGTGATCCTGGTGGGTCTGGCGATGGTCGCCCTGGTGGTCTTCGTCGAGCAGGCCCAGCGGCGCATTCCGGTGCAGTACGCGAAGCGGATGATCGGGCGCCGTTCCTATGGCGGGACGTCGACTTACATCCCGCTCAAGGTGAACCAGGCAGGTGTGATTCCCGTTATCTTCGCGTCCTCGCTGCTCTCCATCCCGGCGCTCATCGCCCAGTTCAGCGGGTCGCAGGCGGCATGGGCGACCTGGATCGCCACCAACTTCAGCAAGGGAGACAGCCCCGTATACATCGCCGCGTACTTCCTGCTGATCGTGTTCTTCGCCTTCTTCTACGTGGCCATCAGCTTCAACCCCGAAGAGGTTTCCGACAACATGAAGAAGCACGGTGGCTTCATACCGGGCATCCGGGCCGGTCGCCCGACTGCCGAGTACCTCAGCTATGTGCTCAGTCGGATCACGTGGCCGGGCTCGCTGTACCTGGGGCTGATCGCGCTCGTACCCACACTGGAGTTGGTGCTCTTCAACGCGAACCAGAACTTCCCGTTCGGCGGGACGAGCATCCTCATCATCGTGAGTGTGGGCCTGGAGACCGTGAAGCAGATCGAGAGCCAGCTTCAGCAGCGCAACTATGAAGGGTTTCTTCGTTGAATCTTCGGGGTGCGGTGGTCGTTGCCCGGGGCTGAGTGTCGAGTCGGCGTCTGGGTGCAAGCGCCAGTTTGACTGACTGGACCGAGGCAAACGTCTGGCCCGGCTGCAGGGGGCGGGCCTCTTCGCCAATCTCCGTAGCGCGAACGCACTGGACTTCTCCTGCGCGGCGGTCGACGGCTTCTATATCTGGGTGTCTTGGGGGGCCAAGACGGGGCGAAGCTCCGTCGGCCGGGGCGGGACGAGCGGCAGGCACCAGCTGATCACCGACGCGACTGGCCTCCCGCTCGCCGCCCCCGGCGCTCACCGGCGGCGAGGAAGCTCCGGCCCTTAACGATCACGAAGTAGTGGGCACCGCGAAGGGCGAGAAACCCGGCATGCTGGCTCGGTGGCTGAAAGTGAATTGACACCGGCGTCTTGGTTACACGCTTGTGTCACAATTGCCGGTCCAGGCCTTTTGGCTGCGGGGTGGGGGCGTGTGGCCATGTTCGAGCGTACTGACAACCAGCTTGTCAATTTTGTGCTCTTTCTCGTGGACGTGTTTCTGGGCTTGTGGTGGGTGTGGGTGCCTTGGCTCGTGTATTGGTTGATTTCTGAGGGGCGTCAGAAACACTCATCCGGCAATTCCGGTGGTTCCAGCTACCGTCACGACGGAGCCGGTGGTGATGGTGGCAGTTGCGGTGATGGCTTCGGTGGAGGAGGCGGCGGCTGCGGAGGTGACGGCGGCGGCTGAGGGACAGCCGTGGCAAACGGTCAAGGCTCGCTGCTCAAACTGCTGCTGTACGCGGAGGCCGTGGTCCCGCATTACTGGCGCCTGGAGTTCGACCCGGCACCGCGCCTAGTCCGCATGTTCTGCCCCTTCGCCCCTCACCTGGCCCGTCCGCGGCACCCGCCGCCACCCAGCCGGCGAGAAGGACCTCACCGGCCCGAGCGGGGACCGGCTGGCTACCACCGCTCAGGCCGATACCGAGGAACACATGGGCCGGTTGGCTAGCGGCCCACCGCCTCCGCTCCCGCCTGCGCGAACTTCTCATCCAGCGTCCCGGACGGCGCGCCCGCGACGCCGATGCCGGCGATCGGTGCCTTTTCGGCGGTGACGGGGACAGCGCCCGCCAGGAACAGGGTGCCGGGGATGTCCTTCAGGTTGGGGGCTTGGTGCAGGCGCTCGGTGAGCTGTGAGGTGGGGGCGTTCCAGGCGGCTGCGGTGAAGGCCTTGCGCTCGGCGGACTCGTAGGACTGTGGGCCGGCGCCGTCGCCGCGGAGGGTGACGAGGGTGTTGCCGTTGCGGTCGACGACGGCGACGGTGACCCGCTGGTTCTCCTTCTCGGCGGCGTGGAGCGCGGCCTGCGCGGCCTTGGTGGCGGCGTCGATCGTGAGATGGGTGGCGGTGGTGGTGGCCCGGGCCGGGACGGAGGCCGAGGCGGCGGTGGCGGATGTCGTGGCGGGTGCGGAGGCGTTCGCGGACACCGCTCCGACGGCCGAAAGGGCGACGGCGGTGAGCACGGCACCGCCGGTGGCGACGCGGGCACGGCGGGAGAACTTCTTGCGCAGAGGGTGCTCTATGGCGTTCATGGGGCGGTTGACTCCTCAGGTGGGTGAGCGGCGCGGTTGCCGTCTCTGCTTCGTCCGTTCTCCACTCTCGGCCCGGTACCGGGCCCGGACGGTCGGCGTTCCGGCTGCCCCGGAACTGCGGATCGGACGACCTCGGGGTCATCCGATCGGTTGACCGGGCCGGCCCCCGCGCCCGGTGACAATGGAGGTGTTTGCCCAGCTCGGCGCCGCTCGGCGGTCGGCGGGGCACATCGATGCAAGCGTGACGGGAGACGTCTCCGGATGCGGAACCGGCCGTACGAACCGAGCGCCGTGGACACCCGGTGGCTCGGTGCCGTGATGCACGCGGCGTTCTTCCTGCTGCTCGGCGGAGCGCTCGCGCGATTCCTGCTGCGCCATCCAGGCGAGCCGCGCACCCCATGGATCATCGGGCTGTGCGTCGTGCTCGCCGCACTGCACCTGCTGGGGCCCGGGATGGGCGACGCGGGCACGCGACCCACCCGGCGGCGTTCGGCCTGGCTGGCGCTGGTCGTCGTGGTGTGGATGGTGCTGGTCGTGCTCGCGCCCAGCTTCGCCTGGTGCGCGGTGCCCCTCTTCTACACCGGCCTGCGCACGCTGCCGTCCCGCGCGGCCCTCGTTCTCGTGGCCGTCCTGACGGCGCTCGTCGTCGCCGCGCAGCTACAGCTTGCCGGGCGTTTCGACCCGAACCTGGTGCTCGCGCCGCCCGCCGTCGCCGCCCTCGCCACCGCCGTTTTTCTGCAGAGGGAACGGCAGGCCGCCCGCCAGCGCGTGCTGATCGACGACCTGATCCGCACCCGCCGCGAACTCGCCGCCTCGGAACGCCGCGAGGGCACCCTCGCGGAACGCCAGCGGCTCTCCATGGAGATCCACGACACCCTCGCCCAGGGCCTGTCCAGCCAGCGGATGCTGCTCCAGGCTGCGGACCGGGTGTGGGACACCGAACCGGGCAAGGCCCGCGCCCACGTACGCACCGCCGCGTCCGTCGCCGAGCACAACCTCACCGAGGCCCGACGCTTCGTGCACGACCTGGCCCCCACCGACCTCGCCCGCGGCAGCGGCCTCGATCAGGCGCTGCGTGCCCTGGCCGCGCGGGAGTCCGGGGCGCACCTGACCGTACGCGTCCACGTGGACGACGGCGGCCGGCTCCCCGGGCTGCCCGAGCGCGTCCAGTCCGCCCTGCTGCGCATCGCGCAGGGCGCCCTGGCCAACGTCCGCGAGCACGCCGCCGCCGGTAGCGCCACCCTCACCCTCACGCTGCTCGACGACGAGGTCGTCCTGGACGTCTCCGACGACGGCCACGGCTTCGACCCCGCCGCGCTGCCCGACCGTCCCGGCAGCGGACGCGGGCACGGGCTGCCCGCCATACGAGCCCGGCTGCGCGCGCTCGGTGGCACCCTGACCATCGAGTCCACGCCCGGCGAGGGCACCGTCCTGTCCGCCGCCGTCCCCCTGGAGATGACCCGATGACCCCCGACCGCGCTCCCGTGCGCATCCTGGTCTGCGACGATCACGCCGTCGTACGGGCCGGGCTGCTCGCCCTGCTCGACAGCGCCCCGGACATCGAGGTCGTCGGGGAGGCCGGCACCGGTGAGGAGGCGCTCGCGCTGGCCGCGAAACTCACCCCGGACGTGGTGCTGATGGATCTGCAACTGGGCGAGGGCATCGACGGCGTGGAGACCACCCGCCGTCTCACCTCTGTCCCCGGAACCTCTCTCCACATCCTGGTCCTCACCACCTACGACACCGACGCCGACATCACCCGCGCCATCGAGGCGGGCGCCACCGGCTACCTGCTCAAAGCCGAGCGCCCCGACGAGCTGTTCGCCGCGATCCACGCCGCCGCCGAGGGACGTACCGCCCTGTCCCCGCCGGTCGCCAGCCGCGTCATGGCCAACCTCCGCCGACCGCGGCCCACCCTCACCGACCGCGAACGCGACATCCTGGCCCAGCTCGCCCGCGGCATCGGCAACCGGGACATCGCCCGCGCCCTCCACATCAGCGAGGCCACGGTCAAGACCCACCTGCGCCGCATCTACGACAAGCTCGGTGTGGACACCCGCGCGGGCGCCGTGGCGATCGCGAAGGAGCGGCGACTGGTGCCGTGAGGGGGACCGGCGCGAGCGGCGGCGGCCTGCGTACGGGAATTTGTCGTGGCACGGGAGTTCGCCATGGCTAGGGAATCTGTCATGGCGCCGGGGGAGTGGACGTCGGCCCGCTCCCAGGCCGAGAGAGCACTGAGAGCGCGCTGTGTTCCGCCGCTGCTTCCTCGGGCTCATCACACTCTGGTTCGTGGCGAGTTGGGGCAGAATGAACGGCGGTGCCGCGACCGCGGCGTGGGTCCGCTTGCTGAGACCCACCTCCTAGGGATCGACGGAACGGCGATATGACGACGACAGCGCTTGACGACGTGTCCACCGGCGACGACCGCGCGAGGGACGCGGACACCATCGGCTCGGGGCGCGGTTTCGCGCTGCTCCTGGTGATCACCGGCGCGCTGGGTCTGCTCGCGTCCTGGGTCATCACCCTGGACAAGATCGAGCTGCTGATAAACCCGAACGCCAAGCCGGCCTGCACGTTCAACCTGATCTTCTCCTGCACCGACGTCATGGAGAGCAAGCAGGCGGAGGTCTTCGGCTTCCCGAACCCGATGGCGGGACTGGTCGGCTTTGGTGTGATCGTCGCGATCGGTGTGGCCCTGCTGGCAGGTGCCCACTTCCGCCGCTGGTACTGGATCGGGCTGAACATCGGCACGGGGCTCGCCGCAGTCTTCTGCATGTGGCTGATGGTCCAGTCGCTGTACGTCATCAGCGCGCTGTGCCTGTGGTGCATGCTGACCTGGTCCGTCACCATCCTGATGTTCTGGTACACCACCGTGCACAACCTCAAGCACGGCCTCGTCCCGGCCCCCGAGGGGCTGCGCCGTACGGTGCTGGAGTTCCACTGGGTGGTGCCGGTGCTCTGGTACGGCGTGATCGCACTGCTGATCCTCACCCGGTGGTGGACGACGCTCTGGAGCAAGCTGCTCTAGAACTCCGACCGCCCTCAATTCCGTTGCCAGCTACGTAACTTGGGATGTCCGCATCGTCGGCACGGCACTAGAGTGAGACGGTGACCTCTCTGCCGGAAGACCCGCCGTCGCGGTTGACCGAAGACGCTCGCGACGCGGCCGTACAGCGCCTGCAGGAGGCGTACGCCGCGGGGCACATCTCGCACGAGGAGATGGACGAAGGCCTCAACCAGGTGCTCACGGCCAGGACACCCGGCGAGCTGGCGTCGGCCCTGGCCTCGCTCCCGGAGGAGAGCGCGGGCACCACGTCCACGATTGCTGCCGCCGGCGGACGCATCCAGCGGCGCGGCGCATGGCGGGTACCTCGGACGCTCAAGGTCGCGTCCGCTTTCGGAAGGGTGCGCCTCGATCTGTCCCGGGCCGTTTTCGAGCATCCGGCAGTCGACATCGAGCTGCAACTAGGCACCGGCAAGGCCAGGATCACGGTTCCTCGCGACGCGATCGTCGACGTCGAGGATCTGCACACCGGGTGGAAAGACTTGCTCTACAAGCCCCATCGGCGCACCCGCCCCGGCGGGCCGAAGATACGGGTCTCCGGAACCGTCGGCTTCGGACGGCTGAAGATCCGCCACGCGCGGCGTTGAGGCTCGGCTCGGCGCCAGGACCAACCGCGGCGCCGGGGCTCGGCGTCGCGGGACTCTCGTCGTTGCCTACCGCACGCTGCCCCCTTCCTGTCCTGCCGGTGCCGACTTCGGACCGTCCAGGCCATCGGATTGCCGCTCCCAAGAAGCGATTTGGCATCCGTTGATGGGATCAGTGCTTGGTTAGCGGGCTATGTCATGAATTCGCAAAGGCGCCGGGCGAGGGGCAACGCGCGGGGCGGCGGGCCCATCTGCATAGTCGGCGAGGCGCACCGTGCGCCTTCGTGAGGGGGCGGGTCCTGCCGCGTTGGGGGATTCGCGGGAGGGGAAGTCCATGACCAGGACGAAGAAGACCGGGTTCAAGGCGCGGGGCGGCCGTGTGGCGGCGATCGGGGCGCTGGGTCTGGCCTCGGTGGCGCTGGCCGCCGGGCCGGCGTTCGCCAAGGGCGACGTGGAGATCACGGCGCCGCGCACGGCGCAGGTCGGCAAGACCATCACGGTCAAGGCGCACGGCGGCGATGACAGCGCCGGCTTCCTGCATCAGCTGTGCCTGGAGGAGAACGGCTTCGGCCAGGGGTGGCACCAGGAGACGTGCAGCGCGGCGGTCGAGGGCGACGCGAAGGTCACGGCACACGGCACGTCCGCACGCCGCGGCGACCTGAAGTTCCGCGCGGTGCTGTACGGCCTGACCAGCCCGCACGACCAGAAGCCCGTGCGCTTGCACGCCTCTGACGTGGTGACGGTGCACGTCCGCTGAGCCGGCGACGCGGCCGTGGGCAACGGGCCAACCATTGCCCATGGCCGCGCATCGAAGTGCTTCTCGGGAGAGCGCGCCGACACCCTGGGGCGCTGTTGGTCAATTCGGCCCCGGCGCTCGTGGCCCATCGGGTCGCTCTGACTGGGCAGAGATGCATCGCGCTCGCTCCGGTCCACCGGCGGCGCAGGGCGTTTGCGGTGGAGCGCGTGCGCCGGGCCGGGCTACTCAGTCGAAAGTGCCGGCTAGGTAGGCGTTGCGGACTCTGATGAGGTGGGACATGTATCGGCGTAGGAGGAATCTGTCGATGATGCGTCCGACAGGCCCCAGCGGTGAGGAGAAGTCGATGACGTCTCGCATGATGGTGCCGCCGGTGCCGTCCGGCTCGAAGTAGTGGGCGTGACGCCATCGTTTGAAGGGTCCGGACTCCTGCTCGTCCACGAAACATCGGGGCCGGTCGTAGGAGGTGATGCGGGCCTTGAGCCGCCAGGTCAGGCCGAGATGGCGAGCCTGGAAGGTCACCGTGTCACCGAGCGCCAGCTCGCCCCCGGTGTTGCCGCCAACTGCTCGCTCCGAAGAATCGGCCATCGAGCGGGTATGCGACTCCACGTCCAGGCATATCGCGAACACCTGGTCCGGGGGTGCGGCGACGACAGTCACGACCTCGAAATGCTGCACAAGCCCACCCTAGACGCTGGGCATACCGGGCCGTCGCTCAGGTCAAAAGCAGGTCTCATTGAGACAACCGGCAGCGTCCCCTGTGCGCTGGAGGCTCGCTGATCGTGGACTGCCTCCTGGACGCCTTCGGCCCGGCGCCGCTGGAGGGCGACAGTCGCTCCGAGGTCATGTCCTCAACGATCCGTTGGATCGCGGCGCAGGTCGGTGAGCTGCCGTACTTCGCTGAGGGGTCCAGCCCGGCTTAGCGTCTGTCCGGTGGGTCGGACCATCGCGCGCATGCGACCGGCCGGCGGGGCTCGGCCTTCATGTAGAGCGCCGCACCGGCAGGGTGGCGAACTGCGAGCAAGTGCCGTCCCCGGAGGTCAGTTGTCGGCCCTGAGGGTGTCCAGGTGTCGTCGTAGTACCTGCCGCAGCAGCTTGGGTGGATAGCGGTCCGGCAGCAGCGTTGCCTGGAGATTGAGTCCGTCGAGGAGGGCGGCCAGCCGCGCGCTTTCCAGTTCGATGTCCAAGCCGCCGGGCAGCCCGCCGGCGCACCGGGCTTCGTGCAGTACGCGCGACATCAAGGTGTGCAGGTTGGCCTGCATTTCGGCGGCGCAGGGCCGCAGTTCGGGGCGGGTGAGTGTTGCGGCGGTGAAGGCGAGCCAGAGTGCGGACTCCTGGCGGCGGGCCTCGTCCAGGGGGAGCAACTCGGCCAGGAGTTCTTCTGTTGCGGCCCGGCGGTCGGTGCTGCCGTCGGGAGTCAGGAGCCGTTCGGCGTGGTTGCGGATGCGGTCGCCGATGCGCCGGCTCAGCTCCCTCATCGCGAAGGTCATCAACTCGTCGTGGTCGGCGAAGTAATGGCGGACCGAGCCGACGGCGAGTCCGGCTTCATCGGCGACATTGCGCAGCGACGCATGCTCCAGCCCCTGCCGGGCGGCGACGGACAGGACGGCCTGCGCCACTGCCCTGCGGCGGGCCACGGGATCGACGATCTTTGGCACGTTGTCTTTATAGCACGACCGGGCTAACATTCTTTTTAGCTCAAGCGCGCTATAAAGATGGGTGGTACCCGCGTGAACCCCTGGCTGCTCGCTGCGATCATCGCGGCGGTCGTGATCGCGGTCGTGATCAAACGGATGATCGGTGAACCGGTCAACGCGAAGGATCTCTTCGTGACCCCGGCGATCCTGACCGGGATCGGCGTCCTGTCCCTCATCAAGAGAACGGATCTGACCGGCACCGACCTCACCTGGGTCAGCACGGGCGCCGTCCTCGGTGTGGCACTCGGCGCACTCCGCGGCGCCACCGTTCAGCTCGTCGACAAGGGAGGTGTCCTGTGGCAGCGATACACCGGCCGCACCTTCCTCGCCTTGGTCGGTGCCCTGGCGGTCACGGCCGGGTTCCATGTCCTGGCGGTGAAGATGGGCATGCACGCGGACGCACGTCCCCTCCAGCTCTCCATCGGTGTGAGTTTCCTCGGAGAGTCCCTCATAGTGGGCCGCCGCGGCATGACTTCGGGAATCCCGTTCGCCCCGGCACGTACTCGCTGACTCGTTGGGCTTCTCCGCGCTCAGTACCTTCTCCCGCTGGTTCCGCGCCGAGTTCGGCACCAGCCCGACCGCCTGGCGAGCTGCCGCGGCCGGCCAGGAACGGTCGCCGGAGTAGTTGCCTATGACCTGCGCCTGTGGGGAGGGCACACCGAAGCGCAGAGGCACAGGACGTCGTGAGCAGGGCAGGGGCGGGTGTCCGGTCAGCGGGTGGGGAACAGGGCGCAGGTGGTGGTGGAGTGGGCGTAGAGCTTTCCGTCCTCGACACCGATGAGCTGCGCCTCGGCGGTGGCCAGTGTGCGGCCGACGTGGAGGGTGCGCCCGGTGGCGCGCAGAGTACCGGTGCCCGGGACGACCGGGCGCAGAAGGTTCACATTGAGCTGTGCCGTGGTGTACGCCTTGCCCGCGGGCAGTTCGCTCATGACGGCCGAACCCATGGCGGAGTCCAGCAAGGTGGTCAGGAAGCCGCCGTGCACGGTCCCCATCGGGTTGCACAGGTGCTCGCCGGCCCGGCCCTCGAAGTCCGCCCGGCCCGGCTCGACGCCGACGATCTCGAAACCCAGTGTCTTCGAGAGGGGGGCTTGGGGCCTGCGGCCCTCGATGATCGAACGCAGGAAATCGATGCCGCTTTCAGTGTTTTCGCTGGTCATGTAGCTGGTCATATAGGGGACCCTAGATCCGTCCGGCGACGGGGCAAGTACGGATTCCGTACCGCTACTCTGCGGGGATGACGGGATTCGGACAGTTCTGCGCGGTGGCTCGCGCGCTGGAGGCCCTCGGTGAGCGCTGGGCGCTGCTGATCGTGCGCGAGTTGCTGCTGGGCGAACGGCGCTTCAACGACATCCGGCGCGGCATCCCGCGCATCTCGAAGACCATGCTGTCGGCGCGGCTGAAGGAGCTGGAACGCGCCGGGATCGTTGTCCGCGAGAGCGACGGCTACGCCCTCACCGAGGGCGGCGCCCAGCTCGCTCCGGTCCTGCGCGAACTCGGAAGCTGGGCGATGCACTTCGACCGCCGTGGGCTCCGCCCCGAGCACCTGGACCCGGATGTGCTGGTCTGGGACATCCGCCGACGGGTGGTGCCCGAACACCTTCCCCAGGAACCGACCCTGGTCGAACTCCGCTTCTCCGGCCAGCCGAAGCCGTACTACCTCCTCGCGCGCCGCCCCGAGGTCACGCTGTGCACCGAGGACGGCGGATTCCCGGTCGCTCTCCGGATCGAAGCGGACCTTGAGGCCCTGACGCGGTACTGGCTCGGGGAAACCACCTGGGACCGCCTGCTGCGTGCCGAGCTGGTCACCCTCACCGGCCCCAGCTCCCTCCGCCGCGCCTTCCCGGCCTGGTTCTCCGGCTATCTCCTCCGCCCCGGCTCTCCTGGCACCGCCCCGGTGAGCGCGGGGGACGGCACGGCGACGACACCGGCCGACGGCTGACCCGGCCTCGGGGGCGACGGAACCGCCAGCGGAATGCGCAACGGAACGTCACCCGGCACAGGCAGAACCACCCCCACAAGACCGAGTGCGGAGAAAACTGCTGGACGGCGTCGGGATACTGCCGCCATGGCCGTCACTCAGCAGCTCGCCCGTGTCCCGGCGGAGTATCTCGCCGCCTGCCGGCAGGAAGCCGGTGCCTCACCGGACGGAGAGTTCCGCTGGAATCCGCCGGCCGAGGATGTGCTGGACCTGGACTGGGCACCCGTCCTGCTGGAACGGGTCTGTGCGCTGGCAGGTCTCGATGACGTGCTGCTGCATGGTCTCCGGCGGGCCACCGAGGGCGATGCATCGGTCGACGTCGGCTTCCTCGCCACGCCTCCGTATGCCATCGGCCCCTTCGGACCCGCTCCCGCGGCGCTGTCCCCAGCCGGAGCGGCTCATGTCTCGGAGCTGCTCGGGCAGATCGACCTGCGAGCCGTACTGGCCACCCTGCCGGCCGAGGAAACCGAGGCCGCCGCCCTGGTGGGCGACGGAGCGGACGGGATCGCCGGAGGTCTGCGGAAGTATCTGCTGGAGCACTTCCACGCCCTCCGTGACTTCTACCGTGAGGCGTCCCGACGGCAGCTTCTTCTCGTGCTGTGGTGGGACTGAGCCGAGCACCTCCCGGCGGCGGGTACGGCAATACCCGTGGAGTCGCGTGCACTTCTGGCTGGGGGCACGGTCAGGCGACCAGGCGCAGCCAGGCCGCCGCGAGGGCGGCGTGGCCGGCCGGTGTCGGGTGGACGCCGTCCTCGGCCCAGTGTTCCGGACCGGTCGTCGTGGCGAGTTCGGTGAACATGCGGTCGGCGGGCAGCAGATGGGCACCGTACGTGCCGGCGAGTTCCCGGACGGCCTGGATCTTCGGGTTCAGATCGGTGCGCCATTCCTTGCGCTCTGCCTCTCCGACGAGTGCGGCACCGGCCTCGACGACGCCGTGGACGGGCAGGAGGAACGGCTCGATGAGGATCAGCTCCGTGCCCGCCCCGGCGAGGGGTGCGAGCAGCCGGTCATAGCCCGCGGTGAACTCCGCCACGGGGATCACCCGCCCCTCCGGGTCCAGGGTGTGCCAGCCCATGTCGTTGACGCCGACGAGGATGGACACCACGTCCGGGCGGGCGTCGAGCACATCCCGCTGCCACCGGGGTTCGAGGTCGCTCACCTTGTGGCCCGCGATCGCGGAGTTCAGCCAGGTCACGGGCCGGTCCGGGTGCCGCAGGCCCCACTCGCCCGCGATGCGCAGCGGGTAGCCGAACCCGAGGCCGTCCTCGCTCTCCAGCCGCCGGCTGTCGGTGATCGAATCGCCGGTGAACATCACGGTGGTTCCCGGGCGGAGGGTGATCGTCATAAGTGCTCCTTGGAAGGTGGGTTGAGCCAAGGAAGGTTCAGGTGGAGACGGGCTGTGGCGTCAGGTTCGCGGGGTGCCGAACCACTGGTCGGCGGCCTGCTCGAAGGCTTTCGGGTCGACGTCGTGCCCGGCCGCCCAGGCGACGACGCCGTCCGGCCGGATGAGCACGGCACCCAGTCCGAGGTCGTTCCTCGCCGCCCCGGCCACGTAACGCAGGTGGTTCCGCCGGTCCTTCGCCGCCTCGCGCAGGCGGTGGCCGGAGCTGAAATCGAGCGTGACGCCTCGTCCGTCCCGCAGCAGCTCGCCGAGGCGCGTGCCGTCGTCGAGACGGAGGTCCGGGGCGCTGCGGCCGGTCAGCGGCTGGTCGCTGCCGAGGTCGTAGCGGATCGACGATCCCGACACCTTCTCGAAGACGTGGGTCGTTCCGTCACGGGTCCCGAGCAGGTCGCGCACCACTGCCTGGATCGCCTGGCCATGGGGGTCCGGCCGCATCACCGCCGCCTGGGCGCGCGTCCAGTCGAGCACCGAGGCGCCGACCGGATGCCGCTCGCGGGTGTAGGTGTCGAGCAGCCCGTACGGCGCGTGCCCGAGCACGGTCGCCGCGAGCTTCCAGCCGAGGTTCATGGCGTCGCCGATGCCGAGGTTGAGTCCCTGTCCGCCGACGGGGGAGTGGATGTGCGCGGCGTCGCCCGCGAGCAGGACGCGCCCGAGCCGGTAGGTCGTCGTCTGCATCGCCCGGTCGGTGAAACTTGAGGCGAGCGAGACGTCGTTGAGCGTCACGGCGGTGCCGGACACCCGGCGCAGCACCGTCTGGAGGTGGTCGCGAGTCGGCTGCTGCGAACGGTCGAAGGCGCCGCCGTCGAAGTCCATGACGCCGAGGTGCCCCTCGGTGGGCATCCGGAGGTACAGGCCCGTCGGCGTCAGGTTGATCCCGGGGCGCAGCACGTCGGGATCGGCGAGAGCGGCGAGCATGACATAGCCGGTGAACAGCGGCTCGGTGCCGACGAACTCGAAGCCGGCGAGCCCGCGCACCGCGCTGCGTCCGCCGTCGCAGCCGACGAGCCAGCGCGCCGGGTACGCGTGCTCGCCGGCCCGCGCGACCACGCCGTCGTCGTCCTGGGCGAGGGCGGAGACCGTGACGCCGCGCCGGATCTCCACACCGAGCCGGGAAGCCCGCTCGGACAGCACCGCCTCGACCGCTGCGAGGTGCGTCAGCACGCCGTCCGCCGCCGGGCCGGGAAGCCGGTACGGCAGGGCGGCGAGGTCCACCTTCGCCGGATCGAGCACCAGGCCGGCGAAGTGGCCCACGCCACCGGGAGGTGACGGCTCGTCCGCGTCGGGGTCCGGGCCGGGAGCGTCGTGGAGGCCCGAGGCCGCCAGGAGGGGGTGCAGCATCCCGCGGCGGTGGAACGCCTCGACGGACCCGGCGGACAGGCCCCGCATCCCGAGGGGGTCCGCCCGCCATGGGGAGCCGGGCTCCGGTTCCCGTTCGAGCACCAGGACGGAGCAGCCCGCGAGGCCGAGTTCACAGGCGAGGAAAAGTCCGACCGGGCCGGCGCCCACGATCACCACGTCATGCATCAGAAGTCCCTTTCGGAGAGCGGTTGTTGTGTGGCACGCCCAGAGTGCTGCGGGCCCCTCACGCGGCGCGCACACAGCGCTGACACGAGGGCACACGGGCAACGCCCTGACGTGAGGGCCCGGCCGTGCGCGTGCGAGGATCGGAGCATGGACGGGGGTGCCGGGGGTGCGCGGCTTCGGGTCAGGCTGCTCGGCGCCTTCCAGCTGTCCCGCGGTGACACCGAACTGTCCGTATCGGGCGCCCGGTTGCAGGCTCTGGCCGCCCGGCTCGCCCTCGCCGGCGGGCACACGGTCGGGACGGGCGGCCTCATCGACGCGATCTGGGCCGAGGAGCCGCCGGCCGGCCCGGCCCACGCCCTGCAGGCCCTCGTCTCGCGGCTGCGCCGGACCCTCGGCGCGGCCGGTGACGTCGCGCAGCACGCCGGCGGCTACCGGCTGGCCGTGGACGCGGCCGACGTGGACGCGCTGCGGTTCGAGCAGCTCGCCGCCGCGGGCCGTGACCACCTGCGCGCCGGCGACCCCCATGCCGCGGCGGCCGTGCTCGGCGAGGCCGTGGCGCTCTGGGGCGACCGTCCCGGCGCCGGGCCCACGGTCGTCGCCGCGGTGGCGCCCGCCGTGGCGACCCGGTTGGCGCACGCCTCGACCGAGGCCGTCGCCGACCTCGCCGAGGCCGAGCTGGCGCGGGGCCACGCCGACGCGGCCGCCACCGGTCTGGCCGCACTGCTTGCCGAGCACCCCTTCCACGAGCGCGCGACCGCGCTCCTCATGGACGCGCTCGAAGCCCAAGGGCGGCAGGCCGAGGCCCTCGCCCTGTACGAGCGGACCCGCGAGCGCCTGGCCGACGACCTCGGCACCGCCCCGGGCGCCGCCCTGAGCGAACGCCACCTGCGCCTGCTGCGCGCCGAACGGCCCGCGCCCGACGCCTCGCCGGTCCGGCGGAGCAACCTGCCCGCACCGCTGACCAGTTTCCTCGGCCGCGACGACGACCTCGCCCGGATCGACGGGCTGCTCGCCTCCGGGCGGCTGGTGACGGTGCTCGGCCCCGGCGGCGCCGGCAAGACGCGCCTGGCGGTCGAGGCCGCCCGCCGCCACCGGCCCGCGTACCGCGACGGCGTCTGGATGATCGACCTCGCCTCGGTCACCGAGCCCGCCAAGGTCGGCGCGGCGCTGCTGGCCGCGATCGGGCTGCGCGGCGCGGCGCTCTTCGCGGCCCCGGCCGCGCTGCGCGGCGACCCGGTCGGCGAACTCGACGTGCTGGCCGACCAGTTGGACGGCCGCGAGAGCCTGCTCGTGGTGGACAACTGCGAGCATCTGGTCGACGCCGTGGCGCACCTGATCGCGGCGCTGCTGGCCCGCTGCGCCACTCTGCGGGTACTGGCCACGAGCCGTGAGCCACTGGCGGTCGACGGCGAGACGCTGGTACCGCTCGGCCCGCTCGCCCTGCCCGAGCCGCACGAGGAGGTCGGGCAGGCCCGCCGTACGGCGTCGGTGCGCCTGTTCACCGAGCGGGCGGCGGCCGTACGTCCCGGTTTCGACGTCGACGAGCACAACCTCGGCGAGGTGCTGCGCATCGTCCGCGGCCTGGACGGCATGCCGCTCGCCCTCGAACTGGCCGCGGCCCGGCTGCGCACGCTCTCGCTGGCCGGCCTGGCCGCCGGACTGTCCGACCGGTTCCGCCTGCTGACCACCGGCAACCGGACCGCCCTCCCCCGGCACCGCACGCTGCGCGCGGTCATCGCATGGAGCTGGGACCTGCTCGGTGCGGACGCCCGTACGGTCGCGGAGCGCATCGCGGTCCTGCCCGGCGGTGTCACACCGGACTCGGCCACCGCGGTCTGTGCCGGCACCGCGGTGCCCGCCGACGAGATCCCGGAGCTGCTCGCGGACCTGGTCGACCGGTCGCTGCTGCAGCTCGCGCCGGACACCGGCCGGTACCGGATGCTGGAGACCCTCCGCGAGTACGGCCTGGAGCGCCTGGCCGAGCAGGGCACCCTGACCGGCGTGCGGGACCTGGCCGCGCGCCACTCCGCCGGGCTGGTCGCCCGCCACGACCCGCTGCTGCGCGGCCCCGGGCAGCTCGACGCCCTCCATGTGCTGCACGCCGAGTACGACAACGCGCTCGCCGCGCTGCGCCACCTCTGCGACACCGGTGACACCGCCGGCGCGAGCGCGCTCGCGGTGGACCTGACCTGGTACTGGCAGATGCTCGGCCGGCACCCCGACGCGGCCTACTGGCTCGGTGAGACGGTCGCGCTGCCGGTCACCGGGCCGGGCCTGCAACGCGACATCGCCGAGGGGCTGCTGGCGCTCAACACCGTCGCCACCCGGGGTGCGCCGGCCAAGGACTGGGTCACGGAGCGGCGCGGGGAGTTGCGGGCGCTCGCCGGCCGGCTGCTGAGCCATCCGGAGCTGCCGGGCCGCCGCGGCGTGCTGACCGCGGTCGGGCTGGCCGCCCTGACGGAGACCGAGGTGTCGCCGGCCGTCCTCCAGCGGCTGGTCGACGGGCCCGATGTGTGGCTGGCCGGGATGGCCCGCCTGTTCCGCGCCCAGTTCGCCGAGAACGACGGTCATTTCGACCAGGTCCGCAGCGATGTGCGCGCCGCGCTGGAGTGCTTCGCCCGCGCGGGCGACCGCTGGGGCCTGGCCAAGGCGCTGCCCCTGAACGCGCTGGTGCGGCAGTACGACGGCGATCTCGACGGCGCACTGGCCGACCTGAACGAGGCCAAACGGCTGGCCCGCGCGTTCGGATCGCTCAGCCTCAGCGACGAGATCTTCGTCGACCTGCGCCGGATCGATCTGCAGGTGCGGCTCGATGAGACCGCGCGGGCGGCCGAGACGATCGCCGTGGCCCGGGAGCGCGTACTGCGCTCGGCGTCGCCCGAGATGGCCGTCCTGCTCGACGCGCGGGAGGCCGCCCTGCGGGTGCGCACCGGCGAACTGGCCCGGGCGCGCGGCCTGTTCGAGTCGCTGGAGGCCGGACTGTTCGGGCCGGGCGTGTTCGGCGGCGACCAGGGGCAGGCACTGCTCGGCGCGGTGCGGGGCGCGCTCTGTCTCGAACTCGGCGACGGGCCGGGTGCCGCGGAGGCGTTGGGCCGGGCGTACGCGGCGGCCGTCGACAGCAGGGACATGCCGATCGTGGCGACGGTGGCGGTGACCGTGGCCGGCCTTGCCGCGCTGCACGGGCGGCACCGCGAGGTCGCTGTCCTGCTCGGCGCGGCGGCCCGCCTGCGCGGTGCCCACGACCGCACCGATCCGCAGATCCGCACGCTGAGCGGCCGCGGCCGGGCCGCGCTCGGCGACGCGCACTTCACCGAGGCGTACGAGACCGGCTGGCAACTGGAGGTGACAGCGGCCCTGTCCCGCACCGACCCGGCGCGGCTGCTTCCCTGAGTCCCCGCACCCACGGAGCCCCCACCAGGGTGTCAACCAAGGGTTGACACCCTGGTGGCTGTCAACCTAAGGTTGCCTCATGGTGGAATCGACTCAGGTGAACAATCCCGTCCGTCTCGACGACCTCATCGAGGCGATCAAGAAGGTGCACGGCGACGCTCTCGACCAGCTCCAGAGCGCTGTCGTCGCCGCTGACCATCTCGGCGACGTGGCCGACCATCTCATCGGCCACTTCGTCGACCAGGCCCGCCGCTCCGGTGCCTCATGGACCGAGATCGGCAAGTCCATGGGCGTCACCCGACAGGCCGCCCAGAAGCGGTTCGTGACGAAGGACGAGTCGGAGCCCGGCATGAGCCAGGACTTCGGCAGGTTCACCCCCCGGGCCAGGAGCGTCGTCGTCGCGTCCCAGAACAAGGCCCGCGAAGGCGGCCACGCGCAGATCGGCGCGGGGCATCTCGTGCTCGGCCTGCTCGACGACCCGGAATCGCTGGCCGCACGCGTGCTCGTCGCCCAGGGCGTAGGGCTGGAGGCGGTCCGAGCGGCCGCTACCGAGGCGCTGCCGGAGCCCGCCGGCGAGCCCCTGCCCGCCCTCGTGCCCTTCGACGCCCAGGCGAAGAAGGCGCTTGAGCTCACCTTCCGCGAGGCGCTGCGACTGGGTCACAACTACGTCGGCACGGAGCACCTGTTGCTGGCGCTGCTGGAGCAGGAGAACGGCGAGGGCGTGCTCAGCGGGCTCGGCCTCGACAAGACGAACACCGAGGAGCAGGTGTCGGCCGCGCTGACGGAGATCCGGGACAAGCTCCACGAGTAGCAGTGGCGCACGGGCCCGCCCCTCCCCGGGGCGGGCCCTCACGGTCGTGCGGCAACCCGGCCCCGTCGTCGCACTCTCACGGGGCGGCGCTAACGGTTCAGCAGCGACTCCGCGAGGGCGACGGAGGACGGGGCCGGCGCGGTCGCGCCGCCCTCGATGTCCCACAGCTCGTTCTGCAGCAGCCGCCCCAGCGTCCAGCCGGTCGCCCGCGCACGGTCCAGGCCGAGCACCGCGGTGAGCAGGTCGAAGCGGCGCCGCACCACGCGCGGGGTGTCGCCCTTGGCGACGACGTCCTCCCAGCGGCTGTCCAGGGCGGGCCACAGGTCGAAGCCGGGATCGCCGGACAATGGCTCGGGATCGATGGCGAGCCAGGGCTCGCGCTCCGCGGCGAGAACGTTGTCGTAGTGCAGATCCCAGTGCAGCAGCCGGTCGCCCGGTTCGCCGACCAGCTCGGCCACCGCCGAGGCCCAGCCCCGCAGGCGTTGCCGGTCGGCCGGGTCGGCCAGCGCCGTGACCGCCCGCGGAACCCGCTCCAGCATCTCGGTGGCGATCTCGCCCAGGCTCCGCAGCCCCGGCGGCGCGGGGACCCGGACCAGCCGCGCCTGAATACCGGCGAGGATGCCCATCGCCATGTCGTCGTCCTCGATCGAGGCCAGCGTGCGGGCACCGTCCAGCCGTTCCAAAAGCATGGTGCTGCTCTCGGGATCGTGGTCGAGCAGCCGCACCACCCCCGCACCGTCCCAGGTGCGCAGCCCGATGAGTGCGGCGCGGCTCTCCTCCCTGGGCATCTGGAGTTTGAGGACCGCGCGGGTGCCGTCCTTCCGCAGCACCGGCAGCACCAGCGAGGCTTCCCCCGCTCCGGCCGCGCCGTCCCGTTCCAGCTCCCAGCGCTCCAGGGATTCCGCGGCGAGAGCCGGCAGCCCGGCGATCCAGGCCATCCCCTCCTCGCCGAAGTTCCTGGCGTACGAAGCGGCCAGGGACCGCGGGACCTCGACCGCCTGCAACATGCTCATATCGGTGCCCTTCAAGGGGAGTTGGCTCTCCCGCTGGAATCTAGCCGCCGGTCCTTCACTTGACGGTGAGATCCCCGGGGGCCTCGACCAGCACCTTTCTGCCGTCCCGGTCGGTCATCACGAGGCGGGGCAGCCAGGGGCCCTTGTGGTCGTAGGCATGGGTGACGGACGCCTGGTCGGTCTCCTGCTCGGTGCCGTCGCCGAAGTACCAGTGGTAGCGGTATCCGGCGGCGGGAGGCTTGCCGTTCACCGTGACCGACAGGGGGACCTCACCGCCGAGGCGTGCGTGCTCCGGGGCCTTGAGCCGTGCCCGGGGGCCCTGGTGGGGAAGGTGGAACCAGCTGCGCAGGCTCGGGTTGAGGAGGAAGGATTCGGCGTACTGGCGGGCGCCCGCGATGTCGGGGTGGGCGACGGCCGCGCTCAGACACTGCAGCGGAGTGGCGCTGAGCTCGGGGCAGGCCCGGGTACGCAGCGGGAAGGCCGGGTCGGTCACCGGGTTGCCCCAGACCTTGGAGTGCGGGGTGAGGACGGCGTTGTCCACGGTGAACAGGCCGTCGGCCGCGGCCGCGTACGGGCCGTCCTGGGACGCCTTGTTGGCCGCGGCCGCCGCCTGGCGGTAGGCGGCTCCGGCCAGCTGGGTGTACTGCTCGTAGCGCTCGGCCACCTTGCCGAGAGCGGCCCGGCAGGAGGCCCGCCGCCCCGCGGTGATGCCCGGGGTCGAGCAGGTCTTCACCGGGATCGGTGAACTGCTGCGGCTCAGCGCGTAGGAGAAGTCGGCCACGAGCACCTTCGGCCGCCCCGGCAGGGCATGGGCCTTCTCGATCGCCGCCCGCATCCCGCGTCCGCCGTACCCGACCTTCGCGCCGCTGAAGTAGGGCACGTCCTCGGCCGGGTTCTCGGGCGCCGCGCCGACGCCGGAGCACTCCCGCTTCACCGCTTTGGGCAGATCCTCCGAGCCGGGGGTGAGGCCGACGCCGATGCCGAAGAAGGGGTCGAGGTCGTTGATGCATCCGTTGATGACGACCAGGTCGAGCCCGTAGCCGCCCGCACGTGCCTCCGCGCCCGCCCTCTCCAACTGGCAGAACACATCGGGCATTTGCTGGGTGACCTCGCCGAACTCCATCTCCCCGTCGCCGTCCGGGTCCTGCTTCTCCGTCGTGCGCAGACAGGCCGCGTCCTTGTTGCCCGCGGGCAGGTCGGGCGCGTCGAGTACCGCGCCGGAGATCGCGTAGTCCCGGTGCTGAGATCCCCGGCCGGTCTCCCGTCCGAGCAGCTGACCCGTCAGATAGGGGAACTTCTGATCGTGATCCAGGCCCTGCCCCCAGACCACGGAGTCGCCGACGGACGCCACCCGCACCGGGTCGCACCCCCGGCGCAGCGTGTCGCGCCAGACCTTGCCGTAGTGGCCGGCCGCCGGATGCTCCGGGGTGGCGGCGAGACGGGCCTCGATCTGCACGGCGGTCTCGGTGGCGGGCACCCGGTCGTGGGGGAGGCGGAACTTTGCGGTGCCCACGCCGGCGGTCATGGCGAGCCGCCCGCCGGCCAGGCGCTTCTCACCGGCCCGTACGCGCCACTCCACGGTGGCCCCGGACTTCGCCGCGGCCGGGTCGTAGATCTGCACCCGGCCGTGCACGGGGCCGCGGCACACCGGATTCGGCGTCAGGTCCACGTCGAGGACGAGGGGGAACGCCGATCCCGGCAGGGCACCGGTCCGTGCCACGGCGGGATGCCCGCCGAGGAGCTGGCAGAGGAGCACGGTGACCGCGCCGACCGCCGCCGCCCGCCTCGCCGTCCGCGGGCGACGGGCGGTCCCCGGTCCGCCCGGTGCGGAGCCCCCGCCGGTGCCCGTCCGCCTGCGCACAGCCCACCGTGACCACGCCCGTCTCACGCCAACACCCCTGATCTCGCCGTCGTTTCGGTCCGCGGAGCCGGCTGCATCCGCATCGTCACGGATCATGGCAGCCGGAAGTGCGGCGGGGGCGGGGAGCGGTGTTCCGTACCGGGTGAAACTGATCACTTACCGGTAGTTACGGCGGGCCGGAGGCCGGGAGACCGTTCGGGAGTCAGTCCGCCGCGCCGTTTTCCGCGCGGGACAGGGCGACTTCGAGGACGATCAGCAGCGCGTCACGGACCGAGCCCGTGTTGCGGGCGTCGAAGACGGTCAGCGGTACGTGGTCGGAGACGTCGAGCGCCCAGCGCACCTCGTCGAGGTCGTGGTGGACCTCGCCGTCGAAGGCGTTGACGGCGACGGCGAAGGGGATGCCCTTGTGCTCGAAGTAGTCCACCGCGGCGTAACAGTCGTCCAGGCGGCGGGTGTCCACGATCACCAGGCCGCCGAGCGCGCCCTCGACCACGTCGTCCCACATGAAGCCGAACCGGTCCTGGCCCGGCGTGCCGAACAGATAGAGCTTCAGCGTCGGGTCGATGGTGAGGCAGCCGAAGTCCATGGCCACCGTGGTGGTGGTCTTGCCGGGGGTGTGGGTGAGGTCGTCCACCCCCGCCGCGACCTCGGTGATGGCGGCCTCCGTGGTCAGCGGCCGGATCTCGGAGATCGCGCCGACGGCCGTGGTCTTGCCGACACCGAAGCCGCCGGCGATGACCAACTTGACCGGTACCGGCGGCTGTTCAACCGCTGTCACGGAGTGTGTCCCGTGAGTCGGGGACGGCGCGGAGACCATCGATAACCCTTCGCAGTACGGAAATGTCCTGGGTGGTGCCGGCGTTCGCGACATGGACCGCCAGATGCCCGGCGGCCCGCAGGTCCTCCGCCAGCACCCGGACGACATTGAGGTGGAGGCGCAGCCGCGCGGCCAGCTCCGCCACCGACTGCGGCTGTCGGCAGGCGGCCACGATGTCGTGTGGTTCGAAGGCGAGCGTTCCCAGGGCGGCGAGCCCGGCCGAGGTCGCCACGATCTGGGCCTCGACCGGGAGCGGGGGGCCGGCGCCGTCCCCCGCCACGCGGCCGGCGGTCAGCAGGAACGGCCGGATCGCGGGAGCGCGGCCGACCGGCTCCGACGGGCCGCGGGCAGCGCCCGCCGCCTCGTTCGGTCCTGGTTCACCGACGGCCATTTCGTGGTCCTTTTCTTGGCGCCCGCATTCCTGCCTCCGCGGGTGGGACGGGTCAGCGGGCCGGTGCGGCGCCGGCGTTCTTCTTGAGCTCCAGCACCAGCTGGGGGGTGAGCGCACTGCCGGCCCGGTTGGCGAAGAGGGTCATCTCGTAGGCGATGTTGCCGAGCTTGGCCTCCTTCGAGGTCACCACGCCGAGGACGGCACCACAGCCGATCGCCGAGACGAGGACGTGGCCGCCCTCCAGGTCGATGATGACCTTGTTGAGGCCGCCCAGGCCGTAGTTGCCGGACGCGCCGGCGGCCAGGCTGGTGACGCCCGACACGATCGCGGCGAGCCGCTCGGAGTCGGCCTGCTCGCGCAGCTGGGAGACCGCGATCAGCAGGCCGTCGGAGGACACCGCGATGGCGTCCACGACACCGGCGGTCTGGGTGGCGAACCGGTCGAGCAGCCAGGTGAAGTCGGCCGCGGCGGCCGTCAGATCCATGGCTTCCGCGCGCTCGGGACTGCTCTTACCTGTCGGCGTCGTCACTGCCCGACTCCTTCCGGGGTTGCTGGTGTGCTGAGGGCGCTGAGTCCCTCGGGGGCGGAGCGCTGTCCTGCTCCGCCCGGCGTACGGCGGCTTCGAATGCGTCCAGCTCCGAACGGACCGCGTCGGCGTCGGCCGGCCGGTGCATGCCCTCGGCCTCCCGGCCGGCCGTCGGAGTGGTCATGGGGAGCGTCGCGCCCCGCACCCGCCGGCGCAGCGGCCGGCCGGCCGACGCCGGGCGCGGCCCGGACGCGGGGGCGGGCTCCCGGTCCGTGCGCTGCGGAAGGCGCCGTGGCAGCCCGCCCTCCTGCGAGGGGGCGACGGGCCGCCGCTCGGGCGCGGGGGCGGGGGTCCGCACCGGCAGGGGCGTGGCGGGTGCCGGGCCGGGCTCGGGCGCGGTGGGCTCCTGCGCGGGCGGTGCCGGATGAGCTGACGTGGAGTCGGCCGGTGCCGGGTGCGCGGAGGGAGAGTCGTCCGGTGCGGGGTGCGCTGACGTGGACTCGGCCCGCGCCTCGTCCCCGGTGTCCACAGCGGGCAGCTCCGCCGCGGGGGACGAGGGCGCGCCCGGCCGGACGGTCAGCAGCAGCGTGGCGGGGAGCCAGACGGTGCCGGTGACACCGCCGCCCGGCGTACGGCTCAGGGTGACCCGGATGCCCGAGCGACGGGCGAGGCTGCCGACCACGAACAGGCCGAGGACCTTGGTCGGTACGAGGTCGAGCCGCTCGCGGCGGACCAGCCGGGCGTTCTCCTCGTCGAGGCGGTCGGCGCTCATCCCGAGACCGTGGTCGATGACCTCGATCAGGGCGCCGCCGTCCGCGGTGATGTCGGTGCCCGGCCGGACGACCACCTCGACGGGGGTGTCGGACGGGGAGAACGAGACCGCGTTCTCCAGGAGTTCGGCGAGCATCAGCGTCAGGTCGTCGACGATGTCGGGGCCGACGGTGACCTCGGTCTCGGATCGCAGGGACACCCGCTGGAAGCCCTCGATCTGGCCGAGTCCGGCCCGGATGACATCGACCAGGGTCGTGGGCCGGGCTTCCACCTCGGGGTCCCGGATGCCGGCGAGCAGCATCAGGCTGTCGGCGTTGCGCTGGAGGCGTACCGCGATGTGGTCGATGCGGTACATCCGCTGGAGGACGTCGGGGTCGGTCTCCTCGCGTTCCACGGCGTCGATCAGCATCAGCTGACGCGAGGTGAGGTTGCTGACCCGGCGTCCGACGTTGCCGAACATCTCGGCGACATTGCGGCGGCTGAGCACCTGCCGCTCCAGCAGCGCCGCGGCGGTGACCTGCACCTGGTTGAACGCCTCGGCCAGATGACCGATCTCGTCCCGGACCGGGACGGGGATCGCCCGCGGCCGCAGCGGGGTGCCGTCCGGCGACTCGTCGTCCTCGACCCTGGCGAGTTCCTCACCGGCCACGTCGACCACCTGCTGGGCGGCGCCGGTCAGAGCCGTCAGCGGCCGCACCACCGAGCGCCGGACGAGGACGGAGAAGGTCAGCCAGGAGGTGAAGCCGAGCAGGGCGAGGCCGAGCATGGTCAGCGCGTTGTACAGGGCGCTCGCGGAGAGACTGTCGGCCCGCGCGGCGATCTGGTCGATCAGCGACCGGGTGATGTCGAGGCGCGACTGGGCCTGCCGGGTGCCGGCGTCCATCGCCTCGCGCAGCTGCTGCGGGGACTGGCCCTGCAGCGAGCCGGGATCGATCTGCAGCTCCGCGAACCGGGCCTCGATGCCGTTCTCCTCGGCGTTGCGCGCGATCCCGCCCAGGCGCAGGACCTGGTCCGGAGCGGCGATCCTGGCGAAGCGTTCGGTCTGCTCCTCGTAGAGCTTCTGGGCACCGACGGCGCGGGTGTACTCGGTGAGCGCGTTGGCGTCCCGGGTCTGGGCGGAGAACACCCCGCTCTCGAAGGCCGCGTGGGCGGCGTCGGCGCGCAGGACCGTGTCGAGCAGGTTGGTGACCGAGGACGACGAGCTGCCGACGAAGCGGTCGAGGCCGATGCCGTCGATCAGATAGCCGACCGCGGCGGCGTACGCGGGGTCGATCCCGGCGGCCGGCACCGAGCCCCGCTCGACCTTGTCCCGCAGCACCGCCAGACCCCGCACGTACTCCAGGGCCCGCGACTCCTCCTTGGGCAGCTCCGCACCGAACGACGTCTGTACGGCGGAGACCTGTGCGTCCGTGACCCGCTGCGCCCCGCGGTAGGCGGCGGTCGACGGCAGGGCGGCACCGGGCCGGGCCGCCTCCTGCTCGACGGACAGCAGCAGCGCCTGCCGGTGTTCCGCCTGGATGTCGTTGATCAGCCTGGTGACCTGCTCGCTGTCGCGCACCAGCTCCTCGGTCCGGCCGGCGTCCAGGGCCTTGTCCGCCTGATTGCTGACGCCGATGGCCAGCAGCACGCCGACGACCGCGACCGGCGCGATCACCAGCACATTGAGCTTCCGCCGGAACGGCCAGCGGTCCAGGAGTGCACCCGCCTGCTGACGGAACCGCGGACGCAGCGGTGAACGCCGGGAACGGTCCGGTTCGTGTGGCGGGTCCACTGTGTCCGCAGACACCCAGGCCTCCTTGCGACGTGCTCCTGAGCGGTGACCGAGGTGGTGTTGGTGCCGACCGCCGACGACGGGGGAGGGTGGGGAATGCGTATTTCGCCCCTTGTGAGCGAAAGGATTGCGCCACACCTCCGACCGGCGGTGAACATTACCGCTTGTGCATGCGCAGGCAACACATGACGACCAATGGCCAAACGGTATTCAACTCTTTGTCATGTTTGGCCCGTTGTCTTCACTGCAGAGTGCGGTGCCGGACGAGGCGCTGAATGGCCGGATTTCGTTGGGAGAGTGGGACGGGTGGACCGGTTCGTTCCGTATCGGGCCCGGCGTCGCCGGCCGCTGGCCCGCATCTCCCGGAGGGGGCTGCTCCGCGGAGCGGCACCACCCGTAACCTGTCTCCCCCCACCCCCGCCTGTAACCTCATCCTGCCCTGCGAGGAGTCCCGTGCACCCCATCCGCAAGGCGGTCGTGACAGCCGCCGCACTCCTGGTCACGGCCACCGCCGCCGGCTGTGAACCCGGCACCGGCACCACCGCGTCCCACCGGGACACCGCCGAGCCCGGATGTCCCACCGCCCTCGCCAGGGCCCAGCAGGCCGTCAGGAAGGCCGAGGCGGTCAGCGCCCCCTGGAAGGGCCCCACCACCGGCCCCAAGGCGGTGCATGACAAGACCGTCGTCTACATCGCCCAGACCCTGACCAACCCCGGCGTCGCCGGAGTCGCCCAGGGAGTCCAGGAAGCCGCCAAGATCGTCGGGTGGCGTGCCCGCACGCTCAACGGCCAGGGCACGCCGGACGGTCTGCGGGCCGCCTTCAGGCAGGCCCTTCGCCTCAAGCCGGACGGCATCGTCATCAGCGGTTTCGACCCCGCGACGACCGGGGCGGAGGTCAAGAGGGCCCGTGCGGCGAACATCCCGCTGATCGGCTGGCACGCCGCACCGTCTCCGGGCCCCAGCAAGGACCCCGAGCTCTTCAGCAACATCACCTCCCGGGTCGAGGACGTCGCGAAGATCAGCGCCGACTGGATCATCGCCCGGTCCAACGGACACGCGGGCGTCGTCCTGTTCACCGACGCCACGGTCCCCTTCGCCAAGCACAAGTCCGACCTCATCAAGAAGGAACTCGCCACCTGCTCCGGCACCAAGCTGCTGAGCTACACCAACATGCCCATCCCCCAGGTCAACAAGCGGTCCATCAAGGAAGTCCGCTCCCTGATGTCCCGCTTCGGCAGCCGGTGGACCCACTCCGCCGCCATCAACGACCTGTACTTCCAGCACGCCGCCCCCGCCCTGCGCGCCGCGGGCAAGGACGGCGCCGGCGCCCCGTTCAACATCGGTGCCGGTGACGGCGACCCGTCGGCCTTCCAGCGCGTCAACGGCAAGGAGTTCCAGGCCGCGACCGTGCCCGAGCCGCTCTCCGAACAGGGCTGGCAGATCGTCGACGAGTTCAACCGCGCCTTCAGCGACGCCCCGGACAGCGGGTATGTCGCCCCGGTGCACATCGCCACCTCGGCCAACAGCGGCGGCGCGCTGTCCTGGGACTCCGAGGGCTACCGGCAGGCCTACCGCAAGATCTGGGGGGACTGACCCGGGCTCCGACCCGGGGACGCCACTCGGAAAGTCAGCTCAAGTCCCCCTGAAACAATGCTACTTGGGGATGGTCGAGGCCACGTCGTCGAGGGTGTCGTCGGTGACCAGGCCGGTGTCCTCCAGGACGCTCATATGGTCCTGGACGGTGTCGTTGGTCTGGGTGGCAAGACGCCGGATCAGGGTGTTCTTGGTGGTGGCGCGGACCTCGCCGATGGTGATGAAGATCTTGCCGTGGGAGGCGCGGAGCAGGTCGACGAAGAGCTGGTCGAACTCCTTCCCCCGGGCCTTCTTCAACTGGCTCACCCAGCCCTGCTGTTCGGCGGTGGCCTGGTCGGGGATGGGAACGCCCAGCGCCTCGGAGTCCTCACGCGCCAGCTGGTCGAGCCTGCTGTGTCCTTCGAGCAGATGCATCCCGGCGCGCTTGATGGACTCGCTCGACGCGTGCGACTGGGCGAGCCGCCCCGCCGGCATCTCCCACAGCCCGGCCTGCCGGACCTTGGTGAGGAAGACCTTGTCCAGGGAGGTCACCTCACCCGAGTTGCCGCCCTCCGGTCCGGCCGCTGCCGCGTTCGCGGCCGGGAGGTGGGCCGAGGCCGACTCGTGTGCGGGGCCGTGTTGCTGGGAGAGCCAGACGGATACCGACGCGATGACGGCCGTGAGAGCGACCGCGACGGCTATCAGACGGCCACGTTTCGAGGGGGACTGGGGTGTCCGCGCGTGAGTTTTCATCATGCCTCCTGATTGCGCGCGTTGAGCGCCGGAGCGCTGTCGCCCACGGGCTGCCGGGGCACGGTCACGCTAACTTTTGCACTGAGCAAAGAAGCCGATTCAGCGGCGATGCGCAAATCCCTGGGGCGGGCGGCGGTGATGGGCTACGATGCCGCCCCTTCGCGTATCCGGGCGGGCACGTGCGGCGGCGTTCCCGGCCTCGCAGGCAGCCGGGCAGGCCGCCGGTCGTCCCCGTTGTCCCGCCGAGGGCGTCCGGACAACGGGGACGGTAGAAAAGGGGAATGGCGGAGCGCGGAGCCCCCACGGGGGCCATGGATGATGTGGAAGCGGTGACCCGTGCGGTGCTCACGGCGTCGAGGCTGCTGGTGGCGGTGTCGGCACGGTCGCTCGGCGAGGTCGAGGAGCGGGTGACGCTGCCGCAGTTGCGGATGCTGGTGGTGCTCTCCACCCGCGGCGCCACCAAACTCGTCGCCCTCGCCGAACTGCTCCAGGTCGCGCCCTCGACCGCGATGCGCATGGTGGACCGGCTCATCGCGGCAGGCCTGGCGCACCGTCAGGCCAACCCCGGCAACCGGCGCGAGACCCTGCTCCAGCTCACCGACGAGGGCCGGCGCACGGTCGCGGAGGTCACCGCCCGTCGCCGCGCGGAGATCAGCACCATCGTCGAACGACTCGCCCCCGCCCAGCGCGCCTCGCTCATCGAGGCACTCACGGCCTTCAACGAAGCGGGCGGTGAACCACCCGTGGACGCACCGGAATCGCACCCCCTGGGGTGAGCGGCCCGGGGCTTCGGGCCGCGCGCCCCGGAGTCCCGGCCGATCCCCTCATGACGGACAACTGCGATATGAGCGAAGTGCCGTCCCGCCGCATCATCCGGCTCTATGCTCAGAGCCCATTCCGACGCGGGCCGGAGGCTTACGGTGGAGATCACGATCCGGTGCGAAGACGCCGACACGGCAGGGGAGTTGGCGCAGAGCCTCTACCAGTGGCTGCTCGACGAACCGGACGCCCGCAGGCATGCCGAGGTGCGGCTGGTCGGTGCCGAACCGGTCAAGGGTGAACTGGGATACGTGCTCGATCTGGTGCAGCTGGTCGTCAGCTCCGGATTCAGCGCGGGGTCCCTGGGCTACACCGTCGCCCAGTGGAAGAAGATGAACGCCCCGCAGCTTTCCGTGACGTTCGAACGCGACGGCCGGACCGTCACGGTGAGCGGGACGGACGCCGAGGTGATCGAGCGGGCCGTTCAGCAGCTTGACGAAGAGTGACGCATTGGCCCGCTTGCCGCGGTTCGACGCTTCGTATGCCCTGTTGATCGGGGTGTCGGAGTACCAGGATCACGCCTTTCCCGAGGTGCCGGCCGCGATCCACAACCTGGCGGGTCTGCGCAGTGTGCTCGCGCCGTCCGACGGCGGTGGCTTTCACCGCGAGAAGTGCCGGATGGTCGCGAATCCGCGCACCGGTGAGGGAATGCGGGTCGCCATCAAACGGGCGGCCGAGTCCGCGACCGACGTGCTGCTGCTCTACTACGTGGGCCACGGCTGGAAGGTCGACGGTGACCTCTACCTGGCCTCCCAGTCGTCGAGCCCCGATTCGATCGAGACCACGGGCCTGGCGTACCGGACGGTCCGCCGGCTGGTGCGGAGTTCGCCGGCCGCCCTGCGGATCATCGTCCTCGACTGCTGCTTCAGCGGAGTCGCCACGGGACTGCTGAGCGGCGAGGGGGACCTGTGCCTCAGCACACCCGAGGTCGCGATCCCCCTCGAACAGGAGCTGCCCGACGACCATGCCGACGGGGTGTGCGTGATCGCCTCCAGCGGCCCCAACCAGCCGTCCCAGGACTCGGACGGGGCGGATCACACCGCGTTCACCGGGCATTTCCTCGCCACGCTGAGGGCGGCCACGCGGGCCGGCGACGTGCGGGACCTGGAAGCGGTGTTCGACGGGACGAAGGCGGCGATGGAGTCGGCCGAGCTGCGGCATGTGCCGCTGATCGCCTCCATGGGCGGGGCCCGGCGGCTGGCGCTGGTGAAGGGCCTGGTGGTGCCGGAGCCCGTCCCCGCGAAGGAGCCGGCGGCCGTCGTCATACCGCCTCCGGCCGCGGAACACGAGACCGTGCCCGCGCCGGGGCCGCCGCCCGTGGAAGGCGGCCCGGCCAAGCTCATGAGCTGGCACACACCGGTGGGAAGTGCGGACATCTTCGATTCCGCACTGGCGCTGACGCTGCTGCAACAAGCCATGGCAATGGGGGGTGACGATGAGCACGCCGGATAGGAAGCGGAGCGGGGAGATCGAGCGGCTGCGGGTACAGGCGGAGGAGGACTTCCGGGCTTACGGCCCGCAGCTCGCGGACCGCCTCCTGACCGCCTGCCGGCGGCTGCTCGCCGCGGGCGACGGTGAGGAGGCCCTCCTGATCGCCCAGGAAGCGGTGGGCATCCACCGCCGGCTCCTCGACCGCTACCAGGCCACCGGGACCGGGCTGGCCCAGGCACTGCTGCAACTGGGCATCTGCCTGGCCGAGATCGGGGCGTCCGAAGAGGCCGTCGATGTGCTGCAGGAGTGCCTCCGGATCACCGAGATCCAGCCGGCGCACGTCCGGCCGCCCGTACAGCGCCTCCGCGGCAACGCCCTGGAGTGCCTCGCGCTGGTCCTCGGCTCCTCGGGCCGTACGACGGAGGCCATCGCCGCCTCGCGACAGGCGATCAGCGGCTACCGGTCCGTGTGCGACGAGGACCGGAGCGCGATGCCGGAGCTGGCGCGCGGGCTGCACAACCTCGCCACCCTGCTGGCCGCCAGCGCCGCCTGGGACGAGGCCCTGGTCCCCCTGGAGGAGTCCCTCGCGCTCTACGACCAGCTCTCCACGGAGGGCAACACCGCACTGGCGGCGGAACGGAGCCGGGCCCAGCAGCTGCACGCCGTACTCGCGGAAGGAGACGAGGACACCGGGGACGTCGAGGGCGAGGCGCTGTCCGCCTACCACCTGGCCGCCGAGTCCGACGCCTACTCGACCACCTCGGGACTGGCCAGCATCCCGGCACATGTGGAGATCAACCTTGTTGAACCCGTCGACCACGTCGCACCGCCACACAGGGAGCAGAGGAGCATGGAGCGCAACCGGATTGACCTCACCGAAGCGGTACAGGCCGTACGCGACGACCTGCGCGCGGCCACCGGCAGGTTCGACAGCGATGAGCTGCAGTTCGAGATGGGGCCGATCGAGCTGGAGTTCACCGTCGAGCTGGAGCGGGATGCCCGCGCACGGTCGGGGGTCCGCACCTGGGTGATCACAGACAGCGGCGGGTCGAGCACGGGCTCCGCCAGACACCGGCTCAAGCTCACCCTGACCCCACGACAGCTCGCGTACCGGAGCGTTGATGTGACGGACCGGATCTAGACAGGGCAAGCCACTCCCCGCCGTCGCCGCCGGGGGCGCCGGCGGGGGCGGCCGACGCCATGACACCGTGCTGACACCCGCACCCCCGCCGCGTACTCTCCGCAGGATGCGCCTCACCAAATACACTCATTCCTGTGTCCGGCTGGAGCGTCCGGGGGGCGGGACGCTGGTCATCGACCCCGGCATCTGGAGCGAGGCGCGGGCGCTGCCCGGTGCCGATGCCGTCCTGGTGACACACGAGCACGCCGACCATGTCGACGTGCTGCGCCTCAAGGGACTCGGGGTGCCGGTCTTCGCGCCCAAGGGCGCGGACCTCGGCGGCCTCCTGGACGTCATCGAGGTGGAGCCCGGCGAGGAGTTCAGCGCGGCCGGCTTCGCCGTCACGGCGCACGGCGGCCGGCACGCCCGGATCTACGGCGGCCTCCCGGACTGCGCCAACCTCGGCTACCTGATCGACGAGCGCCTCTACCACCCCGGCGACTCGCTCCAGGTGCCCGACAGACCGGTGGAGACGCTGTTCGTCCCCGTGCAGGCCTCGTGGCTGCGCACCTCCGAAGCCATCGACTTCGTCCGCACGGTCCGGCCGGAGCGCGCCTACGGCATCCATGACGCACAGCTCAACGAACGGGGCCTGCACAGCGTCAACGGCTGGCTCGGCCAGGAGGCGGGCGGGTGCTACCGCTGGGTGCCGCCGGGGGAGCTGACGCCGTGTTCGCGAGGGTGAGGGTGCGCCGGGTGCGGTGGCCCGCGTCCCTCAGTCCACCTCCACCTGGTCGAAGAGCGCGAGCATCTCCGTGAGCACCTGCACGCACGCCCGCACGTCGGAGTCGGTCAGATTCCCCTGGACGTGACGGAGCAGCGCGTGCTCGCGCGCGAGCACCGCGGTGATGGCCGCCCTGCCCTCATCGGTCAGCCGGATCAACGAAGAACGCTGATGAGCCGGGTTCGGGGTGATCTCGACCAGCTTCCGGTCAGCGGCGTCGTTGACCATGCGCTGCACGAACTGCCGGCTCAGCGCCTGGGCCCGGCCCATCTGAGGGACGGTCATAGGGCCCTTGTCGCACAGCAGGTCCAGGACGGCGCGCACGCCGACGGACAGTCCCTCGACCGGCGCGGCCTGTTCGACCTTGCGCTGTACGCGTCGGTACAGGATGACCAGTTGGCGGCCCTCACGCCGGACTTCCGGGTGATCGTCCCGGATGCCCGTGGCCACGGCACCTCTTCGATCGAGACCGGAGCGTTCCGGCACACCGACGATCTCGCCGCGCTGCTGCGGCACTTGGACGTCGGCCCGGTGGTCCTCGTCGGACTCTCGATGGGCGCGGGCATCGCGGTGGACACCGCGCTGGAGCACCCCGGGCTGGTGCGCGCGCTGGTCGTCAGCGGTGCCGGGACCAGCGAGCCGGAGTTCCGCGACCCCTGGGTCAAGGACATCGTGGCCGAGCAGGACCGCGCCCTGGCGGCCGGTGACGTCGCGGGCTGGATCGACGCCTTCATGTTGTTCGCGGCCGGCCCACGCCGCACGCTCGACGACGTCGACTAGGGCGTCGTGCGACGACTGCGGGCGATGGCCGAGCGGACGCTCGCCAAGCACACCGGCACCGAACCGGACTGGCAGCTCCCCGTGGCAGACACCTGGGCGCGGGCGGCGAAGATCGCCGTTCCGGTGCTGGCCCTCAGCGGCGCCATCGACGCGCCCGACCAGATCGGCATGGGGGAGCGCCTGGCGCACGGCGTCAGCCATGGCCGGGCCGAAACCATCGACGGCACCGCGCACTACCCCAACATGGAACGCCCGGACGTCTTCAACGAGTTCCTGGGGGAGTTCCTGCACACCGTGGGTGTGCCGGCGCGCTGACGGGGTCGGGGCCGCCGTAGCGGCTGCGGCCCGGGGCACGGCTGATACGCCGCACCCCGGACCGGGCAGGGATGCGGGCATGACCGTTCTCGTCGGAACCTCCGGCTGGCAGTACAAGGACTGGCGTGCGGTGCTGTACCCGCCGGACCGGCCGCAGCGGCTGTGGCTGGAGGAGTACGCGCGGCACTTCGCCACCGTCGAGAGCAACGCCGCCTTCTACCGGCTGCCCGAGGAGAAGACGTTCGCTGACTGGCGGGACCGGACCCCCGAGGGGTTCGTGATGGCCGTGAAGGCGAGCCGCTATCTGACCCACATCAAGCGGCTGCGCGATCCGGAGGAGCCGGTCCGGCGCCTGATGTCGCGGGCCGCCGCCCTCGGGCCCCGGCTCGGGCCCGTCCTGCTCCAACTGCCGCCCACCCTGCGGGTGGACGCCGGGCTGCTGGACGACTGTCTCGGTTGTTTCCCCGCCGGTACCAGGGTGGCCGTCGAGCCCCGCCACGCCTCGTGGTGGACGGAGGAGATCAGGTCGGTGCTGGAGCGGCGGGGTGCCGCGCTGTGCTGGGCGGACCGGGGCTCCCGGCCCGTGACGCCCCTGTGGCGGACCGCCGACTGGGGGTATGTGCGCTTCCACGAGGGCCGCGCGGACCCCTGGCCGCGCTATGGCGGGCAGGCGCTCACCACCTGGGTGCGGCGGATCGCCGACACCTGGCCGGACGGTGCCGATGTCCACACCTACTTCAACAACGATCCGGGCGGGGCGGCCGTCCTCGACGCCACCCGTTTCGCCCGTGCCGCCACGGCCGCCGGGCGCTCCGTGAGCCGTGCGCCGTCCGGGCGTGGCGCCGACCGGTGACCGTGGGGCCGGGATATATCTGCGCTCGTACGGCGGGGAGCCATCGAGGGGCGAGCTGACGAGGTGACGAGGTGAGGCACGGATGATCCGCAGACGGGTGGTGGTCTCCGGAGAGGTGCAGGGCGTGTTCTTCCGCGACACCTGCCGGCGCACGGCCGAGGCGTCCGGGGTGGCCGGCTGGGTGCGGAACCTGCCGGACGGGACGGTGGAGGCCGTGTTCGAGGGGGAGCCCGAGCGGGTGCGGCAGCTGGTGGACTGGGCGCACACGGGGCCGCCGTCGGCCACCGTCGACGCCGTGTCCGTGCGGGAGGAGGAGCCGGAGGGGCTGACGGGCTTCGAGATCCGCCCGACGGCGGGACGCTTCTGACCGGGGCGGGGTGCGGGCACCGCCCCACCGCGGTCAGCTCATGAGGAAGGCCGCGTCCCAGCCGCTCCCCTCCTGCGGGGCGGCTCCCCGGCGGGCGTCCGCGTAGTCGGCCAGGACGAGGGCGATTCCGGCGGCGCCGTCCAGCAGCCCGGGGTGGTGCACCCGGTGCGGTGCGGACGCGGACGGGTCGGCGGGCGGCACAACCTGGCGGTAGCCGAAGGGAGTTCGGGTGTCGCACTCCGCCACGAGCTCCCGGGCGAGAGCGTCCGCCGTCGCCCACCACTCGATGCGCCCCGTGGCGGCGGCCATCCGGCTCACGGTGTGCAGGACGCCCGCCCGGCCGTGGCAGAAGCCCGGGTCCGCGGCCACGGCGGCGTCGTACGGGCGGCGCACCAGACCTCTGACCGCGTCCTCGGCCACTGCCGTCAGCCGGTCGTCACCCAGCGCCCGCCCGGCCAGATGCAGGGACCAGGCGATCCCGGCGGTCCCGTAACACCACCCCGGGCGGCTCCGCGCCCCCGCCTCCGGCCGGGACGCCGACGCCTCCGGCCGGGAACCCGCCGGCTCCGGATGCGGGACGCGCCCGGGCCACCGCATGCCCAGGCCGTCGGTGTGGCCCACGCGCACCACCCAGTCGGCCATACGGCGGAGGGCGTCCGGCATGCCGGGCACCCGGTGTCCCGCGCGGTACGCCAGGGACAGCAGGGCGAGGGGGCCGCAAATCCCATGGGCGGCACCGACGTTGAGGTCGCCCTCCGGGAACTCCGTGCGGTCACGCGGGACGGGATACCGGTCGGGGGCGCACCACCACCCCGGCACCTGGAGGCCGTCGTCCGCCATGGGGGACCGTACGGGACGGGTCATCCCGACCAGAAAGGAGAGGACGTCGCCGAGCGCCCGTGCGCACCGCTCGTCGCCGTGGGCGGCCGCCGACAGCAGGGCGCGGCCCTGGCCCGCGAGGCCCGAGACCGCGTCGTAGTCGTCGGCCGCCAGCCCCGGCCCGTGCTCCCGCTGCCGCGTCACCAGCCGGGCGACGCGGGCCCGGACGTATCCGGCGTGGACCTCGGCGCAGCGGGCCAGCAGCCGGGCGTATCCGCCGTGTGCCTCGGCGTGCAGCCGGGCGGGCAGCAGCAGGTCACCGACCGCGGCCGGGCCCGCTTCGGTGATCGCGGCGACGGCGGCGGCGAGGTGGGCGTGCCCGAGCGCCGCGTGCCGTGCGTCGCTCCGGGCGCACCTGATGTGCAGCAGCGCGATACCGGGGTGCCCCAGCAGCAGCGACGCGGGCTGCCAGGCGGGCAGCGGCAGTTCCGGCGGCAGCGCGGCGAAGGCCGCACGGGTGGTGCCCGCCACCTGCTCGGGCGAACTCAGCAGACCGGCGACACGGAGGGCGAGGTCCGACGCCGCGTCGCACAGCGCGAGGGGTGCGGTCATCCGGTGTTCCGCCTCCTCAGCCACAGCGCCAGCGCCTCACGGGCCGTCACCTGCGCCGTCAGTTCCTGTTCGCGCCGCGGGCCGAGCAGCCGGTTGCAGTGCATATGGGCCAGACTCAGGGCGATCCGCGCCGTCCGGCCGGGGTCCGTCCCGGCGGCGGACAGCGCCTCGCGCAGGCCGGCCAGCGCCGGGCCGCGGCTGCTCCACCCCTCGCCCCACCCCACGCCCCGGCCGTCCGCCGCGGCCGGTGGGCGGGGCCGGCCCCGCGCGTCCAGCAGCGCCGCGATCTCCTGCTTCCGGGCCCGCGGGACCTCTCCCCGGCGCTCCAGCACCGACGGGCCACTGAGCCGGTCGAGCGCCTCCTCCGGGGAGCCGAGACGGGTGAGGATGTCGAGGATGCCCAGCGCGGCCGCCGACGAAGGATCGCCCAGTTGGTCGGGGGCCATGGCCAGCAGCCTGACGACGGACTCGCTGTCGGCCTGGAAGACCCGCTCGGCGTGCCCGAGGGCGGTCGGTCCGCCGTACCTTTCGACCTCGGGCTCGTAGGTGTCCAGGACCACCTTCCCGAGGAGCCCCGCCTCCGTACGCGCCCGTGCCCAGGAGTGGAGTGCGGGCAGCAGCACCGGCCACAGGGACTCCGGCGTGCCGTGGAAGCGCAGCCGGAGGTGCGGTGCGGGGTCCTCGTACCGGAGGAAGAACCAGCGGTCGACGCCCGCCCTGTGCAGCAGCCCGGGATCGGTCAGCGCCCCGAGGTGCCGGGTCAGCACCTCCGCCTGGCGGGCCGTCGGCACATAGAGCTTCGCGTAGAGCCACTCGCCACCGGGCAGATGGCCGCGGGTGCCGGGGCCGTCGTCGCCGTCCGGGCCCGCCGTCGGGAGCGGGACCGGTGCCGTCCCGGGGACGTCCCGCCGGGTGCGGTGCGCGGTGCCGCGGCCCGTGGGGCGGGCGAGGACGGGGAAGACGAATCCGGCGGCGTGCGGCCCCTCGGGACCCCTGAACCACTGCCGTCCGGCCCGGCCGCCGACCTGCTCCACCACGGTCAGCCCGGCCGCCCGCCGCACCTCGTCACGGAAGACGGCCAGCTGCCACGGGTCGTCGAGGTCGGCCGCGATGCGGTGGTCGGCCTTGGCGAGCAGCACCCGCCGGGGGACGTCCCAGCGCCGCCGCCACCGCCCGACCGCCGTCCGCCACTCCTCGTCCCCCAGGCCGGCCGCGGCGCGCAGGGCCCGGTCCGGCAGCCAGCGCGCCGGGGACAGCACGGTCCGGCCGTACCGCACCCGCGGCAGCGCGGGAGCCGCCTGCCAGCTTCCCCAGCTCCACGGCGCACAGAAGGACCGGCCCTCCTGCCCGAGTTCCAGCAGGAACCGTGCCACGTACGGCAGATGACCGTTGCCCGGGTAGAGCATCGAGTACGAGAGCGGCCGCACCCCGCGGCCGGTCGTGGTGTCGACGAGCCGGAGGTGGTCCGGGTCCGCCCGCACCGCCAGGTTCTCCAACCGCAGGTCGTGCGCCGTCTCCGCCGCGGCGGGCCCGACACCCAGCGGGATGCGGTGCGAGAGCCACTGCGGTACGGCGGACACATTGGCCGCACGCGCCACCCGGGGCCGGTAGGCGACACAGGCCGGGATCTCGTCGTCCGGGGCGCCGCGCTCCGCGTGCCGGGCCAGGTCCCGGAGCTGCGCAACGGACCGGCCGAGCACCGGCGCGAACCGGCTGAACATCGCCCCGGCCAGCGGCGACACCGCCTGCGGTGCGAGCACCAGACGGAAGTCCCCGTCGCACAGGGCGTCCCGGTCCGGTGCCACCAGCTCGGCCACCAGCTCCATGCTCGGCGGGGCCGGCCCGCGCTCCGCGGGTTCCAGCGCGCGGACGGTCTCCTCGTGGAGCACCACTTCCGGTGTTCCCCGGCGGGCCGCGTCCATCAGCAGCTCGCCGAGGACCCGGTCGCGCGCCCCGGACACGGGGGCGGGCTCGGCGGCGGGCTGCCGGTAGGCGCGGGGCAGCCCCAACCCCCGCGCCTCGTCGAGCAGTTCCAGGACCGGGACCGGCCGGTCGGTGCCGTACCGTTCGAGGAAGGCCAGGTGGTAGCCGCGCAGCTGCGGAGTGCCGCGCTGGACGGGGGAGGTCCGCCACAGCACCGTCGCCGCCTGCGCCACCTCCCGGGCCACGTCCCGCGGCAGGGTCAGCCGAATGTCCAGGGACAGGTCCGTCTGGAGGACGTCGGACGCCGGCCGCAGCGCCCGCATCCGTGCGGAGACCGCGGCCGCCCGGGGCCGCCGCGCACCCGGCGGCTCGGCGTCCAGAGAACGCAACTCCCCGTGTATCGCGCACAGTTCACGAGCCACCGGATGGTCGATCCCGTGCAGCCGGTCCCGTACGTGGTCGAGGGGTGCGGTGCAGTCGGGTGGCGGCGTCAGGTCGGTCAGCAGGAAGTGGCCGCGCACGAGCTGCCCGACGGCCGCCTCGACCGCCCCGTCGGGGGCCTGGGGGAACTGTCGCCCGGCCTCCTCGACCAGCCGGGTAAAGGGGGTGGGGCGCGCCGCGGCCGCCAGGAGGTGCCGGACCACCCGGGTGTGCCGCACCGACCCCGTCACCTGCCGTTTCCCGGTGCGGTCATGGTGGTCGACCAGCACCAGACGGCCGTCCCGGACGGTGTGCAGGTTGTTGGCCGTGAGTCGCGCACGCGCCAGTACGGCGGGGGCCTCGCGCAGCGTCTCCAGCACGTCGTCCAGCCAGGCCGCGTCCGGCCGGGTCACGCTGCGCCCGCCGCCGGCCGCCTCTCCCGCGGGCGCCGCTCCGAACCCCGCGATTCCGACCCCCGCGAACAGGCCGAACGGAGTGGGGCGGTGGGACATCCGTGAGTGGTACTTCGTCAGCGACAGCGCGATCCGGCGCAGCGACTTGAGCCGCAGCCGTTCCCCGGCGACGACCCGGTCCACCTCGGGGGCCAGGCTCGGGCCGGCCAGGCCGACCGCTTCCATGAGCCGCGGGTCGGCGGCGAGCCGGGTGATGTGCCGGCGCAGCCGCTCCTCCTCGGACGGGGCCTCGCCGGGCTGCCCGGCCGGAGGCTCGTCCGGGGGCAGGGGGAGTGCCGCGGCCCGTACCAGGGCCACCGTCCCGCACTCGAAGGCCACCTCACCCGCACCGCTCACGTCCGCCCCGCCCCGTTCCCCTGCCACCGCCTCGCCCGACATGGGTGCGGGGTGCTGCGGGACGACCTCCCGCAGCACCCCGCACCGTGTCTCAGCAAGGCCAGGTGGTGGGCGAGCAGACCTGCGTCATGAGCTGCGGGTCCTGCGCCTTCACGGCGGTCTCGGCCGGCTCCATGAGGTCCATGTCCAGGTCGAGGTCGAATTCGTCCACGCTGATGGCGACGTTCTCCATAATCCCCTCCAAGCAAGATGATTCAATTCCGGAGTATTTCCGGTTGTTGCGGCGATATTGCGCAACCGCCGACGTATTCCATCCAAGGCCGCGGACCGGGGTCAAGCACGTTCGATCTTTGGCTGAGGAGCAACTCCCCTGCTGCGGGCCTGTGTTACGTTGCGCCCTGCCTCGCCGCCCCGTGCGGCCGTGCGCCACCTCAGAGGAAGTCGCGTTCAGAGAAAGTCGCGTTCAGCGGAAGCCGAACTCAGAGGAAATCGAGCTCGGAGGTCAGCCGGACCCCCGTACGGCACAGCACCTCCTGCTGTACGCGCTCGACCGCCCGGGTGAAGCCGGTGGCGGTCGCCCCCTCGTCCGCGACCAGGGTGTAGTGCCGCGAGGAAACGCGTACGCCCGTACCGACCGGGGTGTTCAGCTCGAAACCGGCCTGCCGGATGAGCCAGCTCGCACTGACCCGGGTCGAGCCGTCGGGGAAGCGGTTCACCGGCGCACTGCGTGCTCGCAGGCCGTCGGCCTGCGCCGGGGTGATCTCGGGGCTGAGGAACACACTGCCGACCGACCGGTCATCGGCGCCCGCGCAGCCCAGCACCATGCCCTTGCTCCGCCGCACGGCGAGCACCGCCTGGGCCGCCTCGTCCAGGGGCACCCTGCTCCCGACCGGGACATCGAGCGCGGCGGCGACCGTACGGTAGGTGACCGGGGCGCTCAGTTCGGACCGGCGCAGCGCGAAGACCAGGGACAGCAGGGTCCACCGGCGGGAGCGCTTGAAGACGCTGGTGCGGTGGCCCAGCCCGCAGGCCGCGGCGTCCAGGGTGACCCTGCGGCGCAATTCCCAGTCCCACGCCGTCACTTCGACCAGACAGTCGGCGGTCTCCTGGCCGTAGGCGCCGACGTTCTGGACCGGTGTGGCGCCCGTGGTCCCGGGGATGCCCACCAGCATCTCCATGCCCGTGAGGCCCTCGGCGATGGTGGTGTCGACCAGGTCGCCGAGGAGGTGACCGGCCTGGACCTCGACCAGCACCCGGCCGTCGGTGGTGCCGCCGGTGATCCGAAGGCCCTTGGTGCTCATCCGCAGCACGGCGCCCGGGCATCCGGCGTCGCCGACCACCACGTTGCTGCCCTCGCCGAGACAGACCGGGCGGCCGGGGGAGGCGTCGGCCAGCGCGACGAACTCGGGGAAGTCCGCGGGGTCGAACAGCTCGCAGAGGACCGCCGCCGGGCCGCCGAGGCCCAGCGTCGTCATCGGGGCAAGCGGTACCTCATGAGTGACTCGCATAGGTTCCTGTTCTCCTGGATGCCGTTCCATGTCGGGGGTCGTGTCCTGGGGCGCGCGGGGGAGGGGCCCACCCTCAGTGTGTGACGGGCGGGACGCAGGCGCGCGCCACCGCACGGGCGGCGGACGCGGCCGTCGCGCGGACGGTCGCGGAACGGCCCTGTGGGCAACGGAACTTGGCGGCCACGCCCTCAGCCCGCCGCCCGCGCCGGGTCCACGGCCAGCAGATCATCGGCCCGTTGCACGATGTCGCGCGCTACCGCGGCGTCGTACCGCACGAACCGCCGCCGCAGCGCGGTCAGCCGTGCATGGGCGCGCTGTGAGCTGACGTTTTCGGCCAGGGACAGCGCGTCCGTGGCGGCCTCCGCGGCACCGTCGAGTTCCCGGCACGCCAGCCGCGCCTCGGCCAGCGAGGCGCTGTGCAGCAGCAGATTGCGCGGCTGGCCGCCCCGCAACAGCTCGATCCCGCGGGTGAGATGCCCCTCCGCCCGGTCCGGACGCCCCAACTCCAGCCAGGCCCGGCCGGCATCGGCCACCATGACGGCGGGGGTGAGCCAGTACGCCCAGGGCGGCTCGGCCGAGGGGCCGCCCGTCCGGCTCAGCTCGGCGGCGTCGTCCAGGGCCCGCTGACAGGCCGCCTCGTCGCCGAGACCGGCGTGCGCCCTGGCCTCGCGGGTGGCCAGCAGCGCCTGGCCGATGCCCATGTCCTCGTGCGCCGACCCCTTACGGGCGATCCGGATCAGCCGCAGCGCCTCGTCCGTCCGTCCGGCCCACCCGGCCCGGTAGCTCATACAGGAGATGATGTACGCGGCGAGCGGCCGGTCGCCGGCCGCCCGGGCGGCGCCCAGCGCGGCCAGGAAGCGGGAGCTGCTCAGCTCGTCCATGCCCTGATCGGCCGTCAACCATGCGGTCAGTTGGCCGAGTTCGGCGATGATGCGGTGCAGTTGCCGCCCGGTCGGGGCGTCGTAGGAGTACTGGGCGGCCAGCTTCTCCGCCCACTGGAGGTCCTGCAGCGCCCACTCCAGGACGAGCCCGCTGCTGCCGCTGTCGTCCAGCCGGCGCAGCTGCTGGATTCTCGCGGCCAGCACCTCGATCGCGACCGCGGGGATCTCGTCGCCCCGCAGCCGCGAGGGCGGCGGCAGCGCCTCGTCGGCCACCAGCCAGTCCACCGCCGCGGTCAGCGGTTCCTGGCCGGCCGGCCGCCGTCCGGGCGCCGCGCGGCGCCGCTGGGCGGGGATGCGCCGGCACTGCGGGGCCGCGGACGGGAAGTGCTCGGGCCACAGCGCCTCGACCGCGATCGGCTCGCCGAGCTTGTCGGACAGGATCGTGGCGACGATGTGCGGCAGCCGGCGCCGCGGGCATGCGCCCTTCAGCCAGTTGTACGGCGCCTTGCTGCTGATGGTGCCGTTGCCGCACCGCCTGTTGATCTCCCGGGCCAGCCGCTCCGGCGGCCAGGACAGCCGCGCCAGACAGGTCGCTAAGACGGATGTGTCGTTCATCGGCGGAGAACCTCCGCCGCGGCGGCACTCGACACGGAGGGAACGGGCGGAGCGGTCTGCCGGGCGGGTCGGAACGCTCCCGGTGACCGCCGGAGGCGCCGCGGAGCCGGACCGGACCGGAGGGGAAGGGGGCCGGTGATGTGCATAGCCGCTTCCCACGCCCCCCTGCCGACGACTGCCCAGCAAGGGTAGGGATTCCCTGGGGTGGAGCGGCAAATCTGTGACGACTGACACAGCTGCTGCGCACGATGTGCACGTACCCGGCGAGGGCGGCGAGCGGCACCGTCCGAGGCCCTCATACCCGGTCCAGTTCCCGGGCCGCGGCCGGTTCCCGTACGGCTGCCGGGCGCAGCGCCCGCCAGTAGAGCGCGACCCCGACCGCCAGCACGGCCACCGCGAACAGGAACGGCGCCTCGAACGAGCCGCTCACCTGCGCCAGCCAGCCGGTGAGCAGCACCCCGCCCGCGGTGGCCGCCGTGTTGAGGAAGTTCATCAGCCCGCTGACCGCCCCCACCGTTCCCGGCGGTGCGAGCAGTCCGGGCAGCCCCCAGGCGACCGGCGCGGCGATGGCCAGGCCCGCCAGGGAGACCGACATCCAGCAGACCGCGACGGCCGGCGAACCGGCGCTCCCCGCGGCGCCGATCGTGCCGCCCAGCGCCAGACCGCAGGTCAGCACGGTCCTGCGGACCACCCACGGGTCGCGGCCCCGGCGGATCAGCCGGTCCACCAGCCAGCCCCCGACGGTGAGTTCGGCGACCGTCGCCACCGCCCACGGGACCATCGCGTAGAAGCCGGACTGCAGCAGCCGTACGTGGAACTCCCGCTGGAGGAACTCGGGCATCCAGGTCAGCACGATGTTGATGGTGTAGCCGTAGCAGGCGAAGCCGCAGGCCACGAGCCAGACCTGACCGGAGCGCAGCGCGGCGCGGAACTCCCGCAGCCCGCCCCGGTCGGCGTCCCGTGCCCCGCCCCGGAGGATGAACTCCCGCTCCGCCGGCCGCAGCGAGCCGTACGTGGACGGGTCCCGGTAGCCCCACCACCACACGGCGGTGAACAGCAGGCTGAGCGCCGCGCTGAACAGGAACCCGGCCCGCCAGCCCCACTCGCTCATCACGAACGCCAGCACCGGGAACGCCACCATGTTGGCGAGCTTGGTGGCGCCGTCGAACAGGGCCGTCGCCATCCCGCGCTCACTGACCGGGAACCACGCCGCGGTCGCCTTGGAGGCGCCGACCATCGACGGCCCCTCGGCCACCCCGAGCAGCAGCCGCGCCAGGATGATGGGGCCGACACCGCCGGCCACCGCGGTCAGCAGGCCGGCCACGGCCCATAATGCGGACGCGATCCGCGTCAGCCGCGAGACCCCGAACCTGTCCACCAGCAGGCCGGCGGGCAACTGCACCAGGCAGTACGACCAGGTGAACGCCGAGAGCACCACCCCGAGTTGCTGGAGGTCCATACCGAACTCGTCGGCGATCGAGGAGCCGGCCACCGAGATGGCCGTACGGTCAAGGAAGTTGACGACGATGCCGCCGGCGAGCAGTCCGCCGATCGCCCAACGGGTGCGTCCACGGGGTTCCACGAGCGTGCGCAGCCTTTCCTGGTGAAGCCTCTCCGGCACTCCGGTGCCGGTGCCGGAGCCGATGCCGGGCGGACGCTACCCCTGTTGCCGAGGGGGCGGCCGTCGGAAGTGTCGAGAAATGGCGGTGGCGCGCCAGGAACGCGCCACCGCACCGCGCCGCACAGGCGTACGGGCCCGCTGACCGGCACCCGACAATGGCTGAAATTCAGGAAGGAGCACGCCCCGGCGCCCCGCCAGGTGCCGCTACGACACCAGGTCCCGCAGCGGCTTGCCCTCCAGATGGTCGATGACGTTCTGCACGGCTGCCAGGGCGATACGGACCAGGGTCTCGCGGGTGACGCCTCCGACATGCGGGGAGAGGACCACGTTCGGGGCCCTCAGCAGACGCAGCGCCGCCGTGGGCGGCTCGGGCTCGAAGACGTCGAGGCCCGCCCCGGCGAGCGTGCCCGCCTCCAGCGCGTCCGCGAGGGCGTCCTGGTCGATGAGGGCGCCCCGTGCGGTGTTGATGACGAACGCGGTGGGCCTGAGGAGGGCGAGGCGCTCCGCGCCGAGGAGACCGCGGGTTTGCCCGGTGAGCGGGGCGTGCAGGGTGACGTAGTCGGAGGTGCGCAGCAGGTCTTCGAGGCCCAGGTACCGGGCGCCGCCGAGACGGGCCTCGACCTCCGGCGCGGCGGCCCTCGGCCCCGTGTAGACGACGGTCATGTCGAACGCGACGGCACGGCGGGCGACTTCCTCACCGATGTGGCCGAGACCGACGATGCCGAGGGTCTTGCCGGAGAGTTCGGTCAGGGACTGCTGGAGCCGCGGCAGCGCCCAGTCCGCCTGGACGAGAGCGGTGTGCGCCGGGACCAGCTGCTTGGCGAGCGCGAGCATCAGGGCGAAGGTCTGCTCCGCCACGTTCTGCTTCTCCGCGCCGCTGGAGCCGATGTTGCAGACCGGGATGCCCCGCTCGCGGGCCGCTGCCAGGTCGACGTAGTCGAAGCCGTGACTGGCGCACTGGACGAGTTCCAGCCGCGGTGCGGCGGCGAGATGCCCGGCGGTGACCGGACTCAGCCCGGTGATCAGGAGCTGCGCCTCGCGCAGCGCCGCCGGGTCCTCGTCGGCCGATTCGACGACCGTGACCCGGGCGCGGCCGGGGAACAGGCCGGACAGCGCGGCCCCGGCGGCCCGGCCGCCCACATGCGGCGAGACGACGGCGAGCACGTTCTTCACGTCCTGCGGCTCCGGGGCCGGCTCCGAGTGCGGCGCGGTGGTCATACGGACTCCTCGATCAGGTCGTCGGCGGTCAGGGTGGCGGGGCGGGAGTGCCCGGACAGTGCGAGGGTGAGGTCGAACTCGGCGAGCAGACAGCGCACCACATGCTCGACGCCCGCCTGGCCGTCGAGGCCGAGACCGTAGGCGTAGGGCCGCCCCACCAGCACCGACTTCGCGCCCAGGGCGAGCGCCTTGACGATGTCGTCGCCGGTGCGGATACCACTGTCGAAGAGGATGGTGAGCCGGTCGCCGGCCGCCTCGGCGACTCGGGGCAGCGCGTCGGCGGCGGCGACGGAGCCCGCCACCTGACGGCCACCGTGGTTGGAGACGACCACCCCGTCCACACCGGCCTCGGCGGCCCGCAGCGCGTCGTCCGGGTGCAGGATGCCCTTGAGCACGATCGGCCCGTCCCAGTTCTCCCGCAGGAACGCCAGATCGGGCCAGGTCTTGGCGGGGTCGGCGAACATCCCCACGAAGTGCATGACCGCCGCGTTCGGGTCCTCGTGCACCGGCTTGGCGAGCCCGGCCCGGAACGCGGGGTCGGTGAAGTAGTTGGCGGTGCCCACACCGTGCAGGAACGGCAGATAGGCCTGGTCGAGATCGCGCGGCCGCCAGGCGAGCAGCGGGGTGTCGAGCGTGACGAACAGGGCGGTGTAGCCGGCCGCCTTCGCCCGGTTCAGGAAACTCCGGGTGACCTCTCGGTCCTTCGCCCAGTACAGCTGGAACCACCGCTCCCCGTCACCCATCGCCTCGGCGACCTGCTCCATGGGCGTGCTGGAGGCGGAGGACAGGATGTACGGCACGCCCTGGGCCGTGGCGGCCCGGGCGGCGGCGGACTCGGCGTCCGGGTGCATGATCGACAGCACCCCGACCGGCGCCAGCGCGAGCGGCGCGGGCAGCGCCCGGCCCCACAACTCCACGGACAGATCGCGCTCGTGCACATCGCGGAGCATCCGCGGGACGATCCGCCGGCGGTCCAGCGCGGCCCGGTTGGCGTCAGCGGTGCTGCCGGTGCCCGCGCTGCCCGCCACATAGCCGACCGGGCCGGGCCCGAGCCGCTGCTCGGCGAGCCGCTCCAGCCGGCTCAGATCGGTCGGCAGCCGCGGTACGGCGCCCGTCATGCCGTGGAGATAGATCTCGTACTGGAAATCCGCCCAGTGCTTCGCCATCCGTCCGCTCCGCCTCTCGTCGCCGCGACCGCGTGTCCCCCGCGATCCTGGCGACGGTGACAAGACCCGTCCACCGTCCTGCGCACAACACACGGGTGGAATCATCACCCTGTGACAGAGGAACGGGAACGCGTCCGGCAGCAGCTGACCGCCGACCCACGGGTCGTGCCGGCGATCGTCACCGCCGTACGCGAGCAGGTACCGGCCTACGCCGTGCTCGACGGGAGCCGGCTCCACGAGGTACGGGCCATCGCCGCCTGGGCGCTGGACCGGCTGCTCCACCTCTGGGCCACCGACGGTGCGCTCACCCCCGCCGACCTCCGGCGGTTCCGCGGGATCGCGGCGGCGCGGGCCGCGGACGGGCGCCCGGTGCAGGCGGTGCTGCGGGCCTACCGGGTCGCGGCGACCACCCTGACCGACGAGATCGCGGCCGCCGGGCCCCCGCTGGGAGCGGCGGACGCCTTCGCCCTCACCCGCATGGCGCTGACCACCCTCGACACCCTCGCCGAGGAGATGGCCACCGCCTACACCGCCACCAGCGAGGACCTGGCCGGCGACCGCGACCGCGCCCTGCGGCTGCTCCTCGACGACCTGATCACCGGCCGCCACGCCTCCCTCGGCGCCCTGACCGACCGCGCCGCCCGCCTGGACATCCAACTCCCCGACCCCTACTGCCTGTTGGTCGCCGAACCCATCGACCGGCCCGGCCCCGCCCCGACCCAGGAAGCCGCCCGCGCCCTCCTCGCCGCGGTCACCGCTCCTGGAGAGCCGGGACCCGCGACGGTCCGCGGCTCGCGGCTCGTCCTGCTGCTGCCCGCCGCGGCCGCCGGCCGGGCACCGCAGGCCCTGCGCGAGCGGGGCCTGCGCGGTTGCGCGATCTCGGAGGAGAGCCTCGACCGGATCGCCGTCGCCTACCGCCTCGCGGCCGACGCCCTCGACACGGCGCCCGCCCACGCCCACCACCCCACGCGGGTCCTCACGGACGGGGACGCCCAGGTGCTCGCCCTCCTCGGTGGCCGTCCCGCCGCCACCCCCGAACACCTCAGCCGCCTGATCCTCGGCCCCCTCGCCCGGCCCGGCCACGATCACCTCATGGCGGCCCTCACCGCCTACCTCGACACCGGCTCCGCCAACGCCGCCGCCCGCAGACTCGGCCTCCACCCCCAGTCCCTCCGCTACCGCCTCCGCCGCATCACCGACCTCACCGACCGCGACCCCCGCGACCCCTGGCAACGCCTCACCCTGGACATCGCCCGGACGATCGGGCATTGAGATCGGGCATTGAGGGGCGGCGGGTCAGAAAACCCCGCCTCCAGGGGCGGATCGTCCGACGCCCCGGCTCTCCGCCCTCTCACCCCTCCTTATTGGCCTTGAGCTTCCGCCACACCGTGCTCAGTGCTTCGAGGTCGTCCTGGTCGAGGAGGTCGGTGAACACCGGGGCCAGGCAGGTGCGGCGGGTGGCGTCGGCCTCTTCGAAGAGTTGACGGCCTTCCGGGGTGAGGGAGACCTCGACGGAGCGGGCGTCGCGGGCCGAGGGGGTGCGGGTGACGAGTCCGCGGCTCTGGAGGGCGTCCACGACGCGGGAGACCTGGCTGCGGCTGAGCATGGTGCTGTTGCCGAGCACCGAGGCCGGTACCGGTTCCGGGCTGGAGGCGAGCCAGAGCATCACCTCGAACCAGGAGACCGGCAGGTCGTGGGCCTTGCTCAGGGCGCGGTCCACGCGTTCGGTGAGGACGGTTCCGGCCCAGACCAGCCCGTAGAAGGCGTGATCGGCCACGGACATCTCGGCCTGGGTGAGCTTCCTTTTCGCCATGCGGCAAGGCTACCGGTTGCGTGTGTGCGCACACAATGCTTATGGTGTGTGTACACGCACCTAAGTGTTCTCCGTACGACCGAAAGGCTCGCCATGTCCTCCCCCTCGTCCAAGGTTGTTCTGATCACCGGCACGTCCTCCGGCATCGGCCTGGCCGCCGCGGTTGCCGCCGCACAGGCCGGCTGGCGGGTGGTGGCGACGCTGCGCGACACCGGCCGCGCCGGCGCGCTGCGCGAGGCGGCCGGGGAAGCGGGGGTGGAGCTGGACGTCCGGCAGCTGGACGTCACCGACGAGGGCTCCGTCGCCGCCGCGGTCGACGGGGTGATCGCCGATTACGGCCGCCTCGACGCCGTGATCAACAACGCCGGTGCCGGACACCTCGGCACCCTGGAGAACGAGAGCGTGGCCGAGGTGCGCGCGGTGATGGAGGTGAACTTCTTCGGAGTGCTCCATGTCTCGAAGGCGGCACTGCCGCACCTGCGGGCCACCGGCGGCCGCCTGATCACCGTCACCAGCGTCGGCGGGGTCGTCGGCCAGCCCTTCAACGAGGCGTACTGCGCGGCCAAGTTCGCCGTCGAGGGGTACATGGAGAGCCTGGCGCCGGTGGCGGCCCGGCTCGGTGTGTCCGTGTCCGTGGTCGAGCCCGGCGCCGTGGCGACCGAGTTCGTCAACAACATCGGGGCCGATCTGTCGGCCGAGGTGGCCGCCGCGGGCCCGTACGCGGACACGCTCCAGGCGTACCTGGACCGCACCGTCGCGCAGTTCCTCAACGGCGCGCAGACCCCCGCCGAGGCCGCCGGGACGGTGCTGGAGGCGCTCACCGCGGACCGGCCCGCGTTCCGCCTCCAGACCTCGGACTGGGCGCGGCAGTTCACCGGCATCAAGCTCACCGACCTGGACGGCTCGGCGGTGCTCGGCCTCACGGCCGGCTGGGTCGGCTGACCCGGGCGGTGCCGGTCGGCCGGCCCTACGCCCGGTCCCGGGAGAGCGCCGGGACGCGCAGCCGGCGTGCGCTCTCGTCGTCGAAGTCCGCACAGAACGCGCCGAGGACGTCTTCGAGATGCTCCAGGGAGCGCGCGGTGTAGAGGACGGGCTGGTAACCGGAGATGCAGTACGGAGTGGCGGCCGCGGCGCGCGGGTCCAGGGGGCGGATCGTCCGCCGGTCGTGGGCGCCGATCTCGCCGTAGGAAGACAGGAGGGCGGCGCCGAAGGCCTTGGGTGTGCCGGATTCGGTGATCAGCCCGTATTCGAGGGTGAACCAGTAGACCCGGCTGAGGATGTCGAGGGCCTCGTCGGTCTCGGTGCGGTTGGCGGCCTGCCCGATGAGCCGGTAGAGCCGGGCCAGGCGCACGCTCGACAGATGGACGCCGTGCCCGAAGACGTCGTGCAGGACATCGGGTTCGGGCGCGTACAGCGGGACCGCGGGGTGGCGGACGAACTGCACGGCGTGGAAGTAGCCGTGCTCCATCGCGCCCAGGAACCGCTCGTTGGGCACCACTCCGCCGGCCAGGGTGAAGGCGAATCCCGTACGGGCGGTGAGGGCGGCGCTGACCTCCGTGTGCTGGGGGATGCGGTCGGCGCCGATTCCCGCGTCCTCACCGGCGTCCAGTACCGCGCGGCACGCATGGGCACGGTGTGCCGGGGCGAGGGCCCGGTGTACCGCCCGCCAGGTGCGGTGCTCGTCCTCGGTGTACGCCACGGCCGGGTAGGGCGCCCCCACGCGAAGTCCTTCGGCCCGCGCGGCCAGCGCGTCACGGCGGCGCCGGTAGGCCGGATCGCTGCGGCCGGGGTGCTGGTCCGGGAGCCCCAGCCGGCCGTCGGCGGAGATGGGGGTGTACTGCCACGCAGTGCTCATGTCCGTCACCTTGTTCGGCACAGGTGATACGGGCGCCGGCCGCAGACCACCGCCGGCCGCGGGGGAGCGGCGGGTCGCCCGGTCTCCAGGATCTCACCGAACCGGCCGGACGGCCGGGTGGGTGGCCGGCCGGTTCGCGTCGGCCGCCGTGCGCGTTCGCGGCCGCCCCGCGCGGAGAATCTGCAGCGGAAAATCAAACCAAAGAGATTCTCTGGGAATTTCCATTGTTGCTACCGGAATTGGTGGTGGCGCGGAAGCGGAAATGGGTGGCGGGGGTTGGCCGCCGGGGCGGTGCCGGTCGGCGTATCGGCTGTCCCGGCCGGGGCGAACGGGGTCACACCGGCCCGGCGCCCTTCCGGAAAGCTGCGTCCAGCACCTATATTCCTGCTGCGCTGCGCGTATGGGTGGCGGAGGGGAAAGGCCCGATCGTGCTCGGCGGTGAGGCGGCGGTCCGTGATGACCGTGCAACTCCAGCCATATTCGGGCTGATTGACGAGCCGGCCGACGGGACGGGCAGAGGTGTTACCTTGCGTTACACTCCCGGATTCCGGGGCTATGTTACCGGCCGGAAAACGGAACTTTCCGGAGTGATACGGAACGAATTGAACTTTTCGGTACTGGTCGGAGGCCCGCCGGATGACGGTGCTTCAGAGGGTCAACTCACAACTCACTTTCATATCGTTGTGGCTTTGATTCTTGACGGTGGGGCGGGAGGTGTCGTTCACTTCAGCCGTTCTGGGTCGGTCAGGTCAGGGCGGCCCCTTTGGAGGTACCGGAAGATGAATGCAATAATGCGGCGTGCCCTCACCGGCGCGGTGGCACTTTCGCTCGCAGCACCCTTGGCGGGCTGTGGCAGCGATCAGAAAGAGGCCGGCGCCGGCAAGGACTCCATAGGTCTGCTGCTCCCGGAGAGCAAGGCAGCCCGCTATGAGAAGTTCGACCGCCGTATCATTTCGTCGCGTATTGCATCGCTCTGCCTCGAATGCAAGGTCGACTACCACAATGCCGAGCAGCAGGTCGATGCTCAGAAGAGACAGTTCGACGCCCTGGTGAAGAAGGGCGTCAAGGTCATCATTCTGGACCCGGTCGACGCCGCGGCGGCCAAGGAGTGGGTGGACTCGGCCGCAAAGAAGGACGTCAAGGTCATCGCGTACGACCGGCTCGCCGAGGGCGATGTCGCGGCCTATGTCTCCTACGACAACGAGCGGATCGGCCGGCTCCAGGCGCAGGGCATTCTCGCCGCCCTCGGTTCCCGGGCGGCCACCTCCGACGTCGTCATGATGAACGGCTCGCCGACCGACCCGAATGCACCGGCCTACAAGAAGGGCGCCCATGACGTCCTCGACGGCAAGGTGAACAAGATCGTCTTCGAGAAGGACATCCCCGACTGGTCCGAGGCACGGGCCAAGAAGGAGATGACCGACTTCATCAACGCCGAGGGCGCGGAGGGCTTCGACGCGGTCTACTCGGCCAATGACGGGATGGCGGGCGGCATCGCCGAGGCGCTCAAGTCGGCCGGAATCAGGAATGTGCCGGTCGGCGGCCAGGACGCCGAACTGCCCGCGCTGCAGCGCCTGGTGGCCGGCACCCAGTCCTTCACCATTTACAAGGAAGTCCGGCCGGAGGCCGAGACCGCCGCCGAAATCGCCTTCCGTCTGCTGCGCGGCAAGAGCATCAAGCCGCTGACGACGACCACCGCCGACAGCAAGAGCACGTCCGGTATCCCCGCCAAGCTGTTCAAGGCACAGATCGTCACCAAGAAGAACATGAAGAACACCGTGGTGCGCGACGGCGCCGTGCGGACCGACCTGCTCTGCGAGGGCCTCACCAGCGCCTGCAAGTCCGTCGGCCTGGAGTGACCGTCTCCCGTTGACTGCCCTACGGGGCAGGCGGTGCCCGTCGGCGACCGGTGAGGTGCACCGGCCCCCGGCGGGCACGGCGGTCATCCCCCGCGCCCGGCCGGTCCCCGGCCGCCGCGCCTCCTCAGCGCCGGAGCCAGTCGTACGCCGCCCGTGCCGTGAACTCCCGCTGGCCGCCCCGGAACAGCAGCCCGGCGCGCGCGAACGCCGGGTCGTCGGCGGTGGCGGCCACATACGGGACGGCGATGCACCGCATCCCCGCCCGGTGCGCCGCGAGCGCCCCGGGCGCTGCGTCCTCCAGCACCACGCAGTCGGCGGGGACGGCACCGAGCCGCCGCGCTGCCTCCAGGAACACATCCGGCGCCGGCTTGCCGTGCGCCACCTCCTCGGCCGACACGACCGTCCTCAGCAGCGCGTCGAGCCCGGTACCGGCCAGCACCGTCTCGATCGCGGCCCGTGACGAGCCGGACGCCACCGCCATCGGATGCCCGGCCGCCGACAGCCGCTCCACCAGGACGCGCATCTCGGGGAAGACCTCGGTGTGCGCCCGCGCCAGCTCCAGATAGGCGCGGTTCTTGCCGGCCAGCAGCTCCTCGACCGGGGCGTCGAGACCGAACTCCGCGCGCAGCACCTCCAGCGTCTCGCGGGTGCCGATGCCGATGAAGCGGGTGTGGTGCTCCCAGCTGAAGTCGGGCACCCCATAGGCGGCCAGCAGCCGGCGCCCCGCCTCGTAGTAGTTCGGTTCGCTGTCCACCAGGGTGCCGTCGAGGTCGAAGATCACCGGTGCGGGCGGGGCGGGGGAGGCGCTCATGTCCACCAGCATGCCAAGCGGCGGCTCACTGCGACCCGCCGCCGCCCACCGCCTCGACCAGCGGCAGCATCCGGTGCGGCACCCGCTCCCGCAGCGCCATCTCCGTACGGGTCCGGACCACGCCCGGCAGGCTGATCAGCCGCTGGATCACATCCTCCAGATGTGCCGCGTCCCGGGCCACCACCCGGGTCAGCAGATCCCCGCCACCGGTCGTCGAGAACGCCTCGATGATCTGCGGCACCTCCGCCAGCGCGTCCGCGACCTCCTCCAGGTGCCCCTGCGTGACCTCGATATGGACGAAGGCGAGCACGGGGTGGCCGAGCGCGGCGGGGGACAGCCGCGGGCTGTACGCGGTGATCACGCCGTCCCGTTCGAGGCGGTCGAGCCGGGCCTGCACGGTGCCCCGGGCGACGCCGAGGAGGCGCGCGTACTCCCGGACGCTGGTGCGCGGCTGCTCCAGCAGCAGTCGCAGGATCTTGGCGTCCAGCGCGTCCACGGCCATACGGGTCGGTCTCCAAACGGTGGCTGAAAGGGAGCGGTCACGCTCGGTCACGTTCCCGCCCATTGGCCTCCTATCGGCGGTCAAGGGGGCCAGAAGACTGTACCAATGGCACAGCACTTCCGGCCTCTGTTGAGCAACCTGCCGCAGGGGTGCTGTGATGGTCACGTCGATGGCGCTGCGGGATTCCGCGGCGCCTTTTTCATGCGGATGTGCCGGGAGGACGGAAGCTGTGCTGAAGAGGGTGTTCGTGGCCCCCGATCCGGGGCTGCTGCGGCTGCGCGGCGCCACCCGGGCCGTCCTCGGCATCGGCCTGGCGGTCACGGTGTGTGCGCTCACCGGCCACTCGCTCGTCGCGGCCATCACCGGCGGACTCGCCGCACTGCTCGCCCTCTTCACGGTCACCGACGCCACGGTCCGCGGCCAGCTGGTGACCACCGTGCTGCTGCCCGTCGTCGGCTTCCCGGTGCTCGCCGCCGCTGCGGTGCTGCACGACCACCCGCTGGGGCGGGACGCGGTCTTCGTCGCCGTCGTGGGCGCCGGGGTCTACGCCCGCCGCTGGGGGCCGCGCGGCCACGCCCTGGGCGTGTTCGCGTTCATGACCTTCTTCGCGACGCAGTTCCTGCACACCGTGCCGGAGCAGCTGCCCGAGCTGTACACCGCGGTCGCCCTCGCGCTGCTCGCCGCCGCCACCGTCCGCTTCGCCGTGTGGTGCTACGAGCTCCGGCTGCCCCCGGTGGCCGTGCCCGTGCCGCCGGCGGCCAGGGGGCTGGCCCGGGCGACCACCCGCCAGGCGATCCAGGCGACCGCCGGCAGCGCCTTTGCCCTGCTCGTCGGCCAACTGCTCTCCGAGCAGCGCTGGTACTGGGCGGTGGGCGCCACCTGGTGGATCTTCGTGAACACCACCTCACGCGGCGAGACCCTGGTCCGGGGCTTCCGCCGGGCGCTCGGCACGGTGCTCGGCATCGCCCTCGGACTGGTCGTCGCCGTCCCGCTGCACGGGGCGCTCGTCCCCACGGTCGCCCTCGTCGCGGTCTGCGTGTTCGGGATCTTCTACACGGCCGCGGTCTCCTACACCTGGATGATGCTCGCGGTGACGCTGATGGCCGGGCTGCTGTACGGGCTGCTGGGGGTGCTCGACCCCGCACTGCTCGCGCTGCGCCTCGCCGAGACCGGCGTCGGAGCGCTCGGCGCGGCGCTGGCCGTGCTCCTGGTACTGCCCGTCACCACCCACGCCACCACCGACGCCTGGATCGAGCGCGCCCTGCGCTGCGTCCACCGGTGCACCGCCGAGGCCGCCGCCCGCCTCGCCGGCTCCCCGACCGCCGACCCCGCCCCGCACGTCGCCGAACTGGCGCCCCTGCTGCACCGGGTGCGGCTCTCGCTCGCCCCCCTGGTGCACCCGCTCAGCCCGCTGCGCGCCCGTAAGGCACGGGCCCGCCAGGTGCTCGCCCTGCTCGACGACTGTGCCCGCGAGGTCCGGGGGCTGGCCTCCATCGCCGCCGACCCGGAGGCCTCCCACGACGCCCGGCTCACCGCCGCCTGCCAGCGCGTGGAGGCCGCCGTCGAGGCCCTCACCGCACCGCGCAGCACCCGCCGCCAGGCGACCGCCGCCGTCACGGTGTCACAGCCCTCGGCGGCGGAGCCCGCACTCGCCCATCTGCACGGCCTGGAGCAGGCACTGTCCGAACTCTCCGCGCCGCTGCGCAGCTCCCCGCGCGCCCCGCTGGTCGACGCCTGACCCGCGGCCCGGCCCGCCCGCGTGCCCTCCGGAGGACGTCCGGTCCACGGCCCGAGGGCGGGAACCGGCCACGGCCCGGAACGCCCCGCCCGTGACTGTTAGCGTCGCCGCAGCACCTCAACGGGCAGGCGGACGAAGGGCGGACCAGTGGGGACGAGCGTCAGCGGCCGGCGGGCCTACATCGGATCGTTCACCACGGCCGGCGGGCCCGGCATCACCACCGCGGCCGTCGACCCGGACTCCGGCGCCCTCACCCCGCTGCACTCCACCGACGCCGTGCCCAACCCCTCCTACCTGGCGCCGAGCCCCGACGGGCGGTACCTCTACGCGGTCAGCGAGACCCCGGACGGCGCCGCGGCCGCCTTCGCCCTCACCCCGCGGGGACCCGAACTGCTCGCCCCCGCCGTCCCCGTGGACGGCGCCGACCCCACCCACCTCACCCTGGCCGACGGCCGGCTCCTCACCGCCAACTACGGCTCCGGCAGCGTCAGCACCCTCCCCGTTAGGGCCGACGGCACCCTCGGCGGACCCGCCACCGTGCTCACCCACCGGGGCAGCGGCCCGCGGACCGACCGCCAGGAGGGCCCGCACGCCCATGCCGTACTGCCCGATCCCAGTGGCCGCTGGCTGCTCAGCGTCGACCTGGGCACCGACTCGGTGCGCAGCTGCGCCCTCGGCGGCGACGGGGCGCTGACCGTCCACACCGAGGCCCGGCTGCGGCCCGGCAGCGGCCCGCGGCACCTCGCCTTCCACCCGCGCGGCGACCGTGCCTATGTCCTCAACGAACTCGACCCGACGGTGACGGTCTGCCGCTGGGACGCCGGCCGGGGCGAGCTGACGCCGCAGGCGGAGACCGGCCTCCTCCCGGAAGGCGCCGCCACCGGCTCCGCTTCCACGGACGCGGCACGGAGCGCCGGCGGCACGTGGTCCGGCGGCACCTTCCCCTCCGAACTGGTCGTCTCCCCGGACGGCCGGTTCGCCTGGGCCGCCAACCGGGGCCACGACAGCCTCTCGGTGCTCGCCCTCGGCGCCTCCGGGGACACCGCCACGCTCGTCACCACCGTGCCCTGCGGCGGGCATTGGCCCCGCGACCTGGCACTGCACCCCGACGGCCGGCACCTCTACGCGGCCAACGAGCGCTCCGGCGACGTCACCTGGTTCACCGTCGACCCGGCGACCGGCATCCCGGCCAGGGCCGGTTCCGTCGCGGCGCCGGCCGCCTCCTGCGTGGTCTTCGTCTGACGCCGGCCGTCTCACCCCTGCGGAAAACGTCCGCCGAAATACACCTGGGTCTCGGCGACCCGGCCGTCCCGCACCGTCATCACCTCGACATTGCGGTGGCGCTCGCCCGTCGTCAGCTCGTACCCGTACCGGACGAAGACCTGCTCGTCGTCGAGGGCCACGGCATCGAGGATCTCCTGCCGGCGCAGCCGGTCCGCCGTGGGGAAGCAGACGTCGAGGAAGGCGGCCTTGCCGATGTGGTCGTCCTGCGGGCTGGTGAACACGAAGTCCTCGGCGAGCAGCCGGTCCATGGCGGCGCGGTCCTGGACGAGATAGGCGGCGAAGGCGGCGCGGACGACATCGACGGGCGACATGAACTTCCCTCCGTGGGCGGCCCGCTCACCCGGGAGCGGCGAGCGGCGGCGTAGGGCCTCGTGCAGGACGGTAGACCGCGAACGGCGCCCGGGCTCATCGGCCGGCGTCGGTCGGCGCGTCAGGGGGACGACAGGCGTCCTGTACGCGTCTCTCGCGGGTTTGCGGCCGCCCACCCGGCCCCGCCGGTGACCACCCCCGCTCCGGGCCGCCTGGCGGGCGTCTGCGCCGCTCAGGCCGGAAACGGACGTATCGCCTCCGCCCGGACACGGCGAAGGGCCGCCCCGCGCGCTGCGCGAAGACGGCCCTTCGGAGAACGTTGTCGCTCCGGAGCGACTAGCGGACCGGAACCCCCTGCGCCTGCGTCGGCAGGGTGATGCCCATCGCGGCCGCGTAGTTCGAGAGCACCAGCCGGCCGACCGTGCCGTAGGCACCCAGCGCCTCGGCCGAGGCGCAGCCCGCCTCCGCCGCGGCCGCGGCCAGCAGGCCCTCGGTGATCTCCGGCCCGATCAGGTACGGGGCCAGCGCCAGCTGCTGCGAACCGGAGCCCCGCAGCTGCTCGGCGGTACGGGAGATGGCGCCCTCCTCGTCCAGGGCGGCGGCCAGCACCGGCACCGCGAGCCGCGCGGAGAGCAGCATGCCGGTGATCCCGGCGGCCTGTACGGCCTCCTCGCCGCCCACGGTGGCGAGGATGATGCCGTCGGCGGCCGTGGCGACCGTGAACAGCCGGGCACGGTCGGCGCGCGCCAGACCGGCCTCGGACAGCCGGACGTGCAGCGCCTCGGCGAGCAGCGGGTGCGGTCCGAGGACATCGGTCAGCTCGGCACCGGAACCGCTGTTCATCATCGCCTGGCGTATCCGGCGCAGCAGGGCGCTGTCCGGTCCGGCCAGCAGCGGCACCACGACGGCGGCGGGGCCGGGGTCCGGCTGCCCGTCGGCGCCCACCCGGTCCTTCTGCTCGGCGGCGGCCTGCGCCAGCACGGCCTCCAGGGACGGGAACTCGTCGTCGCCCCCGTCGACATAGCCGATCCGGGCGTCGAGGCCCGGGAGTTCGGAGCGGGCGATGCTGGAGACCTCTTCCGCCAGGCTGCGCGAGGCGGCGGAGGGGGAGCCCGGTACGGCCAGCACCAGGGCGGGTGCGCCCTCGGGTGCGGCGAGCGGCTCCGGCTTGCGGTGGCGGCCGGTCTGCCGTCGCGGCATTCGTACCGGCAGGCCGGGTGCGGCTCCCGGGCTCGGGGAGGCGGCGTCAAAATCGGGCGAGCCAGGTGCGGGCCCAGTGGGGGAACTCATGGCGTCGCATGCTAACGCCTCGGACCACCCCCGCGCGGAGGGAGGGTTCGGTCGAGCGGTATCCGTCCCGATTTATCCCGCGCGTCACCCCGGCGCAAGCCGTGTGATCTGCAACAACTTCCGATCGGTGGGCAGCGTCAGCCGGTCGCGGTCCAGTGCCGCGGCGAGGGCCAGTGCCCCGTCGAGCGGGCTCCCGGCGGCGGCCGTCAACCGGGCGTCCGGCAGCCGCTCGGCGAGTGCCGTACGCAGCGGAGCCAACAGGGGTTCGCCCATGTCGAACAGTCCGCCGGAGCAGGCCACCACGCGGCCCGCGCCGGGTGGGCAGACCGCGGCCGCGGCACCGGCGAGATGGTCCGCCGCGGCCCGCAGGATGCCGGCGGCCACCGGGTCGTCCGCGGTGGCGCAGCGGGCGACCTCCGGGGTGAACGAGGCCAGTACGGCGGGCCGGTCGGGGCGCGGATAGAGCGCGCCGGGCAGCTCGGTGACCGGTCCGAACACCGCTTCCGCGCGCGCCAGCAGGGCGGTCGAACCGCCCGGCCGTCCGTCGTACGCCCGCAGTGCGGCCTCCAGTCCGGCGCGGCCGATCCAGGCGCCGCCGCCGCAGTCGCCCAGCAGATGGCCCCAGCCGTCCGCGCGGCGCCAACCGCCTTCCGTGGTCAGGTCGGTGCCGAGGGCGACCACGCCGGTGCCCGCGGCGAGGACGGCGCCGGCCCGCTGGCCCAGCGCCCCGGCGTACGCGGTGACCGCGTCCGCGGCCAGCGCGAGCCGCCGCACCCCGAACGCGCTCGCCAGCGCGCCCGGCAGCCGGGTGCGCAGCTCCTCGCCCAGCGAGGCCATACCGGCCGCCCCCACGCACACCGTGGTGAACCCGTCGACGCCGGTCTCCCGTGCCAACTCCGCCGCAGCGGGCAGGAGTTGGGCCAGCAGATGGTCCGCGTCGATGCCCTCGGGGCCGGTGCGCACCGGCTCGTGCGAGGTGCGCAGGGCCAAGGGCCGGGCTTCGGCGTCGTCGGCGCGGGCGACGGCGATCCGCAGCCCCGAGCCGCCCGAGTCGACGCCGAGCACCTGGCCGCGGAGCGCGCCGCGGCCGGTGGGCTCACCCAAAGCCGCGGGCGTCCTGCTTGAGGGCGGTGTCGACGGTCAGGGCCGTGGCGACGACCAGGCTCAGCAGCGGGTCGGGCAGCTGCTGGTGGATCTGCAGGACGTAGTTGTCCGCGCTCGTGAACATCGTCTTGGCGAGGCCCTCCCAGGTCTTGGTGATCCGGGCGACCTCGGTGTCGGCGTGGTCCACGATGGCGAAGTTCCAGGCACGCCAGTTCTCGGCCTTGATGGCGCCGATCTGCTGGCCGTTGACCGTCATCGCGAAGTTGATCTTCCCGATGGCGTTCTGCTGGACGATCTCGCCGACCTGCGAACCGTCCGGACGCTGCACGATCACCTTGGACTTGATGAACTTCGCGGGCCGGGTCAGCATCAGCTGCGGCTGGCCGTACGCGTCCCGGATCTCCAGCTTGTGGGTCATGTACTGGTCGAGGCTGGAGACGACCCGGAGCACCTTCTTGGCCGTGCTCTGGCCGACCTGGACGACCGCGCCCAGGGCGTTGCCGTGCTGGTCGAAGACGCCGTACTCGTTGGTGACCTCGATCAGCTTGGCCTTCTGGTTGACCACCAGCACCGGCTCGGTGAAGAGGGTGCCACCGCCCGGACCGCCGGACGCCACTCCGGCCTGCTGCTGCACCTGTCGCTGCACGGCGCCCGGCTGCCCCGCCATCGGCTGCTGTCCGTACGGCTGCATCGGCTGACCGGGCATCGGGCCGGGGGCCTGCTGGCCGGGCGCCTGCTGGGGGTAGCCATAGCCCTGGCCGTGCGGTGCGCCGCCCTGCTGCGGGCCCGGGTACGGGGCCTGGCCCGGCGCCTGCGCGGGCTGCTGCGGAGCGAACTGCTGCGGCATCGGCTGCTGCGCCGGCTGCTGAGTGGCCTGCTGGGCGGTCTGTTGCTGTGGCGCCTGCTGCGGGCCCGGCTGCGCCGACTGCCCCTGGGCCGGCGCCGCGGCCTGTTGTCCCGGGTGGGTGTGCTCCGTCCACTGGGACCCGTCCCACCAGCGAAGCTGATGGGGGGTGCCCTGAGGGTCGGCGTACCAACCCGCAGGGATGTTCGCATTCGTCATGCGGGGCACACTATCGCCCGGTGTCAGGGCAGCCTCCAGTCGACGGGCTGTGCGCCCTGCCGCGCCAGGAGGTCGTTCACCCGACTGAAGGGCCGCGAGCCGAAGAAGCCCCGGTCGGCGGACATGGGGGAGGGGTGCGCTGACTCGACGGCCGGCAGATCGCCGAGCAGCGGCCGCAGATTGCGGGCGTCGCGCCCCCACAGCACCGACACCAGCGGGCGGCCGCGCGCCACCAGCGCCCGGATGGCCTGCTCGGTGACCTCCTCCCAGCCCTTGCCGCGGTGGGCGGCGGGCTTGCGGGGGGCCGTCGTCAGCGCCCTGTTGAGCAGGAGTACGCCCTGCTGGGTCCACGGGGTCAGATCGCCGTTCGAGGGGCGGGGGAGACCGAGGTCGGAGTGCAGTTCGCGGAAGATGTTCTCCAGGCTGCCGGGCAGCGGGCGGACGTCCGGCGCCACGGAGAAGCTGAGCCCGACGGCATGCCCCGGGGTGGGGTAGGGGTCCTGCCCGACGATGAGGACCCGTACCTCGTCGAAGGGCTGCTGGAAGGCCCGCAGCACGTTGTTCCCGGCCGGGAGATAGGTGCGTCCCGCGGCGATCTCCGCCCGCAGGAAATCACCCATCGCGGCGATCCGTCCGGCGACGGGCTCAAGTGCCTTGGCCCAGCCCGCTTCGACAATGTCTTGGAGAGGTTGTGCAGCCACGGGATCACCCTACTGGCCGCGGCCCCCTCCCCTTCAACCGTTGGCCCGGACCCCGGCTGCCCGCGGCGGCGGGCGGCACCAACTGTCCCGCTCCCTCTCTCCGTTACCCGTCGCACCACCCTCCGCCGTCCCTCTCAGGCGACCGCGGCCGCGCGTACGCACAGCACATCCGGCAGATGGGAGGCGAGCTGTTGCCAGCTGTCGCCGTCGTCCGCGCTGGCGTACACCTCGCCGTTGCGATTGCCGAAATACACCCCGGCGGGGTCGCTGTCGTCGACGGACAGCGCGTCCCTGAGCACCGTGCCGTAGTGGTCCTCCGCCGGCAGCCCCGCGCTCAGCGGCTCCCAGCTCCGGCCGGCGTCGCCGGTGCGGTAGACCCGGCAGCGGTGCCCGGCCGGCACCCGGTCGATATCGGCGGTGATCGGGAAGAGGTAGGCGACGTCCCCCGTGCGCGGGTGTGCGGCCACCGCGAAACCGAAGTCCGAGGGGAGTCCGCTGCCGATGTCCGTCCACTGCGCGCCCGCGTCATCGCTGCGGTAGACGCCCCAGTGGTTCTGGAGGTACAGCCGGTCGCGGTTGACCGGGTCCTGCGCGATCTTGTGCACGCACTGGCCGAACTCCGGGTTCTGGTCCGGCAGGAAGACCGCCTTCACTCCCTTGTTGGACGGTTCCCAGCCGGCGCCGCCGTCGCGGGTGCGGAAGACCCCGGCCGCCGAGACGGCGACGGTGACCGCGTCGGCGTCCCGCGGGTCGGTGACCACGGTGTGGACGGCCAGCCCGCCGCCGCCGGGCACCCACTGCTCCCGGCTCGGGTGATCCCAGAGCGCCCGTACCAGCTCGAAGGTCTCGCCGCCGTCCTCGGAGCGGAACAGCCCGCCGGGCTCGGTGCCCGCGTAGACCACCTCGGGGGCGGCGGGCCCGGCCGGATGCAGCTGCCAGACCCGCTCCAGGGAAGTCCCGGTGTCCTTGGGGTACTTCACCGCGGGGCGGGAGGGCTCGTGCCAGGTCTCGCCCAGGTCGTCGGAGTGGAACACCGAGGGGCCCCAGTGGGCGCTGTCGGCCCCGGCCAGCAGCCGGGGCGTGCTGCGACGGGTGTCGATCCCGAGCGAGTACACCGCCTGTGCGGGGAAGTGCGGGCCGGTCAGCTCCCAGTCGCCGTGCCGTCGACGGCCGATGAAGAGCCCTTTGCGGGTGCCCACCGCGAGTAGTACGTCAGTCATGCCGGAACACCTCCGGGACGCCGTTGTCTCAGATAGTGGCCAGTCTGCACCCGGCCACTGACAATGGCGTCCCGGCACGCATCCGTGCAGGTCGGACGGTCCGGCACCGGCCCCCGCCGCGCATGCCGCACGCCCCGCGGAGGCCTCAGACGGCCCGGTGGTACGGCTGCGGCACGGCGACCTCCGCTCCCAGTTCCCGCGCCGCGTGCAGCGCGAAGCTGGGGGAGCGCAGCAGCTCCCGGCCGAGCAGCACGGCGTCGGCCTGGCCGTCCGCGATGATCTTTTCGGCCTGGCGCGCCTCGGTGATCAGGCCGACCGCGCCCACCGCCAGGCCGCTCTCCTTCCTGACCCGCTCGGCGAACGGCACCTGGTAGCCGGGACCCGTGGTGATCTTCGCGTCGGGGGCGTTGCCGCCCGAGGAGGTGTCGAGCAGGTCGACGCCGTGCTCCCGCAGGTCGTGGGCGAAGCGCACGGTGTCGTCGGCCGTCCAGCCCTCGCGCGCGTCGCTGGTGTCCTCGGTCAGCCAGTCGGTCGCCGAGATCCGGAAGAAGACCGGCAGTTCGTCGGGCCAGACCGCCCGTACGGCGTCCACGACCTCCCGCGCGAACCGGGTCCGGTTCTCGTACGAGCCGCCGTACTCGTCGGTGCGCCGGTTGGTGAACGGGGAGAGGAACTCGTTGATCAGATAGCCGTGCGCACCGTGGATCTCGATGACCTGGAAGCCCGCCGCCAGCGCCCGCCGGGCCGCCGCGCCGAACTGCTCGACGCGCTCACGGATCTGCGCCACGGACAGCTCGGCGGGGGTCGCGGACCCGTCGCCGAACGGCACCGGACTGGGGGCGACCGGCTCCCACCCGAGCCGCTGACCAGGGAGGATCGGGGCGCCGCGGTCCACCCAGGTGCGCTCGGTGGAGGCCTTCCGGCCGGCGTGGGCGATCTGGATTCCGGGCACGGTCCCCTGCGCCTTGAGGAAGTCGGTGATGCGGCGGAACGCCTCGGTCTGGGTGTCGTTCCACAGCCCGAGGTCGTACGGGGTGATGCGCCCCTCGGGGCTCACCGCGGTCGCCTCCGCGAGGATGAGGCCGGTGCCGCCGGCCGCCCGCGCGGCCAGGTGCTGGAAGTGCCAGTCGCCGGGCACCCCTTCCGCCGGGCCCTCGGGGGCCGCGGAGTACTGGCACATCGGCGCCATCCAGAGGCGGTTCGGGACGGTCAGCGAGCGGAGGGTGATGGGCTCGAACAGTGCGCTCACAGCAGGCTCCTGTACCTGAGGATGAACGGGTACCGACCGGGACCCGCACTCATACGATAGTCGTCGTACTACGGTGGATGTCAAACTACGACGCTTCTCGTACAATGAGCGGGCGGGTGCCGCGCCGGGCCATACCGCGTCCCGCAGAAGGAGTCAGGAGCCGCCATGCCGACCGAAACGACCTCCCCGCGTACCCCCTCGGGCGCCCGCTCGCTGGAGCACCCGGTCCCTGAGGACATCCGGCTCGCCGACGTGCTGCACGCCCTCGCCGACCCCATGCGCCTGCGGATCGTCCGCGCCCTGGCGGCCGCCGAGGGTGAGCTGAACTGCGCGGACATCGAACTCCCGGTCAGCAAGTCGACCTGCACCCACCACTTCAGGGTGCTGCGGGAGCACGGCGTCATCCAGCAGCTCTACCGGGGCACGGCCAAGATGAACGCCCTGCGCCGGGCCGACCTGGACGCCCTCTTTCCCGGCCTGGTCGACGCCGTCCTCCGGGGCGCTGACCTGCAGGCCGACCGCCTCGGGGAGGAGTGAGCGGGCCAATCCGGTACGGCGGGCGCGCGGCGCCGGCCGGCGACCTGGGCACACCGCGGCCGCGGTGCCGGCACACGCCGCCGCGTGCTTCCCGAGCAGGCGCGCCCCGTCCGCCCGCGCTCCCTGCCAGGTGAACCGCAGGCTCAGCCCGCCGGTCCCGCCGCGCGCGCCGCGTCCAACAGCCCCTTCCAGTCCGGCAGTTTGACGGTGCCGCGCCCCAGCCCGCGGCCCCACTCCGCCTCGGCGGCCTCGATGGCCAGCCAGCCCGGCCACAGGACCGGCCGCTGCCCCGCCCGGACCAGCGCCGCCAGGGGGTCCCCGGCCGTACCGCGCGCCGCCAGTGCGGGGGCGTCCGCCAGCAGCGACGACGCGGTCTCCTTCGCGCACGGCCGATTCGTGCCGATCACCCCCGTGGGGCCCCGCTTGATCCAGCCCGCCACATAGACGCCCGGGAGCGGCACCCCGTCCCGCAGCACCCGCCCCGCCTGGTGCGGCACCGTCCCCGTCGCCTCGTCGAACGGCAGGCCGGGCTGCGGCGTCCCCCGGTAGCCCACCGAACGCAGCACCAACTGCCCCTCGATGTCCTCGAATTCACCGGTACCCGCGATCCCGCCCCGCCCGTCGGGCGCGGTCCGCTCGAACCGGACCGCGCGTACCCCGGCGGCATCTCCCAGGATCTCCACGGGCCGCAGGAAGAACCGCAGATGAATACGGCGCCGAGGGCCCGTGGGCCCCGTTTCGGGGCTTTCCGGGCCGGTCACCGGCCGCTCCGCCCAGCCGCGCAGCACCTCCACATTGCGCCGCGCCGCCGCGGGCAGCCCGCCCGGGTCCCGGTACGCCGGGTCCAGCGCCAGCTCCCCGGGCCGTACCCGAACGTCCGTACCCGGAAGGGAGCCCAGCTCCCGCAGCTCCTTGGTGGTGAACTTGGCCTGGGAGGGGCCACGTCTGCCGACCAGCCAGACGTCCTCGACGCGACTGTCCGCGAGCGCGCCGAGCGGCCCCTGCGGCATGTCGGTCGCGGCGAGTTCGGCGGCGCCACGGGACAGCATCCGCGCCACGTCCACCGCCACGTTTCCCACCCCGATCACGAGCGCGGACCGCGCCGCGAGGGCGAAACGGAGCGCGGCCGCGTCGGGGTGCGCGCTGTACCAGGCGACGAACTCGGTCGCCGGATGGCTGCCGGGCAGCTCCTCGCCGGGGATGCCCAGATGCCGGTCGGTGGCGGCGCCCACACAGAACACCAGCGCGTCGAAGATCTCCCGCAACTCCTCGACGCCCAGCCCCGGCGCGCCCACCTCGACGTTCCCCAGGAAGTGGGCCCGCGGGTGCTCCAGCACCGTGCGGAGATTGTTCTGCAGTGACTTGATCTTCTCGTGGTCGGGGGCGACGCCGTAGCGCACCAGGCCGTACGGACACGGCAGGCGGTCCAGGACGTACACCTCGATGTCCGGTACGGTCTGCTGCTCGATCAGGGACTGGGCCGTGTAGACGCCGCTGGGCCCGGAACCGATCACTGCGACACGAAGCACGAGTGGCCCCTTCCGCGGAATACCCCCAGGATCGCACCGGCGGGCGCACGGCGGGAGATGCGCTATCGGGGTTGCTCCCCGTGGGAAGAGCGTGCCGCGCCACTGGGCCGGGTGGGCTGGGGGCTAGGTTTTCAAATGTGTCGGAAAGTGACTTTTATACCGTTAATCACCGATATGAAGCCCGGGGCGCGCCCTTGGAGTGGCCCACGTGGGAGCTGCAGGCTCACGGCTCCGCCGCGCCCGCCCCCGACCCCGCCGCCCCGGACGATCCGGCCGGCTCCCGCGGTCCCGGGTGCCCGCTGCCCCGGCTCGACCCGCTGGGCCCCTGGTGCAGCGCCCGGCTGACCTTCGCCGACGGCGCCCGGGTCGATGTCCTCGTGACGGTCTCCGACGACCACATCACCGTCGAGGACGTACGGGCCGACCCGCCCCTGCCCCTCGGTGGCCTCGCCGACCTCGCCCGTTGGATCGACGGCCCCCTGGACGACGCCTTCCGGGCGGCCACCGGCCGGCCGCGCAAGCCCCGGCCCACACCCCGGCAGCCCGGTCCGGCCGACCTCGCGCCGGAACGGGGCGGGGGAGCGCGGACCGGGCCGCCGCCGGAGCCGGTCTGTGGTGCGGCGCCCGAGCCGGTCCGGGGCCCGCGGCCGGCGGCGCCGCACGAGCCGACGGGGCCCGCCCGGCCCGCGCGCGACCTGGTGCCGGAGCGCGGGCCGGAACCGCAGCCGGCGTCCACCGGAGCGGGGGCAGCGGCGGAGCGCGCGACGTGTGCGACGGGCAAGACGCGGGCGACGGGCGAGGTGGAGAAGGCGGTGCAGGCAGTGGAGACGGGTGCGCCTGGGGCGGGGGCGAGGGGGGAGGCGCCGACGGAGGCGGAGCCGGTGGGGACGGGTGCGGCGGCCGTGACGGGCGTCGCCGACGGGGAGGGTGCACCACCGGGCCCGACCGCAACCGGGGCCGGACTCAGCCACCCCGCCGACCCGTCTGCCGACCCATCCGCCGACGTGCCCGAGGAGCCGGCCCGCGAGCAGAACTCCGGGGAGGCCCGCGAGCAGACACCCGGGCAGGGGGCCGACCAGGACGCCGAGAAGGCCTCGACATGCCCCGACGCCTCGGATCCGTCCCCGTCGCCCGCCCCCGCCACTCCGGCGGCGCGGGCCCGGTCCGTCGTCCTCGCCCGGACGCGGACCGGCGAGCGCCGCAAGATCGCCGCGGACGCCTACCGCGAGGCGCAGCGCGAGGGGCGCGATCCGGTGCAGGCCGTCATGCTTGCCACCGGCCGTAACCGGCGGAGATCCCTGCGGCTGATCGCCGGCGCCCGCGACGACGGTCTGCTGACGCCACGTCACAACAAGCGTTAGGTCCTGTCTCCCCGATCTCTGTGGGACGGCTGGTGGTACGAGATGCCCCGGTCAAAGGCCCACCGGGACCGGGGGGACAGGCCCGAGCGGCGATCCCTCGGGGCGCCGGCTCCGCCCGTACGCATCCGCGCATGATGCTCGCTCAACCACCCCTCCAGAAGGCCGATTTCGGGCCCTGGGGTGCGGCGATCAGCGGCGTCTGACGGCGGCGTGGGATCACCGTCCGGACGTGGGTGACGCCCGAGGCCCCTCGCCTGACGGCAACCCCGACGCCCCTGCCGGCCCGTGCCGCTGGAGCAGGCGCACGCGGGAGCGCCGCCGCAAATCTTCATTGACCGATGCGCTGCGGGGGGACATCCTGTAACTCCTGCGCTGACCGGTTGGGGGCCAGCGCAGTCGGAATGACTCCGGATACCGTCCCTGGAACGGATCATCCGGTCAGGCTGCCCGATTCGGGCGACGCGGGGGATCGCCCGAATCGGGTGACGGGGGATCGGGGAAGGCCTCGCGACCTGTGTTTTCCAGGTCGTCAGGGCCGCCCCGGAACATGGCGGCAAGGCACCCGCCGGGGTGTGGATGGCATCGGGCGCAACGTCAAAGCCGTTGCCACGTCCGGGAGTTGGCCCTCGCGCCCCGGGGCGTCGTGGGTGATGCTCTTCGCAAGCGGCGGCGCGGGTTGCGCCCCGCGCTACGACAGGGTGCCCGCGACCACCGACGCCGCCTTCGCGATCAGCTTGTTGTCGTAGTCGGCGTCCTTCTCGGTGCGGTTCGACAAGATCGCCATGACGATGGGGGCGCCGTCGGGGCGCCACACCACGGCGATGTCGTTACGGGTTCCGTACGTGCTGCCGGCGCCGGTCTTGTCGCCCACCACCCAGCCCTTGGGCATCCCGGCCCGGATGAGTTCGCCGCCGGTGGTGTTGTTCCGCAGCCACTTCGTGAGCTGTGCGCGTTCGCCCTTGCCGAGGGCGTCTCCGAGGACGAACGCGCGCAGGTCCTTGGCCAGCGCACGCGGGGTGCTGGTGTCCCGCGTGGCGCCCGGCGACCATTCGTTCAGCTCGGTCTCGTAGCGCTCCATCCGGGTCACGCCGTCGCCCATCTTCTTGAGCTTGGCGTTGAGGCCCTTGGGGCCGCCGAGGGCGTGGAGGAGGAGATTGCCCGCCGTGTTGTCGCTGTACCGGACCGCGGCGTCACACAGGTCGCCCAGGCTCATTCCGGTGTTCACATGCTTCTCGGTCACGGGGGAGTACTCGACCAGGTCGTCCTTGTCGTACTTGATCACCCGGTCCAGCCCGTCCTTGGAGTACGTCCGCAGGACGGCGCCGGCGGCCAGCGCCTTGAAGGTGGAGGCGTAGGCGAACCGTTCGCCCGCGTGGTAGGTCACCTCGCGGCCGGTGCCGGTGTCGACGGCGTAGATGCCCAGCCGTGCCTCGTAGGCGCGCTCCAGCTGCTGGAACTCGCGGGTGGACGAGGGGGCCGTCGCCGCGGGCCGGGCCGCTTTCGCGGCCGGGGAGGGCGCGGCCGCCGAGCTGCTGCCTCCGCATGCCGTCAGCGGGACGAGGGTGAGCGCGGTCAGCGCGCCGAGAACGGCGCGGCGGGCACGGGTGAGCTGCATGGTCCAACCTCCGAGTCGCCCCTGGGGCACCGGCCCGCAGGGGATCGAGTGACCGGCCCCACCAGGGGCCTGGCCGTGCCGCCACCCTCACCCGGGGGTGGCTATGCGATCCAATACGCTCATGCGCCTTTTCATGCCGATCTCGCATAGGGTGCAGGGGTGGACCTGGTGGGAGCGTGCCGTGCGTTTGTCAGCGTGAGTGAACGCGGCACGTTCACCGTCGGAGCGGCCGCCGCACGGATGTCGCAGTCGGTGGCCAGCCGTCGCGTGGCCGCGCTGGAGGAGTGCTTCGGCGAGCAGCTGTTCCAGCGCACGTCACGGCGGGCCGTCCTCACGCCCTTCGGGCGGGACATGCTGCCGATGGCCAGGAGGCTGGTGCAGGCGGCCGATGTGCTGCTCGACGAGGCGGAGGCCGCCCGGCACCGACCGTGGCGGCTCGCGGTGCCCGGCATCTTCTCCACGGCGGCTCTCGCCCGGCTCGTCGCCGAGGCCCGCGGGCAGGGCGTCACGCTCGATCTCCGTGTCGCGGCGCCGGCGGAGCGGATGGAACTCGTCCACTCCCAGCAGGTGCGCGCCGGCCTGCTCGCCGTACCGCCGGGGGAGGCGACCTGGTCCGTGCCGCTCGGTCTGGCCGGTGCCCGGGAGCCCGGGGTGCAGCGGGTCTATCTCGAAGCGCTCCGGATCTCCCGTGCCGAGCCGGACCTCGTCCGCCGGGTCTGGATACAGCCGGAGGACGATGTGCCGCACATCCGGGACCCGTTGACGCGACTGCGCGACGCGGTGGGCCTGCGGCCCGCACAGCTCGCCGTCGCCGCGGACCTGCCCACCGCGGCGGCCGAAGTCCTGTGCTCCGGCGACCTGTTGCTCTGCTCACCCGCGCAGGCGGAGGAGCTCGGCCTCAGCTGGCGCCCGGTCGGCGAGATCACCCTCAGCCGCGGATTCACCCTGACCGCCGCCGCGGCCGGCAACCCACAGCACATTCAGGCCCGCCTGGGCGACGCTCTCGCCCACTGTCTCGGCGCGGACGGCGAGACGGCCGGCACCACGGGCGGAGAGGCATCGTGAACACCGAGACCCTGCTGCGCGACATGCGCCGCCAACTCGACGAGGGCGGGCTGCACGGCTGCCTGTTCGTGCGCGATCTGCACACCGGCGAAGAGATCGGGATCGAGCCGGACACCCAGCTGCCCGCCGCCTCCCTGGTCAAGATTCCGCTCGCGCTCGCGACCGCCGAGCGCATCCGGCGGGGCGAACTCGACGGCGCGATGATGCTGGAGGTGCGGCCCGGCCGGATCACCACCCCCGGCCCCACCGGACTGAGCCGGTTCCGCCACCCCGCCCGGATCGCGCTCGACGACCTGCTCTACCTGAGCACCTGCCTGAGCGACGGCACGGCGGCCGACACCCTGTTCGACCTCACCCCGCCCTCCGAGGTCGCCGGCCTCCTCCGTGAACTCGGCATCGGCGGTATCACCGTCCGGCACACCATCGGCGAGCTGAGCGACACCCCTCAGGAACGCTTCGACACCGCTCAGGCACACCTCGCCCATGCCCTCGCCATCGACGCCGGCACCAGCGGCGGCGGGCACCGGGTGCCGCAGCTCGACACCTCCCGCGCCAATACCGGCAGCGCACGCGCCTATGCCGACCTGCTGCAGGCTCTGTGGACCCCGTCCCGGGTCCACCCCGATGTGGCCGAGCGGGTGCGCGGGTTGATGGCCCAGAATCTGCTGCGGCACCGGCTCGCCCCGGACTTCAGCTCCGACGCGACCACCTGGTCCTCCAAGACGGGCACCCTGCTCAACCTCCGCCACGAGATCGGCGTCGTCGAGCACGCCGACGGCCAGGCCTTCGCCATCGCGGTCCTCACCGAGTCACTCGTACCCGCCAGCACACAGCCCGGCGCCGAAGCCCTGATGGCCCACATCGCCCGCACGCTGCGCGATCACCTGCGTCAGCTGTACTGACCGCCAGGCGGGTGAACAACTCCCGTTGTGTGAGGGCGAGTTGTCCCTTCCCGCTCATGGCTGCCGCAGGCCGTCGAGGGTGCTGAGCCACTGGGTGACGGTGGTGTCGATGAAGGCGTCGGTGACCTGGCTGCGGTCGAGGAAGAGCCGGGCGAGCACCGGTCCGTAGAGCAGGGTGTACTCGGCGCCGTTGATCTGGATGCCGGAGGGCTCCAGCAGGGCGTTCAGGGCCGCGAGGCGGTCCTGTCCGATGCGCAGCAGGGCCTGGGCGCTGTCGGGGTCGTGGTCGGCCTGGGCGGTGACGGCCAGCACCGCGGTGCGGACGGCCGGCTGGCTGATCCCGTCGCGCAGGCTCTTCAGCCAGGCGGTGGCGACGGTACGCACATCGCTGCCCGGCTCGGGGTAGTTGCCGAGGTCCGGGCCCTCCAGGATCAGGTCGAAGAGCAGCGCGGCCCGGTTGGGCCAGTGGCGGTAGAGGGTCTGGCGGGTGACCTCGGCGCGCTCGGCCAGCAGCGCGTAGGTGAGCCCGGTCGGTCCGACCTCGGGCAGCAGTTCGCGCGCCACGGTCAGGACGCGCTGGCGGGTGCGCTGGACGCGGGGGTTGCTCTGGGTGGGCGGGCGGCGGTGGAGGGGCTGCGGCATAGAACCGATCTTACCCATGAATCATACGGATCGTGTGATTCAAGCCATATCTCAAATCATCCAGTGCGTGTGATACAAAGAAATCACACGCACTGGATGATTCATCTGCCCGATGGTCCCGGGCCGGGATGTGGCCGGTGTCGTCGACGCGGCCGGTGAGGGGGCCGCCGCCGCAGTCGGGCAAGGTCGCCCTCCTCCCCTGACCCGAGCACCCGAGGTGCCCCCGCCACCTCCACCGTCCCCACCAGCAACTACCGAGAGGAACACGACATGAAGGCCGCTCAGATCACCCGCTACGGCGCTCCGGAGGCCCTGCGGATCAACGACGTCGACCGACCTGCCCCCGGGGCGGGGGAGGTCCTGGTGTCGGTCGAGGCGTCGAGCGTGAACGGACTCGACACCATCGTGCGCGCCGGAGGGCTGCGGGTCGTGACCGGACGCCGCTTCCCGCTGGGCGTGGGACTGGACTTCGCCGGAGTCGTCGCCGCGACCGGTGGCGGTGTCCGTCACCAGGTGGGGGACCGGGTGTGGGGCACGGTGCAGCCGCTCAAGCGGTACACCGCCGCCGGCGCCGCCGAATACGTGGTGGTCCCCGCGGACCGCATCGGGCCCGCGCCGGAAGGCCTCCCGTCGGTGGAGGCCGCCTCCCTGGTCGTCGCGGGAACGACCGCGCTGACGGCGCTGCGGGACACACTGCACCTCGCCGGCGGTGAACGCCTCCTGGTGCGGGGCGCCGCCGGCGGAGTCGGCACGGCCGCCGTCCAGCTCGCGCACGCGATGGGCGCGCACGTCACCGCGCTGTCTCGTAGCCGCCATGCCGAGGCGCTGCGTGAGCTGGGCGCCGACGAGGTCTTCGACTACGGCACCACCACACCGGACCGGATCGGACCGTTCGACGTCATCCTGGATACGGTCGGCAGGGAACTGCACAGCTACCGGCGTCGCCTGACCCGCGGCGGCCGGATGGCCACCATCGCGCTGTCGGCCTCCTCCGTGGCCGCCATCGCCGCGTCGAGCGTGCACGGTGCCCGCCGTATCCGCACCCTGAGCTCCAACCCCGACGCCGCGATGCTGCGTGACCTCGCCGGTTATGTCACCTCCGGCGGGCTGCGGCCGGTCGTCGACAGCGTGTATCCGCTGGCCGACATCGCCTCGGCGCACCAGGCGTTCGAGCGAGGCGGCGTGGTGGGCAAGCAGGTGGTGAAGGTGTCTGGGGCGTAGGTGGAGAGGCTCCGGTGGAGCGTCAACTCGCCTTCTGTGCCTCTGTGCTGGGCCTGTGGAGCGAGGCGCCGAAGCGGTGCGCTTCGGCGCCTCGCGGCGCACCGTCAGCGGGTGGGGCCGCTCCAGGAGGCGTCCGGCCACTCCATGGCGTCGGGGCTGAACTCGACCTCGACCCGGTCGGCGGCGTCGGGCGGCAGCGAGAAGGCGTACTTGCCGACGGCCTCCCTGCCGGGGAGGACGTAGCCGGTGATGACCTTCTGCCGTCCGCTGCCGTCGATCACCAGCTCCGCCGAGGCCCCGTCGGCGTCGCTGACTTCGGGCAGCCCGGTGTCCACCTTGACCCGCTCGGCGCCGGTGTTGACCACCTTGACCGTCACCTGGACCGCCTTGTTGCCCTTGGCGTGACCGAGGACGAAGTCGTCCGGGGTGTACGGCTTCGGTGTGGTGACCGTGACCTTCAGCCCGTTCTCGAAGGTGTAGGACTCGCCGAAGGACAGGTGCCGGGCCTTCTCCGACGCCGATGCGGAGGCCTTCACCTCGCCGACCTCGGCGCGTGCCGCGTCGGCGACCTTCGTCACCGCGGTGATGGTGAAGACCGCGCCGCCGGCCGCGACCAGCAGACCGGCCCCGCCCAGGATCACACCGGTCAGTGCCACCCCCTTGTTCGTCGCCCGCCCCTTGCGCGCGTGGCTCAGTCCGACGGAGCCGAAGACGATGGCCAGCAGGGCCGGCAGCCAGGACAGCCAGAACAGGATGACGAGCAGGCCGAGGGCGATGCCGACGATGCCGAGCACCAGGGCGGTGAGGCCCATGCCGTTGCGGGGCTGCGGCGAGGGTATGGGAGCCATCGGGTACGGCGCCCAGCGGTCGGCAGGGGGCGTTCCGGGTGGCGGCGGGCTCCACGGGTTGTGCTCGTCCGGTGTCCGGTCACCGGGCTGCCGGCCGTCGGGCGGAGGGGGAACGGTCATGCACTGTCCTCGAAGTAGATGAACTGGCGACATTAGCAGTCGGTTTGGTCATTCATTACTGGATTTCGGACAGTTCAGGACAGGGCTCGTGGGGGCGGCGGATGTGGTCCGGCAGCCTTCCCCGGGGACGGCAGGCGGACGGGCCCGTCGACGGGCGGACGGCCGCCGGAAGCGCGACCATGGGACCGGTGACCGCTACCCCGCCGGCCCGGCCCCTCCGGCCGGGCGCCCCGCCCGAGCGAGGAGCATGCGCGAGATGTCCCTGACAGGGAGCCCTCCATGACCACACCGCGGGATCTGCTGATCGTCGCCATGGACAGGGAGTCCGGCCGTCCGCTGGAGCGTGGCGACCTGTCGCTGGCGCTCGCCGGAGCGGAGCTCATCGATCTGCTGGGCGCCGAGGCCGTCCGGCTGGACGGCGAGCGCCTCGTGCCCGGTTACCGGCCGGCGATACCGGACCGTCTGTTGGACCGGGCCGCGTCGTCGCTCGTCCAGCAGGCGCCGTACGAGACGGTCGACGACTGGCTGTGGCGCCGGGGGCACGGCCTGGCGGCGGCCTACCTGGCCGCGTTCGAGGACGAGGGGCAGCTCACACGGGAACACCACCGCTGGCAGCCCTTCCGGAGCGACCGGACGGTGCTGGCGGATTCCCCCGACCGGCGCCGGGCGGCGGAGCGCTGGACCGCGCACGAGACCGTGCTGACCGCCCTCGCGGCCGCCGCCGGGATGGAGGGGACCGACGACGGCAGCACGGGGGAGACCGACGACGGCGCCGTCGAGGGGACCGACGGCGGCACGGAGAACGGCGGCGAGCCGGAGGCGGCCGGTGAGGCCGTGTCCCTCGTGCTCGCCGCCGTCCATGACGCGGTCAGGGAGCTGGAGGCCGAACGGCAGCGCCGGGCCATCGAGAAGGCGGCCTTCGACAATGTCTGGCGCGGCCCCGGCGGCGACTGACCGTTCCTGGTCGCCGTACCGCGCTCAGTCGGTGACGGCGGCGGCCCGCCGGTCGCGGCGCTGCTTGAGGTGGCCGGCCCCGGCCAGCGCCGCCACCACGACGGCCGTGCCGACCAGCTGCTGCCGGCCGTCCGCACTCGCGGCCATGACGGCGAAGACACCGAGGATGGCGGCGAAGGTGAGCCAGGTCAGATAGGGGAAGCCCCACATCCGGACCGAGAGCAGCTCGGGAGCCTCGCGCTCCAGACGGCGGCGCATCTTCAGCTGGGTGAGGCAGACGATGGACCAGACGACCAGCACCGAGCAGCCGGCGATGTTCAGCAGCCAGGCGAACACGGTGGTCGGCCAGACGATCCCGGCGACCACGGCCGCGAAGCCGAAGACACAGGACGCCAGCACGGCCGCCATCGGCACGCCCCGGGTGACCTTGGCCAGGAAGCGCGGGCCCTGGCCCCGGTGGACCAGGGAGTACGCCATGCGCGACGAGCCGTAGATGTTGGCGTTCATCGCGGAGAGCAGCGCCACCAGCACCACGATCTGCATGATCGTGCCGGCCGACGGGATGCCGAGCGTGTCGAGCACGGTGACGTACGGGCCGTCCGTGGCGACCTTCGGGTTGTTCCACGGCACCAGGGTGACGACCACGGCCATGGAGCCGATGTAGAACACCGCGATGCGCCAGACGGCGGTGCGGACGGCACGGGCCACGTTCCGGCCGGGGTTGTCCGACTCCGCCGCCGCGATGGTGACGGTCTCCAGTCCGGCGAACCCGGAGATGGTGGTCAGCAGCCCGGCGGCGAGCCCGGCGGCACCGGTCGGGAAGAAGCCGCCGTGACCGGTGAGGTTGCCGGTGCCGGGCGCGTCGCCGAACACCCCGAGGATGCCGAGCACGCCCAGCACCAGGAAGGCGACGATCGTGGCGACCTTGATCGCGGAGAACCAGAACTCGAACTCGCCGAAGTTCTTGACCGCGGTCAGGTTGCTGGCGCAGAAGAACGCCATGAAGATCGCCACCCAGCCGTAGGCGGGGATGAACGACACCCACTGGTGCATGATCGTGCCCGCCGCGGTGGCCTCGGCGGCCACACCGGCGCAGAGCATCAGCCAGTACATCCAGCCCGAGGTGGCTCCGGCCCAGGAGCCGATCTCCTCTTCGGCGTGCACCGAGAACGAGCCGGTGGAGGGCCGGGCCGCGGACATCTCGCCGAGCATCCGCATGATCAGCATGACCAGCGCGCCGGTACCCATGAAGAGGAGGACGATGGCCGGTCCGGCCGCGGCGATACCGACGCCGGAGCCTACGAAGAGCCCCGCGCCGATGACGCCGCCGAGGGCGATCATCGACAGATGGCGCTGCTTGAGGCCGTGTGACAACACGGACTCGGAGTTCTGCCCGGCCTCCGGGGAGTTCTGGGGTGACCGGGTGTTTGTCCGACTCATGGTCGTGCCTGTTCATTGCTTGAGACGTTCGGTGAGCCCGACGAGTGTGCGGGGACGTGTCGCGCGTACGACGTCGATGCCCGCCATTCGGACGATTCGCTCACGCGTGGTGCAGGGTCCGACACGCACCGGAGTGGCGCTCTTGGGGTGATTACCCCCGTGAGGGGACGGAACGGCCGTGCCCGGAGCGCGAGTTGTGCGGGGCGCGCCGTCGGAGTCCGCCGTACACAGGGCAGTTCAGCGGCTCCCGGCCGCCGTCCGTCAACTCGCCCGGCCCGAGACGCCTGTCGCCGCTCCGCCGCGCGCGGTGGCGCCGGTGCCGGACTCAGCCGACCGGCACCGAGGCCGGGTGCTTGCGCCCCATCGGGCCCGACCAGGTACGGCGCGGCGGGCGGCCGACGAACTTGCCGAAGAGCAGCGCCGCCGCGGTGGCCGCGAGGACGCCCGGCACCATCTCGTAGATGCCGGACTGCAGCGGCCCGAGGAGCGGGTCGATGTGCTTCCACAGGACGACGGTGGCCGCGCCCGTCACGATGCCTGCCATGGCCCCGGCCCGCGTCATCCGCGGCCAGTAGAGCGACAGCAGGATCACCGGCCCGAAGGCCGCACCGAAGCCCGCCCAGGCGTACGCGACGATGTCGAGCACGGCGCCGCCGCTGAGCGCGATGACGTAGGCCACCAGGGCGACCGCGACCACCGTCGCGCGCGCCGCCAGCACCATGGACGCGTCCGAGGCCTGCCGCTTCACGAACGCCCGGTAGAAGTCCTCGGTGAGGGCCATCGCCGAGACCAGCAGCTGGCTGTCCGCGGTGGACTTGATCGCGGCCAGCACACCGACCAGCAGGATGCCGGCGACCCAGGGATTGACCAACTGGGCGCAGAGCGCGATGAAGACGGTCTCCGGGTTGTCCAGCGGCTGGTCGAGCGTCGCGATGCCCACCAGCCCCACGAGGGAGGCGCCCGCCAGACAGACGACCACCCAGCTCACGCCGATCCGGCGGGCCCGGGGGATCTCGCGGGTGCTGCGGATGCTCATGAAGCGGGCCAGGATGTGCGGCTGGCCGAAGTAGCCCAGCCCCCAGGCGAGCAGAGAGATGACCGCCACCGCGCCGAGCGGGCCGCCGGACGTCCACCGGCTGCCGTCGAAGCCGGCCTCCGCCCCCATGTCCAACAGCGCCGGGGTCTTACGGGTGAGCACCTCGTGCAGCGCCCCGAAGCCGCCGAGCATCCCGATGCCGATGGCCGGCAGTGCCACCGCCGCGCAGAACATCACCGTCGCCTGGATCGAGTGCGTCACACTCACCGCACGGAAGCCGCCGAGCACCGTGTAGAAGACGATGACCACCGCGAAGACGGTGAGCGCGAACTCGAAGCCGCCGCCGAAGATCCCCTCGAACAGCACACCCCCGGCCAGCAGTCCGCTCGCCACATAGACGGTGAAGAAGACCACGGTGACGGTCGCCGAGACCAGCCGCAGCGTTCTGCTGCCGTCCTCGAACCGCTCCTCCAGATACGCCGAGAGCGTCTTGGCGTCGCCCGCGTGCTCGGTGTACGTCCGCAGCCGCGGCGCGACCAGCAGCCAGTTGAGATAGGTGCCGACGGCCAGCCCGACGGCGATCCACGAGGCGCCGATCCCGGCCGCGTACACGGCGCCGGGAAATCCCAGGAACAGCCAGCCGGACATGTCACTGGCGCCCGCCGACAGCGCCGCCAGCGGTGCGCTCAACCGGCGCCCGCCCAGGGCGAAATCGGAGAACGTCACGGTGTCCTGATACGTCCAGATGCCCACGGTCACCATGGCGAGCAGGAATATCCCGAATGTGATCATGACGGGTACGATCAGGGGTGTCACCACTGCTCCCTAGCTGGCTGCTGGCACTGCCGTCGGCGGCACGGGCGCCCGGGGGAGATCTCGTGAGGAGACCCCAGGGGCGAGAAGGCTCCGGCGCGTGCAGACGATACGGATCTGCCACCGGGAGCGGCACCCTTTTGACAGATGTCCTTGGCGGCCGCGAGCCCCCGCGACCCCCGGTTCCCGCAGGCCCGGGACGCGATGGGGGCAGACCATACCGTGAGCCACAGCCCCTGACAGTGACCAACATCCCTCTGGTGAACGGGAGTTGGCGTGTTCCGGAGGGATGGGGCCGTACGCCGGGGCCGGCGCGGCAGGTGTCAGGCGGTCCGGCGGCGCAGTTTCACGGTGTTGTCGGTGCGCGGGTCCGGCGTCCCGTCGTGGCCGGTCCGGAAGCTCGGGTGCTCCTCGCAGCGCAGCAGGTCCCACTCCCCGTCCGGGAGCGCGAGGGCCGCGACGACCTCCTCCGGAGTGGGCAGCGCCGCCCCGGAGCCGGGCTCCCAGGCGGGCGTTCCCGCGTGTCCGACGATGAGCAGCACCCCGCCGGGCGCGACGGCGGCAGCGGCCCGCCGCAGGATGTCCGCACGCGGCATGGTGGCGCCGGGGGAATGCAGGAACTGGGCCGTGACGAGAGCGAAAGTGCCGGCGGGGAACGACCTGCCGAGGTCGTGCCGCTGCCAGTTGATGCGGTCGGCGGCCCCACTCGCCGCCGCGTGCGCGGACGCCCGGCCGAGGGCGATGGCGGAGATGTCGACGGCGGTGACCTCCCACCCCTGCCCGGCCAGCCAGATCGCATCCGCGCCCTCCCCGCACCCCAGGTCCAGGGCCCTGCCCGGCGCGAGGTCGCCGGCCTCCCGGACCAGGGCGGAGTTGGGGCGGCCGCTCCAGACCCGGTCGCTCTGCGCGTAGCGGGCGTCCCAGAATTCCGCGTCCGGGACGGTGGCGTCATGGGGCATGGGGGTCCTCCTCGGTCCGTGTTCCTCGGGCGCGGCGGTGCCGCCGTTCTCGGTGCCGTACCGCCTGTGCCGGGATGTTCCGCCGGATACACCGAAAAGGGCAAGGTTCGTTGCCGTACCGGCAAAGCGGGCGGATGCCCGGCGGGCGGCCGGACCGCGGCCCCCGCGGCCGCCGCGGTCCGGTTCGGGAGGCAGCGTCACCCGTACGGCCATAGCGTGAAGAGAGGGCCGAAGACTTCCCCTCGACGGAGCACTGGGGTGATGCGCAATGACCGAGTTCGCAGAGCGCGGGTCGCGGAACACCGGGGACCTGGGCCGGACGACCATCGCCGACGGTGTGGTCGCGAAGATCGCCTTTCTGGCGGCCGGTGACGTGACAGGAGTTCATGCCCTGGGCAGCGGGCTCTCGCGGTCGGTGGGAGCGCTGCGCAAACGCGTACCCGGCGGAGGCACCACCACCACGCACGGCGTCAAGGTCGAAGTCGGCGAGAAACAGGCGGCGGTGGACCTGGACATCGTCGTCGAGTACGGCGAGGTCATCCCCGAAGTGGGGCAGGCCGTACGGGAGAACGTGATCTCCGCGGTGGAGCGGATGACCGGTCTCGAAGTCGTGGAAGTCAACGTCGCGGTCAGCGATGTACGGCTCCCCGAGGAGGACGAAGCCGAACCGGAACGGGTGGTGTAGCGGCACGGCGGGGACGGCGGGCGCCGCGCGCCGACGGTCAGCGTGCGGGGGCCGGCCCGTCGGTGTCGCTGTCCGCGCCGGGAAGCGCGCACACGGCGATACCGCGTTCCGCGACACTGCCCATGGCCAGCAGACTCCCCGTGCGGCAGACACTGGTGACCATCCGGTACGGAGACCGCACGGCGCGCAGATCGCGGGCCGTACGGCCGTCGGGGCCGACCGCCAGCACCCGCACCGTCGGATGCGGCGGCAGGGAGAGCCGCAGCCGCTTCGCGACCTCCCAGGCCGTCCGCCGTACCGTGCGCGGCATGCCGTGCAGCAGGGTCACACCGGCCGCCGGGGGCCGTGCCAGCGCGACCCAGAAGTCCCCGTCGGGGGCGAGGGAGATGTTGTCGGGGTAGCCGGGCAGCTCGCGGGCCAGGGTGCCGGCTGTCCCGGCACCGGGGCCGGTGAGCCGGTAGCGCAGGAGGCGGCGGGCCCCGGTCTCGGCCACGGCCAGGAAGGACTCGTCCGGGGCCAGCGCCACGCCATTGGCGAACTGCAGCCCCTCCAGCAGGACTTCGGGCCTGCCGCCGGGCCGCAGCCGCAGCAGCTGCCCGGTTCCGGTGTGCTCCAGGAAGTCACCCAGCCAGGTGTCGAGGCCGTAGCGGCGGCTGGAGACGGTGAAGTAGACCGTGCCGTCCGCCGCCGCGGTCACATTGCTGCAGAACCGCAGGGGCGCGCCCGCCACCTCGTCGGCGAGCACCCGCACGGTCCCCTGCCGCGGGTCGATGCGCAGCAGACCGCGTGGGGCGTCGCAGACCAGCAGCTCACCGCCGGGGAGGAGGTGCAGCCCGAGCGGTCTGCCACCGGTGTGCGCCACGGCCGCCGCCCGGTCCACGGCGCCCGTCGCCGAGAGGCGCAGCCGCCAGACCGTGCCGTCCGCGGCGCCCGCGAAGAGGACGCCGTCGGCATCGGCTACCACGTCCTCGGGGCCCTCGATCTCGGGCGCGACGACCCGCAGCGCCGGGAACGCCCGCGGCCCGCCGGGTGCGGTGCGGTCCGCCGAGGGCGCGCGCACCCCGTCAGCGGCCGCCGGGCGGACCTGTGGCAGCTCCATCTCTCGCCTCCGGACTCCTGGGCCGACGCTGCGTCGCACCGCCCGTACGTGCCTTACGGTTCCCGCTCCGGCAAGCCAAGCAGAGCCCTCCGCGGCGGGCCCGTGCGCCACGCTCCGTGTCGCCCGCCCGGGCGCCGTGGGCTCAGGTCCGGCCGGGTCCCGAGCCCACCCGGGCCACTTCGGGGGTTTCGGTGTCCAGCGGCACCGACCAGGAGCGGACCAGGCCCAGCTGGACGGCCTGCCGCGGCAGCACCGCGTCGAGGAGCCAGTCGGCGGCCACCCGGACGCGGTTGCCCGGCATCCCCAGGAGGTGGTAGCCGCGGGTGATGACTCCGGCGAGCGGGCCGGACAGCGGGATGTGCAGCGGGTTCGCCGCGGCCTGGATTCCGCCCAGGTCCACCATGAAGCCCAGGTCACGATGCTCGTAGACGCGCGGGGTGCCCTGCCCGCAGGACGCCGCCACATTGTGGGCCACGACCTTGCCCTGACGCTGGGCGTGCTGGGCGGTCATCGGTGTCGTCTCGCCGGGACGGGTCAGGTCGGGGACGGCCGCAGCGTCACCGCAGGCGAACACCCCCGGCCGGCCGGGCACCCCCAGGAACGCGTCGACACACAGCCGCCCCTTGTCCGTGGGCAGCCCGAGCGAGTTGACCAGCGGATCGGGCCGTACGCCCACACACCAGATCAGCGAGCGGCTGTGGACGAACTCGCCGTCGTCCAGCAGCACCCCGTCCGGGGTCGCTTCCTTGACGGAGGTACGGGTGCGGACGTCGACGCCGCGGGCGCGCAGCACCCGCTCCGCGGTGCGCGACAGTCGCTCGTCCAGTTCGGGCAGCAGCCGGCCGGCGATGTCCAGCAGCAGCCAGCGGGGGCGCGGTGCGTCCCGCAGTGCGGTGTTCTGCCGGGCCAGGGAGTCGGTGAACCGCACGCCCTGGGCGGTGACTTCGGTACCGGTGTAGCCGGCGCCCACGACGACGAAGGTGGTCCGGGCGGCCCGCTCGGCCGGGCCCTCGGCCGCGGCGGCCAGCTCGATCTGACGGGTGAGGTGGTCACGGAGGTAGAGCGCCTCGGGCATCCCGCGGAAGCCGTGGGCATGCTCCGCGACACCCGGAACGGGCAGGAGTTTGTTGACGCTGCCGACGGTCAGCACCAGCCGGTCGTAGGTCAGTGAGCCGGCCCGGTCCTCGGGGTCGGTGTAGTCGACCCGCCGGGCGTCGAAGTCCACGTCATGGACCTCGCCGAGCACGAGCCGGACGCCCGGCAGGGTCCCGGTGAGCGATACCGAGATCCGGCGGGGTTCCAGAATCCCGGCCGCCACTTCCGGCAGCAGCGGCACATACAGAAAGTAGTCATGCGGATTCACCAGCACGATCTCGGCGGCCCCCTTGGCCTGCCGGGAGAGCGTACGGGCACATTCGTAACCGGCGAAGCCGGCTCCGACGATCACGATCCGAGGACGACGTCGCTTCACGTGGACTCCCGCGGTCGAGGGCGGTGCCAGAGCGCCGGGCCGGACGGCGGTCACCGTCCGGTGCGCCGACGGCCGGCGCGGGCACACCGTGGTGCCCAGTCGGCTGACCGGTGTGCGGCCGGGTACACATGGCCCCTTCTCATTCTGACCGTGACGGACCCCTGGCGGCACGCCGAGGAGGGCACGGGGAGCTGATCCAACGGGCCCGAATGAAGGCCCCCGGAATGCGGTGTCGACGTCGTCCCGGGATTATCCCCGGCATGCGGGATTTCCGCCCGCCGAGGCCCGGTCGCCGCTCGGCGCCCCGCACTGGAAGTACGGTGTTCGGCCTCCTGGGAATACCGCCGGAACCGCGGCCGGAATCTCCACACCACGATTTCGCGCGCCGCAGGGACGGTATGACGGGACAGCCCTCAGACCTCCCGGTCCCCGTCCTCCGCGCTGTCCCGGGCGATATGCACCGCCGCCTCCTCCGCCGACGCGGCGCCGCCGTCGATCCCGACGTCGCGGGCGGCGATGTCATTGCTGCCGCCGCGCCAGAACCCCTCGTCGGAGCCCACGAGCCGGCCGGCCCGTTCCTCACCGCATTCGAGGTCCGTCGGCTCCCCGACCCCGTCCGGCAGATCGCCGATCCCGTCGCCGTCCGGCGCGCGGACGTCCGGTACCTCCACCGACAGCCGGTGCTCCAGCGACTCCCGGTCGTGCAGCTCCCGCGCGGTGGTCCCCTCGTGGTTCACCACGAAGGGCCGCTCGGGCGGCGAATAGCCGGTGTCCAGCGTCGCGTCGAGGTCCGGCTCGTCGAGCGCGTCCTCCATGTCGAGGTCGTTGGGGTTGTCCTGGGGGTCGGATCTGGGCGGCTGGTAGACCTCGTCGCCCATCGCGTCGTCGGACATAGCCGCCCTCCTTCTACCCGTCCACTCCGCCCGGCCGCCGGGTGCGGCCGGTGCGTCTACGGTCAATTGTCCGCCTCCCGGTGGCTCCCGGCACCGCCAGGAAGCGCGGACCCGCCCCGGCCTCAGGCGTGCCGGTGCTCCGTCGCGATCCCGACGGCCTCGGCGATGCTCTGCACATTGCCGAACCGCTCGTGCGCGGGCAGCCGCTCGGCCATCGTGACCAGCCGGTCCGGCGCGTTGTTGCGCCGCAGGGTCTCGATGATCGCGTTCCTGTCGGCCGGGTACAGGCTCCGCCCGAGGTGCTGGGCGAGTTCGGAGCGCAGCCCGACATCCCGCTCGGTCATTCCGGTCGGTGTGCCGCCCCGGAAGTCGCTCTCGGGGGACCAGGCCGCCACCGGCTGGTCCTCGCCCGCCGGCTGGAGTTCATGCTCCTCGACCGTCCGCAGGGAGCGCTCCGCCGTCAGTTGCCCCCGTAGTTGCTTCTTCATCATGTCGTCCCGGGCGGGACCGGTCTTGTCCGTTCCGTGTTCCATGACCATGGGTGCCTCCGGCTCCACGAGTCCTGCGGACCCGTCGCGTTACTCCCAGTTTCCCTGCTCCCCCAGCCCTAACAACCCGGCGCGGCCGTTTCCACCCCGCACACGGAAATCGCGCGGACAGGCACGCAACGTGACACCAGATGCATATGCCCTCGATGCATACGCCTTTCGGGAACGGGAATTCGTAAGGCAGCCCACCGCATACCGATGAAGGCCCCTCGCACCACAGGAGAATTCACGGAATCCGAGGAAGCCAAGGAGGCAGCGCCATGCGACTCTCGCTCCTGAAACCGGTCATCGACCGGCCGGGCCCCTGGGCATCCGTCTATGCCGATGTCTCGCACAGCACCGAGGACGCCGCGAAAGAGCAGGAGTTGACGGCCGGTGCCACCACGGCGCAGTTGTTCGCGCTCGGCGCGGACGAGGCCACCTGCGGGGCGGTGCACGAAGCACTGCTCACCCGACACGAAGGCGAACCCGGCGAGCACTCCGGGCGGGCGCTGTTCGCCGCCCACGGCGAGATCGTGCTCGACACCCCGCTCCCCGGGCCCCCGGCAACCCCCTTCGCGGCGTGGGGACCGGTGCCACGTGTCACGCCCTTCCTGGCGGCCGTGGGCGACGACCCGGTCTGTCTCGTGGTCCGCCTGGACCGGTCGGGGGCGGACTTCTCCGTCCTCGGGGCACGCGGCACCGAGGACGCCGCCGGCCAGGTCAGCGGCGCCGACTGGCCCCTGCACCGCACCGCTTCGGGCGACTGGTCCGAAGGGCACTTCCGCGCGAAGGCGGAGAACACCTGGGAGCACAACGCGCAGGAGATCGCCGACGCGGTGCGCGCGGCGTTCGAGGAGTGCGCCGCCGGGGCCATCGTCCTGATCGGCGACGCCCGCGAACGCCACCTGGTGCACGGCAAGCTGCCCGAACCGTTGCGCGCGCTCACCTGCGAGAGCGAGCACGGCGGGCGGGCGCCCGGTGCCGAGAGTACGCTGGTGGACCGGGACATCGCCCAGGTCAGGGCGGTGCAGGAACGGGAGCACATCGCGCAGGTCGCGGACCGCTTCCGCACCGCCGGGCCGGGGAAGGGCGCCCCGCACGCCGCGGCCGGCATCCCCGCCCTGGTCGAGGCGGCCCGGGAGCACCGGATCGACACCCTGCTGATCAGCCCGCACGGCTCGGACATCGCCCGGCCCGTCTGGGTGGGCTCCGACGCCGATCAACTCGGCGTACGGGGAACGGAGTTGCCGTCTCTGGGTGAGACGCGTCCGGCCGCCGCGCGGGCGGACGACGCACTGGTGCGGTCGGCGGTCGCCAGCGGCGCCGACATCGTGGTGGTCCGTGACCCGGAACGGGCACCGTCCGGCGGGCTCGGCGCCCTCCTGCGCCGGACGGAGGAGAAGACCGGGTGACTGCCGCCCCGGCAGACCCTCCCGCCCCTCGACCCGGCCGACGGCCGCACAACAGGTGTGGTGCCGGGCGGCCATGACGGAGGTTCACTCATGCTGAAGGCGATCGCGGACGTTCTCAGGTCGATCGGCGGCGCCGTCGCCACCGTCGTCACCTTGCCGTTCCGGGCACTGGCCCGGCTCTTCGGCGGGGCATCGGACACCGTGCACGGACACCACTGACGCGGGGACGGGGGCCACGGCAACGGGGGCCACGGCAACGGGACCGCCCGCCGCCCGGCAAGTCCGGTCGGCGGGCGGTCCCGTGGAGTGCGGTCGGCGTCTCAGCTCTGCGCTTCGGCCGCCACCGGCTTCGGTATCAGGAAGGACGTCGCGATGGCCGCGGCCAGGATGGCCACGCCCGCGATCATGCCGGCGGTGTAGCCGCCGGACGACGACGGGTCCGCCGGTGACGCGGCCGTCTTCACCGCGTACAGGAGCGCGAAGCTCAGTCCCGCGCCGAGGTTGAAGGCACCCGCGTTCAGACCGGGCAGGAAGCCCGGGTTGTCGCTGGGGGAGAGGACGATGCCCAGTCCGTTGAGGACGATGTTCGCCACGCCCGCGTAGGCGATGCCCACCAGGACGGACGTCGCCAGCAGCAGGACCTGCGACTGGCTGTGCATCGTGACCAGCATCAGGGCGACCGTCGCCACCGACCCCACCAGGCCGAACCGCAGGACCCGGCCGTAGCCGAAGGTCGCGGCGAGGCGGCCGGCCAGCGGGCCCATGGCCAGTCCGGCGAGCGCGTACGGCGACAGCGTCCACCACGCGGACTGTTCGGCGCTCATCCCCAGTCCGGCCTGGGCGTCCTGCGCGAAGGCCGGGATCAGCCCGTTCATGACGGCGAACACGCCGGTCATGGTGAGCACGGTGGTCAGCAGGGTCGCCCAGGTCGCCCGCTGCTTGAGGTGCCGGGTGGCGACCAGCGGGTGGCCGCTGCGGTTCTCGGTCCGCCAGAACAGGGCGAAGGCGGCCCCGGCCACCACCAGCAGCACGGCGATCAGCGGCCAGTCGGCGGCGGCCAGCTTGCCCGCCTCGTTGAGCGCGGTCAGCAGCGAGCCGACCGAGACCACCAGCAGCGCGACTCCGGGCCAGTCCATCCGGGTCGCGGTGGGTGCCTTCGACTCGGGGGTCAGCGTGGCGACGAGGACGGTGGCCAGGGCGGCGACGACCGCCATCGCCCAGAACACCGACGCGAAGCCGTGCCGGTCGGCCAGGTAGCCGCCCGCGAGGGAGTCGACACCGGCGATTCCGCCGTTGACGGCGGTGATCACGCCCAGCAAAGTGCCGTACCGCTTCGGCTCCCGGACCTGCACCCGCAGCATGATCAGACACAGCGGGACGACCGGACCGCAGACGCCCTGGATGACGCGGCCGGCGAACAGCATCGGCACGCTGGTGGCCAGCGCGGCGACGATGCAGCCGACGACCATCAGACCGAGCATCCCGGCCAGCACCCGGCGGCGCCCGATGACATCGCCCAGCCGCGGCAGGAAGAGCGAGAACAGCGCCGCCGAGGTGAAGAACGCGGTCTGGGTGAGGCCGATCTCCGCGGAACTGGCGCCGAGGGTGTCCTCGATGTTCTTCAGCGCCGGGCTGAGCATGCTGGCGTTGAGCTGGAAGGCGAAGCAGGCCGCGAGCAGCGCGGCGACCAGCACGCTGGTGCGGACTCCGGACCCGCCGCCGGTCCCCTCGGCGGTGCCCGTCCCGGTGGCGGTGCTCGTCTCGGTGGGAGTGCTCATGCCTCGATGTCGCCGATCCGTTCGAGCGCGTCCACGACGAGGTTCCAGAACCGTTCGTGGTCGAGCGTGACCGCGACCTGGGTGGTGCAGTCGTCGGGTGCGGGCGCACGGAAGTCCGTGACGGTCATCCCGAGCGTGAGCGCGCCGCGCAGCTCGATGTCGACCGGGGCCCTGCGTACGGTCATGACGTCCGGGTCGATGACATAGGCGACCGCGCACGGGTCGTGCACCGGCGGGTGATCGAAGCCCTGGTTCTCGCGGTAGGCCTCGCGGAAGAAGTCCAGCAGCTCACCGACGAACCTGGCGGGGCGGGTGCCGACCGCGGCGATCCGCGCGTCGACCTCGGGGGTCGCCAGCGCCTGGTGCGTCAGATCGAGGCCGACCATGGTGACCGGCCAGCGCTCGTTGAAGACGATGTGCGCGGCCTCGGGGTCGATGATGATGTTGAACTCGGAGACCGCGCTCCAGTTGCCCTCGTGGAAGCCGCCGCCCATCAGGACGACCTCACGCACGCGCTCGGCGATCCGCGGTTCCTTGCGCACGGCCAGCGCGATGTTCGTCAGGCCCGCGGTCGGGACGAGGGTGATCTCGCCGGGCTCGTGGGACATCACCGTGTCGATGATCAGGTCCACCGCGTGCCGGCGGTCCAGCTCGATGTCCGGCTCGGGCAGCTCCGGGCCGTCGAGGCCGGTCTCACCGTGGATGTCCGGCGCCGTTTCGATGGCCCGGACCAGCGGACGCGGGCAGCCGGCGGCGAAGGGCACCCCGGTGATCCCGGCGATCCGCGCCACGGACAGGGCGTTGCGGGTCACCTTCTCCAGCGTCTGGTTCCCGACCACGGTCGTCACCGCGACCAGCTCGACATCGGGATTGCCATGTGCCAGGAGCATGGCGATCGCGTCGTCATGCCCCGGGTCGCAGTCGAGGATGATCTTTCTGGCCAACGGAAGAGCCCCTTTGCTCTGCTGCTCGGAAATGTGGTGCGGAGGTGGTGGTGTGCGGGCCGGTACGGGCTCCGGCGCACCGCGCGCCCGGCGGTCACCCATGGTGAGCCCGGGCGGGATGTCAGCAACGAGCGAGCAGCATGGGAAAACGTTCTCCGGAAACTTGACGCATGGACCTGCCGGTTGTCAACGGTTCAATCTCTGCCCTACCGGGCGCTTTCGGGACGAAGCGAGGCCCTCACGAGGGGGAGATCCACCTCTCACGGGACAACGTTTGCCGTGCGGGTGCGGAGGCGTATGCTCCCTCCGGTTCGGGCGGTCCGAGCGAAGGGAGCCGCGGGACGGTGGCCGAAGTCACGTTGAAGGACGTCGCGCTGGCGTCGGGCTGTTCCATTGCCACGGTCTCCCGCGTACTGGCCGGCACCCGCCCGGTCGGCGTCGAGACCGCCCGTACCGTACGCGAGGCGGCCGAGCGCCTGGGCTACCGGCCCAACCAGGTGGCCCGCGCCCTGCGCAGCCGCTCCACCGGGACCGTCGGACTCGTCCTCCCGCAGATCACCAACCCGTTCTTCCCCTCCCTCGTCCGGGAGCTGGAGCACGCCCTGCACGCCGAGGGGCGGGCCGTACTGCTCGCCGACTGCGACGACGACCCGGTGACCGAGGCGGCCAGGATCGGCGCATTTCTCGGGCGGCAGGTCGACGCCCTGCTGCTGATACCCGTCGATGAGCGGCACAGTCGCGAGGCGGTGGCGGGCGCGGCGGCCCGGGTGCCGCTGGTGCTGCTCGACCGCGGCTGCGGCCCCGGCGTCGCCGACTCCGTCGCCGTCGACAACGCGGCGGGTATGGCCCTGGTGCTCGATCATCTGGCCGCCACCGGCCGCCGCCGCCCCTGTTTCGTGGGGGCCGCCGGGACCGCGTCGGCGGCGGTCGAGCGGCGCGCGGCGTACGAGGCGGGAGCCGCGGTGCTGGACCCCACGGCGCCGGGGCGCGTCGCGCTCGGCGACTTCTCGGTGGAGTGGGGACGCGCCGCCGTCGACCGTGTCCTACCGTCCCGGCCGGACGCCCTGATCTGCGCCAACGACCTCATCGCCGCCGGCGCGCTGCAGCGGCTGCGGCAGCTCGGCGCGGACGTGCCGGGCGAGATCGCCGTCACCGGCTTCGACGACATCCCGCTCGCCGGCCTCGCCGACCCGGCGCTGACCACCGTCCGCCAGCCGGTCGCCGAACTGGCCGCCGAGGCCGCCCGCCTGCTGAGCCACCGGCCGTCCGCCGGAGCGTCCGGGCCGCGGCGCACGGTCCGTCTCGCACCGCACCTGGTCGTACGGGCCTCCAGCGCGCCGTCCTGACTCAGCATCAACCACCTTGCAAACAGGCCGAGTTGACTTCGGCAGGTCGACCGGAGGTGACGCCCTGTCGTAAGGGGTGGCGTTCTTCACGGCGTGATGCCGGAGGCCTTGACCGTACGCGGCCACGGAGTAAAGTCTAGACCAATTGGTGTACACCTTCGCGTCATCCCCCCCTCAACGAGGCCTCCTCCGGGCGGACATGCGGCGCCGCGGCGGGCGTCGGTCCCCTGAACTCGTGCGGCGGCCTCCCTCGCGAAAGGTTTGACATGCACACGAAAAGAAGGCTGGCCCTCGCCCTCGGTGCGGGCATCGCCCCGCTGCTCGTCGTCACCCTGCCGGTCAGCCCGGCGAGCGCGCATGGCTATGTGTCCACACCGCCCAGCAGGCAGGCGCAGTGCGCCGCGGGCACCGTCGAGTGCGGTGCGATCAAGTGGGAGCCACAGAGCGTCGAGGGCCCCAAGGGTCTGACCAGCTGTAGCGGCGGCAACAGCCAGTTCGCGGAGCTCGACGACGACAGCAAGGGCTGGAAGGCCACCCCGATCGGCAGTTCCCAGACCTTCAACTGGAAGCTGACCGCACGTCATGCGACCAGCACCTGGCAGTACTTCGCCGGCGGCAAGAAGGTCGCCGAGTTCAACGACGGCGGTGCCCGGCCACCGGAGACGGTCTCGCACACCGTCAACTTCGGCGGCCTCACCGGCAAGCAGAAGATCCTCGCGGTCTGGAACGTCGCCGACACCGCCAACGCCTTCTACGCCTGCATCGATGTCACCATCGGCGGATAGCCCCTCCACCGGACTCATCGGAACCCCTCTCTCCTCCACCCCCATCCGCACCCCTCCCGCACCCCGTCCGTCCCTCCGTCCGGCTCCCGTCCCCGTCGCCTCGTCCCCCGCCGCCGTTCACCTCCGTGAGCGGCGGCACGGACGGCGCCGGGGCGGGCGACGCACCCGTTACGATCGGCCCATTCATGGCCGTCGTTCGTGGCCGCTGCCGGGAGGAAGAGATGGGCCTGTTCCGCCGAGGACCGAAGCGGGATTCGCGCGACCTGGTACGTGACGGGGAGTTCAGCTTCTTCTCCGAGCGTGAGGGTGGTGTCTTCAGATCACAGGTCCGGCAGGCCTTCGCGGAGAAGGGACTCGAAGTCACCGCGTACGCGGGCGTGGTCACCGACTCCGCGGGCCGGCAGTTCGGCCTCGGCAACCTCGCCGCGGTGTGCCACCGCGACCGGCGCGGGGAGCGCAGCTGGCCCGCGCTGATCCGGGATCACGTCGGCAAGGTGCTCCGGACGATGGACGGCCCGCAGCCGCTGGAGACCCTCAGTGCGGACGAGATCCGGGCCTGCCTCTACCCCCGGGTGGTCGCCCAGGAGACCCTGCCCGCCTCCGACTCCTTCCGCTACGGCCGGGCGCCGGCGCCGGAGCTGCGGGAAGTGCTCGCCCTCGATCTGCCCGAGGCCGTGCAGATGCTCAGCGAGGACTCCCTGACCGATCTCGGCGACGTGGCCGAGCTGCGTATCCGGGCGATGAACAATCTGCGGGCGCTGCCGGTCGAGGGGCACGAGACGGTGCGGCGCGGCGACGGCTCGGCGTTCGAGGTGCTGCTCGGCGACTCGTTCTTCACCGCGAGCCGGGTGCTGGTACTGGACGAGCTGGTGCAGCGGCTCATGGGCACCGGGCTGACGCCGGACGGTGCGCTGGTCGCCCTGCCCTTCCGGCACCAGCTGGCGTTCCACCGCATCCACGACGCCCAGGTCATCCCGGCGCTCCAGGCCATGGCGCAGTTCGCGGCGGCCGGACACGAGGACGCGGCGGGCGCCATCAGCCCCCGGGTGTTCTGGTGGCGCCGGGGCGTGATGACCCCGCTGAGCGAGCGGGACGGCGACGGGCTGCGGGTGGTGGCCGACGCCGACTTCCAGGAGATGCTGGAACGGCTGGTGCAGGGTGAGGCCTGAGGGACGCCGCGGACCGGGCCCCGCCGCGGAGGCCGTACCGCGGTCATTTCCGCCTCGCACAAGAATTTCTCGGTGAATCCTGGCCCGGAGGGAACCCGAACCGCCGTACACCCGTTTCTACAAGTGAGGCCCCACGCTCTCCCCCGTGTGTGGGGCCTCACCTGTGCGCCGGGCTGACGACCCCGCCGCGCCCCGGCCTCGTCAGCCGTCGAGCGCCGCGCGCTCCTCCTCGGTGAACAGCCGCGAGCGGATCAGGAAGCGCACCCCCTCCGGCGCCTCCAGCGAGAACCCACTGCCCCGCCCCGGTACGACGTCCACCGTCAGATGGGTGTGCTGCCAGCGCGCGAACTGGTCCGCCGACATCCAGAAGTCCACCGACTCCGGCACGCCCGCCACGTCCAGCCGGGCCAGCAGTGCATCCGACGATCCCGTACGGAATTCCCCCGCCGGGTAGCACATGGGGGCGCTGCCGTCGCAGCAGCCGCCGGACTGGTGGAACATCAGCGGGCCGTGCTGCTGCCGCAGCAGCCGCAGCAGTTCGGTCGCCGCCGCGGTGAGCGCGATCCGCGCGACGCCCTCCGGGGCCGCGGTGTCCGGCGCGGCCGTCTCCCACCCGTCGCCGCCGCCCATCAGCGCCGGCCCGGCTTCCACGCGCGGCGGCCGACCGGCAGGTTCCTGCTCCCCGGTGGGTACATATGTGGCTTCCTCTCCCTCACCATTCCGCCCCTGACCAGCGGAAACGGATGCCGTATACGTTCGCGGGCCGATGGTCGGGCCGATGGTCGGGCCGCCCGTGCCCGGCCCGGAATGCGCCCACCGGACTGTCGCCACGGCGGCGTTCCAGTGAACCCTCCGCGAGGTTGCGCCATGGTTGCACGCGCCACCCGGGACGCGGGGGCGAACATAATCGGTTGTCTATCGGCGAGGGTGGTGGGTCCAATGACCAGGATGATCACCCGGGCACGCCCGCCGCGGCGAGACATGCTGCACGTGAAGAGCCGGCCGCGGCCGGCGCGCGATCCGGGCTGACCACGACCGCTCCGTCCCAGGGGGAGACGCCACCCGATGAACACACCACCCTCGCCGTCCGAAGCGGTGCCTACAGACGGGGCGTCCGTCCGCCTGGGCGCTCTCGTCCCGCTGACGCGGCCCGGCTGGGTCGAGGCGGGCCGACACCTGCTCGCAGGACTCGACCTGGCCGTTCGTGAGGTCAACGACGCCGGCGGGATCGACGGCATACCGCTGGAGCTGGTGGTCCGGGACACCGCGGCCGATCCGCAGCGGGCCGCCGCGGCCGTCGACGAACTGGCCGGCCTGGGGGTGACTGCCGTGGTGGGCGAGTACCACAGTGTGGTCGCCCGCGCCGCCGCCGCCCGGGCCGATGCCCTCGGCGTGCCGTTCCTCTGCTCGTCCGCGGTGCTCGACGCACTCACCGAGGAGCCGACGGAGTGGGTCGCACGCCTGGCCCCGGCCCAGTCCCACGGCTGGCGGATCTACGCGGACTTCCTCCTCGGCGCGGGCCGGCGTCGGATCGCCGTGGCGACGCAGCCGAGCGTCTACTGGGCGTCCGGGACCCGCGTCCTGCGGGACCACCTCGCTCCCCGCGGCGGCACCGTCCTCGAACTCGACGCGAACGCGCTCACCCCCGAGGCTCTGTGCGACGCGCTCGTCGAGCACGGCGCGACGGCGCTCCTCCTGCTGGCCGGTCATCCGGAGCCGGCGGCGCCGATCGTCAGGGCCGTCCGGGGCGACCGGCGACTAGCGGAGATCCTGATCGGCGCTCCGGCCGGACAACCGGAGTTCGCCGAATGGGCCGCGGTGCTGGGTGAGGACGGCGCGGGGATTCCGTTCCTGCGCTACCTGCCCGAGCGCCTCGGTCCGCTCGGCGAACGCGTAGGGAAGGAGCTCCGCGAGCGGCTGGGCCAAGCGCCCTCCTTCGTCGCCTTCGAGGGCTGGGACACCGTCGCCGTCCTCGCCGCGGTGCTGCGTTCCCACGGCACGAACTGGGCGGCCATCGCCGAGTCATGGCCGCGCGTGGCGGTCGAGGGCACCCGCGGGCCGATCCGGTTCTCCCGCACGCCGGGCATCAGCGTTTGGCAATGGGCTTGGACACCCGTCCAAGTCGTTGATCGGGACCCGGCGGAACCCGATCGCTTTCGGAACCTCCACGCCGGCTGAGAGAGCACGGGAGTCCGGCTGCCCAGAGCTGTCCGAACTCGAATGTGCTGCAGCGGATCGGTCCCGCGTCGGCGCAGGTAGGCGCGGTTCTTGGCAGAGGCGTACGCCTTGTCGGCACGCACCTGGCGAGGCCGGGTACGCGGCCGTCCCGGCCCGAGCCGGGGCATCTGGATGCCTTCCAGCACCGCCTCGAACTGCGGGAGTCGCCCCGCTGCCGGCGGCGGAGGAGGTCGTACGTTATCGCTGGCAGTCCTCGGTCACCCCGGACCCCTGCGACTACGTGAAGCCCAAGGGCATCAACTGGAAGGGCTATTTCCCCGCGGAGGCCACCGGCGCCACGGTGACCGTGCACTGGACGGGAGGCTCCCAGCCTCTCCGGTAAGGTCCCCGCCATGGTCCAGAGAATCGAACCTGCCGCAGAGCCTCCGGTGACTCTCACCAGCCCTTACGACCTGCTGACCGGCTATCTCGATTTCCACCGGGACACCGTGCTCCGTAAGTTGGCGGGAATGTCCGACGAGGAGCTGAGGAACAGTCGGCTGCCCAGCGGCTGGTCACCACTCGGACTGCTCAAGCATCTGGCCGGTGTGGAATTGCGGTGGCTGCAATGGGGATTCCACGGGGAGACCGTCGAAGAGCCGTGGGCCGAGTTCACGGCCGGCTCCCGGGTGTGGCATGTCGACCCCGGAGAGTCCTTCGAGGACGTCAAGACGTTCTTCCAGGAGCAGTGCGCACGGTCCCGCGCCATTGTCGCGGCGGCCCGCCTGGAGGACCGGGCGGCCACCCTGGGCGGAAAGGTCCCGGCCGACGAGGACCGTCCCACCCTGATCTGGATTCTCTTCCACCTGCTGCAGGAGTACGCCCGCCACGTAGGCCACCTCGACGTCGCCCGTGAGCTGGCCGACGGGGCCGTGGGGGAGTAGGACCCGGCCCCGCGACGGACCAACACGCCCTGCCCCGCCGCGCCCCGCCCGGGTGAGCCGCGTCTCACCCCGCCGGGGCCTCTTGTCTATGCAACAAGTTGCATAGAAGGATCGGGGGCATGGCGCTCGACCACGCGATCCTTGTCTCCCTGCTGGAGAAGCCGGGCTCCGGCTATGAGCTGGCCCGGCGCTTCGAGCGGTCCATTGGACACTTCTGGACCGCCACCCACCAGCAGATCTACCGCGTCCTCAAGCGCATGGAGAGCGACGGCTGGGTCGATGTCCGCGAGGTGCCACAGCAGGCCCGGCCGGACAAGAAGGAGTACTCCGTCGCCGCTCTCGGCCGCGCCGCGCTCTCCGCGTGGCTGCACGAGCCGATCGAACCCGAGAGCGTCCGGCACGACCTCGCCGTGAAGATCCGCGGTGCCGCCTTCGACGACCCCGCCGCGCTGATCCGTGAGGTCGAGCGGCACCACCAGATCCACACCGACCGCCTCGCGCACTATCTGGCGGGGGAACGGCGCGACTTCACCGGCCCCGAGGCCCCCGCGACGCCCGACCCGGGCCGCGAACTCCAGCATGTCGTCCTGCGCGGCGGCATCTCCTTCGAGCGCATGACCCTGGCCTGGCTCGACGACGTCCTCGCCACCCTCCACCGGCTCCGCCCCGGGCACGGAACCGGCGCCGGATGAGCGAAGGCCCCGCCCGGCCCCCGGGCTCTCCCCGCTGTAAGCCGTAATCCGCAACCACACCCGCAACCCGAACCGGAAAGGCGACCCTCCATGGCCGACCCGCTGCTGTTCAACCCCCGCACCTACGACCCCGCGCACTTCGACCCCGAGACCCGCCGGCTGCTGCGCGCCACCGTCGACTGGTTCGAGGAGCGCGGCAAGCGCCAGCTGATCGAGGACTACCGCTCCCGCGCCTGGCTGGCGGAGTTCCTGGAGTTCTCCACCAAGGAGGGGCTGTTCGCGACCTTCCTCACCCCGGCCTCCGCCGCCGACGGGAACCAGGACAAGCGCTGGGACACCGCCCGGATCGCCGCCCTCAACGAGATCTTCGGCTTCTACGGGCTCGACTACTGGTACGCCTGGCAGGTCACCATCCTCGGCCTCGGCCCGGTCTGGCAGAGCGACAACACCGCGGTCCGCGCCCGCGCGGCCGAACTCCTCTCCCAGGGCGAGGTGTTCGCCTTCGGCCTCTCCGAGAAGGACCACGGCGCCGACATCTACTCCACCGACATGCTCCTGGAGCCCGACGGTGACGGCGGCTTCCGCGCCACCGGCTCCAAGTACTACATCGGCAACGGCAACGCCGCCGGACTCGTCTCCGTCTTCGGCCGCCGTACCGACGTCGAGGGCCCGGACGGCTATGTCTTCTTCGCCGCCGAGAGCCGCCACCCGGCCTACCACCTGGTGAAGAACGTCGTCGACTCCTCGAAGTACGTCAGCGAGTTCCGCCTGGAGGACTACCCGGTCTCCGCCGACGACATCCTGCACACCGGCCGCGCCGCCTTCGACGCCGCCCTCAACACCGTCAACGTCGGCAAGTTCAACCTCTGCACCGGCGCCATCGGCATCTGCGAGCACGCGATGTACGAGGCTGTCACCCATGCGCAGAACCGCATCCTCTACGGCCGTCCGGTCACCGCCTTCCCGCACGTCCGCCGCGAGCTGACCGATGCCTACGTCCGCCTCGTCGGCATGAAGCTGTTCAGTGACCGCGCCGTCGACTACTTCCGCTCCGCCGGTCCCGACGACCGCCGTTACCTCCTCTTCAACCCGATGACGAAGATGAAGGTGACCACCGAGGGCGAGAAGGTCATCGACCTGATGTGGGACGTGATCGCCGCCAAGGGCTTCGAGAAGGACACCTACTTCGCCCAGGCCGCCACCGAGATCCGCGGCCTGCCGAAGCTGGAGGGCACGGTCCACGTCAACCTCGCCCTGATCCTCAAGTTCATGGGAAACCACCTGCTGAACCCGGCCGAGTACGCGCCCGTGCCGACCCGCCTCGACGCGGCCGACGACGCGTTCCTCTTCCAGCAGGGCCCGGCCCGCGGTCTGGGCGCCGTACGCTTCCACGACTGGCGGACCGCCTACGACGCCTTCGCCGAGGTGCCGAACGTCGCCCGCTTCCGCGAACAGGCCGACGCCCTCTGCGAGTTCGTCACCACCGCCGCCCCCGACAAGGAGCAGAGCCGGGACCTCGACCTGCTGCTCGCCATCGGCCAGCTGTTCGCGCTCGTCGTCCACGGCCAGCTGATCCTGGAGCAGGCGCAGCTGACCGGCCTCGACGCGGACGTGCTCGACGAGCTGTTCGCCGTCCTGGTCCGGGACTTCTCCGCGCACGCCGTCGAACTGCACGGCAAGGACTCCGCCACCGCGGACCAGCAGAGCTGGGCGCTGGGCGCGGTCCGCCGCCCGGTCATCGACGACGCCCGCTCGAAGCGCGTCTGGCAGCGGGTGGAGGACCTGTCCGGGGCGTACGAGATGGCTCCGTAGCCACACCGGCCCACGGGCCGCCTCGGGGGCCTGTCCGGCGGAGCGCGCCGGACAGGCCCCTGGTCTCCAGGTACTTCAGCGCTTGAGCGTGAAGGTGAAGGCGCCGGAGAGCTTGCGGCCCAGCCTGACGGCCGAGACGAGAGCGCCCTCCGCGATCAGTCTCCCGACCTCGGCCCGGGAGAGACCGCACCCTTCAGCGATCAGTCGCACCGGCCGGACCGGGATGCGCGCCGCGAAGCGAACCGAGACATCGGTCTTCCCCAAGCTCTCGGCTTCGCCCGAGCAGGGGAGGCCCCCTCCGCGGTCCAGGTGATCCGGTCCGCCGGTGTCGAGACGCCAGGCGTTGTCCCAGTCGAGGGCGATGCGATTGCGGCGCCGCACGACCGGGTCCTGGAGCAACTCGGCTGCCAGGCCGGGGTCGTTGTCATGCATCCGGTCCAGCAGCTCGGGCCGAATGGAGCGCACGTTCATCCGCTCCAGGACCGTGAGCTTTGCCGTGTCCCCGCAAGCGGTGCAGAGCACGAGGAGCCAGGCGTCGAGGAGTTTGTGGTGCGCGTTGACGCGGAATCTGCCGTCCGCCCGGAAGCGGTCGGACGTGCACGCGGGGCAACGGCGGAGAACGGTCGGCAGGCAGGTGGGCATGACCACCCAGTCGTTGAGCACAGAAGTACACCGGTTTCAGTGAGAAGTCCGCAGCAAAAGGCAGCGCGGCGCACAGGCGCGACGCGCGACAGATCAGCACTCGGGAGGACTCACAGGGTGTACAACGGCACGTCCTTGCCTTGACGACTTGGCTCGGCAGCACGGTAATGGCGCACGGCGGCGCCGTTCCACCGGTTTTCGGGCGCCTCACCGCACCCTTGCCCCGGCGCGGCAAGCTCTTCACCCTCGACGACATTCCGGTGTGCTGTGGACGCCGGAGGGCGCTGCCGGCACCCGCCCCCTCATCCTGATGGGACACGGCGGCGGCGCTGGTGGCCCGCCGGACCGTCCCCGGTCCGATCGGCGCGTCCGGCACGCACCGGTCGGTGGCTCCCGCAAAGTTGGGGCTCCGGAGACCTATGAGTCCACCGACAACGAACGCCGACGAACCTCAACGAACGCCGACGAACCTCAACGAACGCCGAAGTGCGACTGCGAGCCGTCACCCACAGGGCGAACGTCGTCCGACGCGGCACTAGGATCGGCACCTCTGGAACAAGTCCAGGAGTCAGGCTCGGGAGAGGGGCAGGCGAGGGTGCAGGTCGACATCGTCGTCGGCGGGGGTGCCGGGGGAGAGAGTGACGACCGGTCCTCGGGGGCCCGGTTACGGCGTCCGGCACACCGAGCCCGCGGGGCCCGGCCGGAGCGGGGGGCGCGGTGACGATCCTCCCCGACCCCGCCGCCTCCCAGGCCGTGCTCATCGGTGTCCATGACTACGAGAACCTGGCCGCGCTCCCCGCCGTCGAGCGCAATCTCGCCGGGCTCACCCGGGTGTTCACCGACCCGGACCTGTGGGGACTGCCGCCGGAGCACTGTGTCGCACTGTCCCAGCCGCCGAGCGCCCAGGACGTGCTCGACACCCTCAGTGGCGTCGCCCAGCGCGCCACCGACACCCTGGTCGTCTACTACGCCGGGCACGGACTCCTCGACCCGCTCAGCGACGAGCTGTACCTGGCGCTGCCCGGCTCGGACCAGGAGCGGCTGTACAGCGCGCTGCCCTTCGAGTGGGTGCGCCGCGCGATCCTGGACCCGCAGGTCGGCGCCCGGCACAAGGTGGTGATCCTGGACTGCTGTTACAGCGGGCGCGCCCTGGAGGGCGGTATGGGAGGCAGCACCCAGGTGGCCGACCATGCGCTGATCGACGGCACCTCCCTGATGGCGGCCGCCGCGAAGACCCGCAAGGCGCTGTCCCCGCCCGGCGAGGAATACACCGCGTTCACCGGCGAACTGATCACCGTACTCACCGAGGGGATCGTCGCCGGCCCGCCGCTGCTGGACATGCAGACCCTGTACCGGCACCTCCACACCGCGCTGGCGGCCAAATCCCGACCACTGCCGCAGCAGCGCAACCGCAACACGGGCGGCCTGATCGCCCTGGCCAGGAACGCCGCCCACCCGGGCCGGCGCCCGCAGCCGCCGTCCGCGCCGTCCCCTGCTCCGCCGGTTCCCGCGCCGGAATCCGCAGCCGTTCCCGGGCCGGACGCAGCACCCGGGACCGAGGCCGTTCCCGTCCCCGGGCCCGATCCCGTATCCCAGCCCGTCCCCGAGCCGCAGCGGCCGAGCGTCGAACCGGCCCCCACCCCCGACCGCACCTCGGCCCCCACCCCGGAAGCGCGCGGCGAGGAGCTTCAGCGGACCGCTGCCGCGCCCCGGCAGCTCACGGCGCCGGAGGTTTCCCGCACCGACGGCAACGGGCAGGGCAGCCGCGGAAATCCGGTCTCCGCCCGGACCAGGGCCGTTGCGCTGGTGTCGGCGGCAGCCCTGATCGCGGGAGTCTCCACGACCCTCGTGCTGTGGAACGGCGCCGATGGAGAGGACGCCCAGGGTCCTTCCAAGGGGGGCGCCACCACCAAAGCCACCTATAACGCCGCCGTCGGCCACCTCCTCAGGCCGGGGAACGGCAGGGGCGGCACCCTGAAATTCATCAGCACCACCGATGCCGACTCCTGGAACCCGCAGCGCAGCTCCTACCCCTTCGTGGCGAACTTCGCCCGCTACTACACACGTCAACTGGTCACCTACAAGCCCGGGTCGAAGGGCACCGACCTCACCCCGGACCTGGCCACCGACAGGGCCGAGGTGAGCGGCGATGGCAAGACCTACACCTACACGCTGCGCGAAGGAGCCACCTGGGAGGACGGCTCGCCCGTCACCTCCCAGGACGTCAAGTACGGCATCGAACGGCTCTGGGCGCCGGAGGTCATCTCCGGCGGGCTGCCCTACCTCCAGCAGGTCCTCGACCCGGACAGGACCTACCGGGGCCCGTACAAGGACACCTCGGCGACGGGCTCCCCGGCGATCAAGACGCCCAACTCCCACACCATCGTCTTCGAACTGCCCCGGCCCAACGGCGACTTCGAGCAGATGCTGGCCATGCCGGCCGCCTCGCCCGTGAAGAAGAGCCAGGACACCAAGGCCAAATACGGCGCCAAGCCGTTCTCCAGCGGCCCGTACCGGTTCCACTCGTACCAGCCGGGCAAGTCACTGGAGCTGGTGCGCAACTCCCACTGGAAGAAGGCCTCGGACCCGGTCCGTACGGCCCTCCCGGACAAGATCACGGTCGCCGTCGAGAACAATCCGGACGCCGTGGACGCCGCCCTCGCCAAGGGCGACTACGACCTGGCGCTGGCTCCCACGAAGCTGGGCCCGCTCTCCCGGGCCGGGCTGCTGTCGGGCAGTGACCGCCGCAAGAACCTGGACTCCCCGCCCTCCGGCTTCGTCCGCTACGTGGGCTTTCCACAGACCGTCGAACCGATGGACAACGTCGCCTGCCGCAGGGCGGTGGTCTACGCGGCCGACCGCCGCAACCTGCAGACCGCGCTCGGTGGCACCGCCGCGGGCGGCGACCTCGCGCCGAGTCTGCTGCCGCCCGGCATCAGGGGCGCCGACCCCGCCTTCGACCCGTACGGCATCCTCCAGAACGGGGGCGCGCCGGACCTGACCAGGGCCAGGGCGGAGCTGAAGAAGTGCGGGCGGCCGAACGGCTTCCCGACGACCATCGCGGTGCGCGACGACCGGCCGGCGGACACCGACACCGCCGAAGCGCTCGGGAGCGCGCTGGCCAGGGTCGGCATCAGGGCCGAGGTCGAGCGGTTCGACGGGAAAGAGGCACCCACCATCGTCGGGGCGCCGTCCGAGGTGAAGAAGCGGGGATACGGCATCGTCCTCGCGAGCTGGGGTGCCGACTTCCCCACCGGGCAGGGCTTCTGGCCACCGCTCGTCGACAGCCGGATGCGCCCGCCGAGCGGCAACTACAACGTCGCGGAGGTCGACTCCCCGGCCCTCGACAAACTCCTCGACCAGGCCATCGCCGAACGGGACCCCGACAAGGCCGGCGAGACCTACGCGGAGATCAACCACAAGGTCGCCGAGGGCGCCTACTACCTGCCGTTGGTCTACGAGAAGTACGTCAGCTGGCGCGGCCCGCGGCTGACCAATGTCCAAGTCGCCCCGGCCTACGGCGGCTACGACTTCACACGGCTGGGCGTCAACGGCACCTGACACCGGCCCCGCCGGCAGTACCGTTGCCGCCATGCCGTTATCGCAGCGCTTCGCGCCTCCGCTGGCCCTGTTCCTGCTGGCTCCGTTCGTGGGTGAGTTCCTCCTGGGCAATCTCACTCTCGCGGAACTGCCGCTCGGGGTGCTCCTCGCGCCGCTGTACGGCTGCGGGGCCCTGCTGGTACGGGAGTTGGGGCGGCGCAGCGGCGGAGGCTGGCCGACCATGGTGCTGTTGGCCGCGGCCTACGCGCTGATCGAGGAAGGGCCCGTCGACCAGCTGCTGTGGAACGACTCGTACGCGGGCGCCGACCAGCTGCACGGTGCCTCCTATCTGCCGTCCTTGGGCATGATCGTCGAGCTGACCCAGTCCGTGCTGGCGCTGCACACGGTGTGGAGCATCTGTGTGCCGATCGCTCTGGTGGAGACGCTGTCCCGGTCCCGGCGCAGCGAACCGTGGCTCGGCCGGGTCGGCCTCGGTGTGGTGGCCTGCCTCTACGCGGCGGGTGCGGTGGTGGTCTTCCGGGGGAACTACGCGGCGGAGCACTTCCTCGCTTCGCCGGCCCAGCTGGCCGGCCTCACGGTGGTCATCGTCGGGCTGATCGTCGCGGCATTCGGTATCCGCACGGCCCGGCTCCGGCCGCTGCCCGGCCGCGCCCCGGCAGCCTGGCGGGTGGGGCTGGCAGCCCTCGCGGTGACGAGTGCGTACTGGGGTCCGCTCAACCTCCTCTCCGCCGACTGGTACGAGTGGGCCGGAGCCGTGGTGTGGTGCCTGTGCTGGGCCGCGGGAGTGTGGTGGGTCAGCCGCTGGTCCCGTCGCGCGGGCTGGGGTGTCCGGCACCGGTTCGCGCTGGCCGCCGGCGCCGTCCTCACCTATGCGTGGGTGGCGTTCCCGGCCCGCCCGGAGTCCGGCGGCTCCCTGCGGGCAGACCTGCTGAGCAATGCGGTGTTCGCCCTGCTCGCCTGTCTGCTGCTGGTGTGGGCGGCCCGGCGTGCGGCGCCCGAGGATGAGCCGGTCGCGCGGCGGGGCCCGGGCGGCAGCTGACTGCCGGCCGGGCCCCGCCCCCTCCAACTACAGGGAAGCCCACGCGCCGCCGGTCACCGGCGCCCCTCCGGTGTCGCGCCGGCGGGCGGGGGGCAGTTTTCGGCGATCTTGTACTTGAGGGCTTCGGGATAGTCGTGCCGGTCCAGTTGCACCCGTACGAGGACCGGGCCCTGGTTGATCGCGTCGCTGGGGTCGGCGATGCGCTGGAGCAGGGCGGTGAGGTCCTCGTGGCGGCGGACCGCGAAGCCGTGCATGGGGTGCTTTGCGGAGCCGAAGACGTCCGCGAGCTTCTCGTACCGCCAGGGGTGCAGCTCGTTGTAGAAGTCGGCGCCGTCGGACCGCGGGGTGCCGTCCTGGTAGTAGCAGGGCTGGACGAGCATCTGCTCGATGCCGTAGAACGCCTCGTTGTCCAGGACGAACACCACAGGGCGCAGACCGTGCCGCACATGGGTGGACATCTCCTGGCAGGTCTCCTGGAAGGAGCCGTCGCCGACGAAGACCATCGGGCGCTTGCCCAGGTGGCTCCGGCCGAGCTCCACCCCGGTGGCCGCGCCGACCGAGTAGCCGATGGACAGCCAGCTGTTCTGCGCCACGTACGAGGCGCGCTCGGCCATCCGCAGGTTCATCGAGCCGATCAGCGCGAACGCGGCGTCGCACACCACGGTGAACGGGTTTGCGCGCTCGCCCCGCGGCTCACTCGTCTGCGCTTCCAGGAAGGCGTTGAGGTGCCGGAAGAGGCTGTCGTACGTGAGGTGTTCCGGGTACGGGCCGCCGCTCTGGGAGGCCAGGAAGGCGGCGGTACTGTCGGGGACCGCGAGACCCGCGTCGTAGGCGCGGGTGAAGTAGTCCGCGGCGAAGGAACCGTCCCCGAACTCGGCCACCAGGCGCTCCCGCAGCGCGGGGAGGAACCGGGAGAGCGGGACGTCGGGGAAGTACGAGGCGCCGACCCGCACCCCGTCGTGGGCGGCGACCGCCCAGTCGTCACCGATCGACCGCTCCCCGCCGAGGTTCTTCGAGGTCGCCCACGAGCCCAGCCCGATGCGGCAGCCCGCGTTGTCGAAGACCTCGGCCACGTGCGGATGGCTGGCCTTGCCGTTGTAGACACCGGAGAAGCCCGGGGTGTACTCGGACACCACGGACTTGGCGCCGACCGTGGTGCAGAACGGGATACGGGTCTCCCGCACCAGCTTCTCGAACTCGTCGGACAGCCGGAAGCGGTCCAGCTCCTCGCCGGCCCACAGGATCGGGTTGCCGTGCTGCCGGACCAGTTCCACACACGCCGCGACCGCGCGGTCGAGCAGGAGCTGCTTCTTCGGGGTGACGGGCCGCTCGCGCCGGGTCAGCCGGCCCTGCGGTGCGGGGCACCGCGCGCCCCACACGTCGTCCATGACCTCCAGATAGACCGGCCGCCGGTGGGAGAGGCACGCGGTGATCGCGCTGTCGATCTGGGTGGGCGCCAGGCCCGGGTTGGAGATCGCCTGGGCGTCCACGGTCACCTGGCGGTAGACCTCCAGGTTGCTCTCCGGGCGCTGCGACATGTGCGAGGTGAGCAGGCCGATCGCCTGCTGGTTGAGCCACTGCTCGTAGGACGGTGCGGCGTTGATCGCGATCAGCGGCACATATTCGGCGAAGGCGCCGCCGATCGCGTTGAGCAGGTTGAACGCGCCCACGCTGTAGGTGACGGCGACGGCGCCGACGCCCTGCTCGCCGAGCGCGATGTCCGCGTCGGCGGACTTCACCCGGGCATAGGCGTCCGCGGCCTGCCCCGCGCCGCCCTCGGTGGGGGTGCCCACCCAGCGCACCGAGGTCTTCTCGTGCAGGGTCGACAGAAACGGTCCCAGGTGGTCGCCCGGAACGCCGAACAGATGGGTGATACCGAGCTGTTCCAGCCGCAGGGCCAGATACTCGGCGACGGTGCAGGTCTGCGATGTGGTCATGAGGTCAGTGCTCCCTCGCGCGGCTGGTCCGACGGTCCGGTGGTGAGGGTGTGGCGTTCGCGGGGTGTCGCGGCCCGCCCGCCGGTGGCGCTCTCGTCGGCCGGGGGAGCCTCGTTGACGGCGATGGCGGCGCGTACGGCCGTCTCCACCGCCCCCTCGATCCAGGCGTGTTTGAGCGACACATGCTCACCGGCGAAGTGCACCGGCCCCTCGGGCCGCACCACATCGAGGTGGAAGCTGGTCATCTGGTGCGGGGTGTAGACCGCGGCCTCTCCGCAGGCGTACGGGTCGCGCAGCCAGCTCTGGGTCTGGCCGGCGCCGGTGTAGAAGACCTCGATCCGGCGGCCGTGCACCGACTGCAGGTTGAGCAGGGCATAGCTGTAGCGCTCGGCGTCCTCGAAGGAGTCCCAGCGCGCGGCGTCGTCCGACCAGGAGTAGCCCGCCAGCACCACACCGCCCTCACTGCCGGGGACGGGGTGCGAGGGGTAGTACATGAAGCGGTTGGGGTTGTCGGTGGTGGAACCGCCGCCGTACGCATGGGTGGCAGGCCGGACACCGCCGCGCAGCGGGGAGTTGCGGTAGTACTCCACCTGCTGCGGGCTGATGCGCTTCTCGTCCACGCTCGGATGCGCGCCGAGCAGCCCCGTGGGCAGGTCCCGCAGGCGCTGCGGAACGGCCAGTGCGGCCTCGGCGTCGTCCTCGCCCCGCTCCTGGTAGTACTCGTACAGACCCGGCGCGATGGCGTCGAGCTCCCGCTGCCAGTCCTCCTCGGTGAACTCCCACCAGCGGCGGGAGAACTCCAGGAGCACCTTGGTGGCCTGGTCGTAGTGCGTCTCGATGACGGCCCGCCGCTTCTTGTACGAGAACGCCGGGGTGACGGTGGTGAACCGCAGGCTGGAGAACGGGATGGTGACGATCGCCAGGTCCCCGGTCCAGGTCTCGACCTCCCCGTACGGATCGCCCTCGGGCACGGTCTGGATGGCGACGGCGGGGCCGGCCGGTCCGGCGAGTCCGCCGTGGTGGCCGTCGCGGGCCGGGTCGTAGTACTCCAGCCGCACCATCCGCTGGCCCATCACGATCTGGTCCCGCAGGTCCTTGGCGAGCGCCTCCGGGAGCTTCCGGCTGCCGCCCTCGATCTCCCAGTAGGTGGCGGTGGGGTCGATGTCGCTGCGGCCCAGGAAGCTGTGGAAGAAGGCGAGGTGCAGCCGCGAGGTCATGTTCTCGATCGTGCCGACCGCCTCGATGGCCTCGTCGCTGAACCCGGCGTACTCGCGCAGGAAGCGGCCCATGGAGAAGCCGTCGAAGTCACGGATGACCCCGGCCCAGCCGTCCAGCCACTCCTTGAAGGGCTTGTTGACGCGCTTCCCGTCGCTCTGCAGCACGGAGTAGTAGTCGCGCACCGGCTCCAGCGCCTGGTTGACCATCTCGGACACGGTCAGCCGCGACTCGCAGCCGGTCAGGTGGAAGCCCTCGTTGATCTGTGACGGGTCCTTGGCGTAGTGGGCGCGGCGTACCTGGGCGCGGTTGGTGCGAATCCAGGTGTGGTTGCGCTTGTCCGGCTCCCGGAACTCGGGGCTGGGGTCCCCGTACGTCCAGATCCTGCCGTCCTTGAACGACTTGTAGACCACCTGCGGAACGGGGGCGGTCTGGTTGCCGGTCGACGGGTCGATGTCGACGTTGAAGAACAGCCGCCGCTTCAGCCCGAGTTTGTCGATCAGTGCCAGGGTCAGCGGGTGGAAGCTGGGCAGCCGCATCGCCCCGGCTTCCGCGTACTGGGCGGGGTCGGTGAAGGGGGGCGGCTCGCCCTTCTTGGTGTGGAAGGTCTTGATGCGGCCCCCGACCCGGTTGGCGTTGGCCTCCAGGATCGTCACATCGTGCCCGGCGCGGGTCAGCAGGTCACCGGCGACCAGACCGGCGATCCCCGCTCCGACGATCAGGATGCGCTTGGGGGTGGCGGGGCGGTCGAGCCCCTTGTCGATCAGTACGTCGAGGTAGCGCAGCTTGAGGTCCTCGTTGGCCGGCTCGGGGCCGACCAGCAGGAGTTCCCGGGCGAGCTGCTGGTAGGTCTTGGCGTCGGCGCGCTCGGCCCCGGTGGGCTCACCGCGGAGGTCAGGACGGCTGTCGTTCATGGCGGTTCAGCCCTTTCCGTGCAGGGACTCGTTCGCGGCGAGCCGCCGCAGGGTGCTGATGGAGGGGGTGAACGCGTACACCGCACCGGTGGTCCGCACGAACCGGTCCATCGAGACGGTGCCTTCCTCGCCGTCGGCCAGCACGATCTGGGCGTCCGGGCTGCCGGAGCCGCCCTCCCGGATGGTGCCGGTCACCTTGTCGATGCCGTTGGGCGCACCGCTCTCCCCGGGCAGGAAGTTGGGGTTGTTCGACCAGGCCCGCTGAAGGAACTCGAACTGCCGCTCCAGGGAGGTGCCGTAGCACACGAACATCAGGCCGCGGTCGGTGTCCGCGTTGCCGCCCGTGTACGCGGGCCCGTACGGAATGCCGCGGCGCATGACGCGGTGCCGCTGGGTGGGCTCGAAGTGCCGCGGATGCGACCTGCGGATATGCGCGGCGCACGGGGTCTGTTCGCCCCTGCCGTCGTTCGCGTAGGTGAAGTCGTTGCGCTCCGGACCGACCCCGGTCACCGGGTTCTCGCCCTGCGCGAGGGGCGTCCCGTCCTTCTTGCGGCCGACCAGACACGCGCCCAGCAGCTCGGCGGAGATCGGGTGCGGCCGGAAGGTGCCCGCCGCACGCTCCACGGCCGCGTTCCAGCCGGGCACGTCCTGCGCGAGCCGGCGCACCACCTGGAGGGAACCGTTGTCCAGCCACCGGGGAGCCTCGGGCGGCTCCCCGCTCTCACTCCGGTGACCGAAGACGAACTCGCCGGGCTCGACCAGGGCGGCCCCCGGGCGGTTGTCCCGGAAACCGGGGTTCTCCCGGTCCTCGCGGTGGAAGTCCTTGACCCCCGGCTGCGAAATGGCGTCCTTGTAGCCGAAGTGCTCATGTCCGCGCAGATCGCCGGTCAGGGTGCGGCCGTCGTCCTGGTGGACCAGGGTCACCCCGTGCGCCGAATCCGCGGCGGCGATGTTCCGCAGCTTCTCGTTCAGTGCCTCCTCGGTGTCCGCGGCGACGGTCAGTACGGCATGCACATCGGTCCGGTCCGAGCCGAAGAGCCAGTGCTCGGGCGCGCTCGTTCCGTCGTCGCCGAGGTCCGCCGCCCGTCCGGCCGCGCCCTTCACGAACGACTCGAAGGGGGCAAGGTCCCGCTGCACCTGCTCGGGTTCCCGGGCGACCTTCAGCAGGCCCGGGAACGTCAGGGACACCCCGACCCAGGTCACGGTGAGGGAGGGGTCCTGTCCGTAGGCCCGGCGGGACAGGGAGAACTCCTCATTGAAGTCCTCGACCGTGGCGGTCACGGCGACGGTGTTCAGCATGACGGACAGCCAGCCACGGCCGCTCGCGCCGTCGGGGAAGCGTACGTAGCGGAACGCCGTATAGTCCTTGTTGAAACCGGAAAGAATGTTTCCCTGGATTTCCATGGACCGGCGCAGTGGCGGTTCCGGAAGCTGCTCGATTTCCGGAGCGCCGGTCGGGCGCAACGAGGTAGTGGTCACGTCTCTCCTTAGAGAAGCTGCGCTGTCGCGGGGACACCGGCACCTTCGCGCGCAGGCGAAACCGGCTCCCGGCACGCAGCGGGGAGGTCGATACGGAAGAAGTACAAGGGCACACCAAAACCAGGCCGGTGTACGGCTTGTGCCGCCAGCCCAGCACCGAACCTGCCACCCCGCAGAAGCGCCGACGCCAAACGGAGCACAGGCTCACCCGAACCGGTGAGCCCCGCCCGTTATCCGCTCGGGAGAGAAATTCCCGCCCTGTCGTGCTCCCGGGCCGCACGCGAAATCCGAGTACCTACCCGTTGGAACGGCGCCCTGCACACCCGCAGCGGGTATATACGGAAGCGCCGGTCCGCGGAGGCAGCCGAAGGGGGCCGTATGTGCCCGGACAATGGGACACCGAAAGCCCCGGGAGACCGTGAATGCGCCCCTTGTGCGCCCCCGCATTCACAACATTTGCGCGGTTCGCGACCCGTGCAGCGAGGCAGTACAGCCAGTGGTTCGGGCGCGGGTACGGGCTTTCACACCTTCTGTTGAAGGCCGTTGTGCGCGGCGCGGAAAGGCGGAATTCGGCAGATCCTTCTTCGTGGTCGGGCGCGCTGCGCGCCCACAACGGAAGGACATGGCTATGCGACGCACCCTCGTCGGCCTCTGCGCCGCTCTCGCGGCACTGGGCATCGGACTGGCCGGCCCGGCGACCGCCGCACCGGTTCCGGTGACGGCGCTCAACTGCGATGGCGACACCCATCAGTGCACGGCCAACCTCCGCTTCGGTGACGACAACTGGAAGGCCAGCTGGGGCGCGAACATCTTCCACCAGGGACCGCGGTCCGCCTCCCGCGCGCCGGTTCCGGTGACCGCCCTCAACTGTGACGGCGACACCGGAAAGTGCGTCGCCAATTTGCACTTCGGTGACGGCTACTGGCGGGCGAGCTGGTCCGCCACCATCTTCCACCAGGCATTCCGGTCCGCCGACAACGCACGGCTGGCGGCTCCCGTCCCGGCGCACAGCCTGAACTGTGACGGCAACACCGGCCGGTGTTCCGTCAACCTCCAATTCGGCGACGGAAACTGGAAGGCGAACTGGGCGGCCACCATCTACCACCTGTAACCGGTCGTCCCCCGCCAGCCGGGGGACGAGGAGCGGAACGGGCCCGGGGGCGAGGGATATTCGCCCCCGGGCCCATACACGTCAGCCCTGCGCGCGCGGCGACAGTGGCGCCACTTTCTCCCCGTACGCCCGGAGCCCACTCCCACGGCGCGGAAATCGGGGCCGTGGAATAACGGCGCACGCCGGTCCATGACGCGGGGGTAACGCTCATCTACGTATTGTCATTTTGAGGGCCGAACGCACCATTGCTGTCACGTACAAGCCTTCTTCCGGCCGGTCGGGAACCATACCGTCGCAGGCACCCGACATTCGACGCGGCAACCTCCGTTCCACGAGGGCCCGTTCACGAATGGACTCGTGAACGGGCGGTGGAGCGGCGGCGGCCCAGGGAGAAGTCATGTCCGACGTCATACAGCAGTACGTAAGTCCGCAGGCCCCGGGCGACTGGCCGGGCGGGGACGGAGGCGGTGGAGGCTGGCCCAGATATCCGAGAATCTACGATGCCATTCCGGCCTCGGGTCCGACCACCGGAGGAAACACGGTCCTGCTCACCGGATCGGGACTGCTGGGCACGAACCAGGTCACCTTCGGCGGCGTCCCCGCGACCCTCGTCAGCCAGGACCCCTCCGGCAACTCGGTCACCGTCCTCGCACCGCCGCACGCCGCGGGCACCGTCCAGGTCATCGCCACCACACCGCGGGGCAACAGCAACGCGGTGAGCTACACGTACACCGTGACGACACCGACCGGCCCGACGGTCACCACGCTCGTCCCCAGTAGCGGGCCCACCACCGGCGGCACCGCCTTCGCCATCGTCGGCACCAACCTCACCGGCGGCACGGTCACCTTCAACGGCGCCCCGGCCCTCGGGGTGTCCATCAACGCCTCGGGCACGGTGCTCACCGGCACCACGCCGCCCGGCCCCGCCGGCAACGTCCCGGTCGTGGTCACCACCCCGGCCGGCAGCACCACCGTCGCCGGCGGCTTCACCTACACGGCGCCACCGCCCGTGGTCCTCTCGCTGGTGCCGTCGTCGGGCAGCGCCACGGGTGGTACGGCGTTCGTGCTCATCGGCAGCAGCCTGACCGGGGCGTCGGTGACGTTCAACGGGGTTGCGGCGACCGGGGTTTCGGTCAATGCGTCGGGTACGGCGCTGGTCGGCTTCACCCCGGCCGGACCGGTCGGCACCGTCCCGGTCGTGGTCACCACGCCGACGGGCACCGCCACCGTCGCCGGCGGGTTCACCTACACGGCGCCGCCGCTGCCGGTGGTGTCCTCGCTGGTGCCGTCGTCGGGCGGCACCGCGGGGGGTACGGCGTTCGTGCTCACGGGCAGCAATCTGAGTGGGGCGTCGGTGACGTTCAACGGGGTTGCGGCGACGGGGATTTCGGTCAATGCGTCGGGTACGGCGCTGGTCGGCTTCACCCCGGCCGGACCGCTGGGCAACGTCCCCGTCGTCGTCACCACTCTGGCCGGCAGCGTCACTGTCGCCGGCGGATACACCTACGTGTGAGCGGCCGCTCCGCCGCCGGCGCCCACGGCGCGGCGGCGGCCCGGGGGAGTCCGCTTCCACGGTGACCCGGCGTGCAGTGTCACCGCGCTGTGCCTCGGCAGGGACCGCCCCCTTCCGGTCCCGGCGAACACGGCCCGGGCGTGTCGTTCCGGATGTGGGTGACGGGTGACCCGCCCAGTGGCACTCCGACGAGGTGAGGGCCTTCCGGCCCGGTGGGGATGGTGACATCCGTGCCGGTGCCGGGAGGCTCTTGCGTTTGTTGACGCCATGTCAGTCCGTCGAGGTCCGGCTCCGTGGCTCCTTTTGCTCGCACAGCAGTGTGATCCGCGCCACTATCACCTCGCTCCATTTCTCAACGTCGCAGGTCAGAAGCTCAACGTGAGCACGCGACTGCGGATCGTCATTTTTGGCCCAGGAATCCGATTAACAATCGCGGCCTCCCGAGCGGTCTACGGGCAAGAGAGCGGTCTTCTCCGGCGTCATCCGGACGCTGGGCAGTTCACCGCGGACATCGAGAGGAGAGGCAGTGGATCACCAGTGGCCCTGGGGCACGCCAGCCATGGGCGGCGCGGCCAGGACGACCCCGGCTGTGCACCGCGCCCGTGCGCGCGAGTGCACCCACACCGCCTCGCGGACCTGCGGCCCGTCGGCCCGCAGCACTGTGCACGACCCGGACCGTGGAAAGGGGTGCGGTGCCGGACGGGCGCCTGCCCCGCGGGTCCACCCCGGCGCCGTCCGCCCGCCGGTGGCGGGCCGAGGGACGGCCGCCCGGTGAGCGACTACGGAGACGGACAGCAGTTGCGCCCCGACCCGATGGACGGACTGCGCGGCGACTTCACCCCCTTCTTCAAGGAGGTGCAGTACGGCTACATCGGCTATGCGATGCAGCTGCTGCGCAATCGTCAGGACGCCGAGGACGCGGTCCAGATAGCCGGGATGAAGATCCATGCGAAGTGGGACGAGTTCCAGTCGCACCCCAACCTCCGGGCCCTGTGCCTGCGCGTGCTGCGTGACGCCATCACGGACTACATCCGCTCGCGCAGCCGGGTGACCCGCCACGAACGGCCCGCGGCCACCGAAGCCGGGCTCCACCAGTCCTGCGTCGACCAGATCGCGCACCTGGGCACCTTCGACGCCCTGGACCGCGCCATGGACGAACTGGCCCGCCGGGAGCCGGTACAGGCGGACTGCGTCCGGCTCCGCGTCGCGCAGCTGAGCTACGAGGAGATCGCCGAGACGCTCGGCATCACCCCGGGCACGGCGCGCACCTACTACTCCCGCGGCCGCAAGCTCGCCAAGGAACTCGCGGCCTTCTACCTCCGGAACGATCAGGAAGGAGAACCGTCGTGACCATCGAAGACATTCTGCAGGCCGAAGCCGACGAGGTGGGTGGCGTACTGGCCGACCACGACCCCGAAGCCTTCACCCGCCGGCTGGCGGAGCGGATCGCCGAGGCCGAGCGCGGCGCCGAGGCGGAGCGACCGGCCCCCGCGGCGCGGCCGGCGCCCGACGGCCGGCACGACCGCGGCCCGTCCCCGGCGCGCCCCGGACGCGCCCGGCCGCTGCCCAGACGCCCACGGCCCCGGCGCGTTCCCAGCGCCACGGCGAGCCCGGAGGAACTGCGCCGCCACCTGCACACGCTGTGCGAGTCGGTGCTGCGCGGGGGGCACCGGGGGCGGCTGGAGAAGTTCGCCCGGGACTACGACGCGGCCGGGGCCCGTACGTTCGCGTGCCTGCTCTACTCCATCGACCGGCCCGAGGCGGCGGTCTTCTGGTGGCGGTTCGCGGCCGGCGCGGAGGACCAGCTCTCCGCCCACTGCCTGGCGATCCACCACGCGGCCGCCGACAACCTCATCGACGCGCGGCTGTGGCGCACCGTCGCCGCCGCCCTGGGCTACTCACCGCGCCGGCATCTGCCCAACCCGGCCCCCGGGGCGCCGCTCCCGGACCCCGGGTGGCTGCTGGAGCGTTCCGGGCCCGAGCTGCAGCAGTTCGCCGAACGGCAGGCCCCGTTGCCCGTGGGGTGCGCGGGGCGCTGACGCGGCGGGCCCGTACGCACCACCCACCACCGATCGAGGAGACGCTCCCATGAAGGACCCCGCGGAGGGCCGGCAGCCCCCGCCGCGTGTTCCCGGCACGCCACGGCGCCGGTGGCTCAGGAAGTACGCCCGCTTCACCGCCGCCCATGTCATCGAGGGGATGGCCGGGGCAGCCATCTCCGGTCTGCTGCTGTACCTGACCCAGCGGTAGCCGGGCCCGGCCCGGAAGCCGTGCGCTGCCGTCGGCCCGAGGGGGCCGGCGGCAGCGTCCGTTCCACCCGCCCGCCCGCATCACCGGATCTTTCCAACACGCTTGCCCCGTACGCCATTTCGGCACGGGCGGCGGTTAGCGGCCCCGCAGCCGGGGAGGGTTCCCCCGTACCAGTCGTCCCGGGGCAACGTCGCGATGCACAGGAGGCCGGATGACCACGGAACCGGTGGGGACAGTCGATCTGGCGGCATGGGGGGAGGACTTCGTCCGCGATCCCTACGCGGGCTACGCCCGGCTGCGCGAGCGCGGCCCGGTGCACCGGGTGCGCCTCCCCGAGGGCACCGTCGTCTGGCTGGTCGTCGGCTACGACGAGGTACGCGCGACGCTCAGCGACTCCCGGCTGTCGAAGGAGTGGCGGCACGCCTCGTCCGCACAGCCGATGCAGCCGGTGTCCAGCGGCGTGTCGATGCTCCGCGCCGACGCGCCGCAGCACACCCGGCTGCGTGGCCTGGTGGCCCGCGCCTTCACCGCGCGCCGGGTGGCGTCCCTCGCGCCGCGCGTCCAGGAGCTGACCGAGGGGCTGCTGGACACGATGCTCGCCGCCCCCGACGGGCGCGCGGATCTCGTCGACGCGCTGGCCTTCCCGCTCCCCATCACCGTCATCTGCGAGCTGCTGGGAGTGCCCTTCCTGGAGCGGGACACCTTCCGCACCTGGACCGACATCCTGATGGTGGGCGCCCCCACCCCGCGGACGAGAGCAGCCCTGACGGCCATGACCGGCTATCTCGACGGGCTGGTGGAGACCAAGCGCGCCCGCCCCGGCGACGACCTGCTGAGCGATCTGATCGCGGTGAGCGACGAGGGTGGCGACCGGCTCAGCCACGAGGAACTCCTCGGCATGGCCCAGCTGTTGCTGATCGCCGGCTACGAGACCACCGGCAACCTCATCGCCAACGGCGTCCTGGCGCTGCTCACCCACCCGGACCAGCTCGCCGCACTGCGCGCCGATCTGTCGCTCATCGACGGCGCGGTCGAGGAGATGCTGCGCTACGACGGGCCGCTGGAGACCTCCACCTTCCGCTTCACCCGCGAGCCGACCGACATCGCGGGCACGGTGATCCCCGGCGGGGGCGAGGTCGTGCTCCCCGTGATCGCCGACTCGGGACGCGACCCGCTCCGCTTCGCCGACCCCGACCGCTTCGACATCACCCGTGACGCCCGCGGCCATGTGGCCTTCGGACACGGCATCCACTTCTGCCTCGGTGCCCCGCTCGCCCGCCTGGAGGCACGGATCGCCCTCCGCACCCTCCTGGAGCGCTGCCCGAAGCTGGAGCTGGACGCCCACCCGGCCGACCTGCGCTGGCGGCTGGGCGCCCTGCTCCGCGGCCCGCGGCACCTCCCGGTCCGCTGGTCGTGACCGGCCGGGCCCGGCCCCGTCACCCTCCGGGGCGAGCCTGATCGGCGCCGTACCGGGGGAAACGCACTAGGTGATCGCGGAGAATCCGGTACCGCGCGCTGCCCGCCGCCATCCGATCTTCTCCCCGTTCCGTATCACTCACCCGCGTGCGAGGGAGAAACGTATGACCAAGGCTCAGCCCGCAAGGGACGGGGCGAATCCGGCCGGGCCGGACGATGGCCCGGAACAGCTGCGTGCCTTTCGTCCCGGAGTGGCGGCGGACCTTCGGCGTACGGGCATCAACCCGAATTTCTGGTATCCGGTCGCGGTTTCCACAAGCGTGCCGAAGAGCAAGACCTTCGCCGCCGTGTTCGCGGGGGAGCGGATCGTCCTCTACCGCGGCGCGAGCGGCACGGTCTTCGCGCTGGAGGACCGGTGCGCCCACCGCCAGGTGCCGCTGAGCATGGGGGTCGTGGAGGGCGAGACGCTGCGCTGCTGCTACCACGCCTGGGCCTACCGCGGGAACGGCCGGATCTCGCAGATCCCGTATCTGCCCAAGGGCACCGAGCGGCCGCCGCGCGGGGTGCGCTGCTATCCGGTCCGCGAAATGTACGGCCTGGTGTTCGTCTTTCCGGGTGATCCGGCGAAGGCGGAGAAGACCCCACTGCCCGAGCTGCCGGAATTCTCCTCGGGCAAGCACAAGACCATGATGTTCTCGCGCACGGTGCGCTGCCATTACTCGTTCATGCACGAAAACCTGCTGGACATGAACCACCAGTTCCTGCACCGCGGCGTTCTCGGCAAGATCCACCCCAAGCTGCTCGGATACGAATCCGGTCCGGAATTCGTGGAGGCCCGCTATCTCTTCGTCTCCGGCGGGGGAAAGCGCGACCGCGGCGCCGGCCTGCTGTCCGGTGACGGCTTCGGCGGAGGGGACGCACCCGATGTCATCACGGTCCGCACGGAGTACCCCTACCAGACCCTCCAGGCGGTCCCCGAGAACTCCGAACTCCCGTCCTTCTCCCTCTGGGCCGCGTACGTGCCGGAGGACGCGGAGCAGCGCGTCAACCACGCCTACGGCCTGCTCATGATCGCGAAACCGCCGGTCCCCGGGGCGCTCCATCTCGCCTGGCCGTTCATCCGCCGCTTCACCGAGCGGGTGTTCGCCGAGGACCGGATGGCGGTCGAGGCCGAGCAGCGCGCCTGGGACGAGCAGGGTGAGGACTGGAACCAGGAGGTGTTCCCGCTGATCCTCGACGTCCGTGACGTGCTGCGCACCAACGGCGTCCCGGTCCGCCCGGAATCCGCCCTGTGCGGGGCCGCCGCGCTCTGCGACGGCACACCGCGGACCGGCTCGACGGCGGACACCATCACCTCGAACCGGCCGGTCTGATCCGGCCGCCTCACCCGCACGCGCCGGCTCTCGCGGAAGGCGCCCGGTCTGACATCACCGCAGCTCAGGCGCCTTCCGGTCGCGGCTGCACGGGCCCGGCTGCACGGACAGGGCCGGACGTGGCAGCCATGCGGCAGCCATGCGGAGCCCGCGCCCCGGTGACCTGTAGTGGAGGCGCGGGTGCAGCCGGTGGCGGGCCGACGGTGGGCGGGGGATCGTGGCAAGGTGGTGAGTGAGGTTGCCTCCCTCGCTCACCCCTCGATCCCGATGTGGAGGCTCGCATGGACGACAAGGAGTTCTTCCAGGCGGTGGCGGTTCGCGCGGGGCTCTCACGGCAGGAAGCGGCCGATCTCACCCGCGCCACCCTGGAGACGCTCGCGCACCGTCTGAGCGACGGCGAAGCCCGCGATCTGTCCCTCGAACTTCCCGAGCCGCTGCGTGTCTCGCTCCAGCGGGGGCGGGGTGAGATGGAGATCTTCGGGCCGGCGGAGTCGGTCCGCAGGGTGCGCCGGCGCACCGGCCTGTCCGGGCCGGAGGCCGACCGCGGTGTCCGGGCGGTCCTCGGCACGCTGCAAGAGGCCATCTCCCGCAAGGAGTTCGAGCACGCCATGTCGCAGCTGGGCAAGGAGTACGCGCAGCTGGTGGAGAGCCGGCCCTGACGCGACCGCCTGTGCCCTGGGGCTGCCGGGGTGCTGGCGAGGCTTCCTCCGCCGGTGTGCCGACGGAGGGAACTACCTCTCCTGATGCAGCGTCAACAAGCCTGCCTATCCGGCCAATTGGACTCCGAGTCGGCCGACGGGTGGCCCTGGGCAGGAGCCTGTGCCGGATCAATCACGGCCCCACAGTGCCCGCCCCTCTCGGCCGACGCGATGAGCTGAGGGCGCCGGAGTGCTGGTCGACGGGGTGCCGGCCCGTTCGGACGGGCCGCGCGAAGGTCTTCGGCGCATACACCTTGTGGCCCACGTCACTGTCTGGCTAAGCTCCGGCACGATTCGGGCACATTTCCTCCGCAAGTTGACCTATTGGTGCGGTTGATCTTCACGATCTGCCCACATACGTGAGGTGGCTTCGCATGGAACGGTCAGCGGCATCCCCGGCAGGCGGCGCACCCCACGACTTACCGGAGGGCTCCTCGCGAGCCACGGTGGCCGAACTCCCTCCGCGCTGCGGTGCGTACGGCAGCGCCTCCGGCCGCGCGGACCGCCCGGCACGGGCCGCGCGTGACGGGGCCCGCCGCGGCACCGCGAGACCCGCCCCGGGCCGTCCCTGATGACCGCGTCCGTCCCGGCGGTGGCACCGGCCGTTGCGCTGCCGCAGGCCCGCCGCGACCTCCGGCTGTTCTGGTGGGCGGGCACCTGCGACGCCCTCGGCAGCCAGACGTCCGGGCTGGTCCTGCCGTTGCTGCTGCTGACCCTCGGCCGTTCGCCCGCCGAGGTCGGGGCCCTCGCCGGGCTCTCCGCGGCCGCGACGCTGCTGCTCGGCCCGTTCGCCGCCGTCCCCGCCGACCGCGGTGCGCGCAAGCGGCTGATGGTGGGCTCCGCGCTGGTCTCCGCCGCCGCCATGGGCGGGGTCACCGTCGCCGTCGCGGCGGGCCCGGTCCCGCTGGCCGCGCTCATCGCCGCCGTGCTCGTCGAACGGTGCGCGACCTCCTGCTACGAGGCGGCGGCGCTGGGCACCGTCGCGCTGGTGTGCCCGCCCGCCGAGCACCGGCGGGTGCTGTCCCGATTACAGGCGGGGGAACGGGCGGCCCTCGTGGCCGGGCCGGCGCTGGGCGGGCTGCTCTTCCAGGCCGAACGCTGGCTGCCGTTCCTGGCGGACGCCCTCTCGTACGCCGTCGCGGCGGGATGCATCTGCGCGCTGCGCTCCCCGCTCGCCCCGCGCCGTGAGCAGCGTCCGCCGGCCGGTCGCGAGCACCGCGGGTGGCGGGCCCGGGTCGCCGAAGCCGGGGCCGGCCTGGCGCTGATCCGCCGGGTGCCCTTCCTGCGGCTGGCGCTGCTGTGGATCTCGGGCGTCAACGCCCTGCTCGTCGCGCTGTATTACACAACGGTCTTCGCCCTCCAGGACCACGGCCGGGGCGCCGCGCCGCTGGGCCTGGTCCTCGCCCTCGCCGGGGCGGCCGGACTGGCCGGAGCGCTCGCCGCACCCCGGATCGCCGGCCGCCGCTCCGCCGGCCGGCTGCTGGTGACGGTGTCCTGGCTGATGGTGCCGCCCGCCGCGGCCCTGGCGACGGCCCGGGAGGCCTGGCACTTCGGGCTGCTCTTCGGGCTGCTGTGCCTGCTGACGCCGGTGGCTACCGTGGCGCTGCAGGCCCGGATCATCCAGGTCGTCCCGCTCGGACTCCAGGCCCGTACCGGCACCGTACTGGCCACCGTGTCGGGCGCGGCCGCCGCCGTGGCGCCCGCCCTCGCCGGGCTGTCGGCCGACCGGGCCGGGGCCGCCGCCACCCTCCTGGGCTGCGCCGTCCTGCTGGCCGGGCTCGCGCTCCACACCACCTGCGTGGCACCGTCCCGCACCCGCCGCACCGGTCCGGAGCCGCTATGAACACGACCGCGGCGCACCCCGCCGCCCCGCCGCCCTCCGGCACCGGCTTCCGCGTCTACCAGCCGGCGCTCCCCGAGGTCTGCCCGCGCGACCCGGCACGGATGGCGCTGGCCGCGGACGCCGACGGCCGCTGCGAGATCTTCACCTGGAACGCCGCCACCGGCACCGCACGGCAGGTCACCGACAGCCCGCACGGCACCCTGCACTGCGCCCTCGACGCCGACGCGCGGGTGTGGTGGTTCGCGGAGGACCGCGGCGGCCGCGGGCGCTGGTACTTCCAGGACTTCGAGGGCGGCGCGCGGCGGCCCGGCCTGACCGGACTGCCGCCGGGGCTCCCGCACGGCCTCGCCGTCAGCGACGCCGGGACCGTGGCCCTCGGCCTGGGGGACGGCCGCGGCATGACCGTCCATGTCGGGAGACCCGGGGGGCCGGCCCGGCAGGTGAGCACGGTCGAAGGGCAGGCGCAGCTGGTGGGCATGTCGCCCTCGGGCGGGCTGCTGGCGCTGTCCGGGGCGGCCGGCTCCGACCGGGCGGTCACGCTGCTGACCTGCTCCGGGGCGGTGCTCGACCGGCTCTCCGGACAGCACGGCCGGCTCTGGGCACTCGGCTTCGCGCCGTCCCCGGCCGGCACCGAACTGCTGCTGGTCCAGGAGCACCACGACCGCTACCGGCTCGCGACCTGGCGGCCCGGCAGCGGGCTGCTGCCCCAGGACTGGTGCCGCTTCGACACCGAGATCACCGCGCACTGGTACCCCGGGGGACGCCGTGTCCTCATCCGCCAGGACCGCCACGGCCGTTCCACTCTCACCACGGCCGACCTCGACCGGCGCACCCTGGCCCCGGTGGCGACCCCGCCCGGCACCCTGCTCGACGCCGTCCCGCACCCGGGCGACGACGTGCACTACCTCTGGACCGACACCGCCACCCCGCCCCGGATGCGCTCCACCGCCGGCACCCGGCTCCCGGAAATCGCCACCCTCCCCGCGCCCGCTCCCGGCCGTCACCGCGAACTGTGGACCCCCGGCCCCGACGGGCCCGTGCACACCCTGCTCAGCGAACCGGACCTGGTCACCGGGCGGCGGCCCCCACTGGTGTTCCTGGTGCACGGTGGCCCCGCCGACCACGACCGGGACGCCTACGACCCCGAGGTGCACTCCCTGGTCGCCTCCGGGTTCGCGGTCGCCCGGGTCAACTACCGCGGCTCCACCGGATACGGCCCCCGCTGGCGCGCCGCCTACGGCGCGGGCGTCGGGCTCACCCAGGTCGCCGACCTCGTCGCGGTCCGCACCGACCTGCTCCGCCGCGGCCTGGCCCGCCCGGACGCGACCGGCCTGTGGGGCACCTCCTGGGGCGGCTATCTGACGCTGCTGGCGCTCGGCACCCGACCGGACCTCTGGCGGGCGGGCGTCGCCGTCAAGCCGGTCGCCGACTGCGCGGCCGCGTACCGCACCGGCACCCCGGCCCTGCGGGCCCTGGACGAGCGGCTGTTCGGCGGCACACCCGACACCGTGCCCGAGCGCTACACCCGCAGCTCGCCCCTCCACTACGCCGCCGACGTCCGTGCCCCGCTGCTGGTGATCGCCGCCACCCTCGACGCCAAGTGCCCGCCCGGCCAGGTGCGGAGCTACCTCGGCGCGCTGCGGAGGGCCGGCGCGGCACATGAGTCGATGTGGCTGGAGACCGGCCACGACGGCTACACCGGCGCCCACCACGTGGCCGTACTGCACCGCGCCATGGGCTTTCTGGACCAGCATCTGCGCCGCGCCCCCGCGGCCCACCGAACCCCCCGTCCCCCGGTGGACGGGGTCACCGGAGGCACCGGCCCGTCCGGCGCCCCCGGATCGTGAGAACCGTTCGCAACCGCCAGAAGAGGAGCAACAGCCATGCAGAAGGACATCATCCACAACGACCCGCTCGCGGGTGACGAGGAGAACCGCAGACCGGGCATCGGCATCACGGTGACCGTCCCGTTCCGTAACGCCGAGGACACCGAGGAGGACTGACCCTCCCCGGCCGGCCCGGAGCACTCCCGGGCCGGCCGGACCCGCATACGTCACCGGCCGGCCGTCGGCCGCCTCCCACCCACCGCCGCACGAGGAGCCGCCATGCGCGTCCTGCTGGTCAACATGCCCTGGTCCCCGATCGACCTGCCGTCCCTCGCACTCGGCATCCTGCGACGGAGCGTCGACGAGCGCACCTCCGGCCGGGCCGACGTCCTGCACGCGAACCTGGAGTTCACCGACTGGATCACCCGGCGGACCGGGTTCACCGCGGACGACTACCAGTTCTACGCGCTCTCCTCGTACTTCATGGGCTGTGGCGACTGGGTGTTCTCCTCCGCCCTGTACGACGACCCCGAGTGGCGCGTGAAGGAGTTCAGCGTCTCGATGCGCGGCAAGCTGCGCGACGAACGGCTGCAGATGTCCAAGGAACTGCACCGCGTGGTACCGGAGTTCGTGCAGGAGATCGCCGAGCGGATCGTCGCGGCCGGCCCCGACGTCGTCGGCTTCACCTCCACCTTCCAGCAGAACACCGCCGCGCTCGCCGCCGTCAAACACGTCAAACGCCTCGCCCCGCACATCAGAACCGTCATGGGCGGCGCCAACTGCGACGCCGAACAGGGCCACGCCACCCACCGCAACTTCCCGTTCCTGGACTTCGTGGTCCGCGGCGAGGGCGAGGCCGCCTTCCCCCAGCTGCTCACCGCCCTCGACGAGGGCAGCGACCTGTCCGCCGTCCCCGGGCTGTGCCACCGCGACGCCTCCGGCGCCGCGATCGCGAACCCGATGAGCACCCGTCCGCTGCCGCCCGCGACCATCCTGCCGCCCGACTACGGCGGGTACTTCGAGCGCCTGGCGTCCTCCGTCGCCCGCAACTGGGTGGAGCCCAAGCTCGTCGTCGAGGGCGCCCGCGGCTGCTGGTGGGGGGAGAAGCACCACTGCACCTTCTGCGGACTCAACGGCTCCTTCATGCAGTTCCGCAGCAAGAGCCCCGACACCTTCTACGACGAGATCACGGAACTGGCCCGCCGGCACCGGGTCCTGGACATGTACCTCGTCGACAACATCCTCGACATGGGCTACCTCACCACCGTGCTGCCCCGCATCATCGACAGCGGCCACGACCTGCGGATGCACATCGAGATCAAGGCCAACATGCGCCGCCCGCAGCTGCGGCTGCTCGCCGAGGCCGGCATGATCTACGTCCAGCCGGGCATCGAGAGCCTCAACAGCCGGGTGCTCGACCTGATGGACAAGGGCGTGAGCGGCTGCCAGAACGTCCGGATGCTCCGCGACGGAGCCGAGACCGGCCTCTCCGTCTCCTGGAACTACCTGCACGGCTTCCCCGGCGAGACCGCAGCGGACTACGAACCCGTCATCGCCCAGATACCGGCCCTGGAACACCTCGACCCGCCCGTCGACCTGTCCGCCCGTATCGCCATCGAACGCTTCAGCCCGTACTTCAACCGCCCCGAACTCGGCTTCACCGGGCTGCGCCCCGAGGAGCACTACCGCTTCACCTACGACCTGCCCGAGTCCGAACTCCTCGACATGGCCTACGTCTTCGAGGCACCCGAACGCGGCATCGCCGAGCCCACCGTCACCGCGCTCAACGACGCGCTCGGCGCCTGGAAGAAGCACCACACGGACAGCAGGCTCACCCATGCGGACCTCGGCGACCGCATCGTGCTCGTCAGCCGCCGGCACGCCTTCGACTGGGGCGCCATGGAACTCACCGACCCCACCGAGATCGCCGCCTTCCGGCTCCTCGACCAGCCGCACGCCCCCGCGGCGCTGACCCGCAAGCTCGCCGCCCGCCTGCCCGAGCACACTGTCGACGCCGCCGCCGTCCACACCCTGCTCCAGCACTGGGTGACGCTCGGGCTGGTCTTCACCGACGGCGGCCAGTACGTCCACCTGGCACCGGCCGCCGTCAACGAGGACCTGCTGCGGCTCGACTTCATGCGTCACACCCACGCCGCGAAGGCCCCGCAGGGGCACCCGGACGACGACCCCCGGTCCCTCGTCGCCCACGTCTGACCCCCGACCGGCCCGCCGCAGCACCTCCACGCGCCGCAGGAGAACGCCATGACCAGCACTGCCACCCCCGCCCCCCGAACACTGACCCTCCGCGCCTGGCGGGACTACGACGAGGACGCCTGCGCCCTCCCCGGCATGAGCCTGGGCGCCGTCGACCTCACCGGCCCGCCGGACGAACAGGCCACCATGCTGTGGGAACTCGGGGCCCGCCGGGTGGAGTTCACCGGCACGGTCGACCTGACCGCGGTCGACGACCCCGCCGACGCCGCGCACGCCGTCCGGCGGCTCTGCCTGATCCGCGATCTCACGGCCCGCGCCATCCTGGTGCAGTGGCAGCTGCGGCTCCCCCCGGAACCCGACGACGGCTGGCGCGACCTCAGCCACCTCCAGCCGCCCCGCACCCTCACCGGCCCCGCCGACCCCGTGGCCGCGCTCGCCCAGTGGCGCGACGGGCACTACCTCTGCAAGTGCCTCTGGCGCCAGGGCCCCGGCTTCGTCCAGATCCGCGACCGCCGCTGGGGCGAACTCCGCCGCTTCACCGCCGAGGAACCCGAGTACCGGGAAGCGATCACCCAGCTCTCCTACGGGGCACCCCTGCGGACCGTGCCGAAGGCCATCGCCACCGACTTCCTGACGGAGCGCCTGGTCGGCCGCACCGGCCCCCTGCTGTGGTGGCTGCCGTACCGGGTGAACCGCTGGATTCAGGAAGCGATGGCCGTCTGACGTCCGGAGGGGCGGACGGCGACGGGACTCAGGTCCGGGTGTTCCCGGACGCAGACACCTCGGGCCGTGCCTCCGTCCCGCTCCCGGGCCCGCCCGCCGGGGCCTGGGCCCGTGCCGTCCCCCGCATCCGCGACACCGCCACCCCGGACAGACAGAGCAGGCCCCCCAGGAGCGTCAGCCAGCCGGGCACCTCGCCGAGGAACAGCCACGACATGACGACCACGAGCACCGGCACCGCGTAGGTCGTGGTGCCCATCTTCCCGACGGTCGTACGGGACACCGCATAGGCCCAGGTGGTGAACGCCAGGGCCGTCGGGAACACCCCCAGGTACACCATCTGCAGCGTCGCCGGCAGCGGCGCCCGGCTCACCTGCGACACCAGCTGACCGGCGAACGGCAGGCAGGCGACGGCGCCGGCGAGCGCGCCGAACGTCGTCACCTGCATCGGGGTGGCGTGCTTCAGCGTCGGCTTCTGCAACACCACACCCACCGCGTACGCCAGCGCCGCGAACAGACACAGCACCACGCCGAGCAGCGACGACTGCCCGCCGCCTGACATGGACAGCCCGACCACCACGGCACCCGCGAACGACACCGTCATGCCCGCCATCAGCCGGGGCGGGAAACCCTCCTTCAGCAGCCATCCGCCGAGCAGCGCCATCAGGATCGGCCCGACATTGACGACCAGGGAGGCCGTTCCGGCGTCGACGAGCTGCTCACCCCAGTTCAACGCGACCATGTACGCGCCGAACCACAGGACCCCCGAGGCGATGATGCCGGGCCAGGCCTCCCGGGGCGGAAAACCACCGCGCCGCACCAGCAGGACCGCGCCCAGTACGACGGACGCCACCACCAGGCGGCCCAGGGCGAGGGCACCCGGCCCGAAGTGCGCGGCGGAGCTGCGGATCGCGATGAACGACGAGGCCCACAGCACCACGGTGACGGACGCCGCGGCGAGCGCGCGGCCGTCCGGTGTGCTCGCGGACCCGGTATCGCCCTCTGCCGGTTTACCCATCCGTCGGCTCACTCCGCGTCCCTCCCGGTGCTCTTCGCGCACGTCCGTGCGCACATGAGCTGCCAGCTTGTAAGAGCGGGTGCTGCCATGACAAACGATTAGCGGGGCCGGTCAAACGGTGCGACGAGCCGTGACGGCCGGGAGGGCGGGCGCGCTCGCTCCCCTCCCGGCCGTGACGGGTCAGGAGCCGGACAGCTCCGCGCGCACGGTGCGGGCGGCAGTGACCAGATTCACCAGCGAGGCGCGGGTCTCGGGCCAGCCGCGGGTCTTCAGACCGCAGTCCGGATTGACCCAGAGCCGCTCGGCGGGAAGGGCCGCAAGTCCCTTGCGCAGGAGGGCCGCCGCCTCCTCGGCGTCCGGGACACGAGGGGAGTGGATGTCGTAGACACCGGGCCCGGCCTCGCGCGGATAGCCGTGCTCGGCCAGCTCCCCGGCGACCTGCATATGGGAGCGGGCGGCCTCCAGGCTGATGACGTCCGCGTCCAGGTCGTCGATGGCCTGCACGATGTCGCCGAACTCCGCGTAGCACATGTGCGTGTGGATCTGGGTGCGGTCCTGCACCCCGCCGGTGGAGAGGCGGAACGCCTCGGTGGCCCAGGCCAGGTACGCGGCGTGGCCGGTGGCCCGCAGCGGCAGCGTCTCGCGCAGCGCGGGCTCGTCGACCTGGATGACCGAAGTGCCCGCCGCCTCCAGGGCGTTGACCTCGTCGCGCAGGGCGAGCGCCACCTGGCGGGCGGTGTCCCCGAGCGGCTGGTCGTCGCGGACGAAGGACCAGGCGAGCATGGTGACCGGCCCGGTGAGCATGCCCTTGACGGGGCGCCCGGTCTGCGACTGGGCGAAGGAGGTCCAGCGCACCGTCATCGGCTCGGGCCGGGAGATGTCACCCGCCAGGACCGGCGGGCGGACGTAGCGGGTGCCGTAGGACTGCACCCAGCCGTGCCGGGTGGCGAGGTAGCCGGTGAGCTGCTCGGCGAAGTACTGGACCATGTCGTTGCGCTCGGGCTCACCGTGCACCAGGACGTCCAGACCGGCCTCCTCCTGGAAGGCGAGGACCTCACGGATCTCGGCCTTGATGCGCTCCTCGTAGCCCGCGGTGTCCAGGCGTCCGGCCCGCAGGTCGGCGCGGGCGGCGCGCAGTTCGGCGGTCTGCGGGAAGGAGCCGATGGTGGTGGTCGGCAGCAGCGGCAGGCCGAGGTGCGCACGCTGGGCCGTGGCGCGCTCGGCGTACGGCTGCGCACGGCGGCCGTCGGCGTCGGTGACGGCGGCGGCCCGCGCACGGACGGCCGGGTCATGGGTGAGGGCGGAGCCGGCCCGGGAGGCCAGGTCGGCGCGGTTCGCGGCGAGTTCGGCGGCGATGGCGCCGGTGCCCCGCGTCAGGCCCCGGGCCAGGGTCACCAGCTCCGCGGTCTTCTGCTTGGCGAAGGCCAGCCAGCGCACGATCTGCGGGTCGATGTCGCGCTCGGCGGCGGCGTCCAGCGGCACGTGCAGCAGCGAGCAGGAAGCGGCCACATCGACCCGTTCGGCCAGGCCGAGCAGGGTGCCGAGGGTGGCCAGCGACTTCTCCAGGTCGTTGATCCAGATGTTGCGGCCGTTGACCACGCCCGCCACCAGGCGCTTGCCGGGCAGCCCGCCGACCGCCGCCAGCGCGTCGAGGTTGGCCGCTGCCGCGTCGGTGAAGTCGAGCGCCAGACCCTCCACCGGGGCCTTGGCCAGGACGGGCAGCGCGTCGCCGAGCCGGTCGAAGTACGAGGCGACCAGGAGCTGCGGGCGGTCGGTGAGGGCGCCCAGATCGCGGTAGGCGCGCGCGGCGGCGTTGAGTTCGGCCGGGCTGCGGTCCTGGACGAGGGCGGGCTCGTCGAGCTGCACCCACCCGGCTCCGGCGGCGCGCAGATCGGCGAGCACCTCTGCGTAGACCGGCAGCAGCCGGTCCAGGAGCGTCAGCGGCTCGAAGTCGGCGGCCACGCCGGGGGCGGGCTTCGACAACAGGAGGTAGGTGACCGGTCCGACGAGCACCGGCCGGGCGGTGAGACCGAGGGCGAGGGCCTCCCCGAGCTCGGCGACCTGCTTGCCGGAGTCGGCGGTGAAGACGGTGTCCGGCCCCAGCTCGGGCACCAGGTAGTGGTAGTTGGTGTCGAACCACTTGGTCATCTCCAGCGGCGCCACGTCCTGGGTGCCGCGCGCCATCGCGAAGTAGCCGTCGAGGGCGTCGGCCGCGACGGCGGCGCGGTGGCGGTCCGGGACCGCACCGACCATGACGCTGGTGTCCAGCACATGGTCGTAGTACGAGAAGTCACCGGTGGGCACTTCGTGGAGGCCGGCGCCGGCCAGCTGCTGCCAGTGGGAACGGCGGAGGGTGCGGGCGGTCTCCTGGAGCGCGTCGGCGCCGACCGTGCCCTTCCAGTAGCCCTCGACGGCCTTCTTCAGTTCGCGGTGCTGTCCCTGGCGGGGGTAGCCGTACACGGTGGCCCGTGCTGCCGCGGCTGCGGGCTTCGCTGTCACGGAATTCTCCTTCGCGAATACGTGTCATGGTCCCGGGGACGGAACGAGGTACGCGAAGGGGTGACGGACACCCGGCGGAAGCACGGTGCGTCTGCCACGCACGGGACCGCCTGGTGAGAACGCCGACCTGCCCTCGAGGTCACCGGGATGTCCGTGCACGCGGGGGCGCACACGGGCAACGGGCAGGTCTTCGGACTCGCGGGCGCGCCTGCCGGAGACCTCCGGCGGGCACCTACTGGCCGTCGCTTCCCGGACGCGTGATCCAGTGCGTATGACGGCGTTCGTTCCCACTCACCGCTGCGGGGCAGTCCCGGATTCCCACCGGGTTCCCTCTTACGACGCGGCCCGTCTGGCGGACGGGGCGAACCTGTTGCCCGGCCAGCGTAGAACGCCGCCCCCGTATCGGACACCTCTGACCACATACCGGAATGTGACATGAGACACCGGGGAGTGAAGGCCGGCAACTCCCTCGCCAGGGCGACCCGTTCGGCCCTCACCTGGAAACGGGGCGGCCGGCACCTGCGCGCCGGGCCGCGGGGCAGGCGGGAGTTTGACGACAGGTCCTAGTGGAACTGCTCCTCCTCGGTGGAGCCGGTTCGTGCCGTATCCGGTGGCGGGGCGGGAGGTCTGAGGGCCCGATGCCCGTACGGCGAGGTGAAATACGGCTCCTAATCCGCCACCCCGCCGCCGGACCGGCTGTTCGGATCGGGGGCCCCGAAGTGCCGGAAGCGCCATCGGACTTCGTCCAGTTCGTACCGGGCCGTGCGCAGGGCGAGGATGCCGCGTCCGAACAGATCGACGTCATCCTTCTCCAGCGCCTGGCGGCACTGTGAGCCGCCCTGCACGGCGAGTGTGGCGGCCCTGCGCCAGTGCTTCCGGGCGGTCGGTTCCGGGACGGGCGCGACGGCGAGGGCCCGGCGGCCGTGGGCGATCCAGCGGTCGCACAAGGGGCGGAAGAGCGCCGGGTCGAGCCCTCCCGTTCCCTGACCGGCCTTTGCCAGCGCGGAGCCCGTGGCGTTGACGTCTCCCGCGAAGTCCCGTTGCATGGCCAGGCCTCCGCTCAGCTGCCAGATGACCAGGCGCTGTCGAGTCGTCATGCGGGAACCCTTCTCGCCGGAGGGCGGCCCGGGGTCCGGCTCGTGTGAGCGGGGGAAAGCGGCCGACAGCATCTCGTTCGAGCGCGCCGTCTGCTGCCACCAGCCGGAGCACAGGGTGAGTGCGAACGCACAGGTCAGGGCCAGGTAGGCGCGTCGCCACCAGATGCGGTTCGTCGTCGCAGGCGGCCGGTGGGGCGCGGATGTCCCTGGCTCACCTCCTCGCCTCCAGTGCCAGGCGGCGGCCACCACGGTGAGCGCGCTCACCGCACAGATGCCGAGGGCGATGAGGCTCGGTACGACGAGGACGTGGAGGATCTGCCAGCTCTTCTCGGGCCGCCAGCCGCAGGTTTCGGCCAGGACGCCGAGTGGCGGTACGCAGCCGTCCGCGCCGGTGAGGGCGAACGCTGTCACGAGCCCGGTCAGCGAGGTGACTCCCGCGGCGCTCATGGTGATCAGCGCACGGTTGCGCACGGGGTGCCCGCGCCGCCCCACGATGACGTATGCCACCGCTGCGGCTGTGGCCACGGCGAGGACCAGCGCGCAGGCGATCGAGAGCTGGGAGTCCTGAAACCACTGGAACCACAGCCGGGATGAGGAGTGCCGGTCGGCTGGTTGCCGGGCATGGAGCCATGCCCGTGCGAGCGCCACGGCCAGGACGCCCCATGCCCCGCAGCCCGCCACCAGGGCCAGGACCGGGCCGTTGCGCGTGGGCCGGGATGCGGGTACGTCCGTGTGCGATACCGGCGAGCGGGGCCTGACCGCCTGCTCGCTGCCACGTCCACGGAGCGCTGCCCGGACCACGATCCCGGCCGGGGCGACGATCGTCACCGCAAAGAAGCCCACGGCCAGCGAGAACGACCCCACAAAGCGCATCTGCGCCCACGCCGTGGCGGGCCGCCAGCCACATGCGGACTCCATGACCGACAGCTGCGGGGCGCAGCCCTCGGTGGCGCCCAGGGCGAAGGCACCGACCAGCCCCAGCAGCAGCGCGCCGGCTGCCGCGACGAGGGCCGCCGGCAGCCGGCACCTGGGCGCCTGGACACAGACCACGATGGCGGTCACCGCCGCGCCGGCGCACAACGCCACGGCGAGCCAGAGCCAGACGAACATGTTCCAGGCGGGTGTTGCCCGTTCGTCCCAGGAGACGGGATAAAGATGCAGCCACACCCGAGTCGCCGCCACGATGCAGACCCCCAGCGCACCACCGACCGCGGCGCGCTTCAGCACCCATCCGAGCGGCGGCGGTCCGGACGGCACTGCCGGTGGCCGGACTGCCTCCGGCAGTGCTCGGCGCACCCATGCCGGCGTCTCAGTGACCGGACGGCGCATCCAGGACGCCAGGGGATACAGCCACAACAGCACTCCGCCGACCATGAGGGCCGGCTCCATCATGAGCACGAGTGCGAAGAGCGGGGAGATGCCACGCAAGGCCTGTTGCTGCTCGGGGGTGCCGGAGTACGGGAAGTGGTCCTGAAGGCGGGTGAACAGTCCGGAGAGGTCCACATCCATCAGGTACAGGTAGCCGTGGGTGTCCCACCAGACGAACCAGGCACCGAAGACGGCCAGCGTGCCGGTCAGACCACCGAGCTGTACCCACCGGAGGGACCGGCCGCGGCAGGTCCTGATCCACACCTCGGCGCACTGTGCCGCCCACCAGGTCAGCCCCGCACACGCGGCGATGAGAAGCAGCAGCACATGGGGGTACGGCGGGAGCCAGCTTCTCCCCGAGGAGCGGAAGGTCATCAGCTCTCCCGCAGCGAGCCCGAGGCCCAGCAACGTGCCTGCCCGGAGTCCCGACGGTGTGGGCCGGCCGGCCAGCACGGCGTGGGTGACAGCTCGCCACAGCGCCGTCCCGACGATCCCGGTGACCAGCGCGGCCGCCAGCCAGGCGGCCACGGTAGGGGCGGAGACCAGGTCGGGGAGGTCGCGACCCAGAAGGACGACCTGGCCCGACTCGACGACTGCCGCCGCCGTGAGAAACATGGTGGTCGCCCGGATGCCGAACAGCGCCGCCGGATCGAGCAGCGACTCCTGGCGCTCCTCCCACGCCGGGTGGGTCCGCCACAGTGCGAGGAAACGCCGCCCGGCGTGGCGCACTCCGAAGCCCGTGCTCAACGGGACGGCGGCGCCCACCGCGAGCGCCTTCGGGCTGCCACCCCACCGCACCGCGTCCAGGTCCGCATACAGCTCGCGGGTGCGCAGCACATCGGCGCGCGCCAGCATCACCAGAGCCGCCAGGATGAGCGGGAACGCCAGGCCGCGCAGACCGAACGCCCAACGCTCTCCCCATTGTTCGAGGACTTCCGACGGGCTCGCCCCCGGGGGATAGACGCTCATGACCACGTACGGGAGCAGGGCCACGAGGGCGAAGGCCCGCCAGAGCGCCTCCGTGGCGTAGGCGATGTCCACGTCCCGGTTGCGGATGTGCGCGAGTTCGTGGAGGACGACCGTACGGAAACCGTCGGGGTCAGCCGCGCGCCGCGCGATGAGGCCCCCGTGCAGGCTGACCGTGTGGCTGCGCCACCGCCCGAAGACCACCGCGCTGGGAGTGGCCGCCACCGGGTCCATCACGAACGACGGGGCCCTGCTCAGCCCGGCCTGCCGCGTCAGTGCCGCCAGTTCGTCGAGGAGCGCGGCATCTCGGACCGGCACCAGCCTGCCGCTGCGCACCTTCCAGCGCGGCAGCCAGACATAGACGATCAGCGCGAGGACGAAGACCAGCAGGGTGCCGCCCACGCTCCAGGCCCAGGAGGAAGGGTAGGAGGCCGATTCCAGGCAGGCTTGGTCCACCGACCGGTCAGGGGCGCCACCCTCAGGGGGACAGGCGCTCGGAACCGTGGCGCGTAAGGCCCTGGCCATGATCCACATCAGCTGGAGGCAGCTCGTGGTCACCAGGACGACCAGCAGGACGAAGCGGAGCGTGGTGCCCGCTCCCAGAACCCTGCGGTCGAGTCGGGAAAGATCCGTTGCGGTATCGGTCATCAGCGGCGAGGTCATCGGTCCTGCCCGTGCTGAGGACGGTCTGGGGCCTCCTCCGCTTCCGCGTCTCCACCGGAGTCACCACCCGGCAGCGCGTCGAGGGCCAAGCGGGCCGCGACACCGTCCGCGACGGCGAGCGCCCGCGCTCCTTCGACCCCAGCCGCGGTACACCGCTCCAGCACCGCTTCCCGCACGTGCACGATCTGCTCCTGGGACAGGGGCGGCAAGTGCAGGGGCGTGGTGTCGCGGGTCCGCCGGAACAGACCCCGCACCCGGCCCCGCAGCCGCGGGGCCGCCCCCTCGGAGACCTTGGCGAGCGTCTGTTTCGCCAGTTCGGCCAGCACCGCCCACAGCACGGGCGTGACCAGAGCGACCGTCATCTCCAGCCCGAATCCCAACGCCTCCCGGCTGCGGCCACGCCTCATCAGGGTGTGGTCCACCGCCGCGTCATCCAGGTCCTGCATCCCTTCGATCAGCGGCAGTTCCTCATCTGCCGCTTCGGCGACCACGTCGCACACCACCTGGCGTACTGCCAGCCCCATGGATTGCTCCCTCTGCTCCCGTACCTGACTCCGTAATCTGTTTCCCACCCGCACGGTGAACAACGGAGCGCGGGGCCAGCTTTTCGCATGAGAAGCTCCCCCTCGTGATCAGCCCCTCCGAAAACCCCCAACTTCGCTCATTCCTCGCATCGTTGACGTACGGCGCGGTCCTCTCCGGCACCGTCGCCGCGATCGAGCGGTTCGGTGTCTTCGTGGCGCTCGACGACGGGCCCGCCCATCCGGTCTTTCCCGGCGTCGGGTTCATCACGGTGCCCGAACTGTCGTGGCGGCGCCTCAGCGCGGCATCGGAGGTCGTGCAGGTCGGGCAGCACGTCTCCTGTCAGTTCCTGCAGTTCGACGACTGGAACATGGAGGCCCGGCTGTCCTTGCGGGCGACGCGGCCGGACCCCTTCCAGGCGTTCGCCGACCGCACCGTCGTGGGGCAGCGACTGCGCGGGCGGGTCAGCATGGTGGTCCCGTTCGGGGTCTTGGTGCGCGTCGACCAGGGGATCGAGGGGCTGGTCCACCGTCGTGACCTCACTCAGGCGCCCGTGGGGGAGCTGTCGGAGATCGTCCGGGTCGGTGACGACATGGATGTTGTCGTCACCGGAATCGACCGGGAGCTACGGAGGCTTGGCCTCTCCCTCCGGCACGGTCCGGCCGGACCGCAGTAGGCACCTCGGCGGCCGCACCTGCCGCCGCCGGTTCAGCTGCGCCGCGGCGACACCGTGTTCTCGTCCGGTTCCCATGCGTCGTCGAGGAGTCGGCTGCCGTGGGAGCAGCGGCGGGCGGTGGTGAGCAACGCCTGTAGCTGGACGCCGAATTGGTCGGGTTCATCGAGTGTTTTGTGGAAGGGCAGCCGTACGTCGTGGTGGCCGAACGGGTACTCCAGGCGGAGGTCGATCCCGTAGCGGTCGATGGCCAGCGGCACCACACGTTCCATGAGTTGGAGGTACCGGGGCTCCACCAGGCGCAGCAGGAGGGGGACGCAGTGGCTGTGCTCCTCGACCAGGTGGGTGAGGATGTCGGCTTCGTAGCGGGCCACGGGATCGGCGGGAGCGGCCATCAGGTCGTCAAGGCCGACGCTGACCTCGGATGTGCCCCTCTCCAGCACCGCCGTGGCGAACTCCATGCAGTCGCCGGCGGGCGAGGCCCCCTTGTCCCGGGAGGTCAGCCACCCCATGACGGTGACGCGTGAGCGGACCCGGTCGCGCACGGGGAGCGGCGAGACATCCGTGAATTCCAGTGTGGCGGGCACCCGCTCACCCACCCTTGCCGCGCCGGTGAGGCCGGCGTCCATCGGGGACGGGTGGAGGTGGATGTGCTGCGTCGCTCCTGGACCGTTTCCGCGCGACACCTCGGCGCGGTGGCCGTCGGCCACCATGGTCATCGAGTGTGCCGTGGCCAGGATCGTCCGGACTCGTTCGGCGCTGGTCGGCTGCTGGTCCGCACCACCGAGGATACGCATACAGTCTCCTGAAGGTTAGGTAAGGCTTACCTTAGCAGGGTTGTGTTGCCTCGCCATGGGGGGACGCTCGACGATCGCGAACCGGCTTGGCGGGCGCGTGGGATCGCGGTCGGCGCGCCCTCTCCGGGGGCGTCCATCGCGTCGGGCGGCGAAGTGCGGCTGGGCGGGGGCGTCGGCCGGAGGGGCAGGCTGGCCCTATGACGTCCTTAGCGCAGCGGGCCCTCCGCGCCCTCGACCGGTTCAACACGGCCCATCCCTGGGACCACAACGCCCACTACCACCGCTGGCTCCTGCGGCAGCTTCCCCAACGTCTCGGCAGTGCCCTGGACGTCGGCTGTGGCAGCGGCGATCTGGCCCGCCTCCTGGCCACCCGTGCCGACGAGGTCCAGGGAATCGACGCCGACCCGGTGATCATCCGCCGGGCGCAGCAACTGACCCCTCCGGCGGCCCCGGTGACCTTTACGGCCGCCGACGCGCTGACCGGCCTCCCCCGTGACTCCTATGACGTCATCACCTGCGTCGCCACCCTCCACCATCTGCCCTTCACCGAAGCGCTCGGCGTCTTCCGCCGGCACCTGGCCCCTGGGGGAACGCTGGTGGTCGTCGGCCTCTTCAGGGCGCAGGACCCCGTCGACCACCTGCTCGGCGCCGTCGCCAGCCCGCTGAACGCCGCCACCGGCTGGCTCAGGAACAAGGGCCGCCGGGCACCCCGCCCCGCGTCGATGACCGCCCGGACCCGACCGGCGGAGATGCTCTTCGCCGACATCGCCGACGGTGCCCGTGACGTCCTGCCGGGCGCCCGGCTCCGCCGTCGGCTCTTCTGGCGCTACACGCTCGTATGGCGTCGCCCTTTCGCCTCCTGAGCCCGAGGGCTCCGGTTCCGCACCCTGGCCGTGGGATCAGGTGTGGGGGCTGACCCTGGTCTCGACCGGTCGCGGTTCGCGGTCCTGTGCGACGCACTCCAGGGCTTCTCGGGCCGCCAGGGCCCCGAGACGTACGAAGGCCGTCTCGCAGCTGTCGACCCAGTGCCACGACAGGGCACGCACGATGACCCGGGCGCGGACCGGAGGGCGCGGATGGGCGGCGGGGTCCTCGGTGTCCGCGGCGGCCAGTGCGCGCAACACGCCCCGGGCGAGGGACTCTTCGTACTCCGGCGACGGTTCGGGTTCGGCCGTGCAGGCGAACTCGATGGACGAGGCGACCCCCGTCGGCACCGGCTCGAAGTCCAGCTCCACTCGTCCGTAGGTCGGCGCGCACGCCCCGACCGTCTGCCGCGAGTGCACCCTGACCCCGCGTACGGGGCGGGGGAGGGGCGCGGTCGGGGTGGCGGTCATGGCCGGTACGGTACGCGCGGAGGGCAGGTGCTCAACTCCGTTGCTTCCGCGCCCGGGAGGGCCCTGAGGTCTCAGATGTCCCGGACTCTCCAGAGTCCCCGGACTCTCCGGGCGCCGCGGAGGAGCGTGGTCCCTTCCCCTCGTGCCAGGCGATCACCGCGTCGACGAAGGCGAGGAGCCGTTCGCCGATGTGATCCACGCTGCCGTTCTGCGCGCTCACCTGGGCTCCTTCCAGGGCGAAGGTGAGCTCTGCCGCGGCCCCCTCAGGATCGGTGAGACCGGCCGCGGTGCACATGGCGGTGAGGCGGCGGAGTTGCTGCGCCTTGTGCGCCTCGATCACCTGGCGCGCCGGATGGGACTGATCGGGCAGCTCGGCGAGGGAGTTGACGAAGGGGCAGCCGCGGTGCGACAGCGTCGACAGTGTGTCGGCGACGAATGCGGCCACGCCCCTGATCTGGGCCCGGGGATCGTCCGGCCACCGTTCCTCGACCGTGTCGAACGCGGAGACGTAGTCGGCCGCGACGATCAGCAGCCACTGCGCCACCAGGGCGTCCTTGGTGCCGAAGTGGCGATAGAGCGCGGCCTTGGTGGTCCCGGCCTTCTCCGCGATGGCCTGGACGCCGACACCCCTGATCCCCTCGGAGTGGAACAACTCCTCGGCCGCATCGAGGAGGCGCTCGCGCGGCGGCAGCTTGGCCACCCGCTCCGCCCGCCCCGGCCGCACCGTGTCCGCCATGTCCGATCCTCCTGTGCCACTCCGCCCTTCCGGCTGCGCTCCGCTCACGCTACGGTACCGGATGGTCCCGCACGATACCGATCGGTATCGCATGGGTCTGATCGGTATCGCATGCCAGAGGAGTTCTCGTGAAGCTGGACCTGGGTGTGTTCATGGCCGGCAAGCGGACGGAGCTGGGCAGCCGGCTGACCGAAGGTCATGTCGCGTCGGCGGACTCGTATCTGATGCGGCGCTTCCGGCAGAGCGGTCTGGCGACCGTCGGCCGCACCGCGACCCCGGAGTTCGCCTACAGCATCACCACCGAGGCCGTCCTGTACGGGCCGACCCGCAACCCCTGGGACCTCGGCCGCACGGCGGGCGGCTCCAGCGGTGGTTCGGCCGCCGCGGTCGCCGCCGGCATCGTCCCGCTCGCGCACGCCACGGACGCGGCCGGCTCGATCCGCATACCGGCCGCCAGTACCGGCCTGTTCGGGCTGAAACCCACCCGTGGCCGGGTGTCCATGGGCCCCGACACCGACGAGATCTTCAGCGGGCTGGCCGTTCAGGGCGGCGTCAGCCGCACGGTGCGCGACAGTGCGGCGCTGCTCGACCACATCCACGGCCCGGAGAGCGGTGACCCGTACTTCGCCGCACCACCGCACCGCCCCTACAGCGAGGAGATCGCCCGCGACCCGGGCCGTCTTCGGATCGGCGTCATCGCCGAGGGCGGTGGCCGACGCCGCACCGAGCGAGCGGTGGGCGACGCCGTGTCCCGCACCGCGGAACTCCTCGCCTCGCTGGGGCACCAGGTGGCCGAGGCCACGCTCGACCTCGGGCTGAGCTGGGAGCGGTTCGTCCTGGCCAACGCGCGGCTCTGGACGGCCAACCTGGTCCCCTGGCTCGACGCCCTGGCCGCGGCCACCGGCCGTCCCATCGACCTGTCCACCGTCCAGCACGAGACGCTCGCCGGCTACGCCTGGGGCCGTCAGGTCACCGGCGCCGACTTCGTCAGCGCGCTCGGCGTACGCAACACCGTTGCCCGCAGCATCGGCCGCCACTTCGACCGCTACGACGTGCTGCTCACCCCCACCCTTCCCGAACTGCCGCCGCGGCTGGGCACCTACGCCGAAGGCGTCGAGGACCTCGACGGCCTCGGCTGGCTCGACCAGATCCTCGACCGCTCACCCTTCACCGCCGGCTTCAACCTCGCCGGAACCCCCGCCATGTCCGTACCGCTGGCGACCGACCCCACCACCGGACTGCCCATCGGCCTCCAGTTCGCCGCCGCCTACGGCCGCGAGGACACCCTCTTCCGCCTCGCCGCCCAGCTCGAACAGGCCGCGCCCTGGTCCCACCGCACCCCTGCTGTGTGGGCCGGCTCCGAGTGACATGCGCCCGGCCGTCGTCCGCCTGATGAGCCATCAGCCTGCCCGCTTCACCGCGGAGAAGTAGACGCGGGAGGCGGGGAGGAGCAGGGCGGGGGCGATCGCGGACGTGAACAGGTCGGGTCCGTAACGCGAGAGGACCGTCCAGTCGGTCGGGAGACCGTTCGTGCTCAGGTCGGTGAGCACGAACAGCAGGTGGAGACCGGCCACCGTCACCAGCACCAGCCGGGCCCAGTTGCGCCCGCGGCGCATCCGGACGGCGCACAGCAGCCATCCGCCGGCGAGTACGACGAGCCCGCCGGCGGAGAGGGTGAGCTGGATCAGCGCACCTGACAGCCCCACCTGGTCACGCAACTGCCGGAATCCCGTAGGGGGAAGGACGAACGCCTCCAGTGCCCAGCCACCCACCTGAAGGAAGACCGTCACCAGGGCTGCCCTGAAAGCGAGTTGCACCTCATGCGGAGGCTGGAGGCGACCTGTCGAAGCCCGGTTCACGCTTTCCCCTTCGTCGCGCCGTTGGAGGACGGTCGCGCGGGGCGAGGGGACGCAGCCCGAAGGCCCGAGTGTGGCGACCGGCTTCTTTCCCGGGCGTCGAGGCCCACCGAAGACCGGCCTCGACGCTCAAGGGGCAAGACCGCGGCCGGGACGCCTGGGTTCCGTCCGTCGCCCGGTGCGGAACAGCAACGGCAGCCGTGCGACGCGGCGGACGCGGGCGCTCCCGGTGTGGCTGTCTCCTGGCCGGAGTCTCAGCTGTCGCCCAGGGTGCGGTCGAGGAGGGGGAGCAGGCGGTCCCAGTGGCGCTGCAGCGCGGAGGGGCTGAAGGCGTCGGTGTCGGCCATGGTGAAGCCGTGGACGGTGCCGGGGTAGATCTCGGAGGTGTACTCGACACCAGCGGCATCCAGCGCCTGGTTGAGTTCGCCGAGGGTCTCGGGCGTCATATCGGTCTCGGCGTGGCCGAAGTGGGTCTGGGCGGTGAGACGGTGCAGGCTCTCGGGCCCGTCGGCGCCCACGGGGCCGTGGAATCCGGCGACGGCTGCCACCTGGCCCGGGTGGGCCACGGCGGTACGCACCGCCAGGAGGCCGCCGATGCAGTAGCCGGTCACCGCGACCGGTCCGGCGGAGACCTCGGGCCGGCTGGTGAGGAACCTGAGGTAGGCATCGGCGTCGCTCAGGACGCGGTCGGCGGTGTGCGCCTCGATCAGGGGCATCAGCTGGGCGACGACCGCGGGCCGGACGTCTTCTCCGATGTGCTCGGGAAGTTCGGTCACCGGAGCCGGGCCGTGCCGGTAGAAGAAGTTGGGGACGAGTACGTAGAACCCGTGCCCGGCCAGTTCGCGGGCCAGCTCCCGCAGCACGGGCCGGATGCCGAAGGCGTCCCCGTACATCAGCACCCCCGGGTGCCGGTCGCCGTGGTCGGGAAAGGCGGCGAAGGCATCGGCCTCGCCGTCCGAGGTGGGAATCAGCAGGTTCTGAGTGGGCACGTTCGTCCTTCCTTGGAGTTCACTCCGCAAACGTTCGCTCCATCAACGTTCAACTCTCTAACGTTCGTTGAGCTAACGTTTTCGGCGCGAGTGAACGTATATCGTTAGTCTGACTAACGCAATGAGGAGGAGGGGCGCCATGACCAGAGGCGAAGCCGCGGACCCGCCCGACAGTGGCGCGCTCAGGACGCCCGACAGGCTGCGCCGACGGGCGAGCCGGCTGTTGTCGCAGCTGACCGCGCGATCGGACCGGCTGATCAACGTGGGGCTGGCCGAGGTCGACGCCCGCAAGTGGCACTACGCCGTGCTCGCCTCACTGGCGGACTACGGGCCGGGCAGCCAGGCGGAGCTGAGCGGGCGCACCGGCATCTACCGCAGCGACATGGTCGGTGTGCTCAACGAACTGGGCGAGCGTGACCTCGTCGAGCGGGCGCCGGACCCCCATGACCGGCGCCGCAACATCATCACCATCTCCACCCGGGGGCGCCGTCAGCTGCGCCGCCTCGACAAGGTGCTGGACACCCTCCACGACGACCTGCTCGCACCGCTGAACCCGGCCGAACGCGACCAGCTCGTGCAGCTGCTCACCCGCCTGCTGGACCACCACACCCGGACTTCCTGAACCGGACTTCCTGGCCCGGACTTCCGGGCCTGGGCAGCGGCGTCATCCGGCTCCGGCGCTGCCCGGGCGCTGTTCCTGGACGTCATGTTCTCCGGGTGTCAGCCGCGCCCGCCGAACTGCCAGTTGTGCACTGCGGTCTCGGCGTACCGGCCCGGGGTCAGGACGGCGCACGCCGTGTCCGCGTCCGGCGCCCGGACCAGCGCCGCCGTGCCAAGCCAGACAGCACCGTCGTCCGACAGCAGTGGCCCATAGGCGATCAACTCGTCCTTGTCGGGCGGCACCGTGAGATCGGCGGCCTGCCCTTCGCCGAGGCCCAGTACCAGGTAGCGGTTGCCGCCCTCCTCGCCGCCGGGGAAGTCCCACATCGTGCGTCCCAGCAGGTTGCGCCACCGTCGCAGCAGTACGTCCCGGTACACGCCGGCCTGGTAGTTCGGCTCGTCGAAGGCGAACGCGCGGGCGGCGGCCGGATCGGGCAGGTCGACGATGTGCACGCTGCCGGAAGGGGTGTCGCCGGCCATCGTCGGGCCCCGGGCGATCAACTCCTCGGAGTACCGGTCCATATAGGACCAGTGCCTCTCCAGCAGCTCCTCGCGCAGCGCCGCGGAGCCGGACCGATCGCGGTGATAACAGAAGAACTCCATGCCCACAGGATTTCTTGAGGGGACAGCCAGGTCGAGCGGGTTTCCCTGCGAAGCCGGGTGTGCACTTCCTGGCGGAGGCAGACGCCCTCTTCCTGGCGGAGCCAGGCGACCCCTTTCCAGCGGGGCGAGGTGACCTTTTCGTCGTCATCGCGTGCTTCCCGACACTCCGGCCACCGCCGTCCCCTCTCCCCCCCCGGAGAGCCGCTCACCTGCGGAATTCGGCCAGGAGATCGCATTATTGCCAAGCCCCGGCAACTCGCCACAGCGGCCTCCTGGCTCGCGCTATACAAGAGAGCCGGGGGAGGCCGGACGACGGCTGTCCTCGGTGCGTGGACGGTCGTGGTCGGGCAGGGGGCTGGCTTAATTGCTGACGATCAATGTTGCGGTATTGCTCGCTGTCATCGTCGTCCTGCGGCTACGCCGCCGTACGCAGGCCAGAAGCCGGTTCGACGAGAAGCTGACCGTCGTCATCGTGCTGGCGCTCGGGGTGCTGATCGCCCCGACAGCGGTGGGGCACGGCATTCTCGACTTCCTGACCCAACTCGTGAACGGCTTCTCACGAGCCGGTCAGTGAGTGTCACCACGGGGTGCCCGGTCCCTTCTCGCCCTTCTCGGCGAACGCGCCGTGGAGGCAAGGGCTCTGTGGCGAAGAGGCGACGGGGGTCCGCGTTCGCCGGGCGGCCACCGGACACAACCCGGCGCCGCGGCATGGCGTGGCGTGGCGTGGCACGACAGCCCACGCCACATCACCGCACCGCACCGCACCGCACTGCACCCGCCCAACCCATCACCGCACCCGGGGGACGCATGGCCGCACCAGCACGACGACGCCGTTCCACCCGTCCGCGCTCGCGCCCCCGTCGCCCCGCGACGAAGCCTCGACGCCGCACCGCCCGACGCCGTACAGGCCAGGACGCCACCAGCCGCCTCGTCGCCCTCGCCCTCGTCCTGGCGACCGTCGTCGCAGCGATCCGCACCTACCCGGTCGCCACCGGTGTGCTGGCCGCCCTCGCCTTGACCGCGACCGTTCTTCTCTTCCTCGTCCGCACCGGTCGCCTCCACCTTCCCGAACTGCACACCGCCGCCCGGACGGACTTCACGCACAGCATCGCCGCCTACCAGCACATGACCGGCACACAGTTCGAGCACGCCATCGCCGACCTCGCCCGCCGCGATCCCTCGGTCCGCACCGCCACCGTCACCGGCGGTGCCGATGACCGGGCCCTCGACGTCCTCCTCCAACTCGCCGACGGCCGCCGCATCGCCGTCCAGTGCAAGCGCCACGCGCCGACGAACCGCGTCGGCGCACCCGTCATCTACGCCGTCAACGGCACCTACCGCGCCTACCACCGCTGCGACCAGGCCCTCATCGTCACCACCAGCGCCTTCACCCCCAACGCGCAACGTGCCAACGCCGAACTCGACCACCCCCTAAGCCTCGTTGACGGCCGTGCCCTCGCCCGCTGGGTCTCCGGCGGCCGCCCACCGTGGGGTGCCTGAGCCCTGAGGGTCGTGCTCAGCCCGCTGCCGGGGGCGAGCGGCCGGCTAGGGCGAATGATCAACGGGATCGCTCACTGGTGGCCGCCGGTCCGCCGCGTCCCTTGGGGGCATGTCAAGGCCGGGTCGGCCCTGCCCCCTGTCCTGGATCGGGCGGCGGCCGGGGGCCGCACACCCTCCCGGATATTGGGGGAAAATCCCCCTTGTTCCGAATTGGGTGGTTGCGTGTATCGTCCTCAGAGGCAGTTCCCGCACGCGATGGGACGAGGAAGACATGATGAAGAAGATCATCGCGATAGCGTTCGTTACCGCGCTGTTCAGCGCCGGGGGTGCCGGCATCGCCTCCGCGGCAGCCGCGCCGTCCGCGGCCGCGCCGGACCGTGACGTCGTCACCACCACGTTCCACTGTCCCGCCCCGCGCGGCACCTTCACGATCACGGCGGACCCGTGGGTCACGGGTCAGTACGAGTGGTACTACGGCAAGCAAGGCTGCACGTACAGCTCGTAATCGCCAGGCTCTAAGGTCACGCCCCCTTCCCTTGGCGTTTCTCGACGCGGGCACCGGTCGGCCGCCGCACGGGCCGCCCGGCGCCACGGGCCCCGTGACCGCCTGGCACGGATTTAGTCGAATGCCCCCCAAGTGGCAACGAATTCCTTTGCCCCCTATTCACCTCGCGACGGAATCTGTACTCTGGGCGGCGGGTGAATCGATGGCGCCTGCCTCGTTGATCACCTTCACGGGGTGAGGGGGAGGAGTCCGCGCTCCTGCCCAGGCCGGACGTTCCCCGTGCCGCCGCCGGACCGAGGCGATCGCTAGGCAGGGACGAAAGTGCTTGCTGGGCAGGGGCCTTCGTCGTCGATGCACGTCCGGTCCGAGGTCCGTTCCGGCCGCCGCGCAGAACGTCACGATCGAGACCGACGTAAGGCCCCGACATGAGCCATCCCGTGCCCGGTCTGCCCCTGTCGCAGACGGACCGTACGCGTCACCGCCGACTGCGAGAGCAGGGCAGCCCCGACCGGAGCGACCTCGACGCCATCCTGGCGGCCGGCTTCGTCTGCCACCTCGGGGTGGCCGTCGACGGCGACGCGCTGGTCATACCCACCGTCTACGGCGCCGACAGCACCACGCTGTACTTCCACGGCTCGGTGGCCAGCCGCAGTCTGGTCGCCTCGCCCGACGCGGAGGTGTGTGTCACCGTGACGCACATCGACGGCCTGGTCCTGGCCCGGTCCGTCTTCGAGCACGGCGTGAACTACCGCAGCGCCATGATCTTCGGCATTCCGCGACTGGTCGCGGACCCCGAGGAGAAGTGGGCGGGCCTCCGCTGTCTCACTGAACAGGCGACTCCCGGCCAGTGGGACTACGCGCGGCAGCCGAGTCGCAAGGAACTCGCCGCCACCTCGCTACTGGCTCTCTCCCTCGACGAGGCATCGGTGAAGATCCGCACCGGCGCTCCGGACGACGCCGACTCCCCGGACGCCGAACGCGGACTCTGGGCCGGCGTCCTCCCCCTCCACACCCGCTGGGGCGACCTGGAGCCCGACCCGGCCCTCCCCGCCCACATCCCGGCACCACCCCACCTCTCGCACCGGCAGGGCGCTTCGGCGTTTCGGTAACTGGTGCTCCGGGGGCTGTTCTTGCATGCCACCGCGCCGGCCGGCGTCACGCACCCATCCGGCGCGACCGGCAGCCCGATGGCGATCAGCGCGTATTCGTAGAAGCGCTGTTTCCAGGGACCCTCCTGGCGGGCGCACGGGGCAGCCCCTGGGCAAGTACGCCTTACCGTCCCAAGCCCGCAGCCTTGGCCGCACGCCGTGCGAAGACGTCCTCTCGGCAGTCTTCCATCTGCCGCAGGGCGTCCTTGCGGTCCCGCTGGGAGAGCCGGTCGAGGTAGGTGTGGCCGATGAGGTGATCGGTCTCGTGCTGCAGGCACCGGGCGAAGTATCCCGTCCCCTCGATGGTGAGAGGGGCGCCGCCCTTGTCGAAGCCGCGGACGACGGCGCGATCGGTGCGGGAGACCGCCATGGTGGCTCCGGGGACCGACAGGCAGCCCTCGAATTCGTCAACGAGCTGGCGGTTGCCGGGGGGTGGCAGCTCCAGGACGGGGTTGATGAGGTGCCCGACATGCCGGATTCCCTGGTCGTCCGGGCAGTCGTACACGAACAGCCGGAGATCGACACCTACCTGGTTGGCAGCCAGGCCGGCGCCGTCGGCCACGTGCATCGTCAGGAACATGTCGTCGATCAACGCCGACAGCTCCGGAGTTCCGAACTCGGTCACCTGCCGGCACGGCCGGCTCAGGACTTCCTCACCCAGCACGGTGACCCGGCGCACCGAACCCCGCTCCGCCTCCGGTGACAGGGCGGGATAGGCGTCGACGGGTCGGCCCTGCACGCGCACTCGCCGGTCCACGTGCACTCGCCGGTCGACGCGTCCGGAACGGTCGTGATGAACGGCCATCGCTGTCTCTCCTTCTGCGCACACGACGTACGCCCACGTATGCGGCAGGCGTTCCGCGGCCTGATGCCGGCGAACAGATGAGCCGCTTGCCAAGTGCTTTGCAAAGTAGCAGACTTTGCAAAGTGACTGAAGATGACCTCAACTCCCGGCCCGGCCAGGCGCGTGACACCGGCGACGAACTGCGTGAGCACGAGGTCCGTACGGCCCTGCTGGACCTGCTGGGCGAAGTCGGAACCGTCACGGCGACCGAAGCGGCCGCCAAACTGGGCTACAGCTCCGGACTTTGCTCCTTTCACCTTCGGCAGCTCGCACGCCACGGGCACATCGAGGAAGCCCCGCACCGCGGCGGTCGCGCACGCCCCTGGCGCCTGAGGCAGCCCAACCCCACTGCCGACGCGCCTGCGGAGGGGCAGTTCGGCGACCTGGCCCGCGGGCTTGAGGACGAGAGCTGGCAGCGATGGCTGGCCCGGCGCGACCAGGCGCCGGCCGAGTGGTGCCACGACGAAGCCTTCAGTGCCGTCGCCTACTTGACGCCCGAAGAGATGAGCCGGGTCGCGGACACCATCCGCAGGGCGCTCGCCCCCTATCAGGACCGCGAACAGCGCCCCCTGGCCCGCCCCGACGGAGCCCAACCGGTGGCCCTCATCACCCGGCTGTTCCCGCTGCTTCCCCACCCGGCAGACGAGGCAGAGCAGTCCTGAGAGGCTGAGTCGGGAAGCGGTGCCCGTCTGACGGCCGGCGGCTCCCTCCACCCGGACCCGTAGGAGGGGTCCGGGTGGACTCGTTGGCTGCCATCCCTCGGGTCGGGACCATCACCGCTATTCCGAGGAGGAAGCGGCCCCCTGTTCAGAGGGGGACTCGGGTTCGCTCACCGTCTGCTCCTCCGTGCCGAAACCGCGGAGGCGAGGGACCGGGGAGAGCAGGATCGGTACCGATGCGGAGAGGAAGACCAGGCCGGCCACCCAGAGGATCGCGCGGGGGCCGGCGAAGGTGCCGAGCCAGGCGGTGACCAGGCCGCCGAGGGAAATGCCGCCGAACACCAGAGCCCGGTAGCCGGCCACGACCCGGCCCATGAGCCGGTCGGGGGTGACGGTCTGCCGCAGCGTCGCGGTGAGGACGCTGAAGATGGCGAGGCCGCCGTTCATGACCACCAGAAGAGCGGTGTCGACGAGGGCGAGGAAGGTCTGCTGTCCCGAGACGGCCGGGATGAGCAGGGCGGGAACGGCGGTGGCGGCACCGGCCGCGAGGTAGGTGACGCCGACGGGGAGGCGTCGGGAGAGCCAGGGGGCGCAGGCGGCTCCGGCCAGGCCACCGGCCGCGCCCGCCGCGAGGACGACACCGACGTTGAACCCGAGAATGCGGTTCATGTACACGAGGAACGCGGTCTGGAAGATGGCCCACGCCAGGTTGTGGAGGCTCCCGGCCAGCGTCACCGCCCGCAGCAGGGGCGCACGGGCGAGGAAGCGCAGACCGTCGTAGAAGTCCTGCCAGGGGGTACCGGCGACGCGGGCCGGGGCGGGCTCCGGTCGCTTGACGAGCAGGAGGGAGACGACCGAGACGAGGTAGGAAGCGGCGTTGAGTGCCAGGCAGAGCGGTGCGGAGAGCCAGTGGACGAGCAGTCCGAACAGGCCCGGCCCGGCGACCTCCGCCCCGGCCTGGCTCACGGACACCCGGCCGTTGGCCGACAACAGGTCCTCGGGGGCGACGAACTTCGGCAGGTAGGCCACCAGACACAGGTCGAACAGCACGGTGAACGTCCCGATGCCGGTGGCGAGGACCACCAGCCAGGGCATCGTCAGCCAGCCGAGTGCCGCGAGCACGGGGATGGCACCGACGAGCACCGCGCGCGCGGAGTTGGCGATCACCAGCAGGGGGTGGCGCCTTCTCCGGTCGACGAGGACGCCCAGGGGCAGGGCCAGGGCGAGGAAGGGGAGGTATTCGGCGAAGCGCAGCAGGCCCAGATCGGAGGCGTCGGCACCGAGTACGACGAGGGCGGTGAGCGGCAGGGCCAGGAGACTGACCTCGGCGCCGAACAGAGAGATCGTCTCGCCGACCCAGAAGATGTGGAAGTCGCGGTTGCGTCGCAGCCCTTGGGGCGGGGCCTGCATCGTCGACGTCATCAGTGCGCCACCTGCCGTGGCCACGTTCGTGACCACGTCCGAGACCGTGACCAAGTCCGGGACCGTGCCCACGCCCGTGACCGAGCCGGGCGTCGCCGACCGGCCGCTGTGGTGAGTGGGACGGCACCGCCAACCCCAACCCCAACCCCGAGTCCGGACCCGGCCCGGAGTGGCCTGGCTCCGGGTGTGTGCGCGTTCATGAATCCACCCATCAGTGACACTTTTGACGCCACGTCATTCTCCACTTGCTGAGCCCGGTGAGGGGCCGCCGGCCCGTATGAGAGCCGGCCGTCGTACGGTCGTCGGCGCGCCGGGCGGGGGCCCGGGTGCTCTCACGCGCTGCCCGAGGTCGTCGTGAGGTGGCCGGCCCCGGACCGGTGGCGCGGTACCGACAGCCGGCGGAGGCGGTCGAAGGCCGCGTCGAGATACTCGGGGGCCGCGCCGAACGAGAGGCGGACCCGGTCGTCCGTGCCCTGCCAGAAGCCGGGGCCGGGCATCAGCCGTACGCCCGTCTCCGCCAGCGCGCGATCGCAGAACTGCTGGGCGCCGGCGTTCGGGCCGGCCAGCTTCAGCCAGAGGAAGAGGCCGCCGGCCGGTGGCGGGGCGGTCTCGAAGAGGTCGAGGGTGGACAGTGCCTCCAGGGCGATGGCCCGGCGCTCGGCCAGCAACGTCAGGTTTCCGTCCACGGGTTGTGCCAGCAGGCCGGCCGCCGCCTGCTGGGCCACCAGTGACGGGCCCATGCGCAGGCGCTCGGCCACACCGGTGAGCACTTCGGCGACGGCCGGTGCCGTGGCGATCCACCCGATGCGGATGCCGGGGCAACCGAAGGCCTTGGACACCGAGTTGACCTTCACCACATGGCCGGCGTCGAGCAGGGCCTGGTCCTCGCGGGGGCGGGTGCCGCCCACGATCAGTTCGTCGTAGACCTGGTCCACGACGAGCAGTGCGCCGTCGGCGGCGGCCGCCTCGGCGTGGAAGGACAGGGCGCCGTCGGCGAGGACGCGGCCGTCGGGGTTCGACGGGCTGTGCAGCAACCGCATCCGGGTCGTACGGGTGCTGTCGGGCTCCGCGTTGAGAGGGACGAGTCCGGCGCCGAGGTTTTCCAGGATCTCCCGGTAGAAGAGGAAGCTCGGAGCCTGTACGGCGACCCGGTCGCCGGGGTCCAGGAAGGTGTGGGCGAGCAGGAAGAGCGCCTCGGTCGCACCGTGTGTCACCACGATGTGGTCCTCGGTCAGCGACAGGCCGTACTTCGCGTTCTCCCGGGCCGCGATCCGGCGACGGAGTTCCCGCTCCCCTTGGGGGTCGGGATAGGACTCGGCACGGAACGCGACCTGGCCGGCCGAGGCCGGGAGGCCGCGCAGCAGGGCCTCCGAGAGGTCCCATGTGGGCCGTGCGTCATGCTGCGCCGCACGGGCCTGACGCTCTATCAAGGACAGGTCGTGCCACGGGCGACACGGCGAAATCATGGGCCCTCCTCGGGGTAGTGGATCTCCGGCTCGTGAGGAGCCGCCTGGGGTCCGCGCCGGTGTCCGCGACGGGAGCCGCGGACACCGGCGGTGATGCGGTTCTGAGTGTCTAGAGCCGCAGTTCGATCGGCAGCGCGGCCGGGGTCGTGTCGGGCTCCGCGGGCGGGGCGTCGAACAGTGCGGTGAGGCTCGTGTAGGCCCGGTCGGGGGAGCGCGGCGGCGTGGTGGGCTTGAAGAGTCCGTCGGTCTGCCACCGCTCGGGGTCCAGGCCGATCGCCCAGGCGTTGAGCCAGGGGTGCTCGTCGAGGTGTGCCCGCCGCTCGGGCATGGTGTCCTCCACGGCGATGCGGAAGATGGCCTGGGCCACCTCTTCGAGCACCTCCATGGAGTGGCGGTGGTCGGCGACGAGTTCGTCGACGGACTTGCCCTCCACGAGGTTGCGTTCGTACGCCTCACGGAGGAACGGGATCTTGTAGTAGTCGATGAAGCGGAAGTCCCGGCCCCGGCCCGCCTTCCGTTCCCACTGCTTGAACAACCGCTTGACCTGCACGGTCAGCGCGTACAGACCGGGGGTCGCACTGCGGACCGCGGCGGCCTTCTCCTCGTCGAGGAAGATGCCGTTGTAGATCTGCGGGGTCGCCGTGGTCCAGGAGAGCAGGGTGTCCCAGAGGAACGACAGCGCCATGATCAGTGGCTCGCCGAAGTACGAGTACGAACTGTGGATGTTGTACTCCAGCCAGTCGTTCTGGCCGAGCACGAAACGGCTCAGCTCGTCGACGCGCTCCGGGCGCAGCTCGTTTCGGGCGTCCTCGCCGATCAGCTCGATCAGTGCCGAGTTCTCGAAGGCGATCATGTTGGAGCCGGGGGAGTAGAACGGGTCGGCGAAGGCCGCGGCCTCCCCCACACAGCCCCAGCGGTCGGCCGAGAACACCTGCGAGGAGGTGTAGCTGTAGTCGCGGACCGCGAGGAAGTCGAGGACCTCGTGGTGGACCAGCGCGGACGCGACCGCCGGCTCGTGGCGCTCCAGCCACTCGACGGCACCGGGCAGGGTGCTCATCCCGTCGATGTCGTGGAGCTCACCGGACGTCACGATGCCGACGCTGGTGTTGCCGGAGCCGAGCGGAATCAGCCAGACCCAGTAGCCGGGGCCCATCAGATGGACCGTGGAGAGCCGGCGCCGGCGGCCCGGCACCCGCTCGTGCCACTCGGCGTTGTCGTCGGACACGAAATCCTCGACGTCGAGCCGACCCTCGACGCGGAACCACGCGGCGTTGAACTGGCCCTCGGTGGGGCGTTGCAGCCCCAGCTTGCGCTGGAGGTACCGGGCCCGGCCCATGGCATCGACCACCCAGCGGCAGCGTGCGCTGCGCGGCGTCCCGTCCCCGTCGACGTAGTGCACCAGGTGCGAGGCGCTGCCGGGGCCCAGGTCGACCTCGCGGACCATGCTGCCGGTGCCGATCTCGACACCGGCCTCGCAGTTCATCTCGTACAGGTCGTTCTCCAGGACCCCGCGGTCGATCTGGTAGGTGCTGCGCCCCGGCAGGGCGGAGAGCCCGATCTCCGGTGCGTCCGCGAACGGTTCGCCGGCCCGGCCGAAGAAGTAGCGCAGGCCCAGCTTGGGCAGGTGCTTGTCCGCCATGTAGTCGGCGAGCCCGAGGACGGAGGAGAAGTAGAACCCCGCGATGTCCACGGTCGATTCGCCGACCTTGTGGGCCGCCAGCGGCACCGGGTAGGTCTGCCCGTCGATCACCAGGACCGAGGCGTCGGGCTGCTTGCGGCGCAGATGGCGGGCGAACGTGGCGCCCGCGAGTCCGCCGCCGCAGACCACGACGTCGTACCAGGGGGTGTCCTCGGGCGTCTCGGTGGGCTCAGGGCCGAACAGTGTCACGGGATTCCTCCGGATTGCCGGGTACGGGGCCGTGGCCCGGGATGTCGGTGGCCGGCTGGGACAGCGCCTCCGACCAGAGGGCCATCAGCCGCTCGGCCGCGGTCTCGTCGAGCCGGTCGAGGTCGTGCTCCAGGGTGGCGACGAGCTGGGGCGCGCCGCCAGGAGTCGCCGGTTCGAGCGACACCGCGAGCACCACCGGGTGGTGGAGCTGGCCGAGGGCGACGCACTCCTCGACCAGGGTCAGCCGCTCGACGGCGTCGCGGGCGTGATGGAAGTGCACGAAGTTGAACCAGCCCGCGACCGCCCGGTCGTCCGCCACCTGGCCCGCCAGCGGATATCCCGCGTAGGGCTCCATGGCGTCGAGCCCGGCCTGGACCGCCGTCGCCGAGGGGGGCTGCGCACCGGCGTCCCACCGGGAGCTGAAGGGCAGGATGTTCCAGAACAGTCCGGTGGTGCCGAGCGGGTCGGTGAGCCGCTCCGAGCGGCCGTTGGCGACGACGCCGACCGTCAGCGCCGGTGCACCGCCGTGCCGGTGGAGGGCGGAGAGGAACGCGGAGAGACAGCGGGCCTTGGGGGAGAGCCGCTCGTTGCCGGCGCTCGTGAGGATCTCCTCGACCCGCTCCGGGGGCACGACGACCTCTGTGTAGCCCACCCGCCGGAACTCCCGGCGCGGGGCGGCCGGCCCGTCCGGGAGCGTGGCGAGGGCCTTCGCCCAGAAGTCCTGTGCCTGCGGGTCGTTGGCGAGCGTCTTCTCCAGGGCGACGAACTCCCGGTAGGAGTCCACCGCGGGTGCGGCGGTGTCCGGGCGGCCACCGGCGCGGAGCGTCCCGTAGTCCGCCAGCAGCTCGTTCCGCAGCTGGACCCCGCTCCAGCCGTCCGTCAGCGCGTGGTGCGCGGACATCAGGACATCGGCCTCGGTCGCGGAGCGTACGACGATCCGGAAGCGGGTCCACGGTGCGGTGCCGTCGGTGGCGAACGGTTCGGCGAGGTCCGCCTCGACGACGGCGTTCAGCACCGCGTCGGCCTCCTCCCCCGGGCCCGCTTCGACGGTGTCGACGAGGGTGCTGTCCGGAGGGAGGACGCACTGCAGCAGACGTCCCGAGCCGGGCGCGCGGACCACGGTGGTGCGCAGCGACCGGTGCCGCTCGACCAGGCCGCGCAGCGCCCGCCGCAGCGCCTCGACGTCCAGGTCCCCGGCGCGCAGCCGCCACCCCGCGACGCAGCGGTAGGTGTGCAGCGCCCGCAGGTCCGGCTCGGCGGACCACTCGACCATCCGCTCCTGAAGGTGCGTCAGCGGATAGGCGTCCTCGTACCCCGCCGGCAACTGCCGCGCCTCCTCGTCGGTGAGGTTCACCGACGCGCTCACGGCCGGCGCCGCGGGCTCGGCGGCGTCGCCGCGACCGGTCACCATGCGTGCGAGCGCCCGGACCGTGCGGTGCTCGATGATGTCGCTGGTGCGCAGGGCGACCCCCACCTGCTCCGCGGCCTGTACGGCCTGGATCAGCCGGATCGAGTCGCCGCCGAGCTGGAAGAAGTCGTCCTCGGCGTCGATCGCGGACCTGCCGAGGACCTTCGCCCACACCTCGACCAGGCTCGATTCGAGCGGGGTCGCCGGTGTGCCGACCGGACGCTCCGCCATCCGCCGCTCGTGCAGGGCGATGAGGGCGCGGCGGTCCACCTTGCCGTGCTCGGTGGTGGGGAAGGCGTCGACGAGGTGCACGGCGCCGGGGACCATGTAGGCCGGGAGCGTCCGGGCGAGGTGGTCGGCGAGCGCGCCCGTCAGCCCCTCGTCGTGCTCCGTACCGCGGCCGCCCGGCTCGCGGACGAAGGCCAGCAGGACCCCGTGCACGGCGTCCACGGCCACGACGGCGTCCTCCACGCGGTCGTGCCCGCGCAGCGCGGCCTCGACCTCGGTGGGGTCCACCCGGAAGCCGCGGATCTTCACCTGCTGGTCCCGGCGGCCCGCGAAGACCAGCTCGCCGTTCTCGTCCCAGCCGCCGAGGTCGCCGGAGAGGTGCAGCACATCGTCCGGACGGAACGGGTGCGGGACGAACCGGCGGGCGCTCTGCTCCGGGTCCCCGACGTACCCGGACGCCACACCGCGCCCGGAGATGGCGATTTCGCCGATGACGTGGCGGGGGAGCAGATTCCGGTCCTGGTCCAGGATGTAGACCTGCATGTTCGCGCGCGGCCGGCCGAGCGGCACACTCTGGTAGTCGCGCCGCGGGTCCACCCGGTGCAGCGTCGTGTTCACGCACGCCTCGGTCGGGCCGTAGCCGTTGTACACCGCGACGCCGCGGGCCGCCCACGCCGTCAGGTCCGCGGTGTTTGCGGGCTCCGCCGCCGAGATGAGCACCCGGAGGTCCGGCAGCCGCCGCGGGTCCAGGGCGCTCAGGTAGGAGGGCGTGAGGGTGGTCGCCGTGACGGCGTGCTCCGCCATCAGGTCCTCCAGGCGGCGCGGGTCGGCGAGTTCCTGCTCATCGGGCAGGACCAGCGCCGCACCGGCGAGATGGGTCATCACGATGTCGAGCAGCGCGCCGTCGAACGACAGCGCCATGAACGCGAGATAGCGGTCGCCGGGGCCGAGGGCCAGCTCGGTCACGTGGTCGAGCGCGACGTTCACCACGCCGGCGTGGTCGAGGACGATCGTGCGCGGGGTCCCGCCCGAGCCCGAGGTCGTGATCACCGCGGCCGCGTCACCGCCCCGCGGGGCCGGCCAGGTCGGTTCGGCCGTCGGTCCCGCCGCGGTGCCCGCGGGGAACTGGAGGTCGGGACAGCACACGGCGAGCGAGGGCAGATCGGTGAGACGGTGCAGCAGACCGGAGTGCACCGCCAGGGTCTTGGCCTTCGAGGCCTCGGCGATCTGCGCGATACGGGCGGCCGGGGCGTGCGGGTCGACCGGGACGTACGCGGTCCCGGCGATCATGCACCCCCACAGCGCCACGAGGGTGTCCTCGGCCCGCGAGACGAGGACGGCCACCGCCTCTCCGTCGGCCAGGCCCAGGTCGTTCCGCAGATGGTGGGCGAACTGCTCGGCGCGGGCCAGCAGTTCGCCGTAGCTCACGGTCCGGCCGCCGGTGAGGAGGGCGGGGGCGTCGCCGGCCGCGGCGGCCACCGCCCGGAACCGTGCCGCCAGCGAGTCGTCCGGGGTGTGGGCGGGGACGCCGGTGGCGGTGAGGGTGTCGAGCTGGTGGAGGATCTCGTCGTCGTCGAGCAGATCCAGGTCGGCCACCGCGGCCTCGGGGGCGTCGAGATGTGCCAGCACCTTCTCGACCAGCCCGACGACATGGCCGGCGAACCACGCCGGGTACCGGCCGTGCCGGTCCTCGAAGTCGAAGCTGCCCTCGGCCGCATCGATCCGGATCACCAGGTCGGTGCCGTCGTCGGCGGGCACCTCCTCGTGCAGATGTGTCTCGGCGACCATCAGCCCGGTGTCCGTGGGTCCGTCCGCCTGTGCCCACAGGTCGCGGACCGGGAAGCCCTGGACCGCGTAGCAGGTGGCGGCCTGGTGGCGCACCTGCTCCAGCAGTGACTTGAAGCTGTCCCGCCGCTCCGCGCGGAAGACCAGCGGTACCCGGTCGTCGTGCCCGTAGGGGCTCTCGACGCCGCGGAGCAGGGGCGTGGACAGCCAGACCACGTCATGTGCCGAGGTGCGCCGGACGACGGCCGCGAGGGCGGAGAGCAGGACCACGAAGCCGCCCAGCGCCTGGCCACCGCTCACGGCGGTGACCCGGCGGCGGCTCTCCGGCCCGAGCACGGCGCGCTGCCGCGTCCCCGGGGCGGCCGTCTTCGTGGTGACGACGGTGTCGGCCCAGTGCAGGGCGTCCTCGGCGGACGGCATGGCCGCCAGCCAGGCGGCGCGCTGCTGCTGATGGGCCGGGCCCTGAAGGGCCTCGATACGGGAGATGCTCACGATGCCCTCCAGCGCTTCGCCCCGTAGAGCCGCTCGGAGTGGCGGCCCTGGGTGTGGCAGGTCTCGACCAGGAGGTTGGCTTCCCGGATGGCGAGGGAGTCGTCGGTGTAGGGGATGCCCAGCAGGGGATAGAGCCAGGGCTCCTCGCCCATCGCGTACACATAGACCGCCGAGCCGCTGAACCGCTCGACGACGTCGAGGGCCTCCTGGCAGGTGGACGCGCGCCCCCGCCGGCTCTGGTCGTGGTCCCGGTCGAGCGGATGGGCGAAGTACGGGGCGTAGACCCAACTCGCCGGTGCGCCCTCGCACTCCATGCCGAGGAACAGCATGTCCACATCGCCGACCAGGTCGTGCACGCGGTCGTAGAGCGCCGGGTTGACGTTGGCGGTGTCGGCCCCGAACAGCGCCGTCCGGCCGCCGAGCCGGACGTGGTAGGTGGACTTCGACCGGATCGCCAGGTCGTGGTGCTCGCCGACGAACGGGATGGCGGTGATCGCCCCGTCGGGAAGCGGCACGACGTCGAGCTCCCGCACCTCACGGACGTCGGGGAAGCCCAGGTGCTCGACGACCAGGCGCAGCGACGGGTCCATCAGCCCGCCGCCGTCGTTGCCGGGCACGATGACCGTCCCCACCTTGTGCCGGATCTGCAGCAGCGTCTCGGGCAGCACATGGTCGTGGTGGGCGTGGGTGATCAGTACGTAATCGATCCGGTCGGGCAGGTCGGCGAACGAGAGGCGCGGCACGTCGGAATCGTGGTCGTAGGGGAGCACCGGGTCGACGAGGATGCTGACGCCCTCGTGCTCCACCAGCACACAGGCGTGCCCGAAGTAGGTCACCCGGACCTCCCCCGGACCGGCCTGCGCCTCCTCGCGCGCGCCCGGCGCCCGCGGGGGCGTGGTGGTGAACAGCTCACGGAAACGGGTCCTGGCCCCGGCGTCCAGGCCCAGTTCGTCGGCGAGCGCGTCCGGGTCGACGGGTTCGGTGCGGGCGCGGAACAGGGTGTCGAGCGCCGGAGTGGCGAAGGGCATATCGAGCTCCACGGCGCCTTCCCAGGCCGCGCCGTCGGCGGCGTCCGGGTCCTCCACCACGGGCAGTCGGGGCGTGGAGAACGCGAACGGACGGTCACCGTCCCGGTCCGTGCGCACCAGCCGCAGACACTGCCCCGACGGGTCGGCCAGCGCATCGGCGTACAGCAGCCGTTCGTAGAGCCGGCAGCGTGCCCGGTTGTGGCGGTCGTACTCCAGCTCCACCAGGCCCTTCAGCGCGGCCGGGACGGACGGGTAGAGCGGTTCCAGCGCCCCGCCGGTCATGCTCTCCAGCAGTTCGTCGAGTTCACCGAACGCCGACACGAAGTCCTGCTGGCGCTTCGCCTTGGTGCGCGTCGCGTCCAGCAGCGCCTGGACCTCGGCGACCTTGGCGCCGCCGAGGTCGAGGAACGGGCCGCTGCGCGTCGCCGGGTTCGCCGCGGCGGCGGCGTGCATCGCGGGGGAGCGGACATAGGACTCCATCATCCGCAGATGACGCTCGATGGTGACGAAGGCGGCCGTGGCCGGCGAGACCAGGTGCACCCACGCATACCAGCGGTCGACCAGCGGCTCGACCTCGACATCACCGCGGAGGAAGTGACCGGGGGTCTTCTGCGGGCTCGTCATGAGCGGTCTCCCTCGGCGACCAGGGTGTCCAGCGCGGCCAGCGCCGACTCGATCTCCGCTAGGTCCTCGACCACGAAGTACCGGTTCTGGAGCTGGAGGATGTCGAAGGTCTCGCGCCGCACCACCTCCGGGTCGAAGGTCTCGACCGGGCAGGCCGGGTCCAGGCACTGCTGGATCTCGTCGGCCGACGACAGGATGGCGCCACCCAGCGCCCGGAGCCCGTCGGGCGTCCGTATCAGACCGGCCTCCAGCGTGGTCCACATGATGCTCTGGAGCAGCGCGAGTTCGTCCGGGCGCTCGGCGCACCGGACCCCGATACGGCCGAACTCCTGGTACAGAAGCGCCGTGCGCGGATGGGCCAGGAACGGGCCGTGCCCGAACAAGTCGTGGAAGAGGTCGGGCAGTTCGGCGAAGCGGATCTCCTCCGGATTGCGCATCTGGTTGGTCACCGGGAACCGCCGGTTCAGGAGCATGTCGAAGAAGTCGGCCCCCTTCACCAGTCCGTCCACCGCGACGAAGGTCCAGCCGGTGATCGCGCGGACGCGCTCGTTCACCCGGTCGAGATCGGGCACGTGATCGGCCGGGAGGCCGAGCAGGTCGAGCCCCTCCAGGTAGAGGGCCGGCGCGGCCAACGGCACGAGATCCCGCTGCTGGCGGTAGAGCCGCTGCCAGACCTCGTGGTCGACCGGCTCATGGTGTGCCTGAACCGGCGGTACTTCCTGAGTGTCCACCTCTGCTCCTTTCGGCGGGGACGGCTTCACACCAGTCCCGGGATCAGCGCTCAGTAGCGCAGCTCGATGGTCAGGGGGGCCGGGGACTGCGCCGGCCGGGCGTCCACGGCCCGGTCCAGCGGGTCGTCGGCGTGATCGAGGAGGGTCTCCACGATCCGGAGGAAGGCCCGCCCGAGTCCGGCGAGCGTGTCGTCGTCGATGCGGGCGCGCGGCGCCACGATCTCCACCTGCAGGGTGTCCGCCCGCTCGGTGATGTCGAACCACAGCGCGGTGTGGGCGCCGAAGACCACATCCGTCCGGGGGACTTCGGCGGTGCCGGCCCGGGGCTGGAGCGTCAGGCCGACGTCGGCGAGCGGTGCGTCCGGCTCCAGGCCCAGCGCCCGGCCGATGTCCCCCGGCGGGGTCCGCCGGTGGGCGAGCGCGTCGAGAACCGAGTGGCGGACGGAGTCCAGCAGAGCACAGAACGGTTCACCGGGCCGGATGTGGTCGCGGAGGGCGACGGTGTTCAGCAACGGGCCGAGCTGCTCCTCCAGGACCCGCCCGTCCCGCAGCGACACCGGCGACATCACGACCAGGTCGGTCTGCCGGGTCATGGCGAACAGGAACGCCTTGACGACGGCGTGCAGCCCCGCGAACAGCGTCGTGCCGCCGTCCGCGCAGAGGGCCCGCAGGGCACGGGTACGGCGGGCGTCCACGGTCACCCAGTGGCGGCGCCCGAGGAAGTCCCGTGGCCCGGAGGGGCGGCCGATGCCCAGCGGCGTGAGATCGGGCCGGATGCGGTCGGCCCCGGACAACCGCCCGGTCCACCACGCGAGTTCGGCACGCCCCTCGGGGCCCCTGAGGTAGGCGAGGTGGTCGGCGGTGACGTCGCGGAACTGACGCTCCGGACGCCGCGGGGCGCCCCGGCCCGCCTGCTGCGCCTGCCGGTCCCGCTGCCACCACTGGGCGAGGACGTCGAAGGACATGCCGTCCCACACGATGTGGTGGGCGGTGACCACGGCGAGCGTCGACGCGTCGGGCCGCCGGACCAGATGGAGCCGGAACAGCGGGCCCTCGGCGAGGTCCAGCGGCCGGGCCGCCTCCTCGTCGAGGAGGGTGCGCAGGTCCTCCGCCGTGGGGGAGCGGGACAGGTCGGTCAGCCGGAGCGCGTCCTCGGGGCCGTGTGGATGGACCCGCTGCCGCGGGCGGCCGTCGGCCAGGGGGAAGTCGGTGCGCAGGATCTCGAAGGACTCGACGAGCCGGGCGAACGTGGCCCGGTCGGCCGCCGGGTCCCACGCGGTCCCGAGATCCACGATCTCGGGCAGCGCCGCGGGCGTCTCCGGGCTCCGGAACTGGTCGAGCAGCCAGAACTCCGACTGCGCGGGCGACAACGGGGAGTCGTCGCCGTCCGGGGCCGCCGGGAGCGGGTCCGGCACGGTGGCGGGCCGCTCCTCCTCCGCCGGAGTGCGGCGGGCGTCGATCAGCTCCGCCTGGCGGCCGAGCGTGGCGTACGTCAGCACGTCCTCCAGACCGAGGACGACGCCCAGTTCCTCCTCCACCCTGGTCACCAGCGCCACGGCCAGCAGGGAATGGCCGCCGACGGTGAAGAAGTTGTCGTCGGGACCGGGTTCGGGGTGGCCGAGCAGCTCGCTCCACAGGGCCGCCAGCGAGGCCAGTGTGCCGGGCGGACCGTCCGTGGCACCGTGGTCCGTCTCCGCCGGTTCCGCCGGGCCCTCGGCAGGGTTCTCCGGAGCCGCGGAGTACCGCGCGCGGAGCGCGTCCAGGTCCGCCTTCCCGTTGTCCGTGGTCGGCCAGTCGGCGACGGTGACGAACGAGGCGGGGACCATGGGCGCGGGCAGCAGCTCGCGCAGCCGCCGGCGCAGGGCGGGGATCTGTTCCCGGTCTCGGTCGTCGACGTAGGCCACCACCGAGGGGGCGTCAGCCGGGCCCGTCCGGACGTCGGTCACGGCGTCGCCGACCAGGAGTCCCGTGCCCAGGATCGCGGAGCGGACCTCCTCCAGCTCCACCCGGTAGCCGCGGATCTTGACCTGGCGGTCGCGCCGTCCGACGAACACCAGATCACCGGAGGGGAGGCGCCGGGCGAGGTCTCCGGAGCGGTACCACCTCCGGGACGGGGCGCCGTCGTGTCCGCCGCCCGCGCCCTCCCGGACCCCGGGAACGGGCGGGTGCACCCCGAAGGCGCGGGCCGTCTCCCCGGGGCGGCCGAGGTAACCACGGGCCACCGCAGGCCCGCTGATGACGATCTCCCCGACGCCGCCGTCAGGTACCGGCTGCCCGTCCGGGTCCAGCAGTTCCACGCTCATCGTGCCCATCGGGCGGCCGATGTTCTGCACGTCGGACGGCGCCCCGGAGTCCCCGTCGGGGTCGAGCCGCTTGAACGTCGTGAAGACGGTGGTCTCGGTGATGCCGTAGCCGTTGACCACGTCCACGCCGGGCACATGGCCGGCGAGGCGCCGGACGGCACCGGGGTGGATCGGCTCTCCGCCGAGTACCACGTAGCGCAGCGAGGCCGGCGCCAGTTCCGGGCGGCGGTCGAGTGCGTCCACCGCGCGCTCGAAGGTGCTGGGGACCTGGGACAGCACGGTCACCCCCTCCCGCACGAGGACCGGGAGCAGCTGCCGCGGGTCCCGGCGGGCGGCCTCGGTGATGATCACGACCCGGGCGCCGCGGGAGAGCGGCAGATGGAGTTCCCATACGGAGAAGTCGAAGGCGAACGAGTGCGTCGACGTCCAGACGTCGTCGTCCCGGAAGTCGAACGGCCAGCCGCCGGCCCACAGGAGCGCGAGGGCGTTCCGGTGCTCCACCACGACACCCTTGGGCGTGCCGGTGCTGCCGGAGGTGTAGATGACGTACGCGGGGTCGTCAGCGCCGGCGGCCGGAGGCAGGTCGGTCAACTCCACGCCGTCGTCGCACGGTTCGGGTTCGTCGTCGAGGGCCAGCACGGGGAGCCATGGCACACCCTCCGGGCGGCCGCGCTCGTGACCGTCGACGACCAGCAGGACCGGCCGGGCGTCCTCCAGGACGGCGCGGCCGCGCGCCTCGGGCTGGGTGGGGTCGATCCCGAGGAAGGCACCGCCCGCCTTGAGGACCGCGAGCTGGACGACGGGCACGCGCTCGGAGCGCTCGACCGCGTAGCCGACGATCTGCCCCGGCGTCACGCCGAAGTCGTCGCGCAGCCGGCGGGCGAGCCGGTTCGCCCTGCGGTTGAGTTCCCCGTAGGTCAGCACCCGGTCCTCGCACACCACGGCGGGGCGCTCGGGCGTGCGGCGGGCGTGCCGCTCGACCCCCGTGTGCAGCAGGTCAGGGACCACCGGGGCCTCCAGCGCCGACCGGGCCACGGCCGCGGCGGTCGCACCGGCGGAGTCCGGGAGCGCGGTGAGCACGTGCGACAGCCCGGAGAGCCAGCGTTCGACGGTCCTGCTCGCGAAGAGGTGGGAGTCGTACTCGATCTCACCGCGCAGCCCGTCCTCGTCCTCGACGAACGTGACGATCATGTCGAGCTTGCCGACGCCGCGGTCGACGTCGACCCGGCGGGCGCGGGGCTCCCCCCACACGGACTCGGTACGGGCCCCGGGCGCGTTCTGCAGGACCAGCATCACGTCGAACAGGGCCGAGCGCCGGGGGTCGCGCGCCAGGCCCAGGTCCCGTACGACGAGGTCGAGGGGGTACTCCTCGTGGGCGAACGCGTCCAGGGCGGTGGACCGGACGCGGGCGAGCAGATCCTCCGGCGAGGCCTCCGGGTCCACGGCCACGCGGAGCGCCACGCTGTTGACGAAGGAGCCGAGGACGTCTTCGAGATCGACGTGCGGGCGGCCGGCCACCGGGGTACCGACCACCAGGTCGCGCTGACCGGTCAGCTGGTGCAGCCAGGCGGAGGTCGCGGTGAGCAGGGCCATGAACAGCGTGGCGCGCTGCCGCCCGGCCCACGACCGCAGCGCGCCGGTGGCCTCGGGGCTCAGTGCGAAGCGCCGGACATCGGCCCCGGGCACCTTCGCGGAGCCTCGTGGGGCGTCCAGCGGGAGACCGAGGGCCGGCAGCGGCCCGGCCAGCCGGTCGGCCCAGAAGCGGCGCATCCGGTCGCCGGCCGGTCCGGCGAGCCGTGCGCGTTCCCAGGCGGCGTAGTCGCGGTACTGGAGGCGGGCGGGCGGCAGTTCCGCCGGACCGCCATCGGCAGCCAACTCCCGGCACCGTGCGGCCAGTTCGGTGAGCAGTAGCGTCAACGACCAGGTGTCGCTGATCAGATGGTGGATCACGAGGTACAGCACGGTTCCCCGGTCGGGTGTCCGCTCCGGAGCGGCCGGGGTGATCAGGCCGAGCCGCAGCAGGGGCCCGGCCTCGGTGTCGAACGGCCGCTCGCTCACCGCGCGCAGATGGCGCGCCGGGTCGGCCGCCGCACCCGTCTCCACGGGCACCCGGCCCGGCTGCGGCGGCAGGATGCGCTGGATCAGCTCCCCGTCCTCCAGCGCGAAGGTGGTGCGGAGGATTTCGTGACGGGCGGTCAGTTCGTTCAGTGCGGTGCGCAGGACGGCGGGCCCGGGGACCTCGGCCAGCTCGATGCCGACCGCGATGTTGTACGCCGAGGACGTGGCGTCGGAGCGACTGGTGATCCAGTGGCGGAGCTGGCTGTGGGACGCCGGGGCCCGCTCGGCCGGCGGCGTGGGTTCGAGGCGGGCGACCCGGCACGAGGAGTGGTCGCAGTCCCGGATGACCGCGGCCTGGGCCCGGATCGTGGGGTGCGCGAAGACCGTGAGCACGTCCAGCCGGCCGCACAGCCCCGCCGCCGCCCGGGTGGCCACCCGCGCGGCGTCCAGCGAGGTGGCGCCCCGGGCGATCAGATCGTCCTCCGGGCCGACCGCCGCCCCGTTCAGCACCTCGCGCCACAGGGCGGCGAGGGTGTCCTCGACCGAGGCGCCGGCCGGGACCGGCAGCTCCGCCGCGCCCTCCGGACGCGCCGTGTACGCCGCCACCAGGGCCTTGACGTCGACCTTGTCGTGCACGGTCCGGGGGAAGGCGGCCAGCACCCGGACCGCCTCGGGGACCATGGTGGACGGCAGGAACGCGCCCAGGTGCGCGCGGACTTCGGCCGGATCGGGCGGGGCGGCCGAGGCCTCGTGGGTCACCCAGGCGACCAGCCGTTCACCGCCCGCCTCCGCCGACGGGCCACCGCCCACGGTGCGGACCAGGGCCTCGTCCACGGCGGGATGGCGGCGCAGCACGGCCTCGATCTCCGCGGGGGCGATCCGCTGCCCGCGGACCGACAGCTCGTCGTCGAGCCGCCCCAGGAACTCCAGGTTCCCGTCCGCGCGCCACCGGGCCCGGTCCCCGGTGCGGTAGAGCAGCTCCGGCCCCACCACCGCGCGCCGTACGAAGCGTTCGCCGGTCAGGCCGGGGTCGTTGAGGTAGCCGGCGGCCAGGCAGCGGCCTGACACGAAGAGCTCACCCGGCACCCCGAGCGGCGTGAACCGTCCGTGGCGGTCGAGCACGGCGACACCAGTCCCCGGCATCGGACGGCCGACCGGCACCGGCTCGCCGACCGGTCCGGCCGAGCAGTCGAACGAGGTGACGTCGACACAGACCTCGGTCGCACCCCACCCGTTGAGCAGATGGGCGCCCCCGTGGCGGCCGACGGCCTTCTCGAACAGCTCCACCAGCCAGGGGTGCAGGGTCTCGGCGCCGGCCAGCACCCACCGCAGCGAGGTGACCGACGAGGAGAGGCCCAGTGCGACCACATGCTCCAGCAGGCTGCGCAGCGGGGAGGGCACCAGGTCCACGACAGTGACCCGCTCACGCTCGATGGCGTCCAGCACCCGCGCCGGATCACGCTCGTGACCGGTGGGCAGGAACCAGACCCGTCCTCCGACCGGCAGCAGACGGAACATCTCGCATACGGCGGGGTCGAACGACAGCGCCGTCCGCCCCAGCGACACATCCTCCGGCCCGAGGCCGAGCCGGTCGATGAGCCACCGCTGACGGTTGACGAAGGACCGGTGGCGTACGAGGACGCCCTTCGGCTCGCCCTGGGAGCCGGAGGTGAACATGAGGTATGCGAGATCGTCGCCGTGCAGCTGCGGGCGGTCCTGCTGCGGGCCGGCCGGTCCCAGGTCGTCGAGGACGACGGTGGGGCGGTCCGCCGTGAGCGCGGTGCGCCCGGCCCGGGTGGTGACGACCAGCCGCGCCCCGGACGCCGCCAGGAGCTGTTCCCGGCGGGCCTCCGGCAGGGTGGGGTCGAGCAGGAAGAACGCGCCGCCCGCGGTGAGCACACCGAGCGCCGCGGTGAGCACCGCGCACGACCGCTCGGCGACGACGGCCACGACCTCCCCGCGCGCGACCCCGTGGGCCAGTAGGGCGGCGGCCACCCGGTCGGCGCGTTCCACGAGCTCCTCGTAGGTGAGGCGTTCCGCGGCACAGGCCGCCGCGATCCGCTCCGGGTGGCGGCCGGCCGCGGCCCGGACGAGCTCATGGATCGTCGTCTCCGCCGGTACCGGGGACGGCTCGCCGGTGAGCCACTGCCGCTGGAGACCGGCCTCCGCGGGCGAGAGTACGGGGAGTTCGGCCAGCTCCTGCCGCGGGCGGGCGGTACCGGCGGCGAGCACACGGGCGACCGCCTCGTGCGGGCCGGCCGCGTACGGGTGCTCCAGGGTGAGCGTGGGCTCGGCGCCGTCGCGCACGGTGAGTTCGCAGGGCGCCACGGGCCCGGTGCCCGCGCCGGATTCAGGGGTGTCGGCATCGGCGACCCGGACCGTCCAGCGACCCGGGACGCGGGGCTTCGGCAGCCGGCCGGCGAGCGCGGCGCGCACCTGGGCGAAGGTGGCCGAGGGGGAGCAGTCCACGACGACGCCGGGTGCCGCCACCGCTCCGGGTGCCCCGTCCGCCGGTTCGGCCGTGACGTCCACGACGAGCTGATACCGGTCCTCGTACCGCGCGAGCACGATCACGGCGGCCGCGAGCGCGTCATCGGCGGAGGGACGGGCACCGTCACCGTCTCGGGCCGGGAGCGCGGGCCCGGAGTGCACCGGGCTCATACCTCGAAACCCTCCGCCTCGCCGTCCGGCGCCGAGGTGCCGGACAGTCGCTCGGACACGGTGGGCACCTCGGTGTGCGCACGGGCCGGCTTCGGCCCCCGCAGCGGCGGAGTCGTGCCCGACCGGTACCCCGACGGTCCGTGGTACTCGGAGACCTCGCCCGCCCAGTTGCGCAGGACCGCCCGCTCCGGCGACAGGCTGAGCAGGTAGTTCGGTCCGACCGGGATCTTCCCGCCGCCACCGGGGCTGTCGACCACATAGGTCGGGACCGCGAAGCCGCTGATGTGCCCCCGCAGACCCTCGATGATCTCGATGCCCTTGGTGACGCTGGTCCGGAAGTGCCCCGCGCCGCGCACCGAGTCGCACTGGTACAGGTAATAGGGGCGTACCCGCATGCGGACGAGTTCGGTGCACAGCCTGCGCTGTACCTCGACGCTGTCGTTGATCCCCGCGAGCAGGACCGTCTGCGCGCCGAGGGGCACGCCGGCACGGGAGAGGCGCGAGCAGGCCCGCGCGAGTTCGGGGGTGAGCTCGTACGGGTGGTTGACGTGGATGTTCAGCCACACCGGGTGATTCGCCGCGAGGAGCTCACAGAACTCGTCGTCCACGACGAAGGGGTTGAAGACCGGGGCCCTCGTGCCCACCCGGATGATTTCGACGTGCGGAATCTTCCGGAGTTCGGTGATGATTTCGGCGAGCCGGTTCCGCGCCATCGACAGCGGATCTCCACCGGTGATGAGGACATCCCGCACCTGTGGCGAATCCCGGATATAGCGCAGTTGCTCCGCCCAGTCCGAGTGGCTGTAGTTCTGCTTTCCGTCACCGACGAACCGGCTCCGTGTGCAGTACCGGCAGTAGGAGGTGCAGGAGCTCGTGACGAGCATGACCAGACGGTCGGGATATTTGTGGATGATGCCGCGCACCGGCTCGTGCTCGATCTCCGAGTTGGCATCGGGCAGCCGGCCGTCGAAGGCCTCCATTTCCCGGGAGCTGGGCACGACCTGGCGGCGCAGCGGGCAGTTCGGGTCGTCCCCGTCGATGAGGCTGAGGAAGTACGGGGTGATGTCCACGCGGAACAGGTCGTCCCCGCCGAGCGCCGCCTCCTCGTCCTCGGTCAGCTTGATGACCTCGCGCAACTGCGAGGGGCGCCGCAGCCGGTGGGTCATCTGCCATCGCGGATCGCTCCACTCGGCCTGGGGCACGTCCGCCCATCGCGGGTGACGGGCACTCTCTCCACTTTCTACGCCGATTGACACCTGAAACCTCCGGCTGCATCCAAGCGAGATTGCTGGAAAAGGAGACCGACGGATGATCGTCGCTGTCCTGAGTTCCACCAGAACACAGTCGTGACGGTGATTCAAGAGTGGCAGAATTAGCCTTCAGATGACCCGTCAGGCGCCTTTAAGGAAGTGTTTGGACCGCGTTTAGGGTGGGCTTTAGATGCCCCTTGGAACTCTGGTGTGCGGCTGCGCTGATCTGGTAGACCGTTCCTGCCCGTTGCTTTTCTCTTCGGCCGGACCGGTGCGCGGCCCGGCTGTCTGGCCGGTCTCGATCAGAGGTGGAGTGATGTCTGGGAGTACCGAGGAATTGTTCACCTGGAATCCGCGCTCAGGCGGCCTTGGCCATGTCGGGATCGAAGACGACAGCCTGCGGGACGGATTACAGGGTGCTTTTGTGCACCACCCGCCCGTCGATGTGAAGAAAACGCTCGTCGAGTCCTCCGCGGCGATCGGGGTCGAGGCGGCCATGCTCGGATTTCCGTCGAGTTCGCCGGACGCCCGTGCGGAGGCCGCCGAGCTCGTCGAGCACCTCGACCGCCGCGGTATCCCGATGGTTCCGCGCTTCCTGGCGCTGGCCGACCCGGCGAGCATCGCCGCGGTCACCGCGGTCAACCGCGGCACCGACCGGGATGTGTGGGCCGACTTCTTCGTCGGGTGCAGCCCGCTGCGGCGGCGCATCGAGGGCTGGACGCTGGAGAGCGTGCTCGACCGCATCGCGGACGCCGGGTCGGCGGCCCGTGCGGAGGGCACCAGGTTCGGCGTCAGCCTGGAGGACGCCACCCGCACCCCGCCCGGGGAACTTGAGCAGATGGTGCACACGGCGGTCGGTGTCGGGGCGGAGGTGCTCACCGTCTGCGACACCGTCGGGGAGTCGACACCCGGGGGCGCCGCACACATCGTGCGGACGGTGCGGGCCGCCGCACAGCAGGCGGCGGCCGCGCTGCCGCCCGCCGACCGCGCAGAGGTGAAGATCTGGTGGCACGGCCACGACGACCGGGGGCTCGCGGTGGCGAACGCCCTCGCGGCCGCCGAGGCCGGGGCCGACACCCTCAGCGGCGCCTTCCTCGGCCTGGGGGAGCGGGCGGGTAACACCGCGCTCGAATCGGTCCTGATGTACCTCTACCAGGCAGGACATCAGGGCTACCGGATGGACCGGGTGGTCGCGCACTGCCGTCGGCTCGCCGAGGCGACCGGCACCCCGGTGCGGCCCAACGCCCCCCTCATCGGCGACCAGGCCTTCGCCACCTGCACCGGGACCCATGTCGCGGCCCTGGTGAAGGCCCGGCGCTGGGGACGGGACGCCGAGGACCTGGTGTTCTCCAGCGTGCCCGCCGCGGCGCTCGGACGCAGCCAGTCGATCATGGTCGGGCCGACGAGCGGCCGCGCCGCCGCCCGCGAGGCGCTCGCCTCGGTCGGGGCGCTGATCGACGACCGGAACGTCGACGCGGTACTGGCCCGCGCGCGCTCAGGCGACCGCTGGCTGGAACCGTCGGAAATCCGTGAACTGCTCGACGTCGGAGGTACGCCGGCATGACCCCGCAGACCATGACCGCCAAGATCCTCGCGCGGGCCGCGGGCCGGGACCATGTGGTCGCCGGGGAGATCGTCGAGGTCGGCATCGACATGGCCTTCACCCACGACCCGGTGTGCGAGGGCCTCCGCCGCGAGTTCCGCGCCGCGTTCGGCCCGGACGCGACCGTGTGGGACCCCGGCCGGATCGCCCTCTTCGAGGACCACCTCGTGCCGGCCAAGGACGCCGAGTCACGCCGGCTCGCCGCGGGCATGACGCAATTCGCCACCGAGCAGGGCATCACCCACCACTACCCCTACGGCGAGAACTACGGCATCTGCCACGTGATGATGTGCGAGGAGGGACTCGTCCAGCCCGGGACCGTGGTGCTCGGCACCGACTCGCACTCGGTGACCTACGGGGCGTTCAACGCCTTCGGCACCGGCGTCGGCATGATCGACATGGTGAACGCCTTCTACACCGGCGATCTGTGGTTCCGGGTCCCGGAGACCATCGAGGTCCGTATCGAGGGCGAACTCCCGCCGGGCGTCCTGGCGAAGGACGTGATCCTCACCCTGATCGGCGACCTCGGCATGGGCGGTGCCTCGGGCCGCTCGATCGAGTTCACCGGCTCCACGATCGACACGATGTCGGTCGAGGAGCGGATGACGCTGTGCAACATGGTCGTGGAGGCCGGCGCGGTCAACGGGATCATGTCCCTGTCGCCCGCCGCCGCCGACTACCTCGCCGCCCGGCCGCGTACCGTCGCCTACGAGCCGGTGACCAGCGACCCCGGTGCCCCGGTCGCCCGGCGCCTGGAGTACCGCGCCGAGAAGCTGCGCCCCGCCGTCGCCTACCCGCACCGGCCGGACAACGTGCACTCGATCGACGAGGCGATGGCCGACCGCATCGCGGTGGACCAGGTCTACATCGGGTCCTGCACCGGAGCGAAGTACGACGACATCGAGATAGCCGCGGCCGAACTCGCCGGCGGGCACGTGGCGCCCGGAGTACGGCTCATGATCGTGCCGGCCACCATGGGGATCTACCGCCGGCTGGCCCTGTCCGGCACGATGGCCACGCTCCTCGCCGCCGGCGCCGTCGTCGAGTCGCCCGGCTGCAAGGCGTGTTACGGCGCACACGGCGGGGTCGTCGGGGACGGCGAGGTCTGCCTGTCCACCACCAACCGCAACTTCCGCGGGCGGATGGGCAACCCCAAGTCCTCCGTCTACCTGGCCTCCCCGATCGTGGCCGCGCGCAGCGCGCTCGCCGGCCGGATCACGGAGTAGCCGATGACACCGACAACGGAACCGACGGTACTCATCCTCCCCGGCGAAGGCATCGGACCGGAGGTCGTGGGCGCCGCCCGCCAGATCCTTGAGCACGTCCTCGACCGCGCCGGACTGCCCGCCACGATCCGCGAGCACGCCGTGGGCCTCCCGGCGTACGAGCGCACCGGGCAGTGGCTGCCCGACGCGGTACGCGACGAACTCGACCAGGTCGCGGCGTCACCGCACGGCGCGGTCCTGTTCGGCGCGACCGCGGACGAGCCGATCGGCGAACTGCGCAGCCGCTACGACCTGTTCGCCAACCTCCGCCCGGCCCGCCCGCTGCGGGCGCTGGGCGAGGTCTCGCCGCTCCGGCCGGAGCGGCTCGCCGGTGTCGACCTGCTGCTCGTGCGCGAACTCGTCTCGGACGTCTACTACGGGCGACGCCGGACGGGGTCCGACGCCGGACAGCGGTGGGCCGGACAGGAGATGTACTACCGGGAGGACGAGATCCGCCGCATCGTGCGGTGCGCCCTCCAGCACGCCGAGACACGGCGCCGCCGCCTGACCCTGGTGCACAAGGCGAACGCCATCCCCGATGTCTTCGGGCTGTGGCTGGACGTCCTCGCCGAGGAGGCGCCGGCCTACCCGAAGGTCGAGATCCGGGACATGTTCGCCGACACGATGGCGATGCAACTCGTCCTGCGGCCCGCCGACTTCGACGTCCTCGTGACCAGCAACCTGTTCGGCGACGTGCTCTCCGAGATCACCGGCGCGGTGTGCGGATCGCTCGGGCTGCTCCCGTCGGCGACGCTGAGCCCCACCGGGTTCGCGCTGTACGAGCCGGTCGGCGGCACGGCCCCCGACATCGCCGGCACCGGACGTGCCAACCCGCTCGGCACGATCGGCTCCGTGGAGCTGATGCTGCGCCACACCTTCGGCGCACCGCGCTGGGCGGACTTCCTGGCCACCGCCGTCGAGCGGGCCGTCGAGACCCACCGCACCCCCGACATCGCCGGGCCGGGGAACCCGCCCTGCACCACCGACGAGATGGCCGCCGCGGTGCGCGACGCGTTCGACGCCGTGGTGGCGGAGGAGGCGACTGCGCGATGACCCCACCCACGCCCGGCGGACCGGGCGCACCCGACGGCGACGCACCACAGGACTACGACGACGCGGTGCGCCGCGCCGACTACCGCGGGGTGTTCGGCCCGGAGACCACCTTCCTCGGACTGCCGCGATGCGAGCAGAGCCCCGCGGGCTACGCCGGCGCCGATGTCGTGATCCTCGGCGCGCCCTTCGACGGAACCACCTCCCACCGGCCGGGAACCCGGTTCGGCCCCCAGGCCATCCGCCGCACCGACTACCTGCCGCACGTCCCCTACCGCCCCCATATGAGCCTCGGCATCGACCCGTTCAGCGAACTCAGGATCGTGGACGCCGGGGACGTGCCGACCCCGCCGGGGGAGACCGAGCGGGCCCACCAGCTCCTCGAACGCGCGGTGAGCGAGGTCGTCGCCGCCGGGGCCATCCCCTTCACCCTCGGCGGGGACCACAGCATCGCCTGGCCGACGATGCGCGGGATCGCCGGCCGGCGCGGCGCCGGAAGCTTCTCGGTGCTGCACTTCGACGCCCACGCCGACATCGGGGACACCAGCGACTTCGGAGCGAAGTACGGACACGGCACCGTCATGCGCCGCCTCCTGGAGTCCGGCACCGTGCCGGGGGACCGGTTCGTCCAGATGGGACTGCGCGGGTACTGGCCCGGACCGCGCACGCTCCAATGGGCCGCCGGGCTCGGGGTGCGCTCGGTCACCATGTCCGAGCTGCGCTCCCGCGGCCTAGACGCCTGCCTGGACGAGGTCCTCGGACAACTCGGGGACACCCCGCTGTACCTGACGATCGACATCGACGTCGTCGACCCGGGCATGGCCCCGGCGACGGGGACGCCCGAACCGGGCGGGCTGACCAGCCGTGAACTGCTCGACGCCGTAAGGATCTGCGCCCAGCGCACCGACCTCGTCGGCGCGGAGATCGTCGAGCTCTCGCCGCCCTACGACGGGCCGGGGGAGATCACGGCCTATCTCGCGAACCGGGTGGTGCTGGAAGTGCTGGCGGGGATGGCGTGGAAACGCCGCGCCACGTCAGCCGACAAGGGAGGGATGCCGTCGTGATCATCAGTGGCCTCGCCTACGGGGTGGGGGACTTCGTGGACACCGACGTGATGAGTCCGGGCCGTTTCGAGCCCTACGAGGGGCCGGAGCAGCTCGCACGGATCGCCTTGGTCGACTACCCGGCCGAGACGCCGTTCGTCGATCCGGAGACGGGCAGTTCGCCGTACACGGTGATCTTCGCCGGGACGGAGTTCGGCTGTGGCTCCAGCCGCGAGACCGCCCCGCAGGCGCTGCACCACGCCGGGGCCCGCGTGGTCATCGCCAAGTCCTTCGGCAACATCTTCTTCCGCAACTGCGTCAACATGGGCCTGCTGCTTCCCGTCGTCGTCGACCACGGCTTCGACGAGTCGATCACCGGTGCACCGGTCCGTGTCGATGTCTCCCGCCGGGTCGTGACCTGTGCGGACCGTCAGATGGAGTTCGCCGACCTCGGGGCCCTCCAGGGCATCGTCGACCGCGGCGGCCTCACCCCCTACACCCTCGACCGAGTCCGGGCCGGACAGGGAAGGCGCGTCCGATGACAGCAACTCCGCACAGCAGCCGCCCCGTTGCGCTGCGCCCCGACGTCGTGGCCGAGCCACTGATCGACCACTGGTACGCCTGGTCGCACCTGCTCTCGCCGGGCACGGCGGCGCGCAACATCGCCCGCCGCCAGCTGCCGATCATGACCTCGTACCTGGCATCCCCGGCGGTCCACCAGCGATCGTCCCGGACACCGGCGCTGGCCGGCGGTCCCTTCATGGACCTCGGCGACGGAGACCGCTCGGCGGACGTCGAGGCCCTGATCGAGACGACCCGGCGGCGCGCCGCGCGGCTGCTGGAATTCGACGGCGCGGTGGACGAGCTCCAGGAACTGCTCGCGAAGGCCGGCCCCGGCGTACCGCTCGAAGGGCTCTACCCCCTCGTGCCGGAGCCCCTCAAGGGCTATGTGGAGCTGGTCTACGACCTCCAGGACAACGCCTCGTTCCGGCTGATCGAGGCGCTGCTGTACCGAAGTGACTACGCGTCGACCGACGGGCAGGCCCTCGCGCTGGAACCCCTCCGGGCCGACCGCCGCCCCTTCGCCCTCTCCACACCCCGTCTCGACACCGACGAGCGGACCGTGCTGCCGGTGCCCTTCCACCACCCCGGCGTCGACGTCATGTTCTCGACACTGCGCACCCCGAGGCCGTTCGGCGAGGTCGCCGAGGCCCTGGAACTCACCCCCGACGCGGCGGCGCGGCTGGCGCGCTACTTCACCGAGGCCGAGGCCGAGACCCCCGCGACGGCCGCGCGCAGGGAACCCGTACGGGAGCCGCGCATCCGCTACCTCGGACACGCCTGCGTCCTGGCCGAGAACGACCGGGGCGCGGTCCTGGTGGACCCGCTGCTCCCACCCGCGTTCCCCGGCGCCGGCCCCCGCCTGACCGACAGCGATCTGCCCGACTACATCGACCACGTCCTCATCACGCACGGCCACCAGGACCACCTGGTACTGGAGTCGCTGCTGCGCCTGCGCACCCGGATCGGGACGATCGTCGTGCCCCGGTCGGACGCGGGGTCGCTCCAGGACCCGTCGCTGCGGCTGGCGCTGGAGGCCGCGGGCTTCCCCCGGGTCATCGAACTCGGCGAGCTGCAGCAGACCGACACGGCGATGGGCCGGATCACCGCCGTGCCCTTCTTCGGCGAGCACGGCGACCTCGCCATCGCCAAGTCCGCCTGGCTGCTGGAGTCCGACGGCAGGTCCGTGCTCTTCGCCGCCGACACCGCCACCGTGGACCCCGACGCCTATGCGCATGTGCGGCGGGCCATCGGCGAGGTGGATGTGCTCTTCCTGGGCATGGAATGCGAAGGGGCCCCGCTGACCTGGCTCTACGGTCCGCTGTTCACCCAGGAGCCGGCGCGTGAGATGGCCGTGCGCCGGCGCCTGAACGGCAATGACGACCTCGGCGCCATGGCCCTCGCCGAGGCACTGGGGTGCGGCCGGGCCTATGTGTACGCCATGGGACACGAGCCCTGGGTCTGGTACCTGACGACGACCACCTTTGACGAGAACGCGGTGCCGGTGCAGGCGGCCGAGCGGTTCGTGGCGGCCTGTCGCGCCCGGGGGATCGAGGCGCAGCGCCTGCACGGCTCCTGCGACCTGCCGTGGTGACGGGGCACATCCGCACCGCCCCGCCGGTGTGACCCGCAGGTGAAACGGACCGTGCCCGGCGCGGATCACCGTCGCAGCCGACCGGTGCGACGCATCCACAGAAAGGAGTGGTCGTGACTTCTCTCGAAACCTCTCTGGAGCCGCAGGTGGCCGAACGGCTCATCCGTGGCCGGCGCGCGGTCCGTGCCTACCGACCCGACCCGGTCCCGGACGCGGTGATCACCTCGGTGTTCGACCTGGCGGCCTCGGCCCCGTCACACTCCAACACCCAGCCCTGGTCCGTCGACGTCCTCAGCTCCGGCGCCCGCCAACGGCTCGGCGAGGCCCTGGTCCGGGCCGCCGAAGCGGGGAAACCGAGCCCCGATTTCCCGCTGCACCCGTACACCGGGACGGCCGCGGAGCGCAGTTACGCGGCCGGCGCCCTCACCTACGAAGCGCTGGGCGTCGCCCGTGACGACCGTGCCGCGCGGCGCCGGGCGTTCCTCGCGGGGCTCCGCTTCTACGGGGCGCCGCATGTCGCGCTGCTCTCGGTCCCCGCCGACGCCGACGAACGCATGGCGGCCGACCTCGGCATCTACGCACAGACCCTGATGCTCGCCATGACGGCCCACGGCATCGCCAGCTGCCCGCAGGGCGTGCTCGGCTTCTACGCCGACGCCGTCCGCTCCGTCCTCGGCCCCTCCACCGACAAGCTGCTGTTCGGCGTCTCCTTCGGCTACCCCGAGCCGGAGGCCGTGGCCACCATGCCGGCCGTCCCCCGCGCACCGCTCACCGAGACCACCCGGTTCCACGAGTGAACGGAGCCGGGTGACCGAGCGGCCCCCGGGCGCCCTGCGCCGATGAAAGAATCGGTACATGACAGCCGCAACCGGTGACTTCGAGTTGACCACGGACGAGCTGCGCGCCGTGGCGCGCTACGCCGCGGAGAGCGCTCAGGACGTCCTTCCGGTGTTCGAGGCGGCCCTTCCCGGCGATCCACGGCCGCGCGCGGCCGTGGACGCGGCCTGGGAGTTCGTGAACGGCGCACGAAGGACCACGCTGCAGCGCGTCACCTCGCTGGACGCCCACCGCGCCGCGAAGGAGGCGGACACCGAGGCCGCCTGTCTCGCGGCCCGCGCCGCCGGCGACGCCGCGGCCGCCGCCTACCTGCACCCGCTCGCCAAGGCCACCCAGGTCGGCCACATCCTGCGCGCGGCCGCCTGCGCGGCGCGCGTCGCCGAGCTGACCGCCGACGTCCCCGACGCCGCAGAAAAGGCCATCGAACAGGCCCGCCAACGCGCCACCCCGCTCCTGAAGGACATCCTGAGCCGCTATCCCGCCGCCCCACACGGCAAGAGCCGCGTGGCCCACCTCATGAGCACCCTGGACGCCGCCCTGCGCACGTCCGGCTGAGGGAGGGTGAGCGGCCGGCGCCCTTCGACGGTGCGGGGCGTGGTGCGGTGTCCCGCGTGGCGAGAACGAGCAGCACGGCCGCCGCGCTGAAGACGAGACCGACGACGCCACGACAACGGGGGTGCACCGCACGGAAGTTCACCGAGCAGGCCGACGGCCACCGGGCACCGGGCCGACCCGACCGTTCCCCGGCAGCGGCCACCTCTGCCTCGGGGCCGGGGAAGGCCTGGCCGAGACCGGGGCCCGGCCGTTCGCACTACGGCTGCCGTGTCGGAGGATGCCCGCTGTCCTCCGTACGCGGCCTCGACGCCGGGACCCGTGCGCCGAGGGTGTCCTCGCCCTCCGCCGGCGCGCCGATGCTCGCGCGCAGGAGCGGTCCCGACACGATGGTGGTCACGACCGCCATCACGACCATCAGCGAGTAGAGGCCGGAATCCAGGAGCCCTAGGGAGAGGCCGACCGTCAGCAGTACCAGTTCGGTCAGGCCCCGCACGTTCATCAGTGTGGCGAGCCCCATGGACGACCGGTGGTCGAGGCGGGCGGCCCGTGCCGCGCCGTAGACGCCGAGGAGCTTCCCGCCGCTCGCCACCAGCAGGATCAGCACCAGCTCGCCGAGCGCGGCGGCATCGAGGTACGAGAGATCCACCCGGAACCCGGCGACCACGAAGTAGATCGGCATGAGGAAGGACGCCAGCGGCTCGACGGAGGTCCCCAGTCCCTCCCGGAACCCCCCGGGCAGCCCGGTGCGGGGGACGACGAGACCGAACAGGAAGGCTCCGAAGATCAGGTGCAGTCCCATCCACTCCGTCGCGGCACCGGAGGCGAGCACGCCCGCCAGCACGAGCAGCACGACCGCCCGCTGCGGCAGCCGGCACACCGCCCGGCTGCGCAGCAGCCGCGGGACCAGGAACACCATGGTCGCGGCATAGGGGAGGAGCAGGAGGAGACGCCAGGAGTGCCCGTCCGTCCCGACGACGGCGACGACGACGGCGAGCACCGTCCAGGCGATCACATCGCCCACGGCCGCCAGCGCCAGCGCCAGCCCGCCGATCCGGCTGTTGAGCAGGCCGCGGTCGACGATGATCCGGGCGAGGACGGGGAAGGCGGTGACGGCCATGGCCGTGCCGAGGAAGACGACGAACACCGCGGGCTGCCGGCTCGGGTGAGCGTCGAGCAGCCAGAACGCGAACAGCGCCCCGAGCCCGAACGGCACCACGAACGCCCCGATGCCCAGCCAGCCCATCGCACCTGCCTGCCGGCGTACGACGCGCCGGTCGAACTCAAGCCCCACCAGGAACATGAACAGCGCGACCCCGATGTTCGCGAAGGCGCCGAGCAGCGGGCGGATGTCGGCCGGGAAGAGCGTGTCGGTGAGTCTGCCCCCGAACAACGTCGGTCCGAGGAGCACACCGCCGATGATCTCCCCGACCACGGAGGGCTGGCCCAGGCGACGGGCGAGCCCCGCCATCGCCTGGCAGACGAGGACGAGCACGGCGAGCGCGAGCAGCAGCGAGCTGGCGTCCGGGGCGCTCATCGCGCCGCCGCAACGGTGCGGAGGGAAAAGAACATCACGGTCTCCCTTTCCTTTCTCGGCAATTCCTGGTGGCTGGTGGGCCGGTGACCGGTGGCTGGTGCCGGTGGCCCCGGAAATGTCGCCCGCGCCGTACTAATCGACCGAACTGGGCTCACGGCGCAGCTCTCCCGACGACCGCAGGCTGCTCACGCGCGAGGCCACGGCGCTCGCGATGACGCGCTTGGCCCGGCCGAGGTCATCGGACAGGACGATGTCCTGAACCGTCCGCAGATCTCCGCCCGGACTGATACCGACCTCGTCGGAAAGGACCTGACAGGCTCGGTGGAAAACCCTGAGGGACTGGGCGCGATGGCGTGACAGGAAGAACGCCAGCATCAATTGCTGATACAGGATCTCGTTCAGCGGATACCGCGTCAGATGGAGCGAGAGAAAGTCGATCACCTCGTGGCACAGACCGGCGCTGAGCTGTGACCAGGCGGTCAGCTCGACACAGTCCGCGCGGGACTGCTGCACCCACGAGTCGAAGCTGCCGAGGATCGGCCCCGAGTAGGCCCCGCCGAGCAGCGTGCCACGGCAGAGCGAGAGCCCGGCTTTCCAGTCGCGTGCCGCCGATTTGTAGTCGCCGTTCACCATGCTGCGGTGGCCGTCGATCCGGTGACGGTGGAACGACTGGAGATCCAGCTGCTCGCCGTGGAGACGCATGAGATACCCCGGGAATTGGCTCCATATCACGTCGCTCTGTGAGGTGTCGCCGAGTTGTTGGCGCAGCTTGGAGATGTGTACGTAAATCGCGTCGCGTGCCCGCTGCGGCGGCTGGGCCCATACCTCACCGATGAGATCGTCGACGGTGACGATGTGTCCCGCCTTCACGAGAAGAGTGGCCAGAATGATCGCCAGGTTCCGGGAGCGCATGGAGCGCGGTTCGCCGTCGACGACCAGGTGGAGCGGCCCGAGAATTGCATAGTGCACGGAACTGGACCCTTCGCATGGCATGCCTCATGGGCATGCGAATTCGGCATCGAAGAGGTGTGTGGGGGAGTGGCGTCGCGTCAGTGACGAAGGGCCGGTCTGGGCCATGCCGTGAGGGGTGCCGAGGGATGCGGACAGCGGCGGCGGCCGCCGACTCCGCCCCGCGAGGCAAGTGCGGCCTTCGGGGCGTCGAGTAGGTCCAGCCAACTCGCCATGCCCGTAAGGAAGTTACGGACCGACGCCGTAACTTTGTCTCGAACAGCCGCCCAGAAAATGGAAGTTGAAGGTGGTGCGCACCATCCGGGGCCTCTTGGAGCTGTCGCGGAGGCGGAGTTCGGGAGGGCGCTCACCCCGGAGTGCTTCCCGCCCGGCACCGTCCCCGCAGAGGTCCCCCCGAGTGCTCCGTCGCGCATCGGACCGCTACTCCTTCCCGTCGCCAGGCTGCCTTGGTGAAGGTCGGCCCGGCGGTCACCGTGAAGGCGCCACCGCGGGCCCGACCTCGCCCTCCCCGTTCAGGTGGTTTCCGATGACGGGCATCCTGCGGCATGCCCCTTGCGGCGGTCTGGCCGGGACGCTGCCTGATTCCTGCCGTTCGCTGCGGCGTTTTCTGGCCATCCTTGCCGAAACCCCTGCGGACTCCTTGCCGTTCGCTTGCCGCCGGTGAGGATGATCTTGGAACGCTTCGTCCTCTATGCAAGGCTCCGCTTCGGTAGGGCACCGGCCGCCCGGCGCCACCCCACCTGCCGGCACGATTGCGCGTGCGAGAAAGATTGGGAGCGATATGCCTTCATCCCTGACGCCGAATTCGCCCCCGACCACTCCGGCCCCCGAGTCCGGGCCGCACGGGACATCCCTCCTGCTGAGTGTTCTGGGTCCCATGTCGGCGCACCACGACGGCAGCGACCTCCCACTCGGTCCGCCACGCCGCAGGGCCCTGCTCGCGTTGCTTCTCATACGCCTGGGGCGTGTGGTGCCCACGGAACTGCTCATCGAGGAGCTGTGGGGCGCGGAACCCCCGCGTCAGGCCGTCGCCACGCTCCAGAGCCACGTCTCCCACCTGCGCCGCGCGCTCCAGCCCGTCTCCGGACCCGGCCGCCCCACCGTGCTGCGCCACCGCGCGCCCGGCTACGTCCTGGAACTCGCCCCCGAACAGATCGACACCTGCCGCTTCGAGCGCCTGATCGCCGACGGGCGGCGGCTGCTGGAGCGCCGCGAACCACGCGCCGCGCGCGACCGGTTCACGGCGGCCCTCTCCCTGTGGCGGGGCTCGCCCTACGCGGAGTTCGACAACCATCCCCCGCTCAGCGACGAGAGTTCACGGCTCGAAGACGTCCGGCTCACCGCCGTGGAGTCCTGCGCCGAGGCCCGGCTCACCCTCGGCGAGGCCCAGGAGGTCGCCGCCGACCTCGACCGCGAGGCCCGCCTCCACCCCGCGCGCGAGCGCCTGGTCGGCCACCTGATGACGGCGCTGTCCCGGCTCGGGCGGCAGGCCGAGGCGCTCGAAGCGTACGAACGCACCCGCGCCCACCTGGACGAGGAGTTCGGCGTGGGCACCGCCGCCGAACTCCGCAGGGTCAGGACCGCGATCCTGCGCCAGGAACCAGGGGCGGGCGGGCCCACCGCGGGCCCACGCCCCGGTCTCCCCGAACCCGCAGGGCCCGCCCAGGGAGCCACGGCGACCGGAGCCGCCCCGGCGGACGAGGGCGTATGGGCACGAGGGACGGAAGCACGCCCGCCGCACACGGCGCAGGTGTCCCAGCCGCCCGCAGCGGCCGAGGCGTCCGGCCGGACCGGCAGGGCACCGGCGGCTCCGGCCGGGCCCTTCGCCCCGCACGGTGACGACGTCGTACTCCAGGACGGCGCGCCGCCCGCGAGGCCGGGGAGAGCCGGACACACGGCCATGGACCGAGCGGGAGCGGACGGCGCCCCGCCCGGACCGGGACCCGCGCACCCGCCGGTGCCGACGGCCACGGACCCGTGGCCGGCTCCCGCGAACTCCCGCTCGGCCAGCGCGGATTCGGGGTACGGCGGTCGACCCGGTCAGGAAGCGAAGGCCCGGGAGCACGGAACGGGCACCGAGACCATACGGCCGGTGTGCGGCGGGCCGGGCACCCAGTCACCGTTCACCGGCCGCAGCGCGGAGTTACAGCGCCTGACCGCCGCGGCGGCGGGCGCGCTCGCCGGTCTCGGTCATGTGGCGGGCGTCCTCGGCCCCGCCGGCGTCGGCAAGACCCGTCTGCTGCTCGAACTCGCCCCCCGGCTCGGAGCCGCCCGCGCCGGCCAGAACGGTGCCGGTCACAACGGTCCGGCCGATGCCGGCCTGGAGGTGATCTGGAGCCACTGCTTCCTGGGCGAGGGCGTACCGCCCTACTGGCTCTGGACCCAGATCCTCAGACGGCTGTCCACCACCCGCCCGGAGGACTTCCGCGAGGTGGCGGAGCCGTTCGGCACCCTGCTCGCCCCACTGCTGCCCGAGCGCGCGGCCCGGCCCAGCGCACCGGCCCCGGAATCCGACTGGGGCCGCGCCCGGTTCCTCACCCACGACGCGGTCTGCGAGGTCCTGCTCGCCCTCGCCGCCCGGCGCCCGCTGGTCCTGCTCATGGAGGACCTGCACTGGGCCGACACCGCCTCCCTGGACCTCCTCAGACTGCTGAGCACCCGCAGCCAGGGGCACCCGCTCTGCATCGTGCTGACCGCCCGCGAGTACGAGGCCGAGTCCGACGCGACACTGCGCCGCATGCTCTCCGAGATCCTGCGCGGCCCCAGGACCGAGACCCTGCGGCTCGGCGGCCTCTCCCGGCACGCCGTCGCCGCCCTCGTCGTCGCCCAGGCCGGCCCCGGCGTCGACGCGAGAGTCGTCGAGGTGCTGCACCGCCGCAGCGAGGGCAACCCGTACTTCGTCATGCAGCTGCTCTCCCTCCTGGGCGATGCGCGCAGCCTGCGCCGGCCCGACGCGGTGGACGTGCTCCTGACCCGCGTCCCGACGGGCGTCCGCGAGGCCCTGCACCAGCGGTTCGCCACACTGCCCGAGCCGGTGCTGCGCGTGCTGCGGCTGTGCGCCGTCATCGGCACCGAGGTCGACACCGATCTGCTGCAGCGCACCGCCACCGAGGACGAACCGGTCGCCACGGCACTGGAGTCGGCGATCCGGGCCGGGCTGCTCGGCGAGGACCCGCACCACCCGGAGCGGCTCCACTTCACCCACGCCCTGGTCCAGGAGACCCTGATCGACGACCTTCCCCGCGAGGACCGCCAGCGGCTGCACGCGAGGGTCGCCGAGGGGATATCCGCCCGCAGGCTCGGGCAGGTGGACGACGCGGAGATCGAGCGGGTCGCCCACCACGCCTGGCACGCCAAGACGGCACTGCCGACCGCCGAGACACTGCCCCTGCTGCTGCGCGCCGCCGAGCAGGCGGAGCAGCAACTCGCCTACGAACAAGTGGAGACCTGGCTGCGCCGCGCGGTGCACCTGATCGGCCTGCTGCCGCCCGGCGACCCCTCGGCCGCCTCCCTGAACCAGCGGCTGCACGTCCAGCTCGGCCAGGTGCTGGCCACCACCCGGGGCTACGGCCATGCCGAGGCCGAGACGGCACTCGCCCGCGGATGGGCCCTCAGCGCGGCCACCGGTTCCCCCGAGGACCCGTCGGTGCTCTGGGCCCTGTGCGCGGCGTACATCGTCACCGGCCGCTACGACGCCTCACGCCAGTTCTCGGGCCTGCTCCGCGACCTCGCCGACCGGTCCGGCCAGCCGGTGGCGGTGCTCGGCGCCGCCTACGGCGAGGGCATCGTCCTGCACGTACGCGGCCAGTTGCGGCAGGCGCTCGCCGAGCTGGAACACGGCGTCGCGATGGCGGACGGGTACGCCAGCGAGGGCCACTCCCTGGCCCGCACCTTCCAGCACGACCCGCGCGTCTCCTGCCGCTCCTACGACACCTTCACCCACTGGCTCATGGGCGACCGCACCGCCGCCGCGGCACGCCGCCGCGAGTTGCTGCGCCTGACCGAGTACGACAGCAGGCCCTCCGACCGTTCCTTCGCCCTCTACGTGGACGCGGTCGTGGCGGCCTGGGAGGGCGATGCCCGCCGGGCCCGCTCCTCCGGCGCCGAGGGGGTCCGCCTGGCGGACGAACACGGACTGCTCTACTGGAAGGCGATGCTCGGCGTCCTGGAGGGCTGGGGTCTCACCCACACCGGCCAGGAGGAGGGCCTCACCCTGATGTACGCCTCCCTCGCCGAACTCCGCGCCTCCAGAACCCACTTGCGCCGCCCCCTCCACCTGGGCCTCCTCGGCCAGGCCCAGCACCGCGCCGGACGGACCGAGGACGCGAGGACCACCTTCCGTTCCCTCCTCGCAGCCGTCGGCCAGAGCGACGAACATGTCTACCTCCACCCGGAACTCCCCGCCACCCGCCTCCTCCACGACCTCCTGGGCCGTGGCGCCACGGAGGCGGTGGAGGCCGGCTGAGGGAGACGAGCCCCTAGGTGCCCACGGCCCCGGGGGCGCTGACACGGCCGGCCGCCCCGCCGCCCGCCGCCGTGGCGCCCCCGCCTCCCACTGCCCCGTCCCCCTCCCTCCCCTACGTCAACTGCGTAATACAGCTATCCACGCATGAACGCACGGCTCCTTGTCCGCAGGCCCCCACCGGTGCGCCCGGCCTTGCCCCTCATGCCGAGTGGCGGGCGTGAGTGCCGGGCATGAGTGCCGGGCGGGAGTGTCGGGCGTGGCACCCACACTCCCGGGCGGGAAGGCGGGACGATCACCGCGGCGGGCGGGGTGCGTGCCGCGCCCGTCGGCCGGCTCTCTCACCGGCCGGTGTTCCCGTGCCGCCGGCCGGAGCGCACGGTGCCGGCCCGAACGAAGAGGCCACCGCTTCCACAGGGAGGCCCGGGAGATCCGGGAGATCCAGAGATCCGCACCCGGTTCACGTGGCTCACGACCTGGCCCAAGGGCATCGCTCCCCGTGTGCCGGTCACGGCTGACGGAAGCGAAGGAGACCACGTATGGCAGGTCAGTGGAGCCGGCGCCGGGACGCCGTCGTCATCGGGGGCGGGCTTGCCGGCCTGGCCTGTGCGCTCGACCTCAGTCGTGCGGGCCTGCTCGTGGAACTGTATGAAGCGGGTGACGAGGTCGGTGGCCGTATGCGGACGGACCGCCGGGACGGCTTCGTTCTGGATCGTGGCTTCCAGGTGTTCAACACCGCCTATCCGCAGGTGAAGCGCCGCCTGCCGCTGCGGGAACTGCGGCTGCGGCCGTTCACCCCCGGCGTGCTGGCCCACACCCCGTCGGGCGTCGCGCGGATCACGGACCCCACCCGGCGGCCACGCGAGGCGGGCAGCCTCCTGCCCGGTCGCGTCCTGGGCGCACGTGACCTCGCGGCCCTGGCCGCCCTGACCGCCCGGGACATGCTGGCCCCTCCAGCCCTTCTCAAGCGTGGCGGGGACCGCAGCACCGCCGACGCACTCGCCGGAAGCGGCCTGTCGGCAAAAGCGGTGGACGAACTGCTGCGGCCCTTCCTCGCCGGCGTGTTCCTGGAGAAGGAACTGGAGACATCGGCCCGGTTCTTCCATCTGGTGTGGCGCAGTATGGCCCGCGGCACGCTCTGCCTGCCCGCGCAGGGCATCGGCAGCGTGCCACGCCTCCTGGCCGGCCGGCTGCCCGCGGGCACCGTACGGCTTGAGTCCCCTGTCGCGGCCGTCACTGATGACGGAGTACTGCTGCGGGACGGCACCGAACGCCCGGCCGAGGTGGTGGTCGTCGCCACGGACGCCGTCACGGCCTCCGGGTTGCTTCCCGGCCTGCCCGTGCCACCCGGGCGGACCGTCACCACCTACTACCACGCGGCCGAGACCCCGCCCCTGCGGGAACCGACCCTCATGGTCGACAGCACCCTGGCCGTGCTCAACACCTGCGTGCTCACCGAGGTCACCACGACCTACGCACCTCCCGGCACCGCCCTGGTGTCGACCTCCGTCCTCGGCGGTGATCCGCCGGGCGCCGAGACCGCGGTGCGTCGGCGTCTGGCGGAGCTGTACGGCACGGACACCGCGCCCTGGCAGCTCGTGGCGACGTACACCGTCGAGCAAGCGCTGCCCGCGATGCGCCCGCCGTGGCCGACCAGCCGCAGCACCCGCTTCACCAAGGGACGGTACGTCTGCGGTGACCACCGGGCGACCGGCTCGGTGCAGGGCGCTCTGGCCTCGGGCAGCCGGGCCGCCCGGGAGGTGCTGGCAGACCTCCGCGGCAGCTGAGACCGTCGCCCGTGCCCGGCACGGACAGCCTGGGAGACGCACGTTGCCCGCCCCGCCCCGCCCTGCCCCGCAACGAGACGAGACGAGACGAGACGAGACGAGACGACGGGACAACGGGGGCAACCGCCGCAGAGGTCCACCCGCGGCGATCCCGCCCACCGCCGCCGCGACAGCCCGGACGGAACGGAGGAACCCCGCATGCACTGGCTCTTCGGCGACCAGCTCGGACCGCACTTCCTGCGGCCCTCGCAGGACAGCGGTCCCACACGCGAGGAACCGTTGCTGATGATCGAGGCCCGGTCGGTGTTCCGGCGCCGGCGTTTCCACCGTGCCAAGGCCCACTTGGTGCTCTCCGCCATGCGTCACCGGGCGGCCGAACTCGGTGACCGGGTCACCTACGTCCGCGCGGACACCTACCGGGAGGCGCTGGAACGGGTGGTGGGCGGCGGCGAGCGGCTGACCGTGCACCATCCGACCTCCTACGCCGCAGTGAAGCTCGTGCGCTCCCTGCCACAGGTCACCATGGGCCCCGCGCGTGGATTCCTGGTGCCCATGGACGACTTCGCCGCATGGGCGGACGAGCGCGGCGGCGAGCGGCTGCGCCAGGAGGATTTCTACCGGTGGGTGCGACGCTGCCATGACCTGCTGATGGACGGTGACGCGCCGGCCGGCGGCCGGTGGAACTACGACCACGACAACCGGGAGCCCCCGCCGCGCACACCTTCCCTGCCGGTTCCCGCCCCCTACCGGCCGCGTGAGGACGAGATCGACGAAGAGGTCCGCCGCGACCTCGACCGCTGGGAGAGGGACGGTGAGGTGTCCTTCGTCGGACGGGACGGGCCGCGCCTCTTCCCGGCAACCCGAGCCGAGGCACGACGAGCCCTGCGACGCTTCCTCGCCCACCGGCTCGCCACGTTCGGCCCGTACGAGGACGCGATGCTCGCCGCCGACCCCGTCATGAGCCACAGCCTGCTGTCCGCCGCGCTCAACCTCGGCCTGCTCGATCCCGCCGAGTGCGTCGAACAGGCCGAAGCGGCGTGGCGCGCGGGCCGGGCACCCCTGAACAGCGTCGAGGGCTTCGTCCGGCAGATCGCCGGCTGGCGCGAGTACGTATGGCAGCTCTACTGGTACTTCGGCGAGGAGTACCGGCACTCGAACGCGCTCCGGCACACCGCCCCGCTGCCCGCCTGGTGGAACGACCTCGACGCGGACGACGTCCGCGCACGCTGCCTCCGGACCGTGCTGGCCCAGGTACGCGACTCCGGATGGACCCACCACATCCCCCGGCTGATGATCCTCGGCAGCTACGCCCTCCAGCACGGCTGGGAGCCGGCCGCCGTCACGGACTGGTTCCACCGCTGCTTCGTCGACGGCTACGACTGGGTGATGGTCCCCAACGTCATCGGCATGTCCCAATACGCCGACGGCGGCCGCATGACCACCAAGCCCTACACCTCCGGCGGCGCCTACGTGAACCGCATGAGCGACCTGTGCCGCCCCTGCCCCTACCGCCCAGGCGACCGCACCGGCCCACACGCCTGCCCCTACACCGCGGCCTACTGGACCTTCCTCGACCGCCACCGCCCCAGACTCGAACACAACCACCGCACCGCCCGCGCCGTACACGGCCTGGACCGCCTCACCGACCTCTCCGAACTCCGCCGCCAGGAACGAGCACGCGGCGACGGGCCGCCGTGAGGGGTGCGTCCGACGGGCCGTGACATACGGGGTTCATGCCGGCACCGGGCCTTGGTCCGACCAGGACGACAGGACGGCCTGCCCGGGCCCCAAGTCAGATGCCTCCCCCCCCCGGGGGGATGTGACTGAGGTCACTTGCATTGGTGGCGAGTGGCTCCTGTGTGACCTGTGAGGCGCAATTGGGCAGGTCGCGGCAGTCGCCGACCGGATGCGCAAGCCTCCATGTAGTGCACACGAACTCACCACAAAGACCGCACGAGCACGCTAACCCCGCCCTTCGAGGCCAAGCCTGCTAACGTCAACCTGGTTGACGATTACGGGGGATAACTCAACATGTCTGTTTCCATTGGGGATCAGTCTCGAAAAAGCGGTTCGTTATCGGACATCGGGAGCATGGCAGGCGCCTCTGCAGTGTGGACGGCCGCCGACGTCACAAACTGGATTGTTGAGTACCTGGACGAGGAACTGAGGTTGTCGGCGGCCGAAGTTGACCGCGACGCGACCTTCTCCTCCCTCGGCCTCGGCTCGCAGGCCGCTGCTGCCATGGTCAGCCACCTAGGTCGTCAGCTCGGCCGAGATCTCCCGGTCGCCACACTGTGGGCCTTTCCGACGGTGAACGGGCTTGCCGCAGCTGTGGTGTCCGACAGCCGCGACTACCGCGACAACCACGTTTCACCTCTTCAGCCCGTCGGCGAGGGTATGGGCGAGCCACTTGCGGTCGTGTCCATGGCCACGCGGCTGAGCGCGACCGGAGTCTCCGTCGGAAGCATCTGGAACGAATACGGCGCGGCATCGCGCCCTGGGCGGCACACCCCTGCACACGGCGACCGAATCGAGTTCAGACCCCCGGTCGGCAACTCCTCCGACCGGATGAGGCAGTTCGGAAAGGTAACCATCATGACCTCGTTCACCAGCCATGACCTCTCGTCGGCACCGGAGGGTTCGCGGCCCATCATGGAGAACACCAACAAGGGATTTGGCTTCCTGCCGTCGCCGATCAAGCTGATGGCAGAGTCTCCGGAGCTGCTTGCGGGATTCATGAGTGGCAACGCGCTGTTCAACAAGACCACCCTGAGCCCGCTCGAGCGTGAGGTCTTCATTCTCACCATGGCCACCAAGGTGGAGTGCCACTACTGCGTGGCCATGCACTCCTCCATCCTGACGCGCCAGGGCGCCGACGCGGACCTCGTCGAGACCCTGCGGGCCCGCAAGCCACTGTCGGACTCAAAGCTGGAGGCCATGCGGGAGTTCACCCTTGCGGTGATGGAGGGACACGGACACGTCGAGCCGCAGAAGATGGAGGCGTTCCTCGGCGCCGGCTACACGCAGAGGAACGCACTCGAGGTGGTGCTCGGGCTGGGCGTCTACACCATCTCGACGTACGCGAACCGCATGACCGAGGCCCCCGTGGACGAGCCCTTCAAGTTCTTCGAGTGGCACGGCGAGCACTGAATGACGACGGCACAGTGGCCCTCAAGCCGTTCAACAAAGTCGCGCTCGGCAACGGCTTTGTCGAAACCTTGTACGCCACAGACGCCGCGAACCATCCCAAGACTCTGGCCGTTCGGGTCGACGGCGCTGCCATGAAGTCGCTGCCGACAGCGCCGATGCACGACGGCCAGACATGTTTTGACAAGGATGGCGACGGCATCAGCCTGGAGACGGACTGCGCCAGCGGTCATGAGCGTGACCTGTGGTTCCCCAAGCTCGACGGTCTGCCTTTCAAGTGGCTGATGTTCAACTGGCAGATGCACGGGCACGGTCCCACGCATGTCTTCGACAAGCCGCACTTCGACATGCACTTCTTCATCCAGGATTTCTCGGCGCGGAATCAGATAAGGACCGGGCCGTGCAACCTCGTGATCAATTGCGATGACGATGCGAAGGCGAAGAAGGCGGTTCCGGCGCCTTACGGGCCCGAGGGCTGGGGACTGCCCGGAGCTGCCGGCCGCATGGGCAATCACCTGATCGACCCCAACGCGGCTCCGGCCAACGGAGACCCGTTCACCCAGGCGTTCGCCTACGGCACCTGGGATGGGCACGTCAGCTTCTGGGAGCCGGTAGTGAACAAGGACTGGATCGTCGAGACGAAGCCGTCAGCGGCGTGCCGGTCGATACCCCAGACGCCCGCGGTCGAAGTGTCCGGGTACTACCCGACCCAGATGTGCTCTCGCTACGGTTCGACCGGTGACCTGACGTTCACGTTGGAGAAGTTCGTGAAACGTACGGCGCCGAGTGGGGCCACAGCTCCTGCCTGGGCCAACTGAAGTCCGGCCTGCCATCTGCCGGTGTGGTTCACGATCCGTGAGCCACACCGGCAGCGCATACCGCGGCCGGTCCCCGGAGCGGCCCACAGGCTTCTTCCGCCCCGTCCGACGGGTGGTGGTCAGCCCCCCAGCCACCCGACGATCCGCTCAAAGCCGTCTGGACGGCCAAGCTGAGCCAGCGTGTCCTCCATCGAGCCCATCTCGCGCTCACCCACTGTCGTGGCCCACTCATCGCGTAGTTGGTTCAGGAGCTGGCCGGACAGGCTGAGCGCCTCCACGCCGCGCTCCGTCAGAGCGACCTGGATCTGACGCTGATCCGTGGCGTTCCGACAACGCTGCGCGTAGCCGAGGCGCTCCAGGCTCGCCACCGTCTTGCTGGCAGCCTGTTTGGACACTCCCAGCCTCCTCCCGAGGTCAGAGATGCTGCCGCCCCGGCTGATCATTTGCATGGCGATGCCGTGGGCCGGGCGCAGATCGGGGTGGCCCAGATCGGCAAGGCGCACGTGCAGCTCCTCGATCAGGGTGCGAAACGTGGTCAGCAGAAGGAAAGGAAGCGCGTTCCCGGGGCGTTGGGGCGGCATGGTGGGACCCGATACTCCAGCCGTTCATCGTGATCGTTCTGGGAGCGCCCCGGAGACGGCCGGGGCCCGATGGCCATCGATCGGGGTGCAGCCACACGATGACCAGGCGATGATTTCGGAGACAGCCTAGACCCCGCAGGCCGTTGGCTTTCCCCGCTCCGCAGAGGGACGCCCGAAGTCTCCCCTTCCCGTGTCACCAACCACCGAAGACATCGACGTCGTGGCGGGCTGCCCGCCTGATTCGGTACCAACGGAGAGCTTTCGGGCCGCCAACGCGTAGGTTCTCGCTCCGAGTCTCGACGGTAGCCCGGCGGGAGATGAACTCGGCCCGGTCGGTGGCGGTGTCCGCTGGAGCCGTTGCACGCTCCCCGGCTGCCCCTGTGGATACTGATCACCATGGATACCGACTTCGATCCAGAAGCCCTGCGCCCGAACGAAGCGCCCGCGCCGCACGCACTGCTCGCCCCGCTGACCGGGTTCCTGGGCACCTGGGTCGGCCGGGGCAGCGGCGGATACCCGACGCTTCCCGAGGAGTTCACGTACGCGCAGGAGGTCACCTTCAGTCACGACGGGCGTCCCTTTCTCCACTACGAGTCGCGCGCCTGGCTGCTCGATGCGGACGGCACCCCACTGCGGCCGTCGGCCCGGGAGAGCGGCTGGTGGCGGCTGCAGCCCGACGGTCGCGTGGAAGCCTTGATCACCCAGCCCACGGGCATTGCCGAGATCCTGGTCGGCCGTGCCGCCGACGGTGTGGCCGACCTCAGCACCCATGAGGTGGCGCTCACCCCCACCGCCAAGGAAGTCAACGCCACCCGCCGCCGCTACACCCTGACCGATGAAGGCACGCTCAGCTTCGTCCACGACCTCGCGGCGGTCGGCCAGCCGCTGCAACACCACCTGTCGGTACAGCTTCGACGCACGGACCGAAGCTAGGCGTGTTGTGAACGCGCCTAGCGCTACACCCAGCCAGTGATGTTCGGGTCGCGCTCGATCAGCTCAGTGATGCCGGCCTGCTGTGCCCGTGCGATCCGGGCGGCGTCGGCTTGCGCGCGCTCCTGGGCGGACTTCTCCCAGTTCGCGGGCTGCATGAACATCATGGCGTTGCTGCCAGGGACGACCATGACGCCGCCGAAGAGCGGATCACCGGCGAACCAAACGCCGCCGTCCTCGGCACCCTTGGGCCAGCGCCGCACCGTCGTGGCGTTGATGGCTCGCATGCGAGGGGCGCCGTGCCGGCCGCGGCTGGAGATTTTGATCGTGTGAAGAGTGCCGAGGTACTTCCACTCGTCCCCGTTCCTGTCTCCCGCCTTCCTGTCCACTCGCGTTCGGTATTCGAGCGGATAGGTGTGCAGCACCTTCCTGCACACGTTCAAGCGTCGCCCATGGCCGACCCTGAGTGCCAGAAAGACGAGCACCCACATGCCGAACGGGATGGGCAGCACCAGGAAGAGGGTGTTCGGCGCCCCCAGCGAGGTCAGCACCAACGGCAGCGCCATCAGAGAGAGCGCGACGGCGAGGCGTCCGGCGACATGCCGCTTCAGCAGTTCGGCATTGCGCTTCAGGACCTGCTCAACATCAGGTGCCTTTGGTTCAGTCATAGGCTCCATGAAACCCTCATCCGAAGGCGCTCCTGGCCGCCGCAACCATGGATGAGTCCGGCGCCGGCTTTCCGGCCCTGCCCGCATCGGCCTCGTCGCCGGACGGGGATGGACCAGTGAAGCTCAGTGCATGGGTGGCGTCGAGATTCAACGCTCGGGAAGTCCTCCGCCATCTCGTCCGCGGATATCACTAGTTGAGTCACCATGCTCTCGGACCCGCCGAAGCCCGTGACCGCCACCGTGCCCTGTCGGACATCTCCCATGGCGGTCGCCGTTTCGTGGCCCCGCCTGCCTGCTGTTGAGCGCCCACGATGCCCTGTTCCGCCACAACACCAAGCCCCTCGAAAGAGAGGCGCCTGACAGCCGAATACCCAGCTCAGACGCCTCTCTTCGGGTCCTCAGCATACAAAGCTCAGAAGAACCCCAGCTTCTTCGCCGAGTAGCTCACCAGCAGGTTCTTCGTCTGCTGGTAGTGATCCAGCATCATCTTGTGCGTCTCCCTGCCGATGCCGGACTGCTTGTAGCCGCCGAAGGCGGCGTGGGCCGGGTAGGCGTGGTAGCAGTTGGTCCAGACGCGGCCGGCCTGGATGGCGCGGCCCGCGCGGTAGGCGGTGGAGCCGTCACGGGTCCAGACGCCGGCGCCGAGGCCGTAGAGGGTGTCGTTGGCGATGCCGATGGCGTCGTCGAAGTCGCTGAAGGGGGCCACGGCCACCACGGGGCCGAAGATCTCCTCCTGGAAGACCCGCATCTCGTTGTTGCCCTCGAAGATGGTCGGGCGGACGTAGTAGCCGCCCTCCAACTCGCCGCCCAGTTCGGCGCGGGAGCCGCCGGTCAGGATGCGGGCGCCCTCCTTCTGGCCGATGTCCAGGTAGGAGAGGATCTTCTCCAGCTGGTCGTTGGAGGCCTGGGCGCCGATCATGGTGTCGGTGTCCAGCGGGTGCCCCTGGAGGATCTTCTCCGTGCGGGCCACCCCGGCCTCCAGGAAGTCCTGGTAGTGCCCGCGCTGGATCAGCGCCCGGGACGGACAGGTGCACACCTCGCCCTGGTTGAGGGCGAACATGGTGAAGCCCTCCAGCGCCTTGTCGTGGAAGTCGTCCGCGGCGGAGGATACGTCGTCGAAGAAGATGTTGGGGCTCTTGCCGCCCAGTTCGAGGGTCACCGGGCGCAGGTGCTCGGAGGCGTACTGCATGATCAGGCGGCCGGTGGTGGTCTCGCCGGTGAAGGCGACCTTGGCGACCCGGGGGCTGGAGGCCAGCGGTTTGCCGGCCTCGGCGCCGAAGCCGTTGACGATGTTGACCACGCCGGGCGGCAGCAGGTCCGCGATCAGGCTCATCCAGAAGTGCACCGAGGCAGGTGTCTGTTCGGCCGGCTTCAGGACCACCGCGTTGCCGGCGGCCAGGGCCGGGGCCAGCTTCCAGGTCGCCATCAGGATGGGGAAGTTCCAGGGGATGATCTGGGCGACGACGCCGAGCGGCTCGTGGAAGTGGTAGGCGACGGTGTCCTCGTCGATCTCCGACAGGGAGCCCTCCTGCGCCCGGATGGCGCCCGCGAAGTAGCGGAAGTGGTCGATGGCGAGCGGGATATCGGCCGCCAGGGCCTCCCGTACGGGCTTGCCGTTCTCCCAGCTCTCCGCGACCGCCAGGGCCTCCAGGTTCTGTTCCATCCGGTCGGCGATCTTGTTGAGCACGGCGGCGCGTTCGGCGGCGGCCGTGCGGGCCCAGCCCGGGGCGGCCGCGTGCGCCGCGTCCAGGGCGCGCTCGACGTCCTCGGCGGTGCCGCGGGCGACCTCCGTGAACGGCGTGCCGTTGACCGGGGTCGGGTTCTCGAAGTACCGGCCCTGCGCGGGCGCCACGTACTCGCCGCCGATCCAGTGGTCGTAGCGGGGCTGATAGCTCATCACGGCCTCGGCGGAACCCGGGCTGGCGTAACGGGCCATGGTGCGGCCTCCCAATCGCTCTCGGCGCGGTGCCCGCCACTCCCGTGTGACGGGCGTTGAGCGCAGGCTAGAGCCGGGGAGGTTGCCGGAACGTTGCGACGCGGGTGGCGACCGGCGCGTCCACCGCACCGGCAGGGCCGCCGGCCAGGCCGTACGCCGCGCGCAGCCGGTGCGTGGTGGCCAGCGGGGCGCTGCGGGCGGGGGAGCGCTCCGGGAGGGCGTCCACCAGGGCCTCCCAGATCTCCAGGTCGTCCTCGCCCCAGGAGGTGCGCGACCACTCGCGCAGCAGACCGGGATCGCGGGCACCGAGCAGCGCCGACCGCAGCCGGTCCGCCAGCGCGCCGCGCAGCCGCTGCACACCGGGCGCCTCCGACGACGGGAGCAGCGGACCGCGGTAGACGTTCAGCGCTGCGCGCGCGTCGCCGGCCGTCAGCGCCTCCTCGACCGCGCCCAGATCGGTCTCGACGGGCCTGCTCAGCCGGTACGGACGGGAGTGCAGCAGGGTGCCGACCAGCTGCCGCAGCCGGGACAGCTCGGCCCGCAGCGTCACCGGGCGCATCTCGCGCTCGCCGTACAGCAGCACCGAGAGCTGATCACCCGTCAGCCCCTCTGGGTGCCGGGCCAGCAGCATCATGATCTCGCTGTGCCGGCGGCCGAGCCGCAGTCGCTCGCCGTCCCGCACCAGCAGCGCCTCGTCCCGGCCGAGCGCCGTCAGGCACACCCCCGACTCCGGTACGCCCGAGGCGAGATGGGCCTCCGCGGCACGGGCCGTGGCCTGCACCAGCGCCAGGCTGTGCGGACTGGCCACATGATCGCCGCCGGTGAGGTCCACCGCGCCCAGCAGTCGGCCGGTCCGTGGGTCGTGCAGCGGGGCGGCGGCACAACTCCAGCGCTGCACCTGCCGGTTGTAGTGCTCGGCGGCGAAGATCTGTACGGCGTGGTCGGCGGCGAGGGCGGTGCCCGGGGCGTTGGTGCCGGCGTGCCGTTCGTCCCAGCGGGCCCCGACGACGAAGTTCATCCGCTCGGCGTCGCGCCGCACCCCGCGGTGCCCCTCCACCCACAGCAGCCGGCCCTGCGGATCGCAGACGGCCAGCAGATGCGCGCCGTCCTGCGCGAAGCTGCCCAGCAGCTCCCGGAAGACCGGCATGGCGCGGGCCAGCGGATGCCCGTCCCGGTAGGCGCCCAGCGCGGCCTCGTCCAGCTCGATGGGCGCGGCGCCGTCCGCGGCCGCGTGCGCGTCGGCGGAACGGCGCCAGGAGTCGGCGACCACCTGGCGGACCGGCGGCAAGACGGTCCCGTCGGCCAGGAACGCGGCATGGGCTCTGCGCACCGTGCGGGTGCGCTCCACCGGATCGGCTCCGGTCTCCATCGCCAGCCAGGGGTTGACCACGTGTCACCTCTTCGAAGCGGCTCCTGCCCTCTTAGGGCCGATGGTGCTCGTACGGGACGGAGCCGTAAACCCCGCGTGACACGGCGGGGTGGCGCCGAGGGGTGCCGACCGTCCGCCCGGTACCGCTCCCGACGGCGAACGGGCGGGCGGCCGCCGCCACCCGCCCGCCCGCTTCCCGGCTCTCCGGCCGGGGACCGCTACCTGATGGCCTTGATCAGCTCACCGTTGGCGGTGTCGCCGCTCAGCTCCCAGAAGAACGTGCCGCCCAGCCCCTGGGCGTCCTTGAAGGCCATCTTCGTGCCGATGGTCTCCGGGGTGTCATAGCTCCACCACTGGTCGCCGCACCGGGCGTAGGCGGTGCCGGCCACCTTGCCGGTGGCCGGGCAGCGGCTCTTGAGCACCTTGTAGTCGTCGATTCCGGCCTCGTACTTGCCCGGTGCCGCGCCGGTCGCCGTACCGCCCGGTGCGTCCTGGGTGACGCCCGACCAGCCGCGCCCGTAGAAGCCGATGCCCAGCAGCAGCTTGTTCGCCGGAATGCCCAGGCCCTTGAGCTTGGCGAGGGTGTCGGTGCTGTTGAAGCCGGCCTTCGGGATGCCGCTGTACGACGTGAGCGGGGAGTGCGGGGCGGTCGGGCCCTTGGCGTCCCAGGCGCCGAAGTAGTCGTAGGTCATGGGGTTGTACCAGTCGACGTACTGGGCTGCGCCCGCGTAGTCGGCGGCGTCGATCTTGCCGCCGGCCGAGGCGTCCGCGGTGATCGCGGCGGTCACCAGGTTGCTCCCGCCGAACTTCGAGCGCAGCGCCTTCAGCACGTTGGTGAAGGCGTCCCGGCCGCTGGTGTCGCAGGTCAGACCGCAGGCGTTGGGGTACTCCCAGTCGATGTCGATGCCGTCGAAGACATCCGCCCAGCGTTTGTCCTCGACCAGGTCGTAGCAGGACTGCGCGAAGGCCGCCGGGTTCCTGGCGGCCTCGCCGAAGCCGCCCGACCAGGTCCAGCCGCCGAACGACCAGATCACCTTGAGGCCCGGGTGCAGCTTCTTGAGCTTTCTCAGCTGGTTGAAGTTGCCGCGCAGCGCCCCGTTGTCCCAGGTGTCCGCCTTGCCGTCGACGCTCTGGCCGGCGGTGTACGCCTTGTCGTAGTCGGCGTACGAGTCGCCGATGGCGCACTTGCCGCCCTGGACGTTGCCGAAGGCGTAGTTGATGTGGGTCAGCTTGGCCGCCGAGCCCGAGGTCTCGATGTTCTTGACGTGGTAATTGCGGTCGTAGACACCCCAGTTGGTGAAGTATCCGACGACCTTGCCGCCCGCCGCGGCGGGCGCCGTCCGGGCCGTGCCGTGCGGTGCGGTGGGGGCGTTCGCGGGGTCGGCGGCGGCCGGTCCGGCGAGCAGGGTGCCGGCCAGCGCCGCCGTACACAGCGCGGTGGCGGCGGCGATCACTCTGCGCGGTGAGCGCATCCGATGGGGTCTGAGCATGTCGTCTCCTCGGAGGGGGGTGGGGGTGCCCGCACACTCCCGAACGCCCGCCCGCCAGGCGGATGACGGGGGTTTCCGCGGACATCCCCTGGAGGGGGAGCCTGACCTGCGTCCGAATTGGCATGAACGCGTGAAACGTTGGGGGAGAAGGTAGAAGGACTAGACCAGTGAGTCAATGGTTCGGACCAATTTCCCCGCCGGGCCGGTGCCGAGCCGGTGCCGGGCCGGATCTTCCTGTTCCGTGATGATCAACCCGTGACGCGGGGCCGCCGATCGGGCATACTCCTAGCGCCACAGCCGCAGGTCATCGCCTTCCGAGACCCGGAACGCGATCATCGGCCTGGCACCACGGAAAACGGCGCCGCCGCCCACCCTGCGCGTGTCGCCGCAGCGCCCGACAGGGAGGAGAGCGCCGCCATGACCGAGTACGGCCCCCGGCCGGTGGACCGCAGGCTGCCCACCGAAGAAGCCCGTGACCTGCTGACGCTCGTACGCGAGCTCGCCGACCGCGAGATCCGGCCGACGGCCGCCGAGGAGGAGGACGCCGGACACTTCCCGCGCGCGACCTTCACCCTGCTGTCGGAAGCCGGACTGCTGTCGCTGCCGTACGACGAGGAGTTCGGCGGTGGCGGCCAGCCCTACGAGGTGTACCTCCAGGTGCTGGAGGAGCTCGCCGCCGCCCGGCTCACCGTCGGCCTCGGCGTCAGCGTGCACACCCTCGCCTGCCACGCGCTCGCCGGATACGGCAGCAAGGAACAGCGCGCCGAACACCTTCCGGACATGCTCGGCGGCGGTCTCCTCGGCGCGTACTGCCTCTCCGAGCCCTCCTCGGGCTCCGACGCCGCCTCCCTCACCACCCGGGCCACCCGGGACGGCGACACCTGGACGCTGGAGGGCACCAAGGCCTGGACCACCCACGGCGGCGTGGCCGACTTCTACACCGTGCTGGCCCGCACCGGCGGCAGCGGCGCCCATGGCATCACCGCCTTCCTGGTGCCGGGCGACGCGGACGGGCTGAGCGCCGCGGTGCCCGAGCGCAAGATGGGCATGAAAGGCTCCCCGACCGCCCAGCTGCACTTCGACGCGGTGCGCCTCCCCGACTCCCGCCGCCTCGGGGAGGAGGGCCAGGGCTTCGCCATCGCGCTGTCCGCCCTGGACTCCGGGCGCCTGGGCATCGCCGCCTGCGCCATCGGGGTCGCCCAGGCGGCGCTGGACGAGGCGCTCGCCTACACCGCCGAACGGCAGCAGTTCGGCCGCCCGATCGCCGACTTCCAGGGCCTGCGCTTCATGCTCGCCGACATGGCCACCCAGATCGAGGCGGGCCGCGCGCTCTACCTCACCGCCGCCCGGCTGCGGGACGCCGGTCTGCCGTTCTCCAAGGAGGCGGCGATGGCCAAGCTGTTCTGCACCGACACCGCGATGCGGGTGACCACCGACGCCGTCCAGCTCCTCGGCGGCTACGGCTACACCCTCGACTTCCCGGCCGAGCGCTATATGCGTGAGGCCAAGGTGCTGCAGATCGTCGAGGGCACCAACCAGATCCAGCGGATGGTCATCGCCCGCCATCTCGCGGGCCCCGAGAAGCGCTGAGCCGGCCGGGGTGGGCGGGGGAGTCCCGTCGCGGCCTCCCGGCCCACCCCGCGTCGAGCCCCTGCCGGCAGGCCCGCTCCTCGCCGAGCGAGAACGCCACCGCCGGCCCGGCCGCGACCCGCGTACGCTCCTGGTCCGCGGGCTCCGGGTCCCACCGCCCTCGCCCGGTCCTCGTGCGAACCGGTCGGGTTGCCGCCCTCGTGTTCCTCGCCGTCCGGGTCTGGTCGTTCACCCATAGCTGACGTACCGTCAACTCCCGCCCGCGGGCGTCGATCCCGGGGTGTCGCCTGCCGACCGCGCGCCCAGGAGGAGACCGTGCCCGACCGCCCGATCGCGCTCGACGAGTACCCGATCCATCAGGTCCCGCTCTCCATGCGGCATGTCGCCACCGGCGACCGCAACGCCTACGACCGCTGCATCTTCCACGTCATGGACCACTCCGGCCGCGCCCTGCTGATCGCCGGCCTCGGCGTCTATCCCAACACCGGTGTCATCGACGCCTACGCCACCCTCCGCCTCGGCGACCGGCTGTATGCCGTACGGGCCTCCGACGCGCTCACCGACGACCGTCTCGCACTCACCGTCGGCCCGCTCACCATCACCGTCGACGAGCCGCTCGCCCGCCTGCGGCTGACCTGTGCCGCGGACCCCGGCGATCCGGACGGCCTGTCCTACGACCTGACCTGGAACGCGGCGTTCCCCGCCACCTGGGAGCCGCACCACACCCAGTACCGCGGCGACCGGCTGATGCTGGAAGGGCGGCGGTTCGTCCAGGCGGGCACCTGCACCGGCAGCATCCGCGTCGCCGGTCAGCGGCTCGCCGTCACGGCGGGGGAGTGGACCGGTACCCGCGACCGCAGTTGGGGCGTCCGCCCGATCCCCGGGGAGGACGGCGGACGGGCCGCGGAGGAGCTGCGGCCCGAGGGATTCCACTGGCTCTGGTGCCCGGTGCGCTTCGAGGACCGGTTCGTGATGGTCATCGTCCAGGAGGACGCCGACGGTCACCGCAGCCTCAACGAGGCCCTCATGGTCCACGACGACGGCCGCCAGGCCCAACTGGGCTGGCCGCACACGGACATCGGCTACCGCCCCGGCACCCGTCACCCCGAACGCGCCGTCATCCACCTCAGCGGACCCGGCCGCAAGCCCCTGGAACTCACCGCCGAGATCCTCACGTCGTCGCCGCTCGCCGTGGGCGCCGGCTACCCTCCCCCGAGCTCTCAACTCCGTTCGAGCAGGGGGGACCCCCATGCCAACGACTGGCAGCACGGCACCTGGCGGGGCCGCGGCTGGACGGACCGCCGCAGCTACGACCTCACCGACCCGGCGGCACACCCGCTCGCCGCGTACGGCGTCACCGACCACGCCGCCCGCTTCACCCTCGACGGCCGGACCGGCCACGGCATCTTCGAGCACGGCAGCTTCGGCCGCCACGACCCCAGCGGCTTCACCGGCCATGACTCCGTCGCGGGGGAGGCCGGCCGATGACGGCGCATCCGCCGCCCGCCGCCGGGGGAGCGCCCGCCGGCCGTCGCCCCCGCACCACCACCCGCGACCCCGAAGCCCTCACCCGCCGGCTCACCGCCTGGCTCGGCACCCGGTTGCCCGGCGCCCGAGCGGTCGCCGCGACCGTCCCGGACTCCAACGGCATGTCCAGCGAGACACTGCTCTTCGACATCGACCGGTCCCGGTGCCCGTCGCCCGAGCCCCCGCCCACCGGACTCGCGTCGTCCGGGCAGGGCGGAATCCCCGCCTCCTGCGCACTGCGGCTCGCCGCCGACCCCGCCGCGTACACCGTCTTCCCGCGCTACGACATGGCCCGGCAGTACCGCACCATGCGCCTGGTCGCCGCCCACACCGACCTCCCGGTGCCCCGCACCCTGTGGCTGGAGGAGGACCCGGCGCACCTCGGAGCGCCGTTCTTCGTCATGGCCCGCGCCGACGGCCGCGTCCCACCGGACGTCATGCCCTATACGTACGAGGGGAATTGGCTGCACGACGCCACCGATGCCCAGCGCGACCACTTGGAGGCCACCAGCGTCTCGGTGCTCGCCCGGCTGCACGACCAAGTACCGCCCACCGCCGCAGAGTTCCTCGCCACCCCTGGCACCGGAAGCGCACTGCACCGGCACGTCGCGGCCCAACGTGCTTACTACTCCTGGGTCGTTGATGGTCGCCCGCGCTCAGCGCTCATCGAGCGCGGCTTCGCCCGGCTGGCCGGCCTCTGGCCGTCGGACCCCGGCGATACCGTTCTCACCTGGGGCGACGCCCGGATCGGCAATATCGTCTACGACGGCTTCGAACCGGCCGCCGTGCTCGACTGGGAGATGGCCGCCCTCGGCCCCCGCGAACTCGACCTGGGCTGGATGATCTCGCTCCACCGCTTCTTCCAGGACCTCACCGAGGCGAGCGGAAAGCCGGGACTGCCCGGCCTGCTGAGCCGCGACCGCATCGAGAGCCGCTATGCCGCGCTCACCGGGCACCCGCCCCGCGCGATGGACTTCCACACCCTCTACGCGGCCCTGCGGCACGCCATCGTCATGCTGCGGGTGGCCTACCGCCAGGTCCACTTCGGCGAGGTGCCGGTACCGGACGACGCCGATGCACTGATCCTCCACCGGGACTCGCTGGAGGCGATGATCGAGGGCCGCTACTGGTGAGTGCGGCCCCTCGGAAGGACCTCCCGGTCGCTCAGGCGCCCGGCCGCATCCGCGGTACCCGGGCCGGCCGGGTGCCGGGCCCGCCGATGTGCGAGAACGGCTGACGGCGCCAGTCCAGGCTCTCCGGGAGCGTCAGCAGCATCGCCGCGTCCTGCTCCTGGGCGTCCAGGGTGTCCTCGGACTCCGGGGCCTCGGACGCGGCCCGGCCGGAGCCCTGGCACACCGTCAGCCCGAACGGGTTCCACGGCGAGGCGCACAGGGCGTGCTCCGGGAGCGTGTCCTCGTCCGCCAGCAGCGCGATCGGCTGCAGGCAGTCCGGGCAGGTCACCCGGTAGATCTCATAGGTGTCGAAAGAGTCGTACGCGGAGTCGTCGCCGGAACTGTCGCCCTCCTGGGCGCCGATGTCCGCGGCAGCGGAGTCCTGCTTAAGGCGTCGCATGATGTCCATCCCCCTCGGGTGGGCCGAGTCGTACCGCTGGCTTCCTGATGACGGGCGGTCCCGGCCACCACCAGCAATTCCCTTCATGCCGCACGCATAATCTCCGGCCCTTCACCGACACCGGATCACATGTGTGGCATTGGTCACATGACCCGGCGCAAGGGGGTCCACGAGCCGGCGCGCGGTGCGCACACGCGCCCGCGCGCAGTAGGTTGAGTGGGTGGAGGAGTTGGACCGACAAATCGTGGATCTGCTCGTCAAGGACGGGCGGATGAGCTACACCGACCTGGGCAAGGCCACCGGCCTGTCCACCTCGGCGGTGCACCAGCGCGTGCGCCGCCTGGAGCAGCGCGGTGTCATCCGGGGCTATGCGGCCATAGTGGACCCCGAAGCCGTGGGCCTGCCGCTCACCGCCTTCATCTCGGTCAAACCCTTCGACCCCAGTGCGCCCGACGACATCGCCGACCGCCTGGCCGAGGTCCCCGAGCTGGAGGCCTGCCACAGCGTCGCGGGCGACGAGAACTACATCCTCAAGGTGCGGGTCGCCACCCCCCTGGAGCTGGAGCACCTGCTCACCCGCATACGCACCCTCGCCGGAGTCTCGACCCGCACCACGGTCGTGCTCTCCACGCCCTACGAGGCCCGTCCGCCGCGCATCTGACCGGTGATCGCCCCCCGCGCGCGGCCGGTCCGCACGCAGGGGTCAAACTGTCCGGTATGAGCGAGCGCATCCCCGATCCGGCCCGGCCGCACCCCTCCGGCCCGGCCCGCCCCCGTACGGTCCTGCTGCGTGGCGGCGAGGTGCACAGCCCCGCTGACCCCTTCGCCACCGCCATGGTCGTCGAGGGCGACCGCATCGCCTGGGTCGGCGAGGAGGGCGCGGCGGACTCCTTCGCCGACGGCGTGGACGAGGTCGTCCGGCTCGACGGCGCGCTCGTCACTCCGGCATTCACGGACGCACATGTGCACACCACAGCGACCGGGCTCGCGCTCACCGGGCTCGACCTGTCCGGCGCCGCCACCCTGGCCGACGCGCTGGCCCGCGTACGCGGCTACGCGGCCGCGCGGCGGACGGACCGGATTCTGCTCGGCCACGGCTGGGACGCCAGCGCCTGGCCCGAGGACCGCCCGCCGTCGCGCGCGGAACTGGACGAGGCCACCGGCGGCCGGCCCCTCTACCTCACCCGAGTCGACGTGCACTCCGCGGTCGTGACGACGGCACTGCTCGACCTGGTGCCCGCCGTGCGCGAGCTGGCCGGTTTCCGGTCCGACGCCCCGCTGACCGGCGACGCCCACCACGCGGTGCGCCAGGCCGCGTACGCCACCGTCACCCCCGCCCAGCGCGCCGAGGCCCAGGCCGCCGCGCTCGCCCGCGCCGCCGCGCTCGGCATCGGCAGCGTCCACGAGTGCGCCGGCCCGGACATCTCCGGTGCGGACGACTTCACCTCGCTGCTCGCCCTGGCCCGGCAGGGGAACGGCCCGCGCGTCGTCGGCTACTGGGCCGAGTTCGTCGCGTCCGCAAAGGATGCCGAGCGCATCCGTGACCTCGGGGCCATCGGCGCCGCCGGCGACCTCTTCGCCGACGGCTCGCTCGGCTCGCACACCGCCCATCTGCACGCCCCGTACGCGGATTCCCCCGGCCACACCGGCACCGCGCAGCTCGACGCCGAGGCCGTCGCCGCCCATGTAGCCGCCTGCACCGAGGCCGGACTCCAGGCCGGCTTCCACGCCATCGGTGACGCGGCCCTGACCGGCGTCGTCGACGGCGTACGGGCCGCCGCCGAGCGCGTCGGCCTCGACCGAATCCGGGCCGCCCGGCACCGCGTCGAGCACGCCGAGATGCTCACCGAGCAGACCGTCACCGGCTTCGCCGACCTCGCCCTGACCGCCTCCGTCCAGCCCGCCTTCGACGCGGCGTGGGGCGGCGAGGACGGCATGTACGCCGCCCGTCTCGGCGTCGACCGGGCCCGCACCCTCAACCCGTACGCCGCGCTGCTCAAGGCCGGGGTCCCGCTCGCCCTCGGGTCCGACAGCCCGGTCACCCCGCTCGACCCCTGGGGCACCGTCCGCGCCGCGGTCTTCCACCGCACCCGCGCCCACGGCATCTCCGCCCGCGCCGCGTTCACCGCCCACACCCGCGGCGGCTGGCGCGCCGTCGGCCGGGACGACGCCGGCGTCCTGGTGCCCGGCGCGCCCGCCGACTACGCGGTCTGGCGCACCGGCGAGCTGCTCGTCCAGGCGCCCGACGAGCGGGTGGAGCGCTGGTCCACCGACCCCCGCTCCGGCACCCCCGGCCTGCCCGATCTCACCCCCGGCAACGACCTCCCGGTGTGCCTGCGCACGGTCGTCGGCGGGCGAACGGTCTTCGGCCCGCCGAACGAGTGACATCACGCGAGCACGTGCCACAGCGGACCGTGCTTGCTGCTCCTTGGCCCACCTGCGGGCGCTCGCGGCTGACCTGGGGCGACGCGAAACGACGCAGGCGGAGCACCTGTTGACAGCAGGCGGTCGGCGGCCGGTAGGTTCGGCCGAGTCCACCACAGGACGTCCGACCGGCAGATCTCCGCGCAGTCGTCGAACGCAACTGGGCCATGGGGCGGTGCGCCACTGGGGCACCCCGCCACTGGGAGCCAGGTCCAGGATTCGCGGCACGGGGCGACGGAAGGTTTCGGCCGGTCGGCGGGTGCGACCCGGGTGGGGCCCGGAAGCTCAGTAGACAACGGCTCTCGGTCGATCCGCAGCCAGCGGGTCCCAGGTCGGCCCGAAGGGCGCCGGGCCCCTATCCGCACCGTGGCGCAGCACTCCCGCCGCCACCTGCGGTGCCTCTTTGCCATTTGTGCACCCCGCATCCGCAATCCCGCCTTCCCGATGTACGGTCAGCTCACCACCCACGACCTGCAGGAAGGCTCGCGACCGTGCCATCGGGCTCCGACACCACCGAAGAAGCCGTCAGCGGCACCACGCCCGACGGCCCGGTGCCCCCCGCCGTGACGGCCTCCCCTGCCGAGCCCGTACGCCCCGGACGCGCCCGGAGGTTCGCCGCACTGGCCCGCCGGGAGGCGCCGCGCTCCGGCCTCGCGGCCGCCGCCGGCCTCGGTCTCGGTCTCGCCTTCCCGCCGTACGACCTGTGGCCGCTGTCGCTGGTGTCCGTCGCCGCGCTGTCGCTGCTGACCCGCGGCCGGACCGCCCGCCAGGGAGCCTGGACAGGCTTCGCCTTCGGGCTGCCGTTCTTCCTGATCCTGCTGAAGTGGCTGCATGTCATCGGCTGGGACGCGGTGGTGGGCCTGTCGATCGTCGAGGCGCTCTTCCTGGCGCTGCTGGGCGCGGGGCTCGCCGTCACCTCCCGGCTGCCGGTCTGGCCGCTGTGGACCGCCTGCCTGTGGGTCGCCGAGGAGTGGGCCCGCGACCGGCTGCCGCTCGGCGGCTTCCCGTGGGGGCGGCTGGCGTTCGCCCACACCGGCTCGCCGTTCACCCCGCTCGCCGCGCTCGGCGGCGCCCCGCTGGTGACCTTCGCGGTCGCGCTGGCCGCGGCGCTGCTCGCCGCCTGCGCCGCCACCCTCTGGGGGCTGCGCGCGAACGGGACGCTGCGGCGGGCCGTCCCGGCCCTGGAGGCGTTCGGGCTGGCCGCCGCGGTCACCCTGGCCGGGGTGCTGGTGCCCGTCCCCACGAAGGCCGACGACACCGTCGACATCGCTGTCATCCAGGGCAATGTCCAGTCACCCGGCATGGACTTCCTGGGCCGCCCCATGATGATCACCGACAACCACGCCACCGCCACCGAGAAGCTCGCCGCCGACGTCAAGGCCGGCCGGGCCAGGAAGCCGGACCTGGTGATCTGGCCGGAGAACTCCTCCGACCTCGACCCGTACCAGTACCCGCAGGCGTACGACCGGATCGACGAGGCCGTGAAGGCCATCGGGGTGCCCGTCCTCGTCGGCGCCCTCGTCGACCACCCCTCCAAGCCGGGCTACGTCTACAACGAGGGCATCGTCTGGGACCCGAAGAAGGGGCCGGGCGCCTCCTACACCAAGCAGCACCCGGTGCCGTTCGGCGAGTACGTGCCGTTCAAGGAGCAGCTCAGCAAGATCATCACGCGCTTCCAGCGGGTGACCCGCAACTTCTACCCCGGTGACCACACCGGCCTGCTCAAGGTCGGCCCCGCCCGGCTCGGCGACGTGATCTGCTTCGAGGTCGCCTACGACGAGATCGTCCACGACACCGTCAACGCCGGCGCCCGCGCCCTGGTCGTCCAGACGAACAACGCCACCTACGGCCGCACCGGCCAGCCCGAGCAGCAGCTGGCGATGTCCAAGCTGCGCGCCGTCGAGCACGGCCGCGCCGTCGTCACCGCCGCCACCAGCGGGATCAGCGCGGTGGTCGCCCCGGACGGCAAGATCACCCACCGCATCCCCGAGTTCACCCAGGGCGTGGTCTCCGCGCGGATTCCGCTGCGGGACGAAACGACGCTCGCCGACCGCGTCGGGGCCGCACCTGAGTGGGCGCTCGCTATCGTGGGCCTCCTGTCCTGCGCCGCCGCGGCAGCCATCGGCCGGCGCGGGCGTACGAAGGACGAGAAGGGGCAGCAGTGACAGACGGGCAGCGGCAGTACGGTCCGCTCGGCACCACGTTGGTGATCATTCCGACGTACAACGAGGCGGAGAACATCAAGCCGGTCGTCTCGCGGGTGCGGTCCGCCGTCCCCGCGGCGCATGTCCTGGTCGCGGACGACAACAGCCCGGACGGCACCGGCAAGCTGGCCGACGAGCTGGCCGCCGACGACGAGCAGGTCCACGTCCTGCACCGCAAGGGCAAGGAAGGCCTCGGCGCCGCCTATCTCGCCGGCTTCCGGTGGGGCATCGACAACGGCTACGGCGTGCTGGTCGAGATGGACGCCGACGGCTCGCACCAGCCGGAGGAGCTGCCCCGGCTGCTCACCGCCCTCAAGGGCGCCGACCTCGTCCTCGGCTCCCGGTGGGTGCCCGGCGGCCGTACCGTCAACTGGCCGACGTACCGCCGGCTCATCTCCCGCGGCGGCAGCACCTACTCCCGGCTGGCGTTGGACCTGCCGCTGCGCGACCTCACCGGCGGCTTCCGGGCCTTCCGCGCGGAGGCCCTCGAAGGGCTGGGCCTGGACGATGTCGCCTCCCAGGGCTACTGCTTCCAGGTCGACCTGGCCCGCCGCGCCGTGCAGGCCGGCTACCACGTCGTCGAGGTCCCCATCACCTTCGTCGAGCGCGAGCACGGCGACAGCAAGATGAGCCGTGACATCGTCGTGGAGGCGCTGTGGCGCGTCACGGCGTGGGGCGTCGGCTCACGGGTCGGCAAGATCCGCGGCCGCTGACCCCGGTCCGCCGCCCGGCCGCCGGGAGTTGATCCGTCCGGCGACCCTTGGGAAGGGCGGCCGGACGGGCCAGGCACACTTGAGGCATGACGTTCGGAGCCACGCCCTCGCCCGATTCCCGCCCGCCCCAGCGCTCGCGCGCCCGAAGGTTCGTCCCCTTGGGCGTCGCCGCCTGGATGGTGCTGGAGATCTGGCTGCTCACCGTCGTGGCCGGTGCCACCAACGGGCTGACAGTGCTGCTTCTGCTGCTCGCCGGAGTGATCGTCGGCGGCTATGTGACCAAGCGGGCCGGGCGTCGCGCCTGGCGGAACCTCACCGAGAGCCTGCAGAGCGCGGGCGACCCGTCGGCATCCGGCAACTCCCGGTCCGGCGACGGCAGATCCGGGGACGGCAAGACGGGCGGCGGCAATACGCTCCCGATGGCGGGCGGACTGCTGCTGATACTGCCGGGGCTGGTGTCCGACGCGCTGGGGCTGCTCTGCCTCTTCCCGCCGACCGGGAAGCTGATCCAGCGCCGCGCCGAGAAGCTGCTGTCCCGGCGGGCGGGCTACGCCCCGGGGTCGTTCGGTGACGCGTTCCAGCAGGCCCGGATGCACCGGCCGGACGGCAAGGTCGTCCAGGGCGAGGTCATCCGCGACGACGAACCCCCGGCCGCACGCCGCCAGGACCCGCCGCTGACCGGCTGACCGCGCCGGCGGCCGGCCGAGCGGACGCGACAAGGGCCGGGGTCACTGCGTGGTGCAGTGGCCCCGGCCCTTGCGTGCTGCTCTGTGCAGGTCCGTCGTCAGGCGGACTTGCGGTTGCTGTCGCGCGGATGCACGGCGATGTTCATGGTGCCGGAGCGCAGGACGGCCAGCCGTTCGGCCAGCACCTCCTCCAGCTCCTCGCGGGTGCGCCGCTCCATGAGCATGTCCCAGTGCGTACGCGCGGGCTTACCCTTCTTCTCCTCGGGGCCGTCCCCATCCACCAGAAGAGAGGGTGCACCGCATACCTTGCACTCCCACTCCGGCGGAATCTCGGCCTCAACCGAGAACGGCATCTCGAATCGATGTCCGTTCTCGCATGCGTACTCCACCGCCTGGCGCGGGGCCAGGTCGATGCCGCGGTCGGTCTCGTAGCTGGTCACCACGAGTCGCGTGCCGCGGAGAGCTCGCTCACTCATGAATCGTGCCTCCCGGGCTTGTCGCCCACAGGACAGGTGTCGCTGTCGTCGTCATCCGGTCAACGTCCGGTCGGCGGTGAAGATTCCCGAATCCGGGATTTGAGCCCACCCGTCGCCCACCACCGCCCTTGACGGAGGCGCTGTGCGCCGCTGCCTACCTTCGTGCCGCCCCTTGTTGTACCCACCGGCGCCCGGTTTGTCACATCTGGCAGCAGATGTCACCCAGCGCCTTCCATGCTTGAGCGCGCAGTAACGGTCCGCCTGGTGAGCCAAAGGCGTACACTACCGCCCCGCACGCCCGGAGACTAAATCCGGTCAGGTACAGGATTTCCGGCCGCCGCGATCGCCCGGCCCACCGGGACCCGCGCCAGCAGGACGAATCCGGTCACGAAGAACGCCACCAGGGACACGATCGCGTCCCGGTAGCTCCCGGTGAGCTGATAGGCGACCCCGAACACCAACGGCCCCAGCCAGCTCACGCCCCGGTCGCTGATCTCGTACGCGGAGAAGTACTCCGCCTCCTCGCCGCGCGGCACCAGATGGGAGAACAGCGAACGCGAGAGCGCCTGGCTGCCGCCCAGGACCAGGCCGATGCCGGCGGCGAGCGCGAAGAACCACAGCGGCTCCCGGGCGGGCAGGAAGTAGCCGGCCGTGAGGGTCAGTGTCCAGGCCACCAGCGAGCCCAGGATGGTCCGCTGTGCGCCGTACCGCCGGGCGAGGCGGCCCATCAGCAGGGCGCCCGCCGCGGCCAGCACCTGCACCAGAAGGACCGCGATGATCAGCGTCGTCTGGTCCAGCCGCAACTCCTCGGAGCCGTACACGGACGCCTGGGTGATCACCGTCTGCACCCCGTCGTTGTAGACGAGATAGGCCAGCAGGAAGGCGAGGGTCAGGGGGCGGCGCCGCATCCCGCGGAGCGTCCTGCGCAGCTGCCGCCACCCCTGGCGGGGCGAGGCGCCGCCCGCCTCTCCGGGCGCTCCGGTGGCGGCCGTCCGGCGGTCGCGCAGCCGGCGCAGCGGGATCAGCGAGAACGTCCCCCACCACAGTCCCGCCGACGCCAGGCAGATGCGTACCGCGGTGCCCTCGGATATCCCGAAGGAGTCGTGTGCGCCGTAGAGCACCAGGTTGGCCACCAGGACCAGTGCCCCGGCCGCGTAGCCGAAGGCCCAGCCCCGGGAGGAGACCGCGTCCCGTTCGCCGGGGCCGGCGATCTGCGGCAGGAAGGAGTTGTAGAGCATCATCGACACCACGAACGCCACGTTCGCGAGGATCAGCAGCGCCCCGCCGAGCAGATAGCGCTCGCCGTTCAGGAAGAACATCCCGGTCGTCGCCGCCGCGCCCACGTAGGCGCAGCAGCCCAGCAGCGGCTTCTTCCGGCCGGTCCGGTCGGCCACCGCCCCGGCGAGCGGCATGGCCAGTACGGACAGCAGCAGTGAGGCGGACACCGTGTACGCGTAGAAGGAACCCGCGCGCACCGGAACACCCAGCGGGTGGACAAAGCCGTGCGCGTCCGCCGCCGCCCTCGCCACCGATGTCAGATACGGCCCGAGGAAGACCGTCAGCACGGTGGTCGAGTAGACGCTGTTGGCCCAGTCGTACCAGTACCAGCCGCGCTGTTCGCGGCGCCGCTCAGCCGTCTCGTCCACGGCCCCGGCCGATGCGTCGCGCACTCCCGCCCCCGTTTTCCCGTCCCCGTTCACGGCGGCGGACGGCCGACGGCCCCCGGGCGGCTCAGACCCAGCAACCCCGCTCGGTCAGCACCGTCCGCAGCGTCTCGATGTGGTCCGTCATGATGCCATCCACGCCGAGGTCCAGCAGGGCGGTCATCCGGTCCGGGTCGTTGACCGTCCAGACGTGGACCTGCATGCCCAGCGCATGCGCGGCGCGCAGGAACAGCGGATCGACGACCGGGAGACCGGACTGCCGCTCGGGGACCTGCACGCAGACCGCGCTGCGCCGTACCGCCGCGCCCAGCAGCCGGTCGAGCGGCAGCACACCCCGGCCGTACGAGCGCAGCCGCAGCCCGGCCACGCCGCGGGTGCCGAGCGAGCTCGCCATCCGCCGGCCGGCCAGCCGCTGGGCCCGCGCCACCCGGGCCTCCGAGAACGAGCCGACGCACACCCGGTCCCAGGCGTGCGTACGGCGCAGCAGGTCCAGCAGCGGCGGCAGCGCGGCCTCGGCCTTGAGGTCGACGTTCCAGCGCGCCTCCGGGAACTCCTCCAGCAGCTCCTCGAACAGCGGCAGCGGTTCCTGCCCGCCGACCCGGGCCCGGCGCACCGCCCGCCAGGGGAGCTGTCCGATGGCGCCCCGGGTGTCCGTGACGCGGTCGAGGGTCGCGTCGTGGAAGGCGACGAGCCTGCCGTCCGAGGTGGCGTGCACATCGGTCTCCAGGTAGCGGTAGCCGAGGCCGACCGCCCGGCGGAAGGCGGCCGCGGTGTTCTCCAGACCTTCCGCGTCCCCGCCCCGGTGGGCGAAGGGGAGCGGGGTGGGGTGGTCGAGATAGGCGTGGCGGATGCGTATCGCTGAGGTCACTCCGGCAGTATGGCGCGCTCAGGTGACGGCTCCCCGCGGGCCACCACCGGGGACGGCTGCACGGCTGCGTCCCGGAGCGCGAAGCGGCGGAGGAAGAACTGCGCCAGCGGGCCGATGGCCAGTGCGTAGACGACCGTGCCGACGCCGACGGACCCGCCGAGCAGAAAGCCCGCCGCGAGCACCGTCACCTCGATGCAGGTCCGCACCAGCCGCACCGGGCGGCCGGTCCGCCGCTGCAGCCCGGTCATCAGCCCGTCCCGCGGCCCCGGGCCGAAGTCGGCGGAGATGTACAGCCCGGTCGCGGCGCCGTTCAGGAGGACGGCACCGGCCAGCAGCGGGATACGGGCGCCCAGCGAGTGCAGCTCCGGAACCCAGGCGAGCGTCGCGTCCATCACCAGCCCGAGGATCACCACATTGGACACCGTGCCCAGGCCGGGCCGCTGGCGCAGCGGAATCCACAGCAGCAGGATCAGTGCGCCGGAGACGATGGTGACGGTGCCGATCGACAGCCCCGTATGACGGGATATGCCCTGGTTGAGCACGCTCCAGGGTTCCAGTCCCAGCTCGGCCCGCAGCATCAGGCCCATGCTCACGCCGTACAGCGTCAGTCCCGTGTAGAGCTGGACCAGGCGCCGCGCCCGTAGGCCCCTCCCCGGGCCGGGCCTACTGATCATGGACACGAAATTTCCCCCTCCTGGCAGGATTGGACCGACGCATGACACCATGTGGCGTGTCCGGGCTCGGGAAGTAGAGCCAATTCGGGGAAGGTGGACTGATCTTCATGGCTCAGTGGACTTCAGCGGTTGGCGCACCCCAACTCGCCCGGCTGCTCCGGTCGCAGGACCCGCGCGACGCCCAACTCGCGGTCGGTGGCCGCCGGTTGCCCGCCTATCGCAGCCTCGCCGACGGAGTGCGCCTGCTCGTACTGGAAGGCCGGATACCGGTCGCCGCCCGGCTGCCGGCCGAACGCGAACTGGCCGCCGCCTTCGGCGTCAGCCGCACCACCGTCGCCGCCGCCTATGAAGCGCTGCGCGCCGAGGGGTTCTTGGAGTCCCGGCGCGGCTCGGGCAGTTGGACCGCCGTCCCGGCCGGGAATCCGCTGCCCACCCGCGGTCTGGAACCGCTGCCCCCGGAGGCGGCCGGTTCCATGATCGACCTCGGCTGCGCCGCCCTCCCGGCCCCCGAGCCCTGGCTGACCCGTGCCGTCCAGGGCGCCATGGCCGACCTTCCGCTCTACTCCCACACCCACGGCGACTACCCGGCCGGCCTGCCCGTCCTGCGTCAGGCCCTCGCGGACCGCTACACCGCCCGCGGCATCCCCACCATGCCGGAACAGATCATGGTGACCACCGGCGCGATGGGCGCGGTCGCCGCGATCTGCCGGCTCTGTACCGGTCCCGGCGAACGCGTGGCCGTCGACTCGCCCTCGTACGCCAACATCCTGCAGCTGATGCGGGATGCCGGTGCCCGGCTCGTCCCGGTCGCGCTCGGGGACAAGCTGGCCGGCTGGGACATCCCCGTCTGGCGCCAGGTGATGCGCGACGCCGCCCCGCGCATGGCCTATGTGGTCGCCGACTTCCACAACCCCACCGGCACCCTCGCCACCGAGGACCAGCGCCGCCGTCTCGTCGACGCCGCCCGCTCGGCCGGCACCCTGCTCGTGGTCGACGAGACGATGACCGAGCTGCGGCTGGACGAGGACGCCGAACCACCCCGTCCGGTCTGCGCGTTCGACCCGGCCGGCAGCGCGGTGATCACGGTCGGTTCGGCGAGCAAGGCGTTCTGGGCCGGGATGCGGATCGGCTGGGTGCGCGCCGCCCCCGACATCATCCGCAGTCTGGTCGCCGCCCGCGCCTACTCCGACCTGGGCTCACCCGTCCTCGAACAGCTCGCCATCGCCTCGCTCCTGGAGTCCGGCGGCTGGGAGCAGGCCATCGGCATCCGCCGCGAGCAGGCCCGCGAGAACCGCGACGCGATCGTCGGGGCGCTGCACCGGCACCTTCCCGACTGGGAGTTCAGCGTGCCCCGCGGCGGCCTCACGCTCTGGGCGCGCACCGGCGGACTCTCCGGCTCCCGGATCGCCGAGGCGGGGGAGCGGCTCGGGGTGCGGGTGCCCTCCGGCCCGCGGTTCGGCGTCGACGGCGCCTTCGAGGGCTTCGTACGGCTGCCGTTCACGGTCAGCGGTGCGGTCGCCGACGAGGCCGCGGTCCGGCTGGCCGGTGCCGCGCGGCTCGTGGCGACGGGCGCGCCCGTGGAGGCGGAGCTGCGGCACCCGTTCGTGGCCTGACGGGGCGTTTCCTCCGCTCCGGCCGGGCCTCCGGGGCCGCCGTGGGGCGGAGGAGTCTCACCCTTCTGCCCGGACGGCCTCCACCGTGCCCTTGATCACGCGGGGCTCGCCGCCCTTGGTGAGCACACGGCTTTCGCCGCCCTTGTCGGTCCGCACCCGCGCGCTCGCGCCCACCGGCTCGGCCGTGGACGGGTCGGCGGCTGCGCCGGACTCCTCCGCGTCCGGTGCCGCACCGGCCGCCGTGGGCCCGTCGTCCGCTTCGCTCACCGGGGCACGCCCGGACGCACCGGCCTCCACCGCCCCGGCACCCGCCCGCTTGCCGACGTCCACCGCCGTGCCGCCGGTCACCGGCTCGGTGGGGGCCGCCCCGTCCGCCGGGACCGTACGCTCCGGCAGCAGCGCCAGCACGGCCTCCCGGTGCGCCTGGCCGGTGGCGTCGTCGAGCGGATCGGGGGTGGCCGGCACCTGGAGCCGCAGCACGGGCGCGCCGCCCAGCCGCGCATAGCCGCGCCCCGGCGGGACCTGCGCCGGCGGCGTGGTGTGCGGCGGTGCGCCGAGCACCGCCCGTACCTCCTCCGCTGTGGCCGGACCGAGCACCACCCGCGCCTTGGTGTGCGCCCGTACCGGATCGCTCAGCAGCTCGGCGGTCTCGAACTGGTCGGCCACCACCACCGTGACCGCCGCGGCCCGCCCGTGCCGCAGCGGCATCTGGAGCCACTGCTGCGGATCGTCCAGGCCCTCGGCGACCGCGATGTGGGACAGCGCCGTCGGACGGTCCGCGATGATCCACAACGGGCGCCGGGTGTCGTCCGGTGCCGCCGTGCCGGCCTGCCGCGCCCGATTGCCCGCGATCAGCCGCCGCTCGGTCTCGTGCGACGCCCACTCCAGCGTCGCCAGCGCCCCCGCCAGCCCGCTCTCCACCCCGAGCACGCCGCCGCGCCCGGCGAGACACCCGTACTCACCGGTGCCGCCGCCGTCGATGACCAGCACATCGCCGTGCTGCAGCGCCTGCAGCGCGATCGAGCGCAGCAGGGTCGTGGTGCCGGTCCCCGGCTGCCCCAGGACGAGCAGATGCGGTTCGGTGGAGCGCTGCCCGGTGCGCCAGACCGCCGGCGGGGCGTCCCGGGTCTCCTCCCCGCCGGTGACCGGCAGGGTCCGCTGTACGGAGTCCGGGTCGGTGAAGCCGAGCACCGTCTCGCCGGGCGCGGTGACGAAGCGCTGTGCGGCGATGTCCGTGGGCAGCGGGTCCAGCACCGTCAGGGTGAGCTGATTGGCCAGCTCGTCCCAGGTGAACCGGTACTCCCGGCCGCGGCCGGCCTTGGCGTACAGCACCTGCTCGATGCGGACCCGGGACCGGTCCTCACCGTCGGTGAAGTACGCCGGGTACTTCAGCTGCAGCCGCTCCAGGCGCCCGTCGTCGTCGAAGGCGTACTCGGCGAAGGCCGCCGCCCAGTCACCGCCGTGCGCGTACAGGGGGCTGGGGTCCCCCTCGGCGGAGAGGTAGGGGACCAGCGCCTCGTAGAGCGCCCGCAGCCGCTCGGTCTCGGCCTCGCTGGGGCCGGTCACCACCGGCGTACGCTCCCGCCCCGCCCAGGCCCCCGCGCCCATGACCGCGATCAGGGCGAGCAGCGGTCCGTACGGCACCAGCCACACCACCAGGCCGCACGCGCCCACGAAGAAGGCCAGCGGGCCGCGCTGGTCCTTGGGCGTCTCGGCCCAGCGTCCCCGGCCGGCCGCGCCCAGCCGGCGCAGCCCGCGGCCGATGGTGATCAGCGGATGGAACACGTCGGAGGCGCTGTCGGCGGCGGTGCGCGCGAGTTCGCGGCCGCGGGCGAGCGGGGCGCTGTGTGCCATACGGGCGAGCGGTGCGCTGTGGGTCAGGATGCGGGGCAGGGGGCGCCGGGCCACGTCTTCTCCTGTTGCTCGTGCGGTGGGCGGGCGGGAACCGGCGTGGGCCGCGGGCGGGGGAGCGGGCCGCATACGGAGCCGCCCGGACGGGAAACGGTGCGGCCCGTTCGGGCGGGACCCGTGGTGGTGCGCCGGAAGCGGACGGGGCTGTCCGCTAGATCTTGATCCCCCCGAGGAGGCTGGCCAGGCTCGCACCGCCGGCCTTGATGCTGGGCGCGATGGCGGAGCTGGCGAGGTAGAACCCGAAGAGCGCGGAGACCAGAGCGTGGGACAACTTCAGGCCGTCTTTCCGGAAGAAGAGGAAGACGATGATGCCGAGCAGGACGACGCCGGAAATGGACAGAATCATGGGGGGTTCTCTCCTGGGTGGTGGGGACGGTCACCATGAGTTCTTCCAGCCTCACAGCACGTATCAAGCCAGGAAAAGCTACAAATGGGTGATTTGTCGGGGAAATTCCCTAAATGGGGGTATCTCCAAGGCGTGCCGGGTCCGGCTGTGCTCTCGGCGTGTCGCGGTCCGCCCCCGCCGACCCGGCACAATCGTGGGGTGTCGAAGCAGAAGAACAAGCCCCGCCCCGCCGCCGTCACCCCCGCCTCGCCGTGCCCCTGCGGACGCGACGCGACCTACCGCGACTGCTGTGCCGCCTTTCATGAGGGGCGCGCCACGGCCCCGACGGCGGAGCGCCTGATGCGCTCGCGCTACAGCGCCTTCGTGGTCGGTGACACCGGCTATCTGCTGCGCACCTGGCACCCGACGACCCGCCCGGCCGCCCTCGACCTCGAACCGGCGCAGCGGTGGACCGGCCTGGACATCCTCGGCACGACCGGCGGCAGCGCCTTCCACACCGAAGGCACCGTCGAATTCCGCGCTCACTACAGCCGACACGGGCACGCCGACAGCCAGTACGAGCACAGCCGCTTCGTCCGCGAGGGCGGCCAGTGGGTCTATCTCGACGCACTGGCGTCCTCGTAGCGGTCACCTTTCGGGGCCGGCCCGTGGTGTGCGGGCCGGCCCGGGTCACAGGCCGCGCAGCTGGTCGATCTCGCGGCGGTCGCGCTTGGTGGGGCGTCCGGTGCCGCGGTCACGCAGCCCGGTCACCGGAACCTCCGCCCGCGGCGGGACCGGCGGGCTGTTGTCGATGAAGCACTCCGCCGCGACGGCCGCGCCGACCCGCTTGCGCACCAGCCGCGAGACGACCACGATCCGCTCCCGGCCCGCGTGCCGCAGTCGCACCTCGTCGCCGTTGCGCACGCCGTGGGCCGGCTTCACCCGCTCACCGTTGACCCGTACGTGCCCCGCGCGACAGGCCGCGGCGGCCAGCGAGCGCGTCTTGGTGAGCCGTACCGACCAGATCCAGCTGTCGATGCGGGTGGTCCCTTCGTCTGAAGCCATACCAAGACTCTAGAACGGCCGCCGCCGTCCGGGTGGCGCGACGGCCCTCACGCGGACGACCTCTTCGTCGTCTTCTTGGCCGCGGCCTTCTTGGCGGTGCTCTTCGACGTGGTCTTCCCGGACGCGGCCTTGCGGGAAGTACCGGCGGCTGTGGCCCTCTTGGCCGCCGCGGTGTCCTTCGCCCGCCCGCCGGTGGACTTCGCGGCGGCCGCGGTCTTCGTCGCCGGAGCCTTCTTGGCTGGAGCCTTCTTCGCGGTGGCTGCCGAGGTCTTCTTGGCCGCCGCGGTCTTCGCCGTCCTCGCCGATTTCTCCGCCGCGCCGCTCTTCCCGGCGGTGCCCTGCCCGGCGTCCTTCTTCGCCGCCTTCCGTCCCCGCAGGGGTGTCACGGATGCCGGCCCGGACTCCGTGCCGGTCTCCGGGGTGCCCCGGGCCGCCCGCACGCTCTTCTCCAGTGCCGCCGTGAGGTCGATGACCTGTGCGCCGGACGTGCCCGAAGCGGCGGCGGCGACCGGCTCGCCCTCCAGCTTGGCGGCGACCAGCTCCTCGACGGCCTCGCGATAGTCGTCGTGGAGTTCGGCGGGGTCCAGCTCGCCCAGGGAGTCCATCAGGGTCTCGGCGAGCCTCAGCTCGTTCTCGCGGAGTTCGACGTCCTCGGGTGCCACACCGGTGACGGGCCGGATCTGATCAGGCCACAGCAGGGTGTGCATCACGATCGCCCCGTCGTGCGCCCGCAGCATCGCCAGCGACTCCCGCCCCCGCATCGCCACCTTGCCGACCGCGACCTTCCGGTGGTCCTCCAGCGCCTCCCGCAGCAGCGCGTACGGCTTCGCGGCGGCCGCCCCGTTGGGCCCCAGGTAGTAGGCCTTGTCCATCTGCAGCGGGTCGATCTCGTCGGGGTCGACGAACGACAGGATGGACAGCGTCTTGGCGGTGGGCATCGGGAGGCGGGACAGATCCTCGTCGGTGATCGGCACGATGGTGTCGTCGCCGGGCGCCTGGTAGCCCTTGCCGACTTCCTCGTTCGGGACTTCCTCACCGTCCAGCTCACAGATCTTCCGGTACTGGACCTGCGCGCCGTCCTTCTCGTGGATGCGCACGAAAGACACCGACGAGGTGCGGTCGGTGGCGCTGTAGGTCTTCACGGGGATGGTGACCAGACCGAACGATATGGACCCATTCCATATAGAACGCATATTTCATCCCTTGTGTGGGATTCTCATCGTATGTCGCCGATCACCGTTGTGGAGGGGCGGCGCCTCTCGCTGAGCAACCTGGACAAGGTCCTCTATCCCGAGACCGGCACCACCAAGGGCGAGGTGCTGCACTACTGCACCACCACAGCGGACCCGCTGCTCGCCCACCTCCGTGACCGGCCGCTCTCCTTCCTGCGCTACCCCGACGGGCCCGACGGCCAGCGCTTCTTCACCAAGAACGTGCCGCCCGGCACGCCCTCCTGGGTGAAGACGTGCGAAGTCCCCCATTCGACGTCAGGGCCCACCCGCCAGGTCCTCCTGCAGGACCTGCCCTCACTCGTCTGGGCCGCGAACCTGGTCGTCGAGCTGCACACCCCGCAGTGGACCCGCCAGGCGCCGGGCCTCGCCGACCGGCTGGTCTTCGACCTCGACCCCGGCGCCCCGGCCACCATCGTGGAATGCTGCACCGCCGCCCGGTGGCTGCACGGCCGGCTGGCCGCCGACGGCCTCGACGTGTACGCCAAGACCAGCGGCTCCAAGGGCCTGCACCTCATCGTGCCCGTCGAACCCACCCCGTCCGAGCGGACCACCGCCTACGCCAGGAGCCTCGCCGTCGAGGCCGCGGCGGCCCTCCCCGCCCTGGTCCTGCTCAAGATGACCAGGGCGCTGCGCCCCGGCAAGGTCTTCATCGACTTCTCCCAGAACGCCGCCGCCAAGACCACCGCGGTCGCCTACACCCTGCGCGCCCGTGCCACCCCCACCGTCTCGACCCCGGTCACCTGGGACGAGATCGCCGACTGCACCGATCCGCGGCAACTCACCTTCCTCTACAGCGATATCGCCCCCCGCTGCGAACGCCACGGCGACCTGCTCGCCCCCCTCCTCGACCCGCACCGGGCCCGCCCCCTGCCGGCCGTGGCGCCCTCCGGGCCGGGCTCTGCCTGAGGGCTGCCCTCAGACCACGCCCTCCCAGACGTCCACTCCGAAGACGCCCTTCACGTCGGAGGCGAGGGGGGTCACGGTGGCCTGGTGCCGTGTTCGGCGGAGGACGCATCCAGTACGGCGAGTTCCCTGACGAAGAGGTGCGCCGGGGAGACACCTCCGGGCGTAGGGGAAGCCCCGCACCGGCCGCGGGCGCACGGCGGGCGCGGTCCGGCGCCGGGCACGTGGTCACGTCCCGCCGCCGCACCCATCCGCCCGGACCCGCTCCCGGAATTCCGGCAGAGCCAGCGAGGGGGGCTGATCAACCACACGTTGATCACGCTCATCAAAGCTGGCCGCAAGCAGCGGAATCAAACAATCATTTCGACTCCATGAACAACGCCTGGTTGTTCCACTAGGGTCTTCGTCGTGGACCTCAACGCCGTACGCACCTTCGTCGCCGCCGTCGACACGGGACAGTTCCAGGAAGCCGCCGCCGAGCTGGCGATCACTCAGCAGGCGGTCTCCAAACGCATCTCCGCACTGGAGCGAGACCTCGGCGTGCCCCTGTTCGGCCGGCCGGTCCGGGGAGCCCGGCTCACCATCGACGGGCAGGCCTTCCTCCCGCACGCCAGGGCACTGCTGCAGGCCGAGGAGCGGGCCGCCGCATCCGTACGGCCAGGGTGCCGGGCACTGCGCGTCGACGTGATCGGCCGACGTCTCTCCGTGGCAGGGCTGCTCCGTGACTTCCATCGCGCGTACCCGGAGACCGACCTCGACGTGGTGACCCTGTTCACCGCCGACGAGGCCATCGCCGCCGTCCGGGCCGGCACCATCGACGCGACCTTCCGCGCCGTGCTCAGGCCGGGCCGGGAGTTGCCCGAGGGCATCGGTGCCACCGTGGTCCTCGACGAACCGCTCTGCCTGTTCACCGGCCCGGCCCACGAGTTCGCCGGCGCCCGCGCCATCGCTCCCGCACAGCTCGCCGGGCGCCGGATCTGGATGCCCAGCAATGCCGCCGACACCGAATGGGCCGCCTACTACGACGCACTCGCCGCCGCGTTCGGGCTCACCATCGACACGATCGGACCCGACTTCGGCATCGAGCACCTGCTCGACACGATCGCCGGCTCCTCGACGCTGGCCACCTTCGTCGGCGGGCAGACCCCGCTGGTCTGGCCCGCCGGGCACGACCTGCGGCGTATTCCCCTGCGGGACCCGGCCCCGGTGTACCCGCACTCACTGATCTGGCGCACCGACAACCCCCACCCCGGGCTCGCCGCACTCCGCCGGCACCTCACCTCCGCCTACCCCGGCCGTCCCGCCACCGGGATCTGGACACCGGAGTGGGCCCAGCCCGCGCGGCGGACGGCGGGGCCGGCCCGCTGATCCCGGGCGTCCGGGCAGTTCACCCGGCACGGCCCCGCGCGACGGACGCCGCGGAAGGCGTGCCGGGATCAGCGGCCGGCCGACGCCTCGTCACCCCGCGGTCCGGCGGCAGGCCGTGTCACACCGCGTGCGGGTGCGGCCAGGAGCCGCGCGCGGCGGTTCCCAGCCAGTTGATGACGGCGCCGGCCGTGGTGTCGCCCAGGGCCGCGATCTCCGCCAGGGCGGCCAGGTCGCCGTCCGTCGGTGCGACACCGGCCGCGGTCAGCGCGGCCTGAAGGTCCAGCCGCCGGCGATCCGGCATCGCCACCGGCCCCTGCCGCTGCTCCTCGGGGCGCGGGAGCGGCCGGTCCTGCGGGTACGGCGGGCCGAAGTGCAGCCGGTCCTCCGGGCGCGGTGGCGGCAGCGCATGGCCCGGGAGGGACGGGGACTGCGGCGCGGGCGCGCCGAGGCGGTCCTCGGGGCGCGGGGGAGCGAGCACATACTCCGGCGCCACGCCGTAGGGCGGGCGAGTGGAGCGGTCGTACGACATGGGGGCCTCCACAACTCACGGTCCGAAGGGTTCAAGGGATGCGGTGCATGCGGCTCTCGATGCTTCGGAAGCGAGGCGGTACCGGTTCGGTTGCGCAGCGGGCACGGGTTCACCCGATGAGCCCAAGGCACACCGCCGCTTCCTCACCGCCGTGGCGGTCGTCAGGCCGGCGCGACTTCTCGGTATTCACCCGTATTCATCCGCGTTCCTTGCTCAACACGCCGCCATTGCAGGACCCTTGGTGAACATCAGGCATTCTCCGCACCACTCACCGGCGGAGCCGGAATCCGCCGTATACGGAACATCCCTGGTGGGAAGCCTCAAACCGGCGAAGTCCACGACTGCCGAACCGAAAGTCCCGTGGGTGGTGGAGTTCTGACGGAGTGTCGATCACCGCGGCATTTTCGGGTGAATTCGGTGATTCACACGGGGTGGGCACATAACTCTTGCCCGGTGTTCACACTGTGGTGATTGCCGTGATGGAAAGCTTCCTGGCGGCCGCTCCCAACGGCCGGTGCCGGTCGTGCCCCACATTTCGCGGCTCGGCGCCACAATTCGGGGAGAGGACACTCTCGTGGACAACAACCGCGTGACCCGTCGCGCCCGTATCGCGCTGGCCATCGCCGCCGGCGCGGCGCTGACAGCGGTGGCCGCACAGATTCCGGCGAACGCGACGGCCGGCTCGGCCGCACCGCACCGCGCCGACGGCGCCTCCACCGCCCAGAAGCCGTCCGGCACGGCTGACGGCACGTCGTATGACGACACGTACTACAAGGACGCCGAAGGCAAGACCGGCCAGGCGCTCAAGGACGCGCTGCACAAGATCATCAGCAGCACCCAGACCGGAAAGCTGTCGTACGACGAGGTCTGGGACGCCCTCAAGGAAACCGACCAGGACCCGGACAACAGCGCGAACGTGATCCTGCTCTACACGGGCCGTTCGCAGAGCAAGGACGCCCACGGCGGCAACCCGGACGACTGGAACCGTGAGCACGTCTGGGCGAAGTCCCACGGTGATTTCGGCACCGACACCGGTCCCGGTACCGACATCCACCATCTGCGCCCGGAGGATGTGTCCGTCAACAGCATCCGCGGCAACAAGGACTTCGACAACGGTGGGTCGAAGGTCGACGAGGCGCCCGGAAGCCTCAGCGACGACGACTCCTTCGAGCCCCGTGACGCGGTCAAGGGCGATGTCGCCCGCATGATCCTGTACATGGCCGTCCGCTACGACGGCGGCGACGGATTCCCCGACCTGGAGCCCAACGACAAGGTCGACAACGGAACCCAGCCGCACATCGGCCGGCTCTCCGTCCTCAAGAAGTGGAGCGAGCAGGACGCGCCGGACGCCTTCGAAAAGCACCGCAACCAGGTGATATTCGACAAGTTCCAGCACAACAGGAACCCGTTCATCGACCACCCCGAGTGGGTCGACGAGATCTGGTAGCCCGTCAGGCCGGGCCCGGTGGTCCTTCCACCGGGCCCGGCCCGCCCCGTACGGCCGTCGGGGCCCGCCGCGCATCGGATGGAGTAGGCCAACCGGCGCCCGGCCGCGGTCGTTTTTAGCGTGGGCCACATGTCTAGCGTGAGTTGGGCCTCCGTCAGAGTCGTCACCGCCGCCACCGTTTGTGCCGCGGGCCTGTGGGCCGCGCCCGGTCAGGCAGTCGCCGATGGCCCCAATGGCATCGACGACCTGCGGCCCGGGGCGCACGCGGCCGAACCCGCCGACGTCGAGAACCGGCTCGACGGGCGCGGTGTGCGGTTCCTGGCCCGGCGGGACGTGCCCGAGCCACCGGAGGTCTCCGCCCTGTCCTGGATGGTGACGGACCTGCCGAGCGGCAAGGTCCTCGCGGCCAAGGACGCCCACCGGCCCCTGCCACCGGCCAGCACGCTCAAGACGCTCTTCGCCCTGGCCGTGCTGCCGAAGTTCGCCCAGTCGACCGTGCACACCGTCTCCCTTGCGGACCTGGCCGGGATCGAGGCGGGCAGTTCCCTCGCCGGCCTCCGGGAGGACATGCCCTACCAGGTCGCCGACCTGTGGCACGGCGTCTTCCTCAGCTCGGGCAGCGACGCGGTGCACACCCTGGCCAGCATGAACGGCGGCTGGGGCAAGACCATCGACGACATGCAGGAGACGGCCCGGCGCCTCGGCGCCCGCGACACCCGGGTGGCGTCCGCCGACGGATTCGACACGCCGGGGCAGGTCTCGTCCGCCTACGACCTGGCGCTCTTCGGGCAGGCCGGGCTGACCGACCGGGACTTCGCCCACTTCGCCTCGACGAAACAGGCCGAACTCCCCCAGGAGGGCGGCCCGGACGCCTTCACCATCCAGAACACCAACCGGCTGCTGGTCGGCTCACACGGCGTCAAGCCGTACGCCGGCCTGATCGGAGTGAAGAACGGCTACACGAGCCACGCCGGCAACACCCTGATCGCCGCCGCCCGGCGCGGCGGCCGGACCCTGCTGGTGACCCTCATGAACCCGCAGTCCGGCGGCCGGAACGCCGTCTACGAGGAGACCCGCGCCCTGCTGGACTGGGGCTTCGAGGCGGCTCCCCGGGCCGCGGCCGTCGGGGTGCTGCCCGCCCTGGAGCCCGACGAGCGCACCGGTGAACTGCGGCCGGTCACCCACCGGCCGCGGTCCGTGCCGCTGCACAAGGCCGGGGTCGGGGCGCAGACGGACGGCGCGCCGTTCACCCGGTACAGGTGGTTCCTGCCCGTGGCCGGAGCCGTCGGGGCCGTCGCCGCTGCCGGGCTCGGCACCGCGCTGTGGCGGCGCCGGCGCCTCGCCCGCCAGGGACCGGGCGAGGGGGCCGGGCCCGGGAGCGGGTCCGCCTGAGGCCGTCCGCCATGCCGTCGGCCATGCCGTCGGCCGTCGCACACCCATCCGATCGGTCAGGGATACGGAGGACAGCCGCTGGCCTTGCCCGGTGAAGGGCGACGCGTCCGTCACGGTTGTGCGGCCTGCCGGGGGTTGCTCGGTGTAGCGTCCTGATCAGCTGTCGTGGTTCCGAAGTGCCGGACGCCCGTGTCGCCTCCACGGGCGTCCTTGCTGTGTGGCGCGTCTCCGGGCCAGGGCGATCACCTCCGGGTTCCGCAGTACGCGGAAGCCGATTCGAGCCCAATGAACGAAGGAGACGGACATGGCTTCCGGCACGGTGAAGTGGTTCAACTCGGAGAAGGGCTTCGGCTTCATCGCCCAGGACGGCGGTGGCGCCGATGTTTTCGCGCACTACTCCAACATCGACGCCACGGGCTTCCGTGAGCTTCAGGAGGGCCAGAAGGTGACCTTCGAGGTCACCCAGGGCCACAAGGGCCCTCAGGCGGAGAAGATCCGGCTGGCCTAGGTCCGGCGTCGCACCCCTCGGTGCCCGCTCCCGGTCCCCGGGGGCGGGCACCGTCGTGTGGGGCGCGGCCCGCTCTCACCCGGTCGGTGGTATCCGGTCGCAGCGTCCCGCGGCCCGCGCGGGTGGCGGCCGCTGCGGAGTTTCCGGCATCGGGATATCTGGGGTGGGCGGGTGCGTCAGGCATCGTCCGCCGGTGCACGGCTCATCCGTGCGGCGCGGTGGCGGGCCGGCGGTGAGGTGCCGCCGGGTGGGCCGCCGGTTCAGGTCCGCGGCGGCTGATCCGGGCCCTGCCCGCCGCCGAACTGGTCCTTGAGCTTGTCCTGGCCGGTGTCGACCTGGCCCTGGTACTTGCCCTGGGTCTTCTCGTCGACCATGTCGCCGGCCTTGTCGACGCCCTTCTCCGTCTGGCTCTCGTGGCCCTTCAGCATGCTCTTGATCTTGTCCATCATGGACATGATGCGTCCTCCTCACGAGGGTCCCCCACGACTCCAGCATCACCCTCTCCCAGACGATCTGCATCCGCGCGCGACGGGGCACCGCCGGGCGCCCGGCCGCTGGTTCAGGAGCCGCTCGGGACCGGCGCTTTCATCCGGTCGCTGATGAACGTGATCGAACCGGCCGCCATGCCCTTCTGGTAGTCCCAGGCGTTGTGCCGGCCGCCGGGAATGACCTGGAGGGCGGTGTGGACCGGGCCCTTGCCGTAGGTCTGCCGGAAGCGGTGTATGGGGTCGGTGACCCGGGCGGGCTCCTGGGAGCCGGCCTGGAAGGCGAGGTAGACGTCCGGACCGCCCTTCTGCAGCAGGCGCCGGGCGAGCCGCGCGGGATCGTTGGCGGCCTGCTCCGCCTGGTGGCCCGCCCACAGCGGCGAATCCGGTGCCAGGTCCGGGCCGCTGGCTATCGCCGCCTTGAACTTGTCCGGGTGCTTCAGCACCGACTTCAGACCGGCGAAGCCGCCCGAGGACGATCCCATGAAGGCCCAGCCGTCGCGGGACTTGAAGGTGCGGAAGGTGGCCCGGGTCAGCTGGACGACGTCCTCGGTCAGCCAGGTCCCCATCTTCTGGCTGCCGGGAATGTCGCTGGCGTCGTGGTACCGGGTGTCCGGGTTGAGCATCGGCATCACCACGATGAACGGCAGGCTCTTGCCCTCCGCGGTCCACCGGGTGAGGTTCTCCTGCAGCTCGATGTCGCCGCCGACCCAGTAGTTCGTGACACCACCGGGCTCCTCGGGGCTGCCCAGGCCGCCCGGCAGGGCCATCAGCACCGGAAATCCGCTTTTGGCGTATCTGGGGTCCGTGTATTCCTTGGGAGCCCAGACCCAGACGCTTCCGGTGACACCGGATTTCCGGCCGTGCAGCGTCGTCCGCGCTATGTGGGTGCCGTCGTCCAGGGTGCGGGTGATCCGGAAGTCGCTCTTCGGGCCGGTCGGCATGAGGGTGCCGTCGTCGACGGGCCTGGCCCGCGCGGCGCCGTCGCCCTTCCCGCCGGCGGAGAAGTCGACCGGCTCACCGGCGTCCGAGCAGCCGGTGAGCAGCGAGGAGGCGAGCGCGAGCGCGGCGGCGAGCGCGACGGCGTAGGGGCGTTTCAAGGGGGCTCCGCGGCTGGGTGATCACGTGCAAGTGCTCATAAAGAGGGAAAAGGGCCGCCGGGGGTTCCCCGCCGTGAGCCGGGCCCGCGGGACGCTCCGGGGGCTCGTCCCACCCGTGTGGAGCAGCGCCGCCCGGCCGGTTCCCGCCGGGCGGTCCCCGGCCCGCTCGACGGGCACGGTCCGGTGGTCCGGCTGAGAATGCAGCGGTGAGCGATGAACACCGCAGTGCCGATGACTCCGCATCCCGCGCCGTGCCGTGCGACGAGGAACGACGGCTCGCCAGGAAGGCGCTGGCCGGCCATGCGCGGAGCGCGGACGATCTGACGTTGTTGATGGACATGCTGGGCCTGGACCCGAGCCGCGATCCGGACCACGAGGCGGCGCACAGCCATGAGACGGGCCGCGGCCGGGACTGTGGCGGCGGCCCGGGGAACGGGCGCGGCACCGGCCGTGAGCGCCGCCCCGCATCACGCCGGGACGCCCGGCCGCGGTGGGGCGGGCCCTGGACGTAGCCCCACGACCGGAGCCCACCCCCGACGCCCGCCACCGGCCGTCGTCCGCCCGGCTCAGCCGTACGGTCGCGCTCCGGGTACGGGCGCAGCCGCAGCCGCATCCGCAGCGTTTCGCCGCGCCGTTCGATGCCGCGCCGTTCGATCCGGCCCGGCGGGACGCCTCCTGCCCCGCCCCGGCAGGGGCCCGTTCCACCCGCCTCCACGGCGCTCGCCCCGGCCCCGTGCCGTGATGCCCCCGAGCGGAACCGGTGACAGACTTGCCGGGCAGGCTGATCATGCTGCCACCAGCCCCGAGGAGGCCGCGCCCATGGCCGGCACAGGCGAGACGCCGCAGCCCACGGCGCGCCCGCGGGCCCTGGTCACCGGCGCCACCGGCTACATCGGCGGCCGTCTGATCCCCGAGCTGCTGGCGGCCGGATACGCCGTACGGGCACTGGCCAGGACACCGGAGAAGCTGCGCGATCACCCCTGGGCCGGGCGGACGGAGGTGCTGCGCGGCGACGTCACGGACGAGGACTCGGTCCGTGCCGCGATGGCCGGCGTCGACGTTGCGTACTACCTGGTGCACGCCTTGGGCAGCGGCCGCCGCTTCGAGGACACCGACCGCCGGGCCGCGCACATCTTCGCCCGGCGGGCCCGTGCCGCCGGCGTCCGCCGGATCGTCTACCTCGGCGGTCTCACCCCCGCGGGCATCCCCGAGCGGGAGCTGTCGCCCCACCTCCGCTCCCGCGCCGAGGTCGCGGACATCCTGCTGGCGTCCGGCGTCCCCACCGCCGTTCTGCGCGCCGCCGTCATCATCGGCTCCGGCTCGGCCTCGTTCGAGATGCTGCGCTATCTCACCGAGCGGCTGCCGGTCATGGTCACCCCCAGCTGGGTGCGCACCCGCATCCAGCCGGTCGCCGTCCGCGATGTGCTGCGCTACCTGGTCGGCTGCGCCCGTCTCCCCGACGACGTCAGCCGGGCCTTCGACATCGGCGGGCCGGACATCCTCACCTACCGCGACATGATGCAGCGCTACGCCCGGGTCGCCGGACTGCCCGAGCGGCTGATCCTCCCCGTGCCGATGCTCACCCCGCGCCTCTCCAGCCTCTGGATCGGCCTGGTCACCCCTGTGCCGCCGGGTCTGGCCCGCCCGCTCGCCGAATCCCTTCGGTACGAGGTCGTCTGCCACGAGCACGACATCGCCCGCCATGTCCCCGACCCGGACCCGCCCGGTCACCCCATCGCCTTCGACGACGCGCTGGAACTGGCGCTGCGCCGGGTGCGGGACGCCGAGGTCGCCACCCACTGGTCCAACGCCGCGGTGCCCGGGGCGCCGAGCGATCCGCTGCCGACCGACCCCGACTGGGCGGGCGGCAGCCTCTACACCGACCGCCGGGAGCGGACGGTGGACGCCCCGCCCGAGGTGCTGTGGCGGGTGGTCGAGGGCATCGGCGGCGACAACGGCTGGTACTCCCTGCCGCTCGCCTGGGCGGTGCGCGGCTGGCTGGACCGGCTGATCGGCGGGGTGGGGCTGCGCCGCGGGCGACGGGACGCGGGCCGGCTGCGGGTCGGCGACTCACTCGACTTCTGGCGTGTCGAGGAGGTCGAGCCGGGCCGGCTGCTGCGGCTGCGCGCCGAGATGCGGCTGCCCGGCCTGGCCTGGCTGGAACTGACGGTCGGCCGCGACGCCCGGGGCCGGACGCTCTACGGCCAGCGGGCCCTGTTCCACCCGCACGGGCTGACCGGCCATGCCTACTGGTGGTCCATCTCGCCCTTCCACGCCGCGGTGTTCGGCGGGATGGCCCGCAACATCGCGGCCGCCGCGGCGACCGAGCACCGCAACCGTCCGGAGTGACCGGCGTCCGCCGCGCCCCGGTTCCCGTCAAGTCATCGGCCGGTCAAGGCAGTTGACGGTCAGGTTCCCCGGTGCGCAGACACGACGACGGCGGGTCCCCGGGTGCGCAGCCCGGGAACCCGCCGTCGCGGACGATCAGTGGTGGGTCACCACACCGGGCGCCATCCGGCCGCAGTTGGAGCCGGACACGCTGACGCTGACCGACTCGATCGAGCCGCCCCAGTCGACACAGATGCCCTTTCCGGGCAGATAGACGGGACCGGCGTAGGAGGTGTACTGACCGCTGTCGTAAACCCAGTCCGAACTGCCGTCCGTGGCCGTGAGATAGGCGTACATGTTCACCCGCTTGCCGGTGCTGTTCCGCACCGTCACGACACAGTTCTTTCCGGTCTTGGCGCTGTACGTCAGGTACACGGTCCCCTTTCCGGTGACCGGTACGGAATTCACTACGCTGTAGCCGCTTCCGCAGGCGCCGTTGTACGCGGCGGCGGCCGCCGGTGCGGCGGACGCGGTGGTGGCCGTCGCCATCGTGGCGATACCGGCCACGGCCAGCGCCGCCGATCCTGCGATGGCACGAGAACGCTTCATGGAAAACCCCCCGTTGGGTGAAGTGCGTCGCGTGGTTGTTTCGCAGTGTTGGACGACGGCCGGCCGCCGATGGTTGTACCGCCGCGGGAATTCACCGGCACACCGGAGGAGTTGTCCGAAAAGGACTTCCCGCCCGCGCCGCCGTCGTCCTCGTCGAAGCACGGGAAAGCGGCCGGCCCCCGGGCGCCGGAAGTCGCGCGCCGGGGGCCGGCTGTCGGGTGGGTGCGGTCAGCTGCCGTTGGCGAGGACCTTGAGGCGGGTGTACGAGCCGTTGAAGCGGTTGCGGTCGCCGACCGTGTGGCCCGAGGAGGTGTGCTGCCAGATGCTGTGGAAGTGCCAGCCGGCCGGCAGCGCGCCCACGGACGAGCCGTACCGCGGAATCCACAGGGGGTTCGACCGGCCGAACTTGCCGGAGTTGCCGGTGCAGCGCTTCCACCAGTTGGTGGAGGTGTAGATGACCGCGTGACGGCCGGTCTCCTCCCGGTAGGTCCGCGTGAAGTCCCGAATCCAGCTGACCATTTCCTTGTGGCTCATGCCGTAGCAGGTCGCGCCGTAAGGGTTGTACTCCATGTCGAGCGCGCCGGGCAGCGTCCTGCCGTCCCGGGACCAGTCGCCGCCGTGGTCGGCGAAGTAGCGCGCCTGGGAGCTTCCGCTGGAGTGGTCGGGCAACGCGAAGTGGTACGCGCCGTGGATCATGCCGGAGTTGTACGAGCCCCTGTACTGCTGCGTGAAGTACGGGTTCGTGTAGCTGGTCCCCTCGGTGGCCTTGACGTACGCGAAGCGCACCCCGGACTTGCGCAGCGACGACCAGCTGACCTTGCGGTTGTGGCTGGAGACGTCGACGCCGGACACACCTCTTCTGGCCGAGGCCCGTGCCCCCAGACCGCCGGCCCGGTCACTGCCCTCGTGGGCCATGATCGTGGAACCCATCCAGTCCTGCTCGGGGTGGGCGGGTCTCTTCTCGGCGTCGGACGCCGTGGCGGAGCCGGGCAGCGCGAGGGGCAGAGCGAGCACGGAGAGGAGAGAAACGAGAGTTCCGGCCGCAAGAGGGACTGTACGGCGGGCCGGACCGGATCTGCGCAAGGGCATCGCATGCCTCCGAAGGCCTTCGGTTGAGTCAGGTTCGGCAGCTTTTGAGCAGAATCCTGCCGATAAGACACATATACGCAGAACTGCCTGACTCTATGACCCGATGGCCCGTCAGTCCGCCGACCGGCCCTGCATCTCACCCGTCCGGCGGGCGGGAACGGCGGGTCACGCCCCCGTTCCGTGCCCCGCGGGTCGCACGGGAGAGCGAAGCGGGCCCCGGCATGGCCGGGACCCGCTCCACCGCGCAGCGGCGAACGCGCCATTCCGCCGCTTCGCAAGCTGCTCTATACCGAGCCTTCGGGCTCGTTCTTGTGGTCCGTCGGGCCCCTGGCCTCATCTGGCCGGGCCGGCTTCGGGTGCCGGTGACGGTTCATGCCGCTCTGCCGGCTCAGTAGGCCGAGTCGACGTTGTCGATCGAGCCGTAGCGGTCGGCCGCGTAGTTGGCGGCTGCCGTGATGTTGGCGATCGGGTCGGTGAGCTTGTTGGGCGTGCCGGCGACGTGGTAGGCGTCGAAGGTGGGCTGGATCACCTGGAGCAGGCCCTTGGAGGGCACTCCGTTGATCGCGTTGATGTCCCAGTCGTTGACGGCGTTGGGGTCACCGGCGGACTCCCGCATGATGTTGCGGTGCAGGCCCTCGTAGGAGCCGGGGATGCCCTTGGCCTTCATGATGTCGAGCGACTCACGAATCCAGCCGTCCAGGTTGTTCGGGTAGTCCTTGACGGCCTTGCGGTCGGCAGAACGGTCGGCGGCCTGCTTGGCGGTGTGCTGCTTCTCGGCCTTCACGTGGTCGGCGACCGAGGCGGTCACCGGACGGCCGGTCTTGGCGTCGTCAGCCTTGGCCGGCTGGCCCTTCGCGCTGACCGGCTTGACCGCGGCGGGGGAGTGCTCAGAAGCGGCCTGAGCGGTGTCCGGAGCCGAGGTGAGGGCCAGGCCCGAGGTGGCACCCGCGGCGGCCAGAACGGCCACGGCGACCTTGTGGGTACGGGTGAGACGGGCAGCGCGGGGCAGGGTGAAGCTGGGCATGCAGAGTGACCTCTTCCAGGTACGGGGACGGGGAGGCGGCCTTTTTGGCGGCGCGTGACGTTCCGGAGGTCTTTGCTGCGATCGCCTTGGGGCGTGATTCGCAAACTCGCTCTCGGTGCGTCGGAATCCATGGTTAACGCCGGTCCCGAATCGAGGCAATGGTGCTCTGTACTACTCATCTTCGTGAGAGAAACCCGGATCACCGAAGGGATAAGCATTTCCGGCGGCGTTGGCCCGGAATGGGCTCACGGATATCGACTAGGCAGGCTCGTAAGTGACGTACATCGCGTGCCTCGGGTCACCCGATAACGCCCTCAAAGGCCGCTCGGAACCCCGGCATAAGTTGCCTGGCTCACACCGGAATTAGCGCTCCGGGGTATCGGTCCGGACGGCGGAGACGGCGTATTTATCTGGCTGTTGGGCCGCTGCGGCCGACCGGGAATCGGGAAATGTGGCGAGGGGCACCGGGGTGGCGGCCGAAAGGGCGGGAATGTGTGCGCTGATTCACGATCGGCGTGGCCGGTTGTGTGTCCGCGAGGACGGCGGAGGGCGGTCCGGCTCGGCCGTTGGTGAGGGCTGCGCTCATGCAATACGGCGGTGCCGCTGGTCCGTTCGCAGCAGCGCCCGGAGCTGTCGCATGACTCCGGGCCGTCCGCCCCGGAAGGTGGCACCGCAATCGTCACCACTCACCGTAGGGACATGCTGATGCTCCGTCGTCTTTCCGTTGTACTCGCCGGTCTGCTCGTCACCGGCTTCCTCGCGACCGGCGCCGCCGCCGCGGCCCCTGTCGACGGCCGCCACCAGGACCGCCTCACCCCCAAGGAGCGCCAGGGACTCCGTATCGCGAGCGAGGTTCTCGACACGCTCTTCGGTGACGGTCTGTACCGGCGCGACCGCTACTGACCGGCGGCGCCGGAGGCTTGACGCCCGGCGCCGGTACCACCTGACAACGGCAGTGGCCCTGCCCGCGATCCGCGGGCAGGGCCACTGCCGTTGCTGTGTTCGGGGCCGTGGTGCGGCACCCTTATCAGTCTGTGGCGACCGTCATGACGGTCGTGTCACGTCGGCTCAGTAGGCCGAGTCGACGTTGTCGATCGAGCCGTAGCGGTCGGCCGCGTAGTTGGCGGCTGCCGTGATGTTGGCGATCGGGTCGGTGAGCTTCTTGGGCGTGCCGGCGACGTGGTAGGCGTCGAAGGTGGGCTGGATCACCTGGAGCAGGCCCTTGGAGGGCACTCCGTTGATCGCGTTGATGTCCCAGTCGTTGACGGCGTTGGGGTCACCGGCGGACTCCCGCATGATGTTGCGGTGCAGGCCCTCGTAGGAGCCCGGTATGCCCTTGGCCTTCATGATGTCGAGCGACTCACGAATCCAGCCGTCCAGGTTGTTCGCGTAGCGCTTGGGGGCCTTGTGCGCCTTGGGAGCCTTCGGGGCGGCCTTCGGCGCGACCAGGGCCTTGCGCTCGATGGAGCGGTTGGCGGTCTGCTCGGCGGGTCGGTCCTGCTTCTCGGCCGGGGCCACCTTGAGGCCGGAGGCGACGGACGAGGCGACCGCGCGGGCCTCCTTGCCGTCGTCGGCCCGGTCCTTCGCCGTGAGCGGCATGCCGTTGGCGCTGACCGGCTTGACCGCGGCGGCACCGCGGGCGTCGGTGGTCCCGGTGTCGCCCGGCGCCGCGGTGAAGGCCAGCGCGGCGGCGCAGCCGGCGGTGGCCACCAGGGCGGCGGAGACCTTGTGGGTGCGGGTCATGCGGACGGTGCGGGGCAGGGTGAAGTTGGGCATGCGGAGGTGACCTCTTCCAGGGCTTGGTGGCGGGGGAAACGGCCTTCGGTTGGCGCGTGAGGACCGAGGGTCATTGCCGCGTTTCGCCGCTCTGGCTGAGATCGCGGTGTCGTTCTCGGTGCTACCCGGAACATGGTTAGCGCGGGCCCAGGATGGTGGCAAAGATGCCTTGTACTACCTATCTTCGTGAGATGCGGCGAGATGTCCGATGTAAATGCCGTTCATCTCGGTATGCGCCCGGAAGAGCGCCGACTAGGAATGCTCGTACGTGACGTACGTCGCGTGCCGGGCATCACGCGGCGCGGACGCCGCATTCCGCTTCCCGGTGCCGCGGAGTTACCTGGCTCACACGGCGAAGCGGTAATTCCGCAACGGCGGCAAGCCCGGGCGGCGCCCATGGCGAGCGCCCCCGGTGAACTTCCACAGGGGGCGCGAGTATGCGGCGGTAAAGGGGGAGGGTGGTGGAGGCGGCGGTAATTCAGTCCGCCATCAGCCGCGCGGCGAGCTGCTCGATACGTGCATGCCACGCGTCCCGCGCCGCGTCGGCGGCGAAGCCCTCCGGGCCGGTCTGGGTGAGGGCGAGACGGGGGCCGTGGCCGGTGCCCTGGCCCAGCTCCCAGCGGACCGTGCCCTCCGGATGCCAGCGGTAGGCGAGCACCGTCGGGGCGACGGCCTCGGTGACGGGCCCGGCCGGTGCCTGCCGACTGGTGAAACCGGCCGGTGCGGGCGCCCCCGCGACCGGCTCGTCACCCGAGGTCAGCACGGCCCAGACGGCCTCGGCCGGCCGGACGAGCTGACGCTCGAAACGGACCCGCGGCCCGTCCGCGGTGTCCTCGACCACCCCGCGCCCGAGATCGAACTGCTCCAGGTACGCCTCGTGCAGCTCGCCCGCGTCCCGCTCGACCCCGGGCGGGACGCCGTCGAGCAGCTGCGACAGCGCGGTGAGGCACAGATGCCAGCCGGAGGCGAAGCTGGCCCCGCCGAACCGGTCGCCGAAGGTGTGCACCAGGACCAGCAGCGAGCCCTCGCCGTCCTGGGTGATCTCCCAGCGCAGATGGTCCTCGCCCCAGGTGAAGGCGAACAGCCGGGGCTCCTCGGCGTCGGTCACCGTGCCGGTCATGGCGATGCCGCTCACGCCGGGCATGGCGAAGGTCATCGCGCCGCCGGGCCGGAGGTCCACGGTGACCTCGGAGGGGAACCACTGCCGCAGGTGTGCCGGGTCGGTGACCGCCGACCAGACCTTCGCGGGCGGATGGGCGAGTCGGCGCTCCATGCGCAGCGCGGTGCGGCCGTCGGCGGTGGTGAGGGTGTCGGAGTGCGGGTTCATCGGTCGTCCTCCATGGCGTCGAGATGCCGTTCCAGGGCGTCGAGCCTCCCGGTCCACAGATGCCGGTAGTGCGCGAGCCAGGCGTCCAGCTCGGCCAGGGGCTCGGGCCGCAGCTCGTACCAGCGGCGCTGGGCGTCCTGCCGGACCCGGACGAGCCCGGCCTCGCGCAGCACCCGGAGGTGCTTGGAGGTGCCGGGCTGGCTCAGCCCGAGCTGCTGGGTCAGCTCGCCGACCAGCCGCGGACGCTCCAGCAGCAGGTCGAGGATCTTGCGCCGGCTCGGCTCCGCGAGTACGTCGAACGGTAGGGGCATGGACCCATCATGCCCCTACGGTTATATAGCTTCAAGGGAATGTCGCCCGGCCAGGGCTCACACACACGCGGGATCGGCCGTCGACGGCTCCTCGCGCACCACCGGCGCCAGGCAGGGCGCCGAGCTGAGCGGCCCGTCGGTGAAGAACCGGGCCGCCAAGTCCGCGACCTCCTGCGGACGTTCGAGCACCACCCAGTGATCGGCGTCGGGAATCGTCAGAAAGCGGCTGCCCGGGATGGTGGCCGCGAAGTCCCGCTGCCGGGCCGGGGAGGTCACCGTGTCGTGCTCACCGCTGAAGACCAGGGTGGGGACATCGGTCAGGCCGCCGGAGAAGTCCGGCCGGTCCGAGAGTCCCCGTTGCAGCGAGTCGACCGCGTGCGCGGAGTTCCGGGCCGCATGCAGCATCGAGCGCCGGACATAGCGGTAGGCCAGCTTCCGGCGGGCGACGTGCCGCCGGTCGTCGAGGCACATCAGGCCCTGCGCGACCAGGGTGGCGAAGGCCTCGATGTCCCCCTGGGCGAGATGCTCGGAGGCCCGCCGCCACAGCTCGACCTGGGCGTCGCTGATGTGCGCCGGCACCCCGCCGAGGGCGAGCCGCGCGATCCGCCCGGGGAACCGCCGGGCGCACCCGTAGGCCAGACCCGCCCCGTACGAGAACCCGAAGAGGTTGATCCGCGGGACGTCCAGATCATCGATGATGTGCTCGATCGCCGCGCACGCGAGATCGATGCTCGGTCCCGGCGGGAGCGGGTCGGCGCTGCCCATGCCCGGGAGGTCCGCGGTGACCACGTCGGCCACCGGCCCGACGTGGTCCTCCATCTGCGGCCAGCCGTACATCCCCTGCAGCGCGCCGCCCAGCACCAGTACGGGCTCGGTGATCCGCCCCGGCTGGCGCAGCCGCCGGTAGGAGTAGGACACCCCGTGCACCGACAAAGAACGGATCGTTTCCTCGGACATGGCAGATTCCTTCTCGGGGCACCGGCGGGAGAGAGCGCGCTGGAGCGGCGCGCGGTGGTGGTCTAGCGGGTCAGTACGAGTGCGGCGTTGTGCCCGCCGAAGCCGAGCGATGTCTTGACCGCGCAGTCGAACGCCGCCTGCCGGGCCTCGCCGCGCACGATGTCGACCGGGATGCGCGGATCGGGAACTTCGAGGTTGGCGGTCGGCGGCACCAGCTGCTGTTCCAGGGCGAGCACGGTGAGCGCGGTCTCGATCCCGCCGGCGGCGCCCAGCGCGTGCCCGGTCATCGCCTTCGTCGAGGTGACCAGCGGCTGGTCGCCGAGTACCCGCCGCAGCACGGTGGCCTCCACGCGGTCGTTCACCACCGTCGAGGTGCCGTGCGCATTGACATGGCCGACGTCCCGGCCCTGCAGCTGCGCGTCCGCCAGCGCACTGCGCAGCGCCCGCTCGATGCCGTTGCCCTCGGGGTCCGGGGCGACCGCCGCGTAGGCGTCGCTGGACGCGCCGTAGCCGCGGATGTGGGCCCGGACGGGCGCCCGGCGGGCGCGCGCGTGCTCGGGCCGCTCCAGGACGAGCAGCCCGGCGCCCTCGCCGACCACGAAGCCGTCCCGGTCCACGTCGAAGGGGCGGCAGGCCGCGCTGGGGTCGTCCCGGCGGGTGGAGACCGCCTTCATCTGGCAGGCGCTGGCGATCAGCAGCCGGGAGAGCACCGACTCCGCACCGCCGGCGACGGCGATGTCGCAGACCCCGGCGCGCAGCAGCTGGTGTGCGGTGCCCACGGCGACCGTGCCGGAGGAGCACGCCGTCGCCACGCCCATGCTGGGGCCCTGCGCGCCGAGGTCCATGCAGACGCTGCTGGCGGCGCTGTTGACGACGGTCAGCGGGGCGAGCTTGGGGGAGACCCGGCGGGCACCGCGCCGGGCCATCGCGACATGCTGCTGGTCGTAGAAGGGCAGCCCGCCGTGCGCGGAGCCGATGACCACCGCGACCCGGCTGCTGTCCCAGGACTCCGGGTCGAGGCCGGCGTCGGCGACGGCCTCCCGGGCGGCGATCACCGCGAGCTGGGAGAAGCGGTCCATCAGCCGCTGGGTGGCCACACCGAGCAGCTCGGTCGTGTCCAGATCCGGGATGGTGTACATGAAGTCGCAGGGCAGATCGGCGAGTTCTTCCTGATGGCTCACCCCGCCGGGCACGGTCTCCTGGGTGACCGAGTGCCAGGTGGCCTTCGCCCCCACGCCCGCCGCGGTCACCAGCCCCAGTCCTGTCACGGCCGCGGAGAACGGCTCCTGGCGGGCCGTCATGCCGGCACGTAGCCGTCGACGGCCGCCACCAGCTGGCCCACGGTGTTCCGCGGGGTCAGCGCCACCTCGTCGAGGTCGATGTCCAGCCGCTCCTCGATCAGGACGCGGAGCTCCTCCAGCGCCAGGGAGTCCAGGCGCAGGCTGCGCAGCGCGGTCTCGTCGGTGATGTCGGCGGGGGAAACCCCGAATCGTTGGACCAGCAAGGTGTTGACAACTTCTGCCGCATTCACGTGGCGCTCCTCCGCTTGTCGTAGGCGATGCTGCCAACCGCGTCGTGGGCGGGATATCACCGGCGGCTCCGGCTGGTTTGACCACCCTTTATACGCCTTTGCGCCGATGACTCCCCAACCTTGGTAGCTCAATGGGGTGATGAGCGACCGGGGTGGAGAACGTGTCCGCACCTCGCCTTGCGGACACCGCGGAAAGCACCTACGTACGTAACGCCGCGGACCGCCGGGAGGTACGGGGCCGCGGCCGGCGGACCGGGGGAGCGCCCGGGGTCAGGCCTCGTCGAGGGCGCGGGTGACCCGGCCCAACAGGCCCTGGAGGGTGCGCAGTTCTTCAAGGGTCAGGCCGGTCGCGGCCAGCATCCTGCGGGGGACCGGCAGCGCCTGCTCGCGCAGCCCGTCGCCGTCCGGGGTGAGGTGGATGGTGACCGACCGCTCGTCCTCGGTGCTCCGTTCGCGGCGGACCAGGCCGGCCGACTCCAGCCGTTTGAGGAGCGGGGAGAGGGTGCCGGAGTCCAGCCGGAGCCGTTCGCCGAGGGTTTTGACCGGCTGGGGGCCGTGTTCCCACAGGACCAGCATGACCAGGTATTGGGGGTAGGTCAGGCCCAGGGCCTTGAGGGCGTCCCGGTAGACGCCCCCGAAGGCGCGCGAGGCGGCGTGCAGGGAGAAGCAGACCTGGTGGTCGAGGCGGAGCAGTTCGGCGTCGGGTACCGGGGGCCTGGTCGCAGGGGTCATGGCCCCAGGTTAGCTCGCCACGCTATTTAGTTGTGCACAACTTAGTTGCGCGCAATTTAGATGTGTGCAACTGTGGTGCACGTCGGGCGGCCGGGAGACGGCCGCCGCGCTAGTGAAGGGGAACCGTGATGGACGCGCTGTACACCGCTGTCGCCACCGCCAATGGCCGTGAGGGCCGGGCCGTCAGCTCCGACGGCCGGATCGACCTGGCCCTGGCCATGCCGCCCGAGCTCGGCGGCAACGGCGCCGGCACCAACCCGGAGCAGCTCTTCGCCGCCGGTTACGCGGCCTGCTTCGCCAGCGCGATGGCCAATGTCGGCCGGCAGATGAAGCTCGACACCAAGGACGTCTCGGTCACCGCCGAGGTCTCTCTCGGCAAGGACGACACCGGCTTCGGCCTGGGCGTCGTCATGCGGGTGGAGCTGCCGGAGGCCCTCGCGGGCGAGACCGGCCGGCAGCTGGTCGAGGCGACCCACCAGTACTGCCCGTACTCCAAGGCCACCCGCGGCAACATCGACGTCGAGCTGGTCATCGAGTAGGGGCGTGGCGCCCGGCGGACCGGCCCCGGAACCGCGGGGAGCGGAGGGCCGCGCCGGGGCGGCGGAGGGCGCGGGAGGCCCGGCCCGTCGGTGCGTCCGACCGGCCGGGCCCGCCGCTCCGCCCGCTCAGGCGTCCCCGGCCGCGTACACCCGCTGTCCGCCCACGAACGTCTGGAGCACCCGGGTCGCGGCGATCTCCTCGTCGGCGCCGTCGAACGGGTCGCGGTCCAGCACCACGAGGTCGGCCAGCTTCCCCGGCTGGAGGGTGCCGGTCTCGTCGAGGTGGTTGGCGTAGGCGCTGCCGGCCGTGTACGCGGCGAGCGCCGCCCCCAGGTCGATGCGCTGCTCGGGCAGGAAGACCGGCGCCGACGGGTCCTCCGGCGTCCGGCGGTTCACCGCGACATGCAGGGCGGCGATCGGGTCGGGGGAGCTGACCGGCCAGTCGCTGCCCGCCGCCAGGGTGGCGCCCGAGCGCAGCAGATCGCCGAACGGGTACTGCCAGGTGGTGCGCTGGGGCCCCAGGAAGGGGATGGTCAACTCGTCCATCTGCGGCTCGTGGGCCGCCCACAGCGCCTGGATGTTCGCGGTCGCCCCGAGCCGGCGGAAGCGCGGCACGTCCTCGGGGTGCACGACCTGGAGGTGGGCCAGGTGCGGCCGGGTGTCGCGCAGCCCGTTCGTCCGGCGGGCCGCCTCGACGGCGTTCAGCGCCTCACGGACGGCCCGGTCGCCCAGGGCGTGGAAGTGCACCTGGAAGCCTTCCGCGTCCAGCTGGGTGACATAGGCCTGCAGGGCCTCGGGGTCGATGAACGAGATGCCGCTGTTGTCGGAGGCGCAGCCACAGGCGGTGAGGTAGGGGGTGAGCATGGCGGCCGTGTGGTTCTCTGCGATGCCGTCCTGCATGATCTTGACGCTGGTCGCCCGCAGCCGGCCCTCGGTCAACTCGGCCCGACGCGCGATGAGTTCGGGGATCTGTTCCGCGCCGCGGGCACGGTCCCACCACAGCGCCCCGGTCACCCGCGCGGTGAGCTTCCCGTCGCGCCGGGCGGCCACATAGGCGGGGGTGGCGTCCGGCATGCCGGGGGCATAGCCCAGCATCGCGTCCTGCCAGGCGGTCACTCCGTAGCTGTGGAGCAGCTGCTGGGCCCGGAGCAGCCCCTCGGTCTGCTCCTCGGGCGTCGGGTCCGGGATCAGGCCGGCCACCAGCTGCATGGCGCCTTCCTGGAGCATGCCGGTCGGACGGCCGTCGGCGTCCCGCTCGATCCGCCCGTCGGCCGGGTCCGGCGTACGGTCGGTGAGCCCGGCCCGTTCCAGGGCACAGGAGTTGGCCCAGCCGCCGTGGTGGTCGCGGTTGACCAGGAACACCGGACGGTCGGGTACCAGCGCGTCCAGGAACTCGCGGGTCGGCATGCCGCCGGGGAACGCCTCCATCGACCAGCCGCCGCCCGTGATCCAGGCGGCCTCCGGGTGCTCCGCCGCGTACGAGGCGATCAGTTCCCGGTACGCCTCGGCGGTGACCGCCGCGCTCAGGTCGCAGAGGGCCAACTCCCGCCCGCCGCCGACCGGGTGGACATGCGCGTCCTGGAAGCCGGGGATCAGCAGCTTGCCGTGCAGATCGACGACCTCCGTGGCGGGCCCGATCAGCGGGCGGACCTCCTCCTCGTGCCCGACGGCCAGGATGCGGTCGCCGCGCACGGCCAGCGCGCTCGCCCGAGTGCGCGCGGAGTCGACGGTGTGCACGGGACCGCCGACGAAAACCAGGTCGGCGGTCCCGCCGTCGGCGGAGTCGGGGGTGCGGTCGTCCGGGGTGGTGCTCAGATCCATGGGGTGAGTGCTCCAGTGGTGTGGGGAGTGTGGCGTGGTGGCCGCGAAGGGCTCGTAGGGGAGAGGCGAAGGGGGCGGATGGGGCGAGGTCAGCCCTCCACGGGACTCGGGAGCGGACGGCCGTCCCCGTCCATCGGCAGCGCGATCGCCTCGGCGTCCGTGCCCTGCCCGGTGTGGAAGTACGGGGCGTGGCGTATCCACTTGGCCCAGGCGGCGGTCGCCAGCCCGGCCAGCACGAAGAGGGTGGGGAGCAGCAGCATGAACCAGCCGTTGTCGGGGCTCGCCTCGAAGTGGTCGCTCATGGTCGCGTAGTCCCAGACGAGGTAGCCGCCGAGCCCGAACAACGACAGCGCGCTGACCGCCGGCACGACCACGTCCCGGAGCGCCCGCACGGCTCCGGCGCGCAGGCTGTCCCGGAAGCGCACCGCACAGGCGAGCGCGGTGAGTCCGTAGTAGAGGGCCACGGTCAGACCGATCGAGTTGACGGCCGTGAGGATCATGTCGTTGAGCTTGGGGATGCCGACCGCGAGCACAGCGAGCAGCGCGGCGAGGGCCATGATCAGCAGGGTGCCGACGGCGGGCGAGCCGTAGCGCGGGTGCACCCGCTGCCACACCGGACCCAGCGTCCGGTCGCGGGCCATCGCCAGTGTCCCGCGGGCGGTCGGGATGACGCTCGACTGGAGGGAGGCGAAGGCGGAGCACATCAGGGCGGCCAGGGGCAGCGAGGCCCAGGGCTCCGGGGCCAGCTTGCCGCCGAGGAAGGTGAGCGCCTGCGGCCCGTTGTGCACGAGTTCCCCGGTGCTCATCACCCGCTGGAAGGCGAACGCGCCGACGAGGAACAGGCCCATCATCGCCACCAGCGCGATCAGTCCGCCGCGGGCCGCGTCGGTGGAGTTGCGGGTCTCCTCGTTGACGCTGAACGCGGCGTCCCAGCCCCAGTAGAAGAACACCGCCAGCACCATCCCCTGGGCCACCCCCTGCATCGACCCGATCTCCAGCGGGTTGAGCCAGGACAGCGAGAACGGCTGGTCGCCGATGAGCAGGGCATAGCCGCAGAAGACCAGCAGGACCACGTACTCGAAGATCAGCAGCGCCATCTGCAGCCGGGTCGCGGCGCGCACCCCCGTGATGGCGGTGACGGTGACGACGACCAGCGCGACCAGTCCCACCGCGGTGCTGACACCGGTCGACGCCGGGTCCAGCCGGAGCCCCCAGACGCTGTACAGGCCCAGTTTGTTGAGGAACTGGAGCACGACGGAGCCGGTCACCGTCCCCGTGTACGCCATGAAGATCACGTTGCCGACCAGCACCACCCAGCCGGTCAGGAATCCGGGCCAGGGGCCGATGGACCGGCCCACCCAGGTGTAGCCGCTGCCGCAGTTCGGCTCGCTGCGGTTGAGCCGGGCGTACGACAGCGCGATGCCGAGGATGGGCACGAAGGCCAGCAGCAACAGGGCGGGCGTCTGCCGTCCGGCGTACGCGGCCAGGGTGCCCATGCCGATCCCGATGCTGGTGGTCGCGGCGGTGCTCGACGCGGCGATCGCCACCCCGTCCTTCACCCCCAGCGACCGGCGCATCCTCGCCGGGCCGGGTTCCTGCTGCACTGGGGAAGGCATGGCACTCACTCCTTGGACGGGCGGGGCCGGTCCGGTCGCGGCCGGACCTGGGGAGGGGGAGGTGCGGGCGGAGGTGCAGGGCGACGCGGACCGGGCCCGGGATCGGGGCCCGGCCGCCTCGTGCGGAGGGGGGGTGGTGCGGGGTGCGGCACCGTGGCGGTCCGTGTATGTCCGCCGATAAAACAGGCCGATCATTCTTGTGTCAACGGTGTTGACGTAACCTGGTGATTAACTTGCTCCGGAAGGGCCAGGAGCCGGGGCGCGGCGAGGCGGAGGGGTGCGGCATGGCGGAGAGCGAGCGGGTCCCGGCCGAGCGCAAGCGGCGCCGGCCGACCAGTTCCGGCGTGGTCCTGTCGGCCGACCTCATCGTCGACGCCGCCTGCGAACTCATCGACGCCCAGGGGGCGCAGGCCTTCACCGTGCGCAAACTCGGCGCGGCGCTGGGCGCCGACCCCTCCGCCGTCTACCGCTACTTCCGCAACACCGAGGATCTGCTGCTGGCACTGGCCGACCGGCTCATCGGCGAGTCCTTGGCCGGCTTCGCCCCCACCGGCGACTGGGCCGCCGACCTGCGCGACCTCGGCATGCGGGCCTACCGCTCCGCGCTGCGCCACCCGCAGATCGCCGTGTTCAGCACCGTCCGGGTCACCCGCCGGCCCCATGAGCAGCGCGCGGTCGACACGGGGATCGGCCTGCTGCTCCAGGCCGGCTTCGACGCCGCCACCGCCGTCCGCCACTACCACGCCCTGGTGGACACCGTCCTCGGCCATGCCGCCCTGGACGCCGGGGTCCTGCGCCTGGCTCCCGCCCAGCGCACGGCGGACGAACAGGCCTGGCAGGACGAGTACGGCAACCTGCCGGCCGACGAGTTCCCCGTCCTGCACCGCGTACGGGAGCATCTGCCGCTCATGGGGGGCTCGGCCGTCGAGCCCGCCCTCGACCTGCTCATCGCGGCGATGCGGCAGGAGGCGGCGGAACGGTCGAGGTGACGTCCGCGAGGCGAAGGCCGTCAAGCGGCGGGGAGGGCCGGCCCGCAGGGTCGTACGGGACCGTGAAAAGCGCCGGCCGGGAGATGAATTCCATCACGCACACACATTCCCGGGTGGATCGACGAAATGGGACGTACGGCGAGAAAGCGGCCCGCCAAATATTCCTGAATTGTCCCTATCTCGTGCAGTTCATCGCGTCACGCTGCGCCACCTCCCCTCCCGCTCCCCGGCCCCCGCACCCTCCCCTCCCTCCCTGACGCTTCCTCAGTGCCGTCCCACTTGATAGACACGTCCGAATCATCCGCAAGTGGCATGGGACGCGCACCATGAACGACCGCAACACCTCGGAACCCCGGATACCGGACCACCGGACCTTCGAGGTCGACCTCACCGCGCACGAAACCCAGCGGCGGACCGAAGTGCTCGCGGCGCTGGGCGACACCTGGGACCCGCTCGCGGTGATGGAGAGCGAGGCGGAGGCGTACCGGCTGCTCTACTCCGGTCTGGACGCGGAGCAGCAGGCCACCTACGACGCGCTGGTCGCCGCCGGGGTGCTGCCGGCCTCCGGGCAGGCCTGAGCATGCTGCCGCTCGACCCCACCGCCGACATCGGCCGCCGCGCCTGGGTCCCCTGCCCCCGCTGCCAGGACCACCAGGGCTGCGGCACCTGCAGCGACGGCCGCACCTGTGCCGACCACTGGCGCTACCTCCTGTCGAACAAGGGCAGTGTGCTGCATCTGCAGTGCCCCAACTGCACCCACCTGTGGGCCTGGGAGTCGGGCTTCGGAGCCGGCGGCCGCAACGGCGGGTGACACCGACCCCGCCGGCCAAAGGGGCGGGAGGCCTCCGCGTCCGGTGCGCTGCGGCGGAGGCCGGGCGGCGGTAGCGTGCGGGGCATGGAGCTGCAAGCACGAGCGCTTTGGCTGTTGACCGAGCCGCTGCACGCGGTCTGCTACTTCGACCAGCGGTGCCGTGACCTGGGCAGGGACCTCGGTCTCAAGGGCTTCTGGATGGGGTATTTCGCCGCGCGCACCGCTCCTCTGGGGGCCGTGGAGCCCGCGGCGGCCACGGCCGTCCTCGGGGTGTTCGCCCCACAGATGGTCGCCCGTGCGCTCCCGGCGGCCTGGAGCATCGTCGGCCCGGCCCATGCGCTCGACGAGCGCGGCAGCCGCGCGGCGCACGCGCTGCGCGCGATCGACCCCGACCTGGAACACGCCGCGGCCGAGCTGCTGCCCCCGCTCCAGACGGTCGTCGACGACGCACCGGCCACGGCACGGCCCCTGTTCGCCGCCAACCGCGCCCTGTGCGACCACGCCGACCCCGTCGAGCGGCTGTGGCAACTGGCCACCACCATCCGGGAGTTCAGAGGCGACGCCCATCATGCCGTGCTCGCCGACGAGGGCCTGGACGGCTGCGAGGCCCTGGTCCTGGCCGCCGCGTCCGGCCGGGTGCCCAGAGACACCATGCGGGAGGACCGCGGCTGGACCGAGGAGGAGTGGGCCGCCGCGACCGACCGGCTGCGCTCCCGTGGCCTCGTGGACGCCGACGGCGATGCCACCGACCACGGCCGGCGGGAACGGGACCGTATCGAGGAGGCGACCGACCGGCTGGCCGCCCGGCTGCTGCGCACACTGCCCGAGGCAGAGACCGGGCGACTGCTCCAGGGCCTGGAACCGGTGGTCCGCCGCATCCTGGCCGCCGATGTCCTCCCCTTCCCCAACCCGATCGGCCTGCCCCACCTCGACGAGCCCGTACGGCGCGACATCGGCGCCCGGTAGCCCGGCCGGCTCGTCGAGAGCTTTCCGGGGCGCCCGCGCCCGCGCACACGACCGCACCGAGCCGTCGCCGGGGGACGCGTCCATGACCACCCGGAAATGCGACGATGCGACTGATCGGGCCGGTGGCCCGCGGCGCCGACAATCCTTCTTGCGTCTTTACGCGGGCCCGTGGCCAGGGCATATGACATCGCGCGGGGTCCGGAGCGGCCCGGGAGCCGCGCATTCAGGACGATTTTCATCTGGTGGTTCGATGGGTGCTTTGGGGTGCTTTACCGAGCCAGATGGGGTCAACGGCGCTCAAGGGGCGTTGACTGGGTATGGATCCTAGAGAGTTGTGGGACCGCAACGCCGTTCTGGCAGAAGCGTTTTGCCTGGGGGACGAGCGTGTGCGCGAGGCGCAGGCCAGGCTTGACGAAGCCCAGGCCGACCGGTCACGGGTTCTGGCGGCGTTCGCGGTGACGGTGGGCAGCACCGGCGCGGTCGCCGGTCTCTTCGGTTTGAACGAGCGGGAAGTGCGGATCGCCCGGCGCACGGTGGGCAAGGAGGACGCCCGCGCCGTCGCCGACGAACTGCTCGCGGCCGCCACGCCCGTCGCGCCGCAGCGGGAGCCCGAGGAGGCCGTTCCGGCGCCCGAGCCCGTGGCGGATTACTCCCACCAGACCCCGTCCGCCGGAGCACGCCCGGCCGGCGCCGCCCGCGAGGCCACCGCCGGTATGGGGGCGGCGGAGCAGACCTGGTCCCCGGCGATGGACGCGGTGCTCATCGGGAGTTGGCAGACCGGGGTGGACCTGCGTGAACTTGCCGCCGAATTCGGGCTCGACCTCACCCGCCTGGTCACCCGGGCCCAACAGCTCTCCGCCCAGGGGCGGTTCTATCCGGGCCCGGTGGAAACCCATGCGGGACGCCACCGGCGCGGTCCCAACGATGTTCACGAGTCCGAATACTCCATCCCCGCACAGCAGACGGCCTCCTGGAACGCCGCGCCCTCGGGGCACCACATGGCGTCCGCGTGGCACACCGGCACGATGCCGTCCACGGAGTCCGTGCCGGACATGGCCGCCCTGGCCTCCGAATGGGACAGCACGCTCGCCCCGTGGGGCAGCCTGACGCCCTCGCACGAGGAGCCCGCGCCGGCTCATCAGCCCTGGGCCCAATACCACCTCAGTTCCTGATACCCACGGTTCCTGACGGAGCCCGATGCGAGTGCGAGACCTACGTCGTCCGCGGGGACGAGGAGAAGGGAGCGGGCGGCAGCCATGGTGACCGAGGACGTGCGGGCGGGCGGGCCGGCCGGAAAAGGGGGAGTACTGGAGGGGAAGGTGGCACTGGTGGCCGGCGCCACCCGGGGCGCCGGGCGGGCGATCGCGGTGGAACTCGGCTGCGCGGGCGCCGTCGTCTACGCGACCGGGCGCAGCAGCCGGACCGCCGGCCGGTCGGAGATCGACCGGTCGGAGACGATCGAGGAGACGGGCGAGCTGATCACCGCGGCGGGCGGCAGCGGGACGGCTCTGCGGGTGGACCACCTCGACAGCGACCAGGTCCGCGACCTCGTCCGGCGCATCGACAGCGACCACGGCCGCCTCGACATCCTCGTCAACGACATCTTCGGCGGCGACACCTACGCGCAGTTCGGCACGACCCTGTGGGAGCACGACCTCGCCGGCGGGCTGCGGATGCTGCGCATGGGCATCGACACCCACGCGATCACCAGCCATCACGCGCTGCCGCTGCTCATCCGCCGCCCCGGCGGGCTGGTGATCGAGATGACGGACGGGACCGCGGAGTACAACGCCGCCTACCGCCACCACGAGGGCTTCTACTACGACCTGGTCAAGGCGGCGGTGCAGCGGATGACGCTGGCCCAGAGCCATGAACTCGCCCCGCACCGCGCCGCCGCCGTCGCCGTGACACCGGGCTGGCTGCGCTCGGAGAAGATGCTGGAGGCGTTCGGTGTGACCGAGGACAACTGGCGGGACGCGACCGCCGACGTGCCGCACTTCTGTATCGCCGAGTCCCCGGTCTATGTCGCGCGGGCGGTGGTCGCGCTCGCCGCCGACCCGGACGTCGCGCGCTGGACGGGCCAGGTCGTCTCCAGCGGCCAACTCGCCCCGCTCTACGGGTTCACCGACACCGACGGCACCCGGCCGGACTGCTGGCGCTACCTCGTGGAGGTCCAGGACCCGGGCCTGCCCGCCGACGACTCCGGGTATCGCTGACGGTTTCCGGCGGGGCCCGGGGCCGCGCCCGCGGGTGCTACCCCGCCGATTCCCCCGCGTTCGGCGACAGCACACCTGCTGCGACCAGCGCGAACAGGGCTATGCCCAGGAGGATGCGGTAGATGACGAAGGGCATGAAGGACTTGTTGGAGATGAACTTCATGAACCACGCGATCACCGCGTAGCCGACGACGAAGGCGATGACCGTGGCGAAGATCGTCGGGCCCCAGGAGACGTGCCCCTCGCCGGCGTCCTTGAGTTCGTAGGCGCCGGAGGCCAGTACCGCGGGGATGGCGAGCAGGAACGAGTAACGGGCGGCGGATTCACGGGTGTAGCCCATCAGCAGACCGCCGCTGATCGTGGCGCCGGAGCGGGAGACGCCGGGGATGAGCGCCATTGCCTGGCAGACGCCGTACAGCAGGCCGTCCTTGACGTTGAGGTCGCTGAGGGTCTTGCGCTGCTTGGCGACGCGGTGCCGGCCGCCGGTCTCGTCGCGGGCGGCCAGCCGGTCGGCGATGCCGAGGACGATGCCCATGACGATCAGGGTGGTGGCGATCAGCCGCAGATCGCGGAACGGGCCCTCGATGGCGTCCTTGAGCGTGATGCCCAGCACACCGATCGGGATCGAGCCCACGATCACCAGCCAGCCCATCTGCGCGTCGTGATCGTGCCGCAGCTCCCGGTTGGTGAGGGAGCGGGCCCACATCGAGATGATCCGGCCGATGTCCTTGCGGAAGTAGATGATGACGGCCGCTTCGGTGCCGATCTGCGTGATGGCGGTGAACGCCGCACCGGGGTCGTGCCAGCCGGCGAACGCCGCGGTCAGACGCAGGTGCGCGCTGGACGAGATGGGCAGAAACTCGGTCAGCCCCTGGACAAGTCCGAGGACGAAAGATTCAAACCAAGACATGGAAAATACGCTATCCAAGGGTGATCAAGCGCTGACCTGCGCGAGACGGGAGAAAGCGGACAGTGGTGGCGGATGCGGATCTCCGCCCACCGGGGCAGCGTAACGTCCGAAGATGTCCGGGCGGCCAAAGGGGGCTGTGCGTACCGGGCCCGTACCGCTGCGGCCGCGGCGAATCCCGTGTCCGCCCGCAGCGTTCAGTGCCCCCGCAGCGCCTTCCGTTTGCGCCATGCCACGAGCAGCGCGCCCAGCCCGCTGACGGCGATGAAGCCCAGGGCGCCGAGGAACACCGGCGAGGTGGGCGTCGCGGCCCGCGCGCCGGCGACGGCGTACGCCGCCGTGTTCGGGATGCTGCCCAGCGCCGTCGCGAGGAGGAAGGGGAGCCAGCCCATACGGGAGACTGCGGCGCAGTAGTTGGTGGCGCAGAACGGCAGCCCGGGGAAGAGCCGGAGGGCCAGCATCGAGCGGAAGCCGTGCTCGCTCAACTGCCGGTCGGCGGCGGTCAGCCAGCGGGCGCGCAGCAGTGGACGCAGTGCGTCCTGCCCGAGCAGCCGGCCGAGCCCGAAGGCCAGCCCGGCGCCCAGCACCGTCCCCGCGAGAGCCGCGCCCAGACCGGCCTGACCGCCGAAGAGGGCGCCCGCCGCGAGATTGAGGACCGGGCGCGGCACGAAAGCGGTGGTGCACCCTCCGTAGGCGACCGCGAAGACCAGGACGGCGGTCGGGCCGGACAGCCGCTCCAGCCGGCCCCCGGTGAGCAGCTGCTGCGGCTGCCACAGCAGCATCGCGGCCGCGGCGCAGGCCAGCAGCGCCAGCAGCACGCCCAGCCGGGCCCAGGGGGAGAACAGCACACGCGTACAGCGCGCGGCGGGGCCGTCGGGCGTGGCGGCGGGCGGGACCATCCCGGGAGCGTAACCGAGAGCGGCGCCGGGAGGCCGCCGTCAGGCCGTCCGTGAGCCGCACCGCAGGCCGGATAAATCGTTCGACGCCGGGGCGGCCGACCGGCACCATAGGGCGCATGTCCCGGTACGCCTTCCTCGCGCCCCCGTCCGCAGTCGCGGACGCGCCGAAGGCTGCCGCCGACCTCCTCGCGGCCCTCGCCGCAGCGGACTTCGCACCCGCCGCCGCCGTCGCCGCGGCCGCCGTCCCGGCCGCCGCGGCGACCGACGGCGCACGAAGCTGACCCTCTCCGGATCGTCCGGCGGACCCCGCAGGGGGAGGGTCGGCCGGTTCCCGGGGTCTCCACGGCGCCAAGTCGCCGTTCTCACCGCACTGTTGCGAGGAAGAACACCATGCCCAAGACGGCATTCGTGCGCACCAAGCCGCACCTGAACATCGGCACCATGGGCCATGTCGACCACGGCAAGACCACCCTCACCGCGGCCCTCACCAAGGTCCTCAGCGACCGGGGGAGCGGGACGTTCGTGCCGTTCGACCGGATCGACCGGGCCCCGGAGGAGGCCGCCCGCGGCATCACCATCAACATCTCGCACGTCGAGTACGAGACCGGCACCCGGCACTACGCCCACGTCGACATGCCCGGCCACGCCGACTTCATCAAGAACATGGTGACGGGTGCGGCGCAGCTCGACGGGGCGATCCTGGTCGTCTCCGCGCTCGACGGGATCATGCCGCAGACCGCCGAGCATGTGCTGCTCGCCCGGCAGGTGGGCGTCCGGCACCTCGTCGTGGCCCTCAACAAGGCCGACGCCGGCGACCCGGAGCTGACCGACCTGGTGGAGCTGGAGGTGCGCGAACTGCTGAGTGCGCACGGCTACGACGGGGAGCACGTCCCCGTCGTACGGGTCTCGGGGCTGCGCGCCCTGGAGGGCGACCCGCGCTGGACGCAGGCGATCGAGGCGCTGCTGGACGCCGTGGACACCTATGTCCCGATGCCCGAGCGGTATGTCGACGCGCCGTTCCTGCTGCCGGTGGAGAACGTGCTGACCATCACCGGGCGTGGCACGGTCGTCACCGGAGCCGTCGAGCGCGGCACGGTGCGGGTCGGCGACCGGGTCGCGGTGCTCGGCGCGGAGACCGAGACGACGGTCACCGGGCTGGAGACGTTCGGCAGGCCCATGGAGTCCGCCGAGGCGGGCGACAACGTCGCGTTGCTGCTGCGCGGTGTGCACCGTGACCAGGTGCGCCGCGGGCATGTGGTCGCCGCGCCCGGCAGTGTCACACCGCGGCGCCGCTTCACCGCCGAGGTGTATGTGCTCTCCACCGAGGAGGGCGGCCGCCGGACGCCGCTCTCCACCGGCTACCGGCCGCAGTTCTACCTCCGTACCGCGGACGTGGTCGGCGACCTCGACCTCGGCGAGCGGGGCATCGCCCGTCCCGGGGAGACGGTGACCGCGTCGGTCGAACTGGGCCGTGCGGTACCGCTGGAGCGGGGCCTGGGCTTCGCCATCCGTGAGGGCGGCCGGACCGTCGGCGCGGGCACGGTCCGCACCGTCGAGGAGTAGAACCCGCAGGTCATCCAGCCGCGCCCGGCGTCTCCCAGGTGCCGGGCGCGGCCGGACGCTGTCCCCGGGACGCACCGGGTGCGAGACTGCTCGCCACGGATGACGGGGGTGATCGCGCCGTACGGTGCGGGCGGTCGGCCGCGACGCGCGAGGGAGAACCGATGGCGGACACGGCACTGGTCCTGGGCGGCGGCGGGCTCACCGGAATCGGCTGGGAGATCGGGATGCTCGCCGGACTCGCCGAGGCAGGTGTCGACCTCGGCGACGCCGACGTCGTCATCGGCACCTCCGCCGGATCGATCGTCGGTGCCCAGCTCACCTCCCGGCAGCGGCCGCTGGAGGAGATGTACGCCCGTCAGCTCGCCGCACCGGAGCCCGGCCCGCCCGCCCGTATGGGCCCGGCCGCCCTCGCCCGGTTCGCGGCCATCGCGCTGCGCTCGCGGGACACCGTCTCCTTCGGCGTACGGATGGGGAAGCTGGCGCTCACGGCCCGTACCGCCCCCGAGGCGGAACAGCGCGCGGTGATCGCCCGGACCCTGGGGCTGACCGACTGGCCGGCCCGCCGGCTGGTGATCACGGCGGTGGACGCGGCGACGGGGGAGCGGACCGCGTTCGACGACACGAGCGGGGTGCGGCTGCTCGACGCGGTGGGCGCGAGCTGCGCGGTGCCCGGCATCTATCCGCCGGTCACCATCGACGGCACCCGCTGGATCGACGGCGGGGTGCACTCCTCCGCCAACGCCGATCTGGCCGCCGGATACGGCCGGGTGGTGGTCGTCGCGCCGATGGCGGCCTCCGGCGGACCGATCGCCGGACCCCGGGCGCAGGGCGAGCGGCTGGCGCGCCACGGCGCCCGGGTGTGTGTGATCACCCCCGACCGCGTGGCCAGGTCGGCCTTCGGCCGTAACGTCCTCGACCCCGCCAGGCGCGCGGACGCGGCCCGCGCGGGGCGCCGGCAGGCGGCCGCACAGGCGGCGGAGATCCGGCGGGTCTGGTCGGACTGACCGGCGGCCCGGGCCGCGGGACCGGGGCCGGAGCGCCGGGGCCGCACCGGCACAATGGGACGGTGGACGAAGCACCCGAGCCGATACCCGTCATCCGGACCGTGGACTGCGGCACCGCCCGGCTGCTGCCGGACGTCGACCGGCCCCGCGCCTGGCTGCTGACCGTGGACGGCGCACCGCAGTCGTACGTGGACCTGGACGCGCCCGCCCATCTGGAATTCGAGTACGTGCGCCGGCTCGCACACGTCCTGGACGAGGCGGCCGCACCGGGGCAGCCGCTCGACGTGCTGCATCTGGGCGGCGGAGCGCTGACCCTGCCGCGCTACCTCGCTGCCACCCGCCCGCACTCCCGGCAGGACGTCGTCGAGGCCGACCGCGGGCTGCTCGCCCTGGTGACCGAGGAGCTGCCGCTGCCCGGTGACCACGGGATCACCGTGCACGCCGAGGACGCCCGGACGGCGCTGGAGGCGGCGCCGGAGGACAGCGCCGATGCCATCGTGGCGGATGTCTTCGGCGGGGCGCGGGTACCGGCCCAGCTCACCTCGGTCGAGTACGCACGGGCGGCAGCGCGGGTGCTGCGCGCGGACGGCTGCTATGCGGCGAACCTCGCGGACAGCGCGCCGTTCGGCTTTCTGCGCGGCCAACTCGCCAACTTCGCCACGGTCTTCGAGCATCTGGCGCTGATCGCCGAGCCCTCGGTGCTGCGCGGCCGCCGCTTCGGCAACGCCGTGCTGCTCGCCTCGCGCGCGCCGCTCCCGGTCGCCGCCCTGGCCCGGCGGACGGCCGGGGACGTCTTCCCGGCCCGGGTCGAGCACGGTACGGCGCTGCGGCGGCTGATCGGGGATGCGGCGCCGGTACGCGATGCCGAGGCGGTGGCGTCCCCGGTGCCGCCGGACGGCGCGTTCAGCGTGGGCTGACGGCGGCCCGGTCCGGGCCGGCGCCGTCGTGCCCGGTCACTCCGCCGCAGCGGTGTCCGGTTCCGTCGCCCCCGCCGCGCGGGCGGCCGGGGCCCCGGCCGCCGGTTCCGTGCTCGTGCGCCGCGTCAGACGCCGGATGTCGGGCACGCACAGCACCGCCGCCGTCAGCAGCACGATCAGCGCCGAACAGCCCCACAGCGCGGCCGTCCGGCCGATCTGGTCCTGGACGGGACCGGCCAGCGCGGTGGCCAGGGGCACCAGGGCCAGCGACCCGAGCCAGTCGTAGGAGGACACCCGGGAGAACTTCTCCTCGGGAATCTCCTGGTGCAGCGCCGTCATCCACGTCACCGCGAAGACCTCGATCGCGATCCCGGTGCCGAACATGACCGCGCAGAGCCCGGCCGTGGGCAGGGGGACGGCGAGCGCGGCGGACGGCAGGGCCAGCGGGAAGACACACAGCGAACCGGTCAGCAGCATGCGGTGCGGTGTGACACGGGTCATCAGCACCCCGCCGGCCGCGGTGCCCACGCCGAACGCGGCCAGCGCCAGCCCCCAGGGCCCGGGGCCGCCCAGATGCTGCTCGGCGACCAGCGGCCCGTAGACCGCTTCGGCGGCCGCCACCATCGCGTTGACCAGTGAGAACTGCACCACCACCGCCCACAGCCAGGGCCGGGAGACCACCTCCCGCCAGCCGTCCCGCAGATCGTGCAGCACCCCGCCGCCGCCGTCCCGCGTGGGGACCCCGCTGACGTCGAGGAAGGCGCGCAGCGCCGCCGCGAGCGCGAAGGCGGCGGAGTCGACGGCCAGCACCCAGCCCGGCCCGACCGCGGCGACCAGTGCGCCGCCCAGGGCCGCGCCGCCGATGTTCGCGCCGTTCATGCCGATGCGGAACACGGCGAAGGCGCGCCCGGCCTGTTCGCCGGAGACGCTGGCCAGCACCATGCCCTCGGAGGCGGGCGCGAAGAACGCCTGCCCGGTGCCGCCGAGCGCGGCCAGCAGCGCCATCTGCCACAGCTGCGGCTCTCCGGCCAGGACGAGCAGCGCCAGCAGCCCTTGGGAGACACAGCTCAGGGCGTTCGCGGCGACCATGACCCGGTGCCGGGGGAGCCGGTCGGCGACCGCGCCGCCGATCAGGAGGAAGCAGAGCAGCGGGACCGTCCGCGCGGCGGCGACCAGGCCGACGTCGGTGGCGGAACCGCCGGCGCCGAGCACCGCGAAGGCGGTCGCGATCAGGGCGCCGGAGCTGCCGAGGCTCGCGATCACCGTGGCGCCGGTGAGCAGCAGATAGTTACGCCCCGCCCAGGCGGGGAGGGCCCTCACCAAGACCGCGTCCGTCGGGCCGGTGCCGCGGTGGACCGCTTCCGGCCCGGGGTGCCCGACCGGTGCCCGGGGCGTACCGGACCCCTTCGCCGTCTGTCTCCGCTGTGCTGCTGTCCTGCCCACATGGGCGTCAACGATATGCGGGGCGGGGGAACGAGCGGTACGGGATTACCGCCCGGCGTCCGCCGACGGCCCGGCCCGTGACGCGGCAGACTCTTCACACCTAAGCTACCGCTAGGTAACATGGCGCCATGTCCTCCGAGACCCTGCCGTCGATCGGCGAAATGATGGCGGCATCCGTGCCGATGGCCCGCACCCTGAACCTCGAGTTCACCGAGACCACCGCCGAGCGCGCCGTGGTCCGCCTGCCCGACCAGCCCGACTTCCACAACCACGTCGGCGGTCCGCACGCCGGCGCGATGTTCACCCTCGCCGAGTCGGCGAGCGGCGCCATCGTGATGGCGGCCTTCGGTGACCAGCTCGGCCGCGCGGTGCCGCTCGCGGTGCGCGCCGAGATCGGCTACAAGAAGCTCGCCATGGGCCCGGTCACCGCCACCGCCGAGCTGGGCCGGCCGGTGGCCGAGATCGTCGCCGAGCTCGACGCCGGCGAGCGCCCCGAATTCCCCGTGAACATCGCGATCACCCGCGAGGACGGCGCGGTGACCGGCGAGATGAGCATCGTGTGGACCCTGCGCCCCAATAAGTGAGCCGCCTCACCGTGGGGCTCTCACGGCCCGCCGTGCACCGCGCGGCGGGCCGTCGCCGTGTCCGGGCGCCGGATGTCGCGCGGCACACGTGGATTCGGTCCCCTGCCGGTCCGATCGAGTACGCTTCCCGGGCGCACCGAGGTGCGCCAGGGGATTGACCGGCACGGTGTCACGGATGCCGGTTCACGGCCCACGGGGGCCTTACACATCAGCGGAGGAATCGGCGTTGCACATCCAGGAGTGGCTCGAGTCGGTACCGGCCGTGAGCGTCTACCTCCTGGTGGGGGTGGTCATCGGGCTGGAGAGCCTGGGCATTCCGCTGCCCGGCGAGATCGTCCTCGTCAGCGCCGCGATCCTCGCGGCGACCCAGGACCACATCAACCCGTATGTGCTGGGCGCCTGCGCCACCGGCGGCGCGATCATCGGTGACTCCATCGGCTATCTGATCGGACGCAAGGGTGGCCAGCCCCTGCTGCAGTGGGCCGGCCGCAAGTTCCCCAAGCACTTCGGCCCCGACCATGTCGCCATGGCCGAGGCGAAGTTCGACAAGTGGGGTATGTGGGCGGTCTTCTTCGGCCGCTTCGTCGCCCTGCTGCGCATCTTCGCCGGGCCGCTCGCCGGCGTACTGAAGATGCCGTACTGGAAGTTCCTGATCGCCAACGTCCTCGGCGGCATCGTCTGGGCCGGCGGTACCACCGCGCTGATCTACAGCGTGGGCATCGTCGCCGAGTCCTGGCTCAAGCGCTTCTCCTGGCTCGGGCTGGTCGCGGCCCTGCTGTTCGGCCTCTGCTCCTTCCTCCTCATGAAGCACCGGGCGAAGAAGGCCGCCGCGGCACGCGAGGCGGAGGAGACCCGGGTCGCCGCGGTGGTCGACTGACCGCGGGCTTGTTCTCCGTGGCCCAGGTCCTGCGCCCGTACGCCCCGACCGCCGGTGAAAGCCGGCGGACGCGCGTCACGGGTGGCACAACTGGCTCATGGGTGAGAGAAGTTCGGTCCCGGCCGTCGCCTCAGGGCATCAGCCAGACGTCGGGGCCGCCGGCCCGCCACTCGAAGACACCGGTGTCGTCCCAGACGAAGGTCGTGGCGCAGAAACCGGCCCGGCGCAGTATCGCGGCCACGTCACCGGGGCGCAGCGCCCGTCCCAGATCCTGTCCGTAGAGCGTCACACGGCGACCACCGGTGCAGGGCGGATGCACGATCACGGGGGCACGCTTCATGCCCCCAGCATGCGACCGGCCCGTCACCGGCGCATCCCGAGCGCGATAACGTCGTCACACAGCGTGTCTTCCTGCCGTGCGGCCGCCGGCCGCCCCGGCACCCCGGCGCTCAAGGGCCCGCCCGCAGCCGTGAGAAGAACGGCTGCGGTGGCAGGTCCGGCCCGCCGGTGCGCCACCACGGGTCCTCCTCCGCACCGTCCGGCACCGGCTCGCGGCCGCGCACCTCACGCCGCAGACCGGCCAGCATGGTGCGGGCTCCGGCGATGAACAGCGGGTCACCGATGAGCTTCTTGGCCGCCAGCGCCTCACGGCAGGCCCGCAGCGCCGACCCCGGCTCCCCGTGGACGCGCTCGATCGCCGCACAGGCGTAGAGGACCGTCGAGTACAGCCAGAAGTCGCCGTCCGAGTGCCGGGCCTCCCAAGCACGACGGGCCGCCGCCTGCGCCCGCTCCGCGTCGGACGCGGACAGGGCGACGGCGAGCAGCGCCCAACTGTGAGCGGGGCCCGGCCCGAACCACGGGTCCCTGGAACGGTGCCGTGCCGCCTCCTCCAGACAGGCCACCGCCGCCGCGGAGTTTCCCCGGTACAGCTCCAGTACGCCGTGCGCGTGCGCGATCCGGGCCAGCCCGTCGGAATCCGCGTGCATCACGGCGGCCCCCCACGCCTGGTCGAGCAGCGCCTCCGCGGCGCCGAGCGCCTGCTCCTGCGCCGCGAGATAGCCCGCCAGCCACAGCGCACGGGCCCGCAGCGCGGTGTCGTCCCGGGACAGCAGCAGCAGCCGGTCCAGATGCGCCCGCCCCTCGCGGCGGAAGCCGCAGGCCGCCCAGTGGAACCACAACGACACCGCGATCTCCAGTGCGCCGAGCGCGTCCTCCGCGTCCTGCGGGGGACGGGTCAGCGCCGCGTCGAGGTTGGCCTGCTCGACCTCCACCAGCCGTACGGCGACCTGCTGGTCCGGGCCCTGCCAGGCGATCTGGGCCTCGGCCGCGAGCGCCGCACACGCCTGCCGGAACCGGCGCAGCGCTGCGGACTCCTCGCCCGCCTCGCGCAGCTGCGTCCGCCCGAAGTCACGGGCGGCGCGCGGGAGTCGGTAGCGCGGCGGCTGCGCGGCACCGGTGTCGTCGTGCACATCGCCGGTGTCCCGTACGCGCTCCAGGACCGAGGCGTTGAGCAGCCGTTCCACAGCACCCTCGACCGCTGCCGCAGGAACGTCACAGCTGGTGCAGACACAACCGGCGAGCCAGGCATCGAAATCGCCGGGCAGCACCGAGAGCCGCGCCCAGACCCGCCGGTCGGTGGGCGAGCAGAGGGCGTAGCCCGCGGCCTGCGCGGCGTAGAGCGAGGTGTGCCGCACGGTCGCCGCCGGCCCCGAGTAGTACAGCGGACCGTCCGCCCCCACCTGCGCCGCGAGCTGCGGCAACGACATCCGGTCCAGCTGGTGCGCGGCCAGCGCGATCGCCAGCGGCGAGCCCTCCAGCGCCTGGCACACGGCGACCAGCAGCTCCGGCGTGGCGGCTCCGGCCCGCGCGGCCAGCAGCTCCACGGCGGGTCCCGTGGCGCCCCCGCCCAGCGTCACCGGCAGCGGAGCCAGCTCCACGACCCGCTCCTCGGGCAGCCCGAGCGCGCCCCGCGCGGTCGCCACGATGCGCAGCGTCGGCTCGGCCCGGAGCAGTTGCCGTACGAGCTGTGCGCAGGCGTCGCGCAGCGGGTCGCAGTCGTCCAGCAGCACGGTCGCACGATGGCGCCGGCAGTACGCGGCGAGCGCGGCAACCGCCGTATCGTCCGCCGGAACGTGCCCAGTTGGGGCATCCGTCCGCGCCGCCCGGCCGGGCACCGGCTCACCGGTGCGGGGCGGGCAGTTACGCCGGACCAGGGCGGTCGCGGAGTCCCGGCGGGCGTCCTGCGCCGGCCGGGCGGCCCGGAGCAGCGCCGCCACCGGCCCGCCCTCGGCCGGGCCCTCCCAGCAGCCGACCCGGAGGACCGTGCCGTCGTGCCGGGCGGTGTGCTCCTCCAGGACGGCGCGGGCCAGCACGCTCTTGCCCACTCCCGCGGCCCCGGTGAGCGTCACGAGCCCGGCGCCGTCCAAGAGGCCGGACACCAGCTCATGCTCAACACCCCGTCCCACTACGCCGGGCAGCGGCCGGCGATCGGCCCTCGCGGTCATCGGTCATCCCCAACCACGGCACAGCGCCGCGCCCTTCGGAATTGGGAATCAACCTTGCCAGAACCGACCGGCCGGTAAACAACCCATGGCCTCATCGAACGAGGGAAACGCGGTCGGTGCATTTGACGTGCGAAGACGGCTCCGGACGGCGCGGGGAGCACGGATCGCCAGGTCAGGGCGGCCGGGACGGCGCCACGGGCACGGTGGACGATCTTAAAGGCGTGTCGTGCGACCGGTACCCGCAGTGGCAGCGTGGCTGCCCGCGGCCGGCCCAAGTACCCGAGGAGAACGCCCCGATGAAGCGTCTGCGCGTCCGCGCTGCGGTGAGTGTGGTGGCCCTGGCGCTGCTCGCCGGCTGCGCCGAGGACGGCGGTCGCGTCCACTCCTCGGGAGTGCCCCGGAGCCAGGCCCGTGCCGCGGACGCCCTCAACGGACAGCCGCGGGTGGTGCCGCCCCGCGGACCGCGCGCGTCCTTCACCGTGTTCCGTACGACCGGGCGCGACGGCACCAGGGTCGTGAGGGCGACCTGGCACGGCCGCAAGTCCGGTGTCACCGGGGCCATTTGGGCCTGGGTGCCACCGGAGTACCACCAGGCGCGGTACGCCCACAGCGGCTTCCCGGTGCTGATCGCGCTGCCGGGCGCCTACGGCTATCCGTTCAACTACTGGGCCGGGCCGGGCTTCGCGCTGGAGGAGCGAATGGCACGGTGGTCGCGGCAGGGCAGGACGCTGCCGTTCGTCGTGGTGATGCCGGTGCTCAATCCGGGCCGGAGGTACTACGACGGCAGCGACATCCCGGGGCAGCCCAGGATGGGCACCTGGCTCACCGAGGACGTACCGGACTTCGCACGGGCCCACTTCCGCACGTACGACAGCCGCGACGGCTGGGCGTTCATGGGGTCCTCGTCCGGGGGGTTCGCCGCGCTGAAGGCCGTCCTCAAGGAACCGCGGAAGTTCAAGGCGGCCATCGTCAACGGCCCGGACACCGCACCGGATTCACCGATGTGGCAGGGGCATCCGGCCGAGATGCGCGCCAATGACCCGCGCCATCTGGCACGGCAGCTGGCCGCGGGCCGTGGAGCGCCGGTCTATCTCGCCTTCGAGCTGGGCGGCCGGGAGGCGGCGGTGCCCGATGTGAAGCGCTTCATCAAGGACTACACCGGCGGGCCGGTGCACTCCACGCTCTACGTCATACCGGGTGGCGGGCACAGCGGGCACACCTACATCCGGCGGATGGGCGACTCGCTGCACTGGATCAGCGAGCGAATGCAGGGCCCCGTACCGTCCGTGTGACGCACCGTCGCCTGGCCGGCGGCACGTCCGGGGACTCCTGTTGCCGAAACCGGGCCACCGGCAAGAATGGTCCGTGACCCGGCACGGTGCGCACGGCCGGTGTCCGGCGTGCGCCTCTGGAAGGAGAACGGTGCGGAATCTGCGAGCTGCCGGCCTGGCACTGGCCGGTACGGCTCTGCTGGCGGGGAGCCTCACGGCGGGCAGCCGGTGGCTCACGGACCGGGACGCGACCAGTGCGGTGGACGGGACGTCCGACACCGTCCCGCGCGCGGAGGTCGCCCGCTCGATCTCGGGCCATCTGTCGCTTCCGGTGATCCCCAGGGGGCCGCGCTCGGTCGACTGCGCGCGGGATCTGCGTGCCGTGAAGGGCGCCCGGACCCACTGCACGGCGCACTATCTGCGGGGCACCGACCGGGACATGACCGTACGGGTCGTCCGGGTCGGCGGCGGTGAGATCACCTACGTCCACGACGCCCCGCATCGCTGATCTTCACTGACCTTCCCTGACCGCACCCGCGCGGTGCGTTCGCGCGGGGAGAGGGCCCGCACATCAACGGTCCGTCAGGAAGCGGGCGGACCGGTTGCGCCGCAGGACCGGCATCGCGCCCAATGGCCGCAAAGTGGCCCTTTGTTGAATCCGCTTCAGATGCACAACTGTTCAGATCGCCGTTGGACGACGGGTGTTGTGGTGATGCTAAGATCATCGCACTTGCCAACCGGGTAGTCACCTGCTAAGGCGAGATAGAAATTCCGCGCATTGGCCTAAGAAAACCGCCACCCCGGGGAGAACTATGCCATTAGCCGGCCCATCGATGGCTTTCTGGCAGGCGACTGTGCGCGGCCGTACACGTATGTCTGGGGCCGTGGGTGATTCTCTACGTCGCGGCCAGGCACACGACACCTGGTGGCTCCGTCGTCCGAAGAGAGTCCTATGACGCAATATTTCCAGGATCCAGCGCTCTGGGGATTGATCGCTGGTACCCCTCTTGCTGCCACCGCGATTATTCGCGGCAGAAGGAAGATCGCCGATCTTCAAAAAGAGAAGGCCGAGCTCAAGCAGCACTACGCCAATCTCGAAGATCACTACACGGAGGCCGTCGGAGAGGCCAAGGACCGCGCCGAAGAAGCCACCAAGACCACGCTGAAGTCCGCCATGCGGACCCTGCAGGGTCTGGCGAGCGAACAGCAGCTGGCCATTTCCAAGCTGCAGGACACCTACGGTGAACACAAGATCCTTCAGGATCTGCTCGACATCGACCACATGAATTCGCAGTTCGCGCGGCGTGCCCAGTCCATCGCCGTGCTCTGTGACGGCTGGCTAGGCCGGCGCCGGAGCGACGCGTCGCTCTACGACGTGGTCCGCAGCGCGAAGGGCCGTATTCGCCATTTCACGCGCGTCGAGATCCGGTCGCAGAGTAATTTCGCGATCGTGAGCCGCGCCGTGGAACCGGTGGCGCTGGTGCTTGCCGAACTGCTGGACAACGCCACCAGCTATTCGGCGCCGGAAACGGTGATCGAGATCAATATCCGCCCGGTTCCCAAGGGCGTCTGCATCATCGTCGACGACGCCGGTGTCGGTATGAACGAGGAGGAGAAGGCGCGAGCCGCGCAGCTGCTGTCGAGTGAGAATTCCGCCAGCGTCTCCAGTCTCGGCAACCCTCCGCAGTTCGGTTTCACCGTCATGGGTGTGCTCGCCGCCCGCTACGGCTTCAGCGTGTCGGTGGACACCACTTCTCCCTACGGTGGCGTGCGCGCGGTCGTCCTGCTCCCCGACGATCTACTGACGTCTCTGCACCAGCCCGAGGAGGGTCCTGCCGTGGCCGCGTCCGCTCCGTTGCCGCCTGAGAACCCTGCTGGTCAACCGGCCTATGGCGTCCCCGCACAGCCCGCGCCCGGATACCCGGCGGCCGGTTCCCCGGCCCCTGGTCCGGCGCCCCTGGGGCAGCCGGCCGGCGCCCGCCCGGCTGCCGAGACGACGGCCGGCGGTCTGCCCAAGCGGCGGCGCCGCGGTGCGATTTCCATCGTGCCGACCGAGTCCGAGAGCAGTTCCGAGAGCAGTGAGACCCCGGCACGCGACAGCGCGCGGACTGCGTCCGTCATGGGCGCATTCCAGCGCGGTACGCAATCCGGGCGTCGTTCTACCTACGCAAGCAATGAAGGGCCTGAGGTTCAGTGAACTACGATCTGTCGTGGATGCTTGACAGTGCTCTGGAATTGCCCGAAGCACAGCATGCCATCCTCGTCTCCGCGGACGGTCTGCTCATGGCCCGTTCGAAGGACGTCGGCCGGGACCACGCCGATACCGTGGCCGCCGCGATGAGCGGAATGCAGTCGCTGAGCCGTACGGTCGCCGACTTCTGCCACGGTGGGGCACCCGTCAACCGTCCGCAATGGCGGCAGACGCTGGTCGAGTTCGACCATGGCTGGGTCTTTCTCATTTCTGCCGGGGAAGGCGCCTATCTCGCGGTTTCCGCGTCTCCCGACGTCGACATGGCGGAGATCACGTTCCGTATGCAGCAGTTGGTGGGGCAGCTCGGCAAGGCACTGACCAGTCCGCCGCGTGAGAGGGCTGATATCCAGTCATGACACCCGATGACGAGCCGGAGCTGGAACACGAAGCAGCGGAATTAGTACGGCCGTACGTCATCACCAACGGCCGCGATCTTCTTGACGGCGATGAGTTCTCACTCATCACCCTGGTCACCGTGCAGGCGGACCCGCCCCGCACGAAACCCCTCGATCCGGAGAAGCTCCGTCTGCTGGAGCTGTGTTCGGGGGGTTTCCTCTCGATCGCCGAGATAGCCGGGCACACCCAGCTGCCGGTGGGTGTCGTCAAGATTCTGGTGTCCGATCTCGCGCAGGAGGGATTTCTCTTCTCTCGTGCGCCCATACCTAGCGCTCAGCTTGTCGACCGGCAAATACTGGAGGAGGTGCTGAATGGGCTCCAGGCTCGCTTTGGATGACGGCGTGTATCTACGCGATTCAGTGCAGACCGCGGCGAAGATCCTCGTGGTCGGACACTTCGCGGTGGGAAAGACGACATTCATCGGAACCATGTCCGAGATTCCGCCGCTGCGTACCGAAGAGATCATGACGCAGGCGGGCGCCGGAATTGACGACCCGAAAGGCGCGCCCGGCAAGACCACGACCACCGTCGCCATGGACTTCGGCCGTCTCACACTCAGCGAGAAGCTGGTCCTCTACCTGTTCGGAACACCCGGGCAGCAGCGCTTCGTTCAGGTGTGGGAGGACATGACGCGCGGTGCGCTCGGGGCGCTCGTCCTGGTCGACCCCGAGCGTCTCGACGAGTCATTCCCTGTCATGGACCTGGTGGAACACTACGGAATCCCGTACGCCATCGCCGTGAACCGTTTCGACGGGACGCCCTCGCACTCCCTCGACGAGATCCGGGAGGCACTGGACCTGCTTCCCGAGACGCCAGTGGTCAGCTGTGACGCACGGGACCAACGTTCCTCGGCGGATTCACTCATCGCGCTCGTCCGATATCTCCAGTCCCGCCTCAACTAGGAGTTCAGGCATGCAATCTCACTCGGAATTCCAGAGCCCACCGCCGGGCTGCCCCGCGCACGCGGGTGGCCCACGGGCACCCTTGCACGGTCCCGAATTCGCCGCCGCCCCGGAGGCCTTCTACGAGATCCTGCGGGAGCAGGGACCGAGTGCCCCCGTCGAGCTCGCGCCCGGTGTGGAGGCCGAACTCGTCACGGAGTACGGGGCGGCGCTCCACGTCCTGCAGAACCCGGACACCTTCGCACGGGACCCGCGCCGTTGGCGCGCCCTGAACGAGGGGCGGGTTCCCCTGGACAGCCCGGTGCTGCCGATGATGATGCACCGGCCGAACGCCATGTTCTCGGACGGTGCCACTCATCTGAGGCTCCGCCAGGCCGTGACGGACAGCCTGGCCCGGATCGACATGCACCGGATGAACCGGCATGTCAATCGTGTGGCGGCCTATCTCATCGAGCAGTTCAGCAGCCGCGGCAAGGCCGATCTGGTCACCGACTACGCGCAGTGGCTGCCGCTGCTCGTCTTCAACGACCTGTTCGGCTGCCCGGCCGAGATCGGTGACCGGCTGGTCTTCGGCTTCTCCGGCATCTTCGACGGCGTCGACGCGGAGAAGGCGAACGAGGTCCTCACCGAGTCGCTGTTCGAGCTGGTGGCGCTGAAGCGGACCCACCCCGGTGACGACGTCACCTCGTGGCTGATGCAGCACCAGGCCGGGCTCAGCGACGAGGAGATGATCCACCAGCTGGTGCTGCTCATAGGCGCCGGCGCGGAGCCGATGCAGAACATCATCGCCAGTGCCCTGCGCCTGCTGCTGGCCGACGAGAAGTACACCGGTGGCCAGCATTCGGCCGGCATGCTCGTCGAGGACGCAATCAACGACGTGCTGTGGAACTCCCCGCCGATCGCCAACTATGCGGTGCACTACCCGGTGCACGATGTCGAGGTCTCCGGGCGCACGCTGCCCGCCGGTGACCCCGTACTCGTCAGCTTCGCGGCGGCCAACACCGATCCGAACGTCTCGTCGGGCCGTCAGACGCTCAGCAAGCGCGCGCATCTGGCGTGGGGGGCGGGCCCGCACGCCTGCCCGGCGAAGGACCCGGCCCTGCTGATCTCGCTCCTGGCCATCGAGAAGCTCCTCAATGTCCTGCCGGACATCGAACTGGCGGTGGCCGAGGAGAGCTTGACGTACCGGCCAGGTCCGTTCCACCGGGCGCTCAACGGGCTCCCGGCCCGCTTCACGCCGGTGCGGGACGAGCGTCGGCCGTCCGGTCGGCCCTCCGGCGTTACCGGCGGAAATCCCTCCTCGCAGGATAACCAGGGCAGGTCCAGGAAGGGCAGCTGGTGGAGCGGATTCCTCAGCTGGTGGAAGGTGTGACATCTGCAACATAGTGGAGCGCGTATCCACCGTATAAGTGTTCAGGCGCCGGGGTAGGCAGGGGTGTCCCGTTTTATGTGAGCGGCTGAACAAGGAGTAGCTGTGGAGTCCGTCCTGACTTCCCCCGCGGTTGATCGACGGGCCGTGGTTTCGCTTTTCTCTCGTTTGCGCACCCCGAGTGGGCAAGCGAATCCATTGCCCTTCTACGCCGAACTCAGATCGATGGGGGACGTGGTCCCAGCACCATGGGGCGGGTACCTGATCACGTCATACGGCCTGTGTGACCAGGTGCTCCGGGATCGGACATGGCGGGTGCCGGACAGTGAGTGGCGGGCTCGGCAGGGGGAGGCGACGCGCTGGAGCGCAGCTTCATCGCGTGAAATGAGCAGGACCTTGCCCGCGCTCAATCCTCCGCATCACACACGGGTGCGGCGCTCTCTGGGCAATATGTTTGACCGGAAATGCATGGCCGATTTCAAGGGTGCGATCGAGGAGTCCGTTGATCAGCTTCTTGATCGGCTCGCCGAGAAATTGCGCGCTGATGGTGAAGCGGATTTCGGTGCTCTGGTCAGCGAAGAGCTTCCCATGAATGCCATCGGGGGCTGGCTGCAACTGCCGTCCGCCGACTATCCGTATTTGCGCGCACTCGCCCACGACCAGGTGTTCACCCAGGAGCTGCTGCCGTCCACGAGTCAGCTCGCGCTGTCCGACGCTGCCACCGGGCAACTCCAGTCGTACTTCAGGGAATTGGTGCAGGAGCGCCGCAGGGCCCCCGGGAACGATCCGGTCTCGGGCTGGCTGCGTACCTGGGATGCTCTCGAATCCGACCGGGAGGCGGCCGACGAGGCCGTCTACCTCCTCGCGCTGCTGGTCTTCCTGGCCGCACCGGAGACCACCTCCACCATGCTGTCCACCATGGTGTGGCTCCTCCTTGAGCACCCTCGCCAGTTCGGGTGGCTGCGTGCCCATCCCGACCACGTTCCGGACGCGGTCGAGGAAGTGCTGCGCTACGACTCCCCGAACCACATCATCAGCCGTGTCGCACCCGAGGACACCATGCTCGCCGGAGTGCACATCGAGAAGGACCGGATGGTGCACCTCATGATCGGTGCCGCCAACCACGACCCGCAGCACCATCTCGACCCCGGTGTCTTCGACATCCGACGCAAGGCCGCGCACCTCAGCTTCAGCTCCGGCATCCACTACTGCCTGGGGGCGCCGCTGGCGCGTCTCGAGGCGACGACACTGCTGACCGCGCTCCTCGGACGGCTGCCGGGTCTGCGGGTCAGCGGGTCCCCGGTCTGGGCTTCGCGGGTGGGGTTCCGCCGCATCACCGAACTCCGTGTAGTCCAATCCTGATGCCGTTTCGGCTGACAGTAGACAGAGAAGCAAGAGACAAGGCGTTGTGATGGAAGATTTCAAGGCCCTCCGTGTCATATCGGAGGGGCCGGTCCTCAAGGTCCAGCTGGACAGTCCGGAAACGGGCAACGCCGTTTGCGGCACGCTCCTCGATGAACTCCTCACCGTATTGCATGCCTTGGAGGAGGCGCCCGAAGTCCGCGTGCTGATCCTCTCCGGCCAGGGCGCGGACTTCTGTCTGGGCGGCGACCGCCGTGAGTTCGCCGAACTCCTCGCCGCCGACGCCGGGGGAGCGGGGCTACGGGCGGTGGCGGGCAAGGCGCGCCGGGTCTGCGACGCCCTGGCCAACGTCCAGGCGGTCACCATTGCCAGGCTGCACGGTGGGGTGATCGGAGCGGGGCTGGCGCTGGCGCTCTTCTGCGATCTGCGCGCCGGAGCGGACAACTGCCGTTTCCGGATGCCGGAGCTGGCGCTCGGCATGCCGCCCGCATGGGGTGGTGCGCTGCCGCGGCTGCTGCACGAGACGGGCGCCGCCCGCATCCGTGAGTTGATCCTGACAGGCGACAGCTTCGACGCGGCGAAGGCGGCCGAGCTGTCCGTCCTCCACAAGGTCGTCGCGGAGGACGAGCTGGACGAGGTCATCCAGCAGTGGACCAAACCGATGGTCCGCAGGTCACCTGTGGCACTCCGAACGGCCAAGGTCATGCTGAACGCGTACTCCGGTGCCCACCGGCTCGCAGATGCCACCCAGTTCGACGCGGAACTGATGACCTCCGTCCTCACGGCCGCCGCAGCGGGCCGAGGCCGCTGAACTTCCGGCCGGGTGCGGCCCGGAGCCCGCCGCACCCGGCCTCAGCCGTCCGCCCGGCTCACTCCCCGGCGGCGGTGACGTCCTCCCGGTGCCGGGCCGCCAGCTCCAGGTACATCGTGGCGTTGAGCTTGATGCCCTCGCGCTCCTCGTCGGTCAGCTCCCGCCTGACCTTCGCCGGCACCCCGGCGACCAGCGAGCCGGGCGGGACCCGCATGCCCTGGGGGACCAGCGCCTGCGCGGCGACCAGAGAGCCCGCGCCGATGTGGGCCCCGTTCAGCACCGTGGCCCCCATACCGATCAGGACGTCGTCCTCGACGGTGCAGCCGTGCAGCACCGCGTTGTGGCCGACCGAGACCCGCTCGCCGACGGTCACCGGGAAGCCGGGGTCGACATGCACCGTGCAGTTGTCCTGGATGTTGCTGTCGGCGCCGAGCACGATCGGGCCGCAGTCGGCGCGCAGCACCGTGTGGTACCAGACGCTGGCTCCCGGGCCCATGGTGACCTCGCCGAGCACGACGGACGTCGGGGCGGTGAAGGCCTTCTGATCGACCTTCGGCTCCTTCCCGCCCACCGGTGAAAGCAATGGCCGTGCCGTCATCCTGGATCTCCTCACCGTTCTGCGCCGCGCCAACAGCACCGTAGACGACGGGCGCGGCGCCGGGTGGGGACGGCCGCCGGTGGGGCGAAGATCACAGCCCGGGGCGCGGCCGGCCGGCCGCGGGCTGAGTACGGTGTGCGGGTGCCGATAAACCAGAACGTGTTCTCGTCCGTCGCGGCCTGGCGGCGCCGGGCCGTGTCGCGCGCCGTCCACCGCGGGGCGCGCTGGGTGCGGCAGACCGCGGCCGTGACGGCCGACCGGCCGGGTCCGTACCGCTTCCGCCGGATCGGCACCGGCACCCGGCTCGCCTACCCGCAGGGCACGGTCTTCGGCGACCCGTGGATCGAGCTCGGCGAGCACTGCATCATCGCCCAGGACGTGACGCTGACGGCCGGCATGATGCCGGACCTCGACCTGGGCGCGGAGCCGATTCTCACGCTGGGGAACGGTGTCGTACTGGGCCGCGGCAGCCATGTGATCGCGGATGTCCGGCTGACGATCGGTGATGACTGCTTCTTCGGCCCCGGTGTCTACGTCACCACCACCAACCACAGCTATGACGACCCCGAGGTGCCGGTCGGTAAGCAGTGGCCGCGCAGCGAGCCGGTCGCCATCGGGCCCGGCAGCTGGATCGGGACCGGTGCGGTGATCCTGCCCGGGGCACGGCTGGGCCGGAACGTGGTGGTCGCGGCCGGTGGCGTGGTCCGCGGTGAGGTCCCCGACCATGCGGTGGTCGCCGGCGCGCCCGCCCGGATCGTCCGCCGCTGGGACGCCGGGCAGGGCTGGCAGCCGCCGCTGCGCACACCGGCCCCGGTCCCGATCCCCGAGGGCGTCACCCCGCAGCAGCTGGTCGCGCTGGAGTCCTGGGAGGCGGAGCAGGCCGGAGAGGCGTACGAGACGTCCTGAGCCGGCATCAGCTCCGCCGCCCGCGGCCGGTCCCGCAGGTGTCAGCCGCCGGAGGCGAGCAGCGCCGAGCCGACCAGCGCGAGGGAGGCACCGGCCGTCTGGACCGCCCGCAGCCGCTCCTTGAGGATGCCGAGCGCGGCGAGCGTGGTGACGACGGGGTAGAGGGAGGCGAGCACCGCCGCCATGGTGACCGGGCCGCTGTGGGCGGCGAGGGCGTAGGTGCCGTTCGCGGCGACATCGGCGATCCCGACGAAGGCGAGTGCCGGCAGCGCGTCCCGGAGGGCCGGGAGGCCGCCCTCGGGCAGCGCCGGTGTGCCGCGCCGCACCGAGGCGCAGAGCGCGGCGCCGCCGACGGCGACATTGCACAGCCGCTGCACGAACAGGGCGAGAAAGAGCCCCGTGACGGTCGTCGACGCCGCCGAGATCAGCACCATCACCGCACCGAAACCGAGCGCCGAGACCAGCGTCAGGACGATCGTCCGGCCGGCCACGGAGGCACCGCTGATCCGCGGCCCGCCGGCCAGCACGACACCGGCCACCGCCACCAGCATGCCGGTGACCTGGAGCGCTCCCGGCCGTTCGCCCGCCACGAGCCCGACGCCGAGTGGTACCAGCACGGCACCGAACGAGGCGAGCGGGGAGACGACCCCCATGGGGCCGAGCGCCAGGGCGCGGTAGAAGCAGAGCATGGCGGCGGGCCCCACGACGCCGGCGCCGACCGCGCACCACAGCTGCGGCCCGGCCTCCCGCCAGCCGCCGGTGGCCAGCACGACGGCGCCCAGCACGACGGCGGCCAGGGTCTGCGAGACCACCACCACGGTCAGTGCCTGCATCCTTCGGGTGAGCAGTCCGCCGCCGAAGTCGGCGAGCCCCCAGAGAAGGCTGGTGGCCAGGGCGAAGACCGCTGTCATGGTGAAACCTCGCAGTACAGTGAACCGGACGCTGAAGTACACCACACCGTAGTGCAGCAGGTTGCACTAGGGAATCGAATATATTGGCCTCGACTTGGACGGACTGTGACGGATCTCGACCAGCTCACGCAGTCGCTCGCCCGCAACCTCAAACACTGGCGCACCGAGCGCGGCTTCACCCTCGATGCGCTGGCGGCCCGCGCCGGCGTCAGCCGCGGCATGATCATCCAGATCGAGCAGGCCCGTACGAACCCGAGCGTGGGGACCACTGTCAAGATCGCCGACGCGCTTGGCGTCAGCATCACCACGCTCCTCGACTTCGAACAGGGCCCGCAGGTACGGATCGTAGCCCCGGCGGAGGCGGTCCGGTTGTGGTCCACCGAAGCAGGCAGCTCCACCACCCTCCTCGTGGGCGCCGAGGCGCCCGGACCGTACGAACTCTGGGACTGGCGACTGATGCCGGGCGACAGCAGCAGCTCCGATCCGCACCCGCCCGGCACCGTCGAACTGCTGCATGTCCGGGCCGGCACCCTGACCCTGACCGTGGACGGCGAGGAGCACGAGGTACCCGCGGGCTCCTCGGCGACCTTCGAGGCCAAGACCGCGCACGGCTACCGCAACGACGGGACGGAACCGGTCGAGATGACCATGTCGGTGATCATCCCGGCCGTCCGCTGAGACGGCCCGGCCACCGGGGCGCCCCGCCTGTTAGCTTGGCGGGTATGCCCGTGCCGATGGACGCTTTTGACGATGTCCGGCCCGCTGTCGAGCGCCTGGACCTGCTGCCCGGACCCGTGGCCGCCGCGATCCGTGCCTGGAGCGGCTCGGTGCCCGTCGAGGAGCTGCGCCACGTCGACACCGATCCGTCGATCGCGGACACCGCGCTGCTCGTCGAGCACCACGGCCCCTGGCTCCTGGAGCAGTCGGCGAACTGTGTGGTGGTGGCCGGCAAGCGCGGCGGCGAGACCACCCTGGCCGCCTGTGTCGTCCTCTCGCACACCCGCGTCGACGTCAACGGGGTGGTGCGCCGTCAACTGGGCGCCCGCAAGGCGTCGTTCGCACCGATGGACAAGGCCGTCGGCGACAGCGGGATGGAGTACGGCGGGATCACCCCCATCGGCCTGCCCGCGGACTGGCCGCTGCTCGTGGACGCCGCCGTCGTCGATACCCCGTACGCCCTGATCGGCAGCGGCAGCCGCCGCGGCAAGCTCATCGTGCCCGGCAAGGCACTGGCCGAACTGCCGGGCGCGACGGTCTTGGACGGGCTGGGTATCGCCTAGCGGCCGCGCGCCCCAGGGGCCCGCACGGGACGTATCGCCCGTTGCCGCCTCAGCCCAGCCGAGGTATCTCGATCGCCGGGCAGCGGTCCATCACCATGTCGAGGCCGGAGTCGCGCACCCGGTCCCAGGCCGTCTCGTCGACCACACCGAGCTGGAACCAGACCGCCTTCGCGCCGACCGCCACCGCCTCGTCGGCGACCGGGCCCGCCAGCTCGCTGTTGACGAAGACATCGACCACGTCGACCGGGAAGGGGATCGCGGAGAGCGAGGGGTAACCCTGCTCGCCGTGGACGCTCTCGGCCTTCGGGTGCACCGGCACGATCCGCTTGCCGTAGCGCTGCAGCACCTCCGCGACGCCGTGCGCCGCACGCTGCTCGTTGCCGGACAGGCCCACCACCGCCCACGTGTCGCCCAGCTCGGTCAGGATTCTGCGGATCGTCCTGGGGTCGCCGTACACGCACTGCCTCCTGCGTCGGAAGGGGTCCTGTGCGGCTCAACGGACGGCGGGACCCGGAGATTCCCGTCGCGGGGGACGACCACACCGCGGGGTGAACGGCAGCCGGTGCGCGCCGCACGACAGACGCCCCGCCCGAAGGGGAAGACGGGCGGGGCGGGTCTCTGTACGGTGGCTCAGTTCGCGCCGCGGGCCACTCCGCTGCCGGCCATCCCGGCGCCGACCTTGCCATTCTTCGCGGTGCGGGCCGGCTTGCCGATGCCGCGGCTGTTGCCGACGGGCTCGGCCCCGCCGGCGCCGGTCCCCGGCCGAGGTGCCACAGGCGCGGCCTGCTCCCGCGCCTCGGTCCCGGACACCCCGGCCAGCGCCGTACGCAGCTCCTCGGTGTCCACCAGCATGCTCACCGGCCCGGTCGGGTTGAGGTACAGGGCGTGCCCCGGCGGCAGCTGCTCGACGAGTTCGGCCACCGGCCGGCGGTCGTACAGCAGCCGGCCCACCGACTCCAGGTAGCTCTGCGAGGTGTAGACGGGGATCACCGGGGTGCCCTCGGGGGAGGCGGCGGCCAGCGGCGACCCGGTCGCGGTCACCAGCACGGAGACCTCCGCGCGCGCCAGCGCCTCGGAGACGTCCTGCCCCGGCCCGTAACCGGTCGCGGCGAGCTGGAGCGCGCAGTCCACCGCATCCGTCGGCTCGGACCAGTCCAGCATCTGGGGCGACGGCCGGTACTCCGGATTGTCCCGCCACTCCTCGATCTCGCCCGTCGGCCCCGAACGCCACTGGCCGATCAGCGCCCAGAGCGGAGGCGGACCCTCTCCCTGCCAGGTCAGGTCCACCATGGCCAGCCAGTGGTCGGGCGCCTCGCGGGCCGCCTCGATGACCTCCGGCGGGGGCTCGGGCATCTCGTCGCCCGTCACGGGCACGCCCGCCGTCATCGCCTGCTGTGTGCTCTCTTCCATGCAGCCCTCCGCAATCCCGCCGTTCCTGCCTGTACGAGCGGGGCCCCGGAAACACGAGGCTCTCGCACTGGCCTCACAGTGCCCACGGGCAGCGCGGACGTCGCTCCGACGCACCGTGCGGACGGGGCGGGTACGCCGCGTGGCCGTGCGCACTGCGCCCGGACGGCGGACCCCCGCGCCCTTACGGCGGACACCTCAGCGCGGCGCGGGCCACCGGCGCCGGCCGCTGTCCGCCTGTCACCGGGGCCGCATAGGCTGGTGCGATGCAGGAGCAGTACCGCACGCTCGCGCGCGAGGGTGTCCACGAGATCGAGATCAACAAGTCCCGCTTCCTCTGTGCGCTCGCGCCCGTCGCGACCGAGGCCGAGGCCGAGGACTTCATCGCGCGCATCCGCAAGGAGCACCCCACCGCCCGCCACCACTGCTTCGCCTATGTCCTCGGCGCCGACGGCGGTGTCCAGAAGGCGAGCGACGACGGTGAGCCGGGCGGCACGGCGGGCGTCCCGATGCTGCAGATGCTGGTGCGCCGCGAGGTCCGCTACGTCGTCGCCGTCGTCACCCGCTACTTCGGCGGCGTCAAGCTCGGCGCCGGTGGCCTCATCCGCGCATACGGCGGCGTGGTCGGCGAGGCGCTGGACGCGTTGGGCACGGTCACCCGCCGGCGCTTCCGGCTGCTGACGGTCACCGTCGACCACCTGCGGGCGGGCCGGCTGGAGAACGATCTGCGCACCACCGGCCGGACCGTGCGCGAGGTGACCTACGGGGCGGAGGTACACATCGAGATCGGGCTGCCGGAGTCCGACCTCGACGCGTTTCGCGCCTGGCTCGCGGACACCACCGCCGGCACCGCGCGACTGGAGCTCGGCGGGGAGGCGTACGGGGAGGTCTGATGTCGGCTGGCGGTGGCGGCTGACGGCCGATCGCCGGACTCCGGGAGTGCCGGCGTGGTGTGGTGGCCGTGTTCGGGTCGAGGTGGGTCACGGAGGGGTATCTGTAGCGCTCCGGTCCGGACTCCGGGCGGCCGCGGGGGAGAGAGGGAGGGGGCCGGTGTGGTCGCGGCCCACCGTGCCCGGCTGAGCCCCTCTCGCCCCGGGCCGGCCCGGCCCGGCGTTACGTGCCCGCGATCGCCGCCAGCATGTTCGTACGGGCGGCCCGGCGGGCCGGCCATATCGCGGCCAGCACGGCCGCCAGGGTGATTCCGGCCAGCGACAGGCCGATGATTCCGGCGGGGAGCGAGAAGTCCCACAACCGCTGTCCGAACATCGCGTGTTGCATCACGGCGCCCGCAGGGACACCGGCGGCCACCCCGAGCAGGGCACCGAAGAGGGAGATCACGATGCTCTCCACCCTGATGGTGCGGCGGACCAGCAGCGGGGTGGCGCCCACCGCGCGGATCACCCCGATCTCACGGGTGCGCTCCATGACCGAGAGCACCAAGGTGTTGACGACCCCGAACACCGCGATCAGGATCGCGACACCGAACATCGCGTACATCAGGGTGAAGGCCAGTGACTGCTGCTCGACGCCCTGTTGGACCAAGGTCTCGCGACTGCCGACGGACACATCCGGTCGGTGGTGGAAGGCCGCCCGGATGTTCTCCCGTGCGGCGTCCGGGTCGGGACCGGAGGCGTACAGGGTGGTGATCTGCTTCCGCAGCGACGGTGGTGCCTTGCTGACGTCCATGAAGATGCTGGCCTGCAGCTCGGTGGCGTCGTAGATCCCCACCACGGTCTGGGTGACGGAGGTCCCGGAATCCAGATGCAGCGTGATCCTGTCGTGCATGCCCAGGTCCAGCATGTCGGCCTGGTTCTGCGAGATGACCACACCGCGGCTCAAGTCGGGGCTCCCTGCCGTGAGATGAGGGGTCAGTGGGCCTTTGAGGCCCGCCGGCTCGATCGCGGAGATCCGGCGTTCGGTCCTGCCGCCCCGGTAGGTCAGCCCGACCAGCACATCGCGGCTCCCCGCCACCTGGGTGACCCCGGGCAGTTTTCTGAGCCTTTCCGCCTCGGCGGGGGTGAGCGAGGACTCGCCCCCGGCCGCGGACTGCAGGACCGTGGTGGTGACCGGTACGTTCGCCCGGGTCGTCGAGGCGATCAGGGCCGAGAAGGAGGCACTGAGCGTGGCGAACGCGCAGACCAGGGCCAGCCCGACGGTCAGGGCGGTCGCCGTACCGGAGGTCCGTCGCGGGTCGCCCGCAGCGTTGCGCAGCCCGAGCCGGACCGCCGGTCCCGACCGCGCCCCGAGAAGGCGCATCAGCGGCCGGAGCAGCACCTCGGCGAACCAGGGCGCGAGCACGATCACACCGGCGACGCCGAGGACCGCCCCCACCAGTCCGACGACCCGCGCGAGGTTGGACCCGCTGGGGTCGGCCGTGACCGCGACCATCACGAGGCCGGTGACGACACAGCCGGCTCCGGTGACATTGCGGGTCCACCGGGTCGCACGGGGAACGGTCTCGGCGGTGCGTAGCGCGGCGACCGGCGGGACGGCCGCGGCCCGCCGTGCGGAGCGGTAGGCGGCCAGGACCGTCACCAGCACCGCGACTCCATAGCCGAGCAGAAGGGCCACCGGGCTGATGGCCAAGGCGACATCGTCCTCCGGACGCATCACCGCGATCATCGAGGGGCCCAGTGCCACACCGCCCGCCGTCCCGAGGGTGCCGCCGGCCAGGCCGAGTACACCGGCCTCGATGATGATCCCGGCCCGGACCTGGCCCTTGCGCGCACCGACGGCCCTCAGCAGCGCGAACTGCCGGGTCCGCCGGCTGACCAGCAGGGTGAAGGTGTTGGCGATGACGAACATGCCGACCAGGAGCGCGACCGCGGCGAAGGGCAGCATCGTCATCCGCAGGTCCTGTGCCTCGGAGTCCGACTGCCGCACGGCAGCTCGGGCCAGTGCACGGCCCGTCTCGATGTGGAACCCATCGGATACCTGGTGTTGTACGGCCGCCTTGATCGCGCCAGGGCGTGCACCGGGTGTGGGGATCAGCTCGATGCGGTGGAAACGCGGGCCGAGCAACTTGGCCGCGGTCACGGTGTCGTAGGCCACCACCGGCACCGCGTCGGACGCCTCGTTCCCGTCCGTCGTGGCCCTGGGGCCCAGTCGGTGGTAGGTGAACAGGGCCGTCACTCTGGCCGTGTCGGAACGGCCGTCGGACAGCAGCACCTGCGTGGTGTCACCCACCGCGAGACCGGCGGTGTCGGCATCGGCCTTGTGGAGAGCGACCTGGCCCGGGCCCGTGGGTGCCCTTCCCGCCTCGACGGTGAAGCGCTCGGCGTTGCTCCAGTTGGTGCCGGCCCGGTCCAGGACCGTGGTGGTCCTGACGAATTTGTGGCCGCGGCCGACCAGCCCGGCGCGGCCGACGAGTACGCCCTCGGCGCGGCGGACCCCGGGTGTGCGGGCCAGTCGGGCCCGGTCTGCGGGCGTGAGCAGCGGCTCCTTGCCGGGGCTCTGCACCGATACCCCGACATCCTCGCGGGTTCCGCGGCCCGTGAGGGTGGTGGCGATGGAGTCGCTCACCACCCAGCTTCCGACCGTCGCCGTCACCCCGAGAGCGATGGCGATGAGCGTCATCACCATGCGGCCCTTGTGTGCGAGCAGGTCGCGCAGCATCGCCTTCAGCATCAGACGGCTGCCTTCTCGAAGGACATCATGCGTTCCAGCACGCTGTCCGCGGTCGGTGCCCGGAGCTCGTCCACGAGCCGGCCGTCCTCGAGGAAGAGCACCCGGTCCGCTGAGGTGGCGGCAGTCGGCTCGTGGGTCACCATCGCCACGGTCTGGCCGAGTGTGTCGACACTGCGGCGCAGGAATCCGAGTAACTCCGCGGAGGCGGCGGAGTCCAGTGCGCCGGTCGGCTCGTCGGCGAACACCACGTCGGGCCGGGTGACCAGAGCCCGGGCGCAGGCCACGCGCTGCTGCTGGCCGCCGGAGAGCTGGCTGGGCCGGTGGTGCAGACGGTTCTGCAGCTGCAGTGCTCCGACGACCTGGTCGAGCGTGTCCTGGTCATGCGTGCGGCCGGCCAGGTCGAAGGGGAGCGTGATGTTCTCGAGGGCGGTGAGCGTGGGGAGCAGATTGAAGGACTGGAAGACGAAGCCGACCCGGTCGCGACGCAGTTGTGTGAGCGCGTTGTCGCGCAGACCGGTCAACTCGGTCTCCCCGATCCACACCCTGCCCTCGTCTGCCCGGTCGAGCCCGGCGACGCAGTGCATCAGCGTCGACTTACCGGAGCCGGACGGCCCCATGATCGCGGTGAACTCACCGCGCCGGAACTCCACATCGACCCCCGCGAGCGCGACCACTCGGGAGTCACCCGTTCCATAGCGTTTGGCGAGCCCGGTGGCCCGGACGGCAGCTGTTTTCTGTGTCATGGCGTGAAGTGTGTGCGCGTGAACCACCCCACGGCTTCGCCCAAAAGGCAAGAAAAGTCCCTGACTTAAGGTGAGACCGGCCTCAACTTAAGTACGGCACATGGCAGACGAACGGCAGAAGCCGGGCCGACCGCGAACAACTAGGCTCGATTCGTGGCACAACGTTGGGAAAGAGCGCTTCGTCGGCGCCTGCGACGCTTAGGGGACCGCTGGGGACGCACTGTGCTGGCGGTCGTGGTCGGGGCGGGTGCCCTGCTGTGGCACGCGGCCGGTCCGGTTCTCCACCTGCTGGCCGAGTGGGGCGTGATGCCGCTGGCCGGTCATGTGCTCTCGGTGGTGACCGGGGTGGTGGCCGGGGCCGCAGTCCTGATGCTGCCGTACCGGCGGTGGCCCGCGATCACCATGGGTGCGGTGGCCTGGCTGCTGCTGTCGGTCTGGATACCGCTGGGCGTCGGGTCGTATGTCGCGGCCCGCACCTCGTCCAGACCGCGGAACCTGGTGGGCTACCTGGTCGGCGCCGGAGCCGTCGCCGTCCTGCCGACGGCCACGGGCGTGGCCGTCGGGACGCCGGGCCTGGGCGGGGAGGACCTGCTCCCGTCGCTCGGCGGTGCGGTGCTGTTCGTCTGGCTCCCCGCGGCACTGGGCCTGTGGAGCAGGGCCCGCCGTGAGGTGATCGACGGCATTCAGGAGCGTGCCGCACAGCGGGAGCGCGAGCACCTCGCCCACGCCGAGCGGGCGCGGGCGGAGGAACGGGCCCGTATCGCACGGGACATGCACGACATCGTGGCTCACCGGGTGTCGCTCATGGTGCTGCATGCGGGGGCCCTGGAGGTGAACGCCAAGGACGAGGAGACGGCCGCCGCGGCGGAACTCATCCGCACCACGGGCAGGGAAGCACTCACCCAGCTCAGGGAAGTCATCGGGGTGCTCAAGAGCGCGGGGGACGGGAACGGGCCCAGCCTCGGACCACAGCCGACCCTGGTGGACCTCGACGGGCTGCTCGATCAGTCGCGTGCCGCCGGTGTCTCCGTGGCGCGGCACGACGAGGGCACCCCGCAACGGCTGCCGACCCTGCTGGAACACGCCGCGTACCGCGTCGTACAGGAAGCCCTCACCAACGTCCACAAGCACGCCGGCAGGGCCCACGCCGACGTCGCCGTGCGCTACCTCGAGTCGGAGCTGGAGGTCGTGGTGTCCAACACGGCCCCGGAAGCTCCCGCCGAGTCACTGCCGGGCAGTGGCACCGGACTGATCGGCCTGCGGGAGCGGGTCGAACTCCTCGACGGGATATTCGCCGCCCAGCCGTGCCACGGCGGCGGATTCACCGTCTCGGCCCGATTTCCCCTCGCCCGGCCCGCCCTGGAGGAACGCGCGTGATCCGAGTCTTGCTGGTCGACGACGAAGCCCTGGTCCGGGCCGGCCTGCGCATGATCCTCGAACCGGCCGAAGGCATCGAGGTGGTGGGCGAGGCGAGCGACGGCGGTGCAGCGATCACCGCGGCCGCCGAACACCGCCCCGACGTGGTGCTGATGGACGTGAGGATGGCCGGCATGGACGGGCTGACCGCCCTCAAGGAGCTGCGACGCTCGGCCAACGGCCCCAAGGTGATCATGCTGACCACCTTTGACCTCGACGACTATGTGCACACCGCCCTGCGCAACGGCGCGTCCGGTTTCCTCCTCAAGGACACCTCCCCGCGGGATCTGGCCGACGCCGTCCGCACGGTCGCCGAGGGGAGCGCCATGCTGACCCCGAAGGTCACCAAGCGGCTGATCGACACCTTCGCGGGACTGGCGTCGGAGGGCGCCACCGAGGCGCGACAGCGGCTCTCAGTACTGACCGACCGGGAGGGCGAGGTGGTCCGGGCCGTGGCCCGAGGGCTGTCCAACGCGGAGATCGGACGTGAACTGGCCATGAGCGAAGGCACGGTGAAAGCCCACGTCAGCCGTGCGCTCGGCAAGCTGAATCTGTCCAACCGGGTACAGATGGCGCTGCTGGTCCGTGACGCGGGCATGACGTAGCCGGCCCCGGGTGGCGGAGCGTCCCGGAAGAGGGGGCGGGCCGTCTCCGCGACACGGTCCGGAACTGACGACTGCGCCCGCCGCACCGGCCACGGATGCGAGAATGAGGCCCGCAAGGGACGGGGTGCGGACGGTGGTCGCCGTGGTGGGGGACGGGTTCCGGGCCGGGTCGGGGTGGTGCTGAAAAGTGGGTTCTCGGAGGGGAAATATGCAGGTCGGAGCGGCTGGGTGAGAATTCTGCACACCTCCGACTGGCATCTGGGGCGGTCGTTTCACCGGGTGAACCTGCTCGCCGCCCAGCGCGCGTTCCTCGATCATCTCGTCGAGACGGTGCGGGCCCGGGAGATCGACGCGGTGCTGGTCGCGGGCGATGTCTATGACCGTGCCGTGCCGCCGCTCGCCGCCGTCGAGCTGTTCGACGACGCCCTGCACCGGCTCGCCGGTCTCGGTGTCCCGACGGTGATGATCTCCGGCAACCATGACTCGGCCCGCCGGCTGGGCGTCGGCTCCGGGCTGATGGAGCGGGCCGGCATCCACCTCCGGACCGACCCGGCCGGCTGCGGCACCCCCGTGCTGCTCGCCGACGCCCATGGCCCGGTGGCGTTCTACGGGCTGCCGTATCTCGAACCGGCCATGGTCCGCGACACCCTAGGGGCCCGCCGTGCCGACCATGCGGAGGTGCTCGGCGCTGCCATGGACCGCGTCAGGGCCGACCTCGTCGGCCGGCCCACGGGGACGCGTTCCGTGGTGCTCGCGCACGCCTTCGTCACCGGCGGCGCGGTCAGCGACAGTGAGCGCGACATCACCGTCGGCGGGGTCGCCTCGGTGCCCGTGTCCGTGTTCGACGGGGTGGACTACGCCGCCCTCGGGCATCTGCACGGCTGCCAGACCCTCACCGAGCGGGTCCGCTACTCCGGATCGCCGCTCGCCTACTCCTTCTCCGAAGCCGGCCACCGCAAGTCGTCGTGGATCATCGACCTCGACGCGGGCGGTGCCGTGCACGCGGAGCGGGTGGACTGCCCGGTGCCGCGGCCGCTGGCCCGTATCCGCGGACGGCTGGAGCAGCTGCTGGACGATCCCGAGGCGGACCGGCACGAGGACTCCTGGGTCGAGGCGACCCTCACCGACACCGCCCGCCCGCACGAGCCCATGGCCCGGCTGGCCAAGCGCTTCCCGCACCTCGTCAGCCTGGTCTTCGACCCCGACGACGGGCCCACCCGCTCGCTCGCGTCGTATGCGCAGCGGCTGCGCGGGCGCAGTGACCAGGAGATCGCCGAGGACTTCGTGGAACACGTACGGTCCGGCCGCGCGGCCGACGCGCAGGAGCGGGACGAACTGCGTTCGGCGATCGACGAGGTACGCGTCGACGACATGGCGGCCGAGGTGGCGCGTTGAGGCTGCACCGGCTGTCCCTCACCGCCTTCGGGCCGTTCGGCGGCACCCAGACCATCGACTTCGACCGGCTGACGCGGGACGGTCTCTTTCTGCTGCACGGCCCGACGGGCGCGGGCAAGACCTCGGTCCTGGACGCGGTGTGCTTCGCGCTGTACGGGTCGGTGCCCGGGGCGCGGCAGAGCGGTCAGGCGCTGCGCAGCGATCTGGCGGACCCGTTGACTCTCACCGAGGTCGTCCTCGAACTCACCGTGGGAGAGCGCCGGTTGGAGATCACCCGGCTGCCCGAGCAGCTGCGTCCCAAGAAGCGGGGCAGCGGCACGACGAAGGAGAAGGCGCAGAGCCGGCTGCGGGAATTCGTGCCGGCCGGGGAGCCGGCGGACGGCGCGGGACCGGAGGGAGGCGAGGGGCCGGAGGGCGGCAAGGGGCCGGAGGGTGGCGACGGGCCGGACGGCGGGGGGCGCTGGAAGGCGCTGAGCCGTTCGCACCAGGAGATCGGTGAGGAGATCGGCCAGCTGCTCGGGATGAGCAAGGAGCAGTTCTGCCAGGTCGTGCTGCTGCCGCAGGGCGACTTCGCCCGATTCCTGCGGGCCGATGCCGAGGCGCGCGCCCGGCTGCTGGGACGGCTCTTCGACACCCGGCGGTTCGCCGCGCTGGAGGAGCAGCTGAACGCGCGCCGCAAGGCCGCAGCGGACACCGTCACCGCGGGCGACGAACGGCTGCTGGCGCTGGCGCACCGCATGGCGCAGGCGGCCGGTGAGAGCGCCGACCTCACCGACCCCTCGGTCCCGGCGCCGGACCGGGCCGGGGCGGCGGCACAGGGCGCACCGGCACGCGGACGCGCGGCGGCGTCCGGTGGCCGCGGCCGGGCGACGGCGACGGCCACGAAGCGGGCGACCGTCCCGGGACAGGCCGGGGCCGTGGAGCCCGCCGGCTCCGCCGCGGCGGCCCGTACCGGCGGCGCCGACGACCTGCCCGCCCCGGGCCCCGGCGAGCCGGGCTTCGCGGACACGGTGCTGGTCAGGGCGGCGGTCGCCCGGGTGAGCGCACGGGAGCGGCTGACGGTCGCCCGCTCCGCGCTGCACACCGCCGAGGCCGCCGAAGGTGCGGCGGCCGGGCGCTGGGAAGCCGCCCGGGAACGCGACCGGCTCCAGCAGCGATACGCGGACGCCCGGCGCCGGGCCACCCGGCTCGAAGACCGTGCCGAGGAGCGGGAGCGGACCCGCGAGCGGCTCGAACGGGCCCGTGCGGCCGCGGAGGTCGCGCCCGCGCTCGCCCTGCGCGACGCCGCCTGGCACGAGCTGGACGCCGTCCAGCGCGCCGAGCGGCGGCACCGGGACCCGCTGCCGCCGGACCTCGCCGACGCGGAGAGCGAGCAACTCGCCGCACGGGAGAGGGAGCTGCGGGAGGACCTGGGGTCGCTCGGTGCGGCCCGCCGGGCCGAGCGGCGGGCCGCCGACCTCGCCGAGGAGCGGTCCGCCCTGGACCGTGAGGCACGCGCCGACGAGCAGACGCTGCTCGACGCCGCCGAGTGGCTCGCCGTTTGGGACGACGCCCAGCGCGCCCACCAGCAGCGCATCGAGACGGCGCAGGAGGCCGCCACCCGCGCCGAACAGCTCGGCGCCCGTATCGAACCGGCCGCCGAACGCTGGGAGGCGGCCCGCCGCCGCGACCGGCTCAGCGGGGAGGTCCGTGCGGCGGAAGCGGAGCTGCTCGCCGCCAGGGAGCGGTCCGCGGCGGCCCACGAGCACTGGCTTGATCTCAAGGACCGGAGGCTGCGCGGGATCGCCGCGGAGCTGGCGGAGGGACTGCGTGACGGGGAGGCCTGCGTGGTGTGCGGCGCGACCGAGCACCCCCGACCGGCCCGCGCCGGAGCGGGCCATGTCGACCGGGCGGCAGAGGAAGCCGCCCGGGAGGCGTACCGGCAGGCCGAGGAGGCCCGGGGACGGGCGGAGACCCGCTGCCAGCCGGCCAAGGAGGCGCTGGCCGCCGCGGCCGCCACGGCGGGGGACACCCCGCCCGGTGAACTCGCCGCAGAAGTTGAAGAGTTGCGCGCCGAGCACACCCGCGCCCATGCGCGGGGCGCCGACCTCCCCGCCGCCCGTGAGGCACTCGCCCGCGCCGAGCGCGAATACGAACGGCGCCGCGCCGGACAACAGCAGGCCGAGCGCCGGGCCGCGGCCCGCACCTCCCACGGGGAGGCGCTGGACCGCGAACGGGCCGCCCTGGAGGAGGAGCTGACCCGGGCGCGCGGTGACAGCGCGAGCGTCGCCGACCGGGCCGCCCGGCTGGAACGGCAGGTGGCCCTGCTCGCCGCGGCGGCGGAGGCGTCCCGTACGGCCACCTCCTGCGCCCGGCGGCTCAAGGACGCCGACGCCGGACTGTCCGACGCCGCCTTCCGCGCCGGATTCGACACCCCGCAGGCCGCCGCCGAGGCGTTGCTGGGCGACGACCAGTGGCGGGCGCTGCAAGGGCGGCTCGACGCATGGCAGGCCGAGTCCGCCGCCGTGGAGGCCGAGTTGGCCGATCCGGAGACCGCGGCCGCGGCGGCGCTGCCGCCTGCCGACCCCGCCGCCGCACAGTCCGCGCACCAGGCCGCGACAGCCCGGCTGCGCACCGCCTCGGCCACCCAGGCGGCGGCCCAGGAGCGCTGCACGGAACTCGACCGGCTCTCCGCCCGCGCCGAGGCCGACGCCCGCGCGCTGGCCCCGCTGCGCGCCTCGTACGACCGCATCGCCCGCCTCGCCGCACTCGCCTCCGGCACGTCCAGCGAGAACGAGCGGCGGATGCGCCTGGAGTCGTACGTGCTCGCCGCCCGGCTCGAACAGGTCGCGGCCGCCGCCAGCGCCCGGCTGCACCGGATGTCCGCCGGCCGCTACGCCCTCGTGCACTCCGACGAACGGGCCGGCGGCGCCCGGCGTTCCGGCCTGGGGCTGCATGTCATCGACGCCTGGACCGGCCATGAGCGGGACACCTCCAGCCTCTCCGGCGGCGAGACCTTCTTCGCCTCGCTCGCGCTGGCGCTCGGCCTCGCCGATGTCGTCACCGACGAGGCGGGCGGCACCCGCCTGGACACCCTCTTCATCGACGAGGGCTTCGGGAGCCTGGACGAACAGACCCTGGACGAGGTGCTGGACGTGCTGGACTCACTGCGCGAACGGGACCGCAGCGTCGGCATCGTCAGCCATGTCGCCGACCTCAAGGCGCGGATTCCCGCCCAGCTGGAGGTCCTCAAGGACCGGTCGGGCTCTACGGTCCGGCATCGCGTACGGGGGTGAGGGGGCGGGGTGAGGCTGGTGGGGTGAGGCCGCGGGATGGGGGAGGCCGCGGGCGGGTGAGCCGATGGGCCGGGGCGTCGCGGGTGAGTTGGCTGTTCGCGGCTTCTGTGCCTCCCCCCCCCACCCCCGAACCCACCCCCCGCCCCCTCCCCCGAAGGGGGAGAGGGGGAGGGGGCGGGGGAAGCGCTGTGCGGGTGTTCGCCGCCTCGGCCGCGAAGCGCGGTCGGGATGCCGGGGACGCAGTCGGTCACCGGGGAACAGTCGGAGCGGCCGGTCCGCCGCGAGCGCCGCTGGCATGTCTGCGGACCCTACGGACGGCGGTGGCCGGCCACAACGGCACTGCGTCGTGGCCGGCCGCCGCGCCGGAGCGCTCGGTCAGAGTGCCGACAGCTCGCTCAGCAGGTCGTCCAGGCCCAGCGAACCCTGTGACAGCGCCGCCATGTGCCAGGCCTTGAGGTCGAAGTCCGCGCCGTGCCGGGCGCGGGCCGCCTCCCGGCCCTGGAGCCAGACCCGTTCACCGAGCTTGTAGCCGATCGCCTGGCCGGCCATGCCCTGGTAGCGGGTGATCTCGCTCTCGACGAAGTCGGCAGGGCGGCTGCTGTGCCGGGCGAAGAACTCGTGGGCAAGCTGCGGTGTCCAGCGCTCACCCGGGTGGAAGGGCGAGTCGGCGGGGATCTCCAGTTCCAGGTGCATCCCGATGTCGATGATGACCCGGACCGCCCGCATCATCTGCGCGTCCAGGTAGCCCAGGCGCCGTTCCGCGCTGGTCAGGAAGCCCAGTTCGTCCATGAGCCGCTCGGCGTACAGTGCCCAGCCCTCGGCGTTGGCGCTGACGATGCCCACCGTCGTCTGGTACCGCGAGAGCGTGTCGGCGACATGGGCCCACTGCGCCAGCTGGAGGTGATGGCCGGGCACGCCCTCGTGGTACCAGGTGGAGACCAGGTCGTACGCCGGGAAGCGGGTCTCGCCCATCGTCGGCAGCCAGGTCCGGCCGGGGCGGGAGAAGTCCAGCGACGGCTGGGTGTAGTACGGGGCGGCGGCGCCACCGGGCGGGGCGATGCGTGACTCGACCCGGCGCACCCGTTCCGCCAGTTCGAAGTGGGTGCCGTCGAGCGCGTCGATGGCCTCGTCCATGAGCGCCTGGAGCCACTGACGGGTCTCCTCGACGCCCTCGACGGCCTCGCCGTGCTCATCGCACCACGCCAGCGCCTCCCAGGGCGTCTTCGCGCCGGGCAGCACCTTCTCGGCCTCGGCCTCCATCTCGGCCAGTAGCCGGTGGAATTCGGACCAGCCGTAGGCGTACGCCTCGTCGGCGTCGAGGTCGGCGCCGTTGAAGTAGCGGGCCAGGCGGGTGTAGCGCTCGCGGCCCACCACGTCCGGTGCGCCTTCGACGGCGGGGGCGTAGGTGTCACGGAACCAGTCGCGCAGCTCCACGAGGGCGCCGGTCGCCACCTCGGCGGCCTCGGTCAGCTCGGCGCGCAGCGCGTCCGGGCCCGGGTCGGTGAACTCGGCGAACCAGCTGCGGTCCGTGCCGATCCACTCGCCCAACTGGCCGATGACGGTGCGGACCTGGAGCGGTCCCGCGGGCAGGTTCCGCTTGCGGCCGGCGTCGAGGGCGGCGCGGTAGCCCTCCAGCGCGGCGGGTACGGCACGCAGCCGCTGGGCGATCGCCGTCCAGTCCGCGTCGGTCTCGGCGGGGGTGACCGTGAAGACCTCACGGACGTGGTGCAGCGGAGAGCTGAGGTTGCTGACCGTGCGCAGGCCCTCGCCCGCCTCGTGGACCGCCAGCTCGGCGGTCAGCCGCTCGCGCAGCAGCCGGGCGCAGATCTGCTCGGCGGCGCGGTCCGCGCCCGGCCGGGTCTCGGCCTCGGCGAGCTTCTCCAGCGTCGTACGGGCGAGCTGGGCCACTGCTTCCTGGCCCGTCGGAGAGAAGTCGGGGAGCTTGCCGGAGCTCTCGGCGACACCGAGGAAGGTGCCGGTGATCGGGTCCAGGTCGACGAGGGCGTCGACGTAGGTGTCGGCGACCTCACGGGGCAGCGGGCCGCCCCCGGGAGTAGTGGTGTTGGACATGCGGCCATCCTTGTACGGATCATGCGCCGCGTCACCATCAAAGAGCCGTACGTTCCTGTCGCTTTACGGCGCCATTGCCTTGTGCGGCGGCCGGCCGGGCGGCCGCCCCCCCCCCCCCGCCGGGGGGCGGGGGGGCGGGGGGGGGGGGCGGCCCGCCCGCCCCCGGCCGGGGAGGTGTCGCGCTACGCCGGCCCCCCCGGGGGGGGGCGC